>JBCDLT010000090.1:0-22760 GCA_038745065.1 Pseudomonadota bacterium | reverse complement strand
CGACGATCCGACGTTCCAGTTGAACCTGGTCACCCAGGGGCGCCTTTCCGATCCGGAACAATTCGGCGAAATCGTGTTGCGTGCCGAGGCGGACGGCTCCTTCGTACGCGTGCGCGATGTGGCCCGGGTGGAGCTCGGCGCCAAGAACTATGATGCGATCGCCACCTACAACAATCAGCCGACAGTGCTGATCAGTATCTCCCAGTCGCCGGGCGCAAATGCGCTGGCGATCGCGGCCGGGGTCGAAGAAACTCTCGACCGGCTTTCCCGGAACTTTCCGGGAGGCCTTGCCTACGACGTTACCTATGACCTGACCGGCTTCATCGAGGCCAGTATCGAGGAATTGCAGGTCACGCTTGTCCAGGCCTTCATCCTGGTGATCCTGGTCGTGTTCATCTTTCTGGGGAGCGCGCGGGCGACCCTTGTGCCCGTGGCCGCCGTGCCGGTGGCGCTGATCGGCACCTTTGCCGTTTTGCTCGCCATGGGCTTCACGCTGAACACGATCTCGTTGCTGGCCCTTGTGCTTGCGATCGGCACGGTGGTCGATGACGCAATCGTGGTCGTGGAGAATTGCGACCGGGTGCTTGCCGAAAACCCGGGTATGAGCCCGAAGGAGGCGGCGCGCAAAGCGATGACGGAGATCACCGGACCGGTGATCGCGACCACGCTCGTGCTGCTTTCGGTGTTCGTGCCTGTCGCCTTCATTCCAGGCATTTCCGGACAATTGTTCCAGCAATTCGCCGTCGCTGTTTCGGTCTCCGTTGTCATTTCGACCATCAACGCGCTGACCCTCAGCCCGGCGCTTTGCGGCCTGGTGCTGAAACGCCAGGACGGGCCGCCGAAGGGCCTGCTTGCCCAGATCTCAAAGGGGATCGACTGGACCCGGGACGGCTATACGCGGGTTGCCGGGTCCATCGCCCGGCGCGCGATCATCGGTCTTGTGCTTCTCGGCGGCGCGCTTGGCGCCAGCGGCGTTCTTTTCAACACGGTTCCGACGGGCTTCCTGCCAACCGAGGACCAGGGCGCCTTCTTTATCGAGATGCGGCTTGCCGACGGCGCCTCGGTCAACCGGACCGACACCGTGTTGAAGGCCTTCACGGCAGAAGTGGCCGAGATCGAGGGGGTGGAAGACATCATCGGCGCCAGCGGCTACAGCCTGCTTGACGGCCAGGTGGTTTCGAATTCCGCCTTCATGGCGGTCACGCTCGCGCCCTTTGAAGAACGCACGGACCCATCGCTCGATGTCAACGCGATCCTCGCAGAAGTGCGGGCCAAGGCCGCGTCCGTCCGCGAGGCGACGGTTTTCGCCTACAATCTGCCGCCGATCATCGGTCTCGGTACCGGGTCGGGCTTCGAATACCAGTTGAACGACCTGCAGGGTCGCAGCCCGGCCGATCTCGCCGCGGTCGCCGGCGGCCTGACGATCGCCGCCAACCAGGACCCGACCCTGGGTCCGACCTTCTCTACATTCTCGGCCAACACGCCCCAATTGTTCGTCGAAATCGACCGGACCCGGCTGGAGACCCTCGGCGTGTCGCTGAGCGACCTCTTCAACGCGCTCCAGGGCACGTTTGGCTCGCTTTATGTGAACGATTTCAACCTTTTCGGCCGCTCCTGGCAGGTCAACATGCAGGCCGAGGAAGCCGATCGGGACGAGGTCCCGGATCTTGATCGGCTACATGTCCGAAACTCCTCGGGCGAAATGGTGCCGTTGCCGGCTGTCGCACGGGTTGAGTTCACCCTCGGGCCCCAGGCGATCATCCGCTACAACAATTACCGGTCCGTCACGCTGAACGGCGGTCCGGCTGAGGGCGTGGCCACGGGCGACGCGCTCGCCGCCATGGAAACCCTGTCGGAAAACACCCTGCCACAGGGCTACGATTACGAATGGACCGGCACGGCCCTCCAGGAGAAAGAGGCCGCCGGCCAGACCACGATCATCCTCGCTTTCTCCATCCTGTTTGCCTACCTCTTCCTGGTCGGCCTTTATGAAAGCTGGACGATCCCGATCCCGGTGCTCATGTCCGTCGCCTTCGGTGTCGCCGGTGCTCTCTTGGCCATCCAGGTGTCGGGCCTTTCCTTCGACCTCTACGGCCAGATCGGCCTGGTCATCCTGATCGCCCTTGTCGCCAAGAACGCGATCCTGATCGTCGAATTCGCCAAACAGAGGCGCGAGGAAGGCGAGGAAATCGTCGAAGCCGCCATCGATGCGGCCCGAACCCGCTTCAGGGCCGTGATGATGACGGGCCTGTCGTTCGTTGCCGGGATTCTGCCGCTCGTGTTCGCCACTGGTGCGGCCCAGATCACACGGAGCACGGTGGGTACGTCGGTCTTCGGCGGCATGCTTTTGGCGACCCTCGTCGGGATCTTCGCAATCCCGGCCCTGTATGTCGTGTTCCAATCGGGGCGGGAGTTTGTGAAGCGGTTTGTCGGCGGGAAGTCGGGCTAGCGCCTCATTCCGACCCGTAGAACCGCTTGACCGGATCCGCAGGCCCGCTGGCTGGATCTGCGGCTGATCATCCGACCCCGCCGGGCGCTCGAGGCGGCTTGATCACCTAGGACACTAGCCATATAAGCGCTGTTCCCGATTTGAGGAATGCCGTCATGGACGAAACCCTGGACAAACCCGCCCCGCTTCTCAACCAGCAGCTTTGTTTCGCGCTGTACTCTACATCGCGGGCGATCACCAAAGTCTATGCAGGTCTCCTTGCGGATCTCGGACTGACCTATCCGCAATATCTCACGATGCTGGTCCTGTGGGAAAAGGACGGGCTGAGTGTTCAGGAAATCGCTGACAGGCTTTACATGGAGGGAGCGACGGCCACGCCCTTGATCCAGCGGATCGAGCGCCTCGGTCTCGTTCACAAGAAGCGCAGTGTCTCGGACGAAAGACGGCAGGATGTGTTCCTGACCGACGAGGGCAAGGCGCTGCGCTCCCGCGCGGCGGACGTCCCAAGCCAATTGGGATGTGCCTTGAACATCACGGATGAAAAGGCGCACGCCTTGCTGGATGAAATCGCCCAGATCCGCGCCGCCATCACATAGCGTTTTGACATGTAAACCGGTGCGCCGGCGGAAAGGTCGGAAAATCATCTGAGCAGCCGCTTGACTAGCGCACTAGGTAAATGCAATTAACTAGTGCACTAGCTATATAGGAGATGTTTTGATGAATCGCCGCACCGCCCTGAAAACCCTGTCTTCCGCTGTCGCCGTGAGCGCTATGATGCTCGGGTCTCCAGCCTTTGCTGAAGGGCTGACAGCCAAATCGGTCGTCCTGGTCCACGGCGCCTTTGCCGACGGCTCCGCCTGGAACCGGGTGACACCCCTCCTCGAAGAGGCGGGTCTCGACGTGATCGCCGCGCAGATCCCGCTCAGTTCTCTCAAGGCGGACGTTGAAACCACCAATCGCGCGATTGAACGACTGGAAGGACCGGTCGTGCTGGTCGGCCATTCCTGGGGCGGCATGGTCATTACCGAAGCCGGCGCACAGGAAAAGGTGCATTCGCTGGTTTATGTCGCCGCTTTCGCCCCGGACGCCGGTCAATCCCTGGCCAGTTACACCGCGGACTTCCCCCATGCCGCGGGGCTCGACCATCTCGAAAAGGACGCCTCCGGATATTACCGGCTGACCGACAAGGGTGTTGCCGAGCACTTCGCCTTCGATTTGCCCGAGGCGGAGATCGCCGCCATTGCCGCCTCGCAAGGCCCGATCAACAGCGCCGCTCTAGGTACGCCGGTGACGCAGGCCGCATGGAAGTCCAAGCCGAGTTTTACAATCGTCTCAACGCAGGACCGCATGACCCTGACCGAAATCCAGCGTGACCAGGTCGCCAAGCTGAACGCGAAGGCCGTGGAGGTCGACACCAGCCATGTGCCGATGCTCACCTACCCGGACACCGTCGCCAAAATGATCATTGAAGCCGCCAGATAATCGCCGTTTCGAAGAGGGAGAACCATTATGAAACCCCTGTTTGCCTTAAGCCTTGTCGCGATGCTTGCCGTTTCCGGATCGGCATTGGCAGAGGACGCCCGCACCGGCGTCTACCCCGCCGGAAACGTGCCGATCGCTCCGTATTCGCCGGGTATCAAGACCGCCAACGGTTTCCTCTATGTCTCCGGTCAGATCGCCTATGTCGGCGGCGAGGTGCCCGCCCATGCGCGGGACGGCGAAAACGATGTCCAGGATCAGACAAAGATTGTGATGGAGAACATTCGCAGCGTCTTGGAGGAGGCCGGGTACGATTTCAACGATGCCGTCCGAGCCACCGTGTTCCTGACCGACATGGGCAGTTACGGTGCCTTCAACGAGGTCTACGGCACCTATTGGGGCGAGGGCGAGACGCCGCCGGCCCGCGCCGCGGTTGAGGTGGGCGCTTTGCCCGGTGCAAAACCGGGCGCACCGGTCCTGGTCGAAGTGACAATGATCGCCTTCAAGTCGGAATAGGCGGCAAATGCGGACGTCCTGGCGGTTCGCCGCCATTGTGGGAGAGGCGGCGCGCCGGCTGCCTCTCCGTCGCAGCCGCGGTCAGCTGTCGGCGGACGTCGTCCAAGGCATCGGCACGGCGTGGTGGGCGCCGGGCGCCAGGGAATAGGATTGCGCCGACAAGAGCGCCCAGATCGACAGCCCCGTCTGGTCAAGCCGTTCCGTCGCGGCAAACATCGACAGGGTCAGGGTACACTGGAATTCGCCATCACAGGCCGGCACAAGCGTGCCGGCCTCGATTTCGTTTTTAACCGAGCTTTCCGGCAACCATGCCAGTCCGGCGCCTTGTTTGGCGAAGCTTTTTAAGGATTCCGACAGGGCGTCCAGATGGCGCACGTTGAGGGCAATCGGCTGGTTTTGCCGTTCCCGTTTCTGCTTCAAGAGATCGGACACCACCGCCTCCATAAAGGATCCGCTTGGGTAGGCAAGATGCGGCACAGGTTGCGCCCGCTCGCCCGGCAAATGCCAGACCGGTGCGCCCGCCTCATTCGGCACCGATACCGGGATCAGGCGCTCGACGCCAAGGTCGATGCGTGAAAACCGGTTTTCGTCGAGCGTGATGGGAATGCGCGGGTGCCGGTAGCACAGCAGGAAATCGCAGGCCTCATCCATCAAAAGACGGCAACATTCATGCAGATTGTCCGACATGACCCGCGTGCGGATGGAGGGGTCGCTTTGTTCCAGATGCCGCACCAGCGGCGGCAGGTGGGTGATGGAGATGGCGTGGGTGGCGGCAAACACCGAATAGCGGAGGCCGCTGGTATCGCGTGCCCTGATTTCGTCCCTGATGCGCAAGAGGTCGATGATGGCGGTTTTGGCGACCGGCAGGAACTCTTCGCCTGCCCGGGACAGTCGGATCGGATACGAGGACCGTTCCAGAAGGGGCGCGCCGACCCAGCCTTCAAGCGCCTTGATGCGTTTGCTCAGAGCCGATTGCGTGATGTTCCGTTCATAGGATGCGCGTGTGAAATTGAGCGTTCTCGACAGGCAAACAAAATCCTGCAACCAGTTGATATCCATGAATCTTTCCCGCTGTCGCCCGTGCGATGCCCAGAAGCCTAACGCGTTATTCCATTTTGGACTAGCGTAATGTGAACAAGGAATTGGCGCGATTTCGAAACGCCGTCTACGCTGAAGGCAATGCGGTTGAAAATCATGCGGGATCGAAAGGGTAATCGGTCATGAACCTGGCGCGTTTCAAAAAGATCAGCCTCGGCCATTTCCCGACACCGCTTGAATTCATGCCCAACCTGACCCGGCTGCTCGGCGGACCGAACCTTTACGTGAAGCGGGACGACTGTACTGGCCTCGCGACCGGCGGGAACAAGACCCGGAAGCTGGAATACCTTGTTGCCGACGCCCTGGAACAAGGGGCCGATATGCTGGTCACCCAGGGCGCGACCCAATCCAATCACGTGCGCCAGACCGCGGCGGCCGCCCGGCGCGTCGGCTTGGGTTGTCATGCTCTGTTGGAAAGACGGGTCACCAATATGGGCTCCGACTACGAGACGGCCGGCAACGTCCTGTTGGATGACATGTTTCGCTGCGAATACGAGTTTCGGGACGAAGGTCTGGACATGAATGCCGAGGCTGAGGCGCTCGGTTCGGATCTGCGGGACCGGGGACGCAAGCCGTATGTCATTCCGGGCGGTGGATCCAATCAGGTTGGAGCGCTCGGTTACGTCGATTGCGCGGCCGAGCTCGTGCGCCAGGCCGATACGACGGGATTGCGCATCGACAAAATCGTGCACGCAAGCGGCAGTGCCGGGACGCAGGCCGGACTGGTTGCCGGTCTGCACGCGATCAACGCGCCGATCGACACGATCGGCATTTCGGTTCGCGCCAACCGGGACAAACAGGTTGCCAACGTTCTGCGCCTCGCCCGGGCGACTTACGACCATCTCGGAGCCCGCGGTGAAATGCCGGAAGAACGGGTTGTGGCCTACGACGATTATGTGGGACCGGGGTATGGCCAGCCCACTGACGAAATGGTCGACGCGATCAGCCTGGCCGCTTCGGAGGAGGGAATCCTGTTGGATCCCGTCTATTCGGGCAAAGGGATGGCCGGCCTTATCGACCTCGTTCGAAATGGGATGTTGAAATCCGGCGAAAACGTCGTGTTTCTGCACACCGGCGGTTCGGCGGCCCTGTTCGCCTATCAGCATTTGTTTTCCCGACAGAAAGCAGCGTGAGCCGATGCGGGCATCGTCCATGCAAGATCTGATGTCCATGCGCCGCGGCCAAGGGTTTCCTCTGGTTCTGGTCCATGGCTATCTTGCCGGCGGCGCCATATGGTCCGATCAGTTCGACCACTTCGAGCATACTTTCGATGTCATTGCCCCGGATCTGCCCGGCTTTGCCGGCAGCAAGGACATTCCCGCTCCTGAGAGCATTCCCGGTTTTGCCGAGGCCGTGCTCGACCACCTCGACGGTCTCGGTGTCCGCCGGTTCCACCTGATCGGCCATTCCATGGGCGGCATGGTGGTTCAGCACATGGCCAAGATCGCCGGTCAACGGATTGAAAAACTGGTGTTGTACGGGACCGGCCCGGTGGGTGTTCTTCCCGGCCGGTTCGAAACGATCGACCGGTCGCGGCAAAGGCTGCGCGAGGAAGGGCTGCAGGAGACCGGCGAACGCATCGCAGCGACATGGTTCGTCAACGGTCGTGAGGCGCCGGGTTTCGAGATCTGCCGAAATCTCGCCGCACGCGGAACCTTGTCTGCGGCTTTGGCCTGCTTGACTGCCTGGGAAGACTGGGATGGTACGTCGGCGCTGAAAGAAATCGACAATTCGACCCTTGTGCTTTGGGGGGATTGCGACCGATCCTATGGCTGGAGCCAGCCGGAGGCCCTCTGGCGGGGAATACGGAATGCGTCGCTGGCCGTCGTTCCCGGGTGCGGGCACGCGGTCCATCTGGAGAAGCGTTCGTTGTTCAATCAGATTGTGGAGGAATTTCTGACCGAAACAGAGCCGAAAAGGGCAACGGTCGGAAACGCCGGAGAGCCGCTTGTCGCGGTACCCGGCTAAACGGAGAGAGGGACATTATCGACACCGCCGGCACGACAGGGAACCATGCTGCCGGCATACACTTGGGAGACTGAAGATGAGACGATCATTGATGGTAGCAGCCACCGTAACGGCGTTTGCGGCGACGACGAGCGTCGGGCTGGCTGCGGAGAAAGTGAATATCGGCGCTCCGGCCTGGACCGGCGCCCAGGCAATCGCCCACCTCATCAAGGAAATCGTGGTTTCAAGGATCGGCGGCGAAGCCAATCTGGTGCCCGGCAACAATGCCAGCATTTTCCAGGCAATGGACCAGGGCAAGGGCGACATCGATGTGCATCCGGATGTCTGGTTGCCGAACCAGCAGAGCTTTACCGACAAATACGTCAAGGGCGCCGGAACGGTCGCGCTCAGCGAAAATCCGTATGAAGGAAAACAAAGCTTCTGTGTTTCCAAAGACTTCTCGGAGAAAAATCAGGTCACGTCGATTTTCGATCTGGCCCGTCCGGAAATCGCCGGCCTGATGGACGGCGACGGCAACGGCAAGGGCGAGATCTGGATCGGTGCGCCGGGCTGGGCATCGGCCAACGTCAACGAAGTCAAGGTGCGCGATTACGGTCTGATGCCGTTCATGGAGCCGATCCGGGCCGACCAGGCGGTCATGACCGCGACGGTCGCCGACTCCATCAAGAAAGGCCAGGGCTACGCGTTCTATTGCTATTCGCCGCACGCGATCTGGTTCCAGTTCGACATCGTGCGCCTCGAAGAGCCGCCCTTCGATCCTGAAAAGTACATTGCCATTCAACCGTCGGACGATCCGGACTGGTTCGAAAAATCGAAAGTGATGACCGAAGACGCCTTGAAGAAGGTTCAGATCGCCTATTCGAAATCGCTCGCCGAACGGTCTCCGGCAATCACTGAACTCCTGAAGAACATCAAGCTGGACGGCGATACCGTCAGCAGCTTCGCCTATGCGATCGAAGGCGGAGAGGATCCGGCGGAGTTCATGAAAAAATGGGTCGCCGAAAACTCCGACCGCGTCGACGGCTGGCTCGGTCTCTGAGCCATCGCGAAGACGCATCCTCCGTGCCGGCGTCTTGTCGCCGGCACGGCCGAAGCGGGAGCATTGTGTGGTTAGCTTGACCCATTTGACCGGCTTCTCCGACCTTCTGGCTAGGCGCGGGCGTCGCCGTGGTCTGTTGACCACAAGACGATCGCAACGACGTCCAGAAGGTCGGAAAAGCCGGCCTCCCGCAAATCGGATGTTTCCGATTTGCGAATCCCGTTGCCAAACACGGAAACATCCGTGTTTGGTGGGCCATATCAGGCCGTCGGCAGCGTTAAACAGCTTGCCCGATGTCCCACATCGCGCTGCGCTGTTTGCCTCGCCGAACGACCTGATCTGGCACATCAAATGGGTCAATCTAACCACACAATGCTCTAGGAGTTAGCGTAATGGCCCATGCTGCAACCCCGCATTCCCCCGGACCCTCCGACGCCGCCGGCGAGGCGATCCAGGTTTCAGGCGTCTGGAAGATCTTCGGCGACAATGCCGATGTCGCGCTTCAGGACATTCAGGCGAACGGGATCACAAAACGGGAAGTCCTTGAAAAACATAATTGTGTCGTCGGTGTCGCGGATGTCAGCTTCAATGTCAGACGAGGTGAGATCTTCTGTGTCATGGGCCTGTCCGGCAGCGGCAAGTCGACCCTGGTCAGACACATAAACCGGTTGCTTGAACCGACCGCCGGCCAGATTTTTGTCGACGGCCAGGATGTCATGTCGCTGCAGCAGGAAGCGTTGCAGCACTTTCGCAACACACATATCGCCATGGTGTTCCAGAATTTCGCGCTGATGCCGCATCGCTCGGTTCTGGACAACATCGCCATGCCGCTGGAGATCCGCGGCCTCAACAAGAACCAGCGCATGGAGGTCGCGGAAAAGACCCTGGCCCTGGTGGAACTGACCGGCTGGGGCAACAAGTTCGCCCATGAATTGTCGGGCGGCATGCAGCAACGCGTCGGGCTCGCCCGGGCGCTCGCCGCCGATCCGGAAGTGCTCCTGATGGACGAGCCTTTCAGCGCGCTCGACCCGCTGATCCGCCGGCAATTGCAGAACGAATTCATGCGGCTGGCCTCCATCATGAAAAAGACGACGGTCTTCATCACGCACGATCTCGACGAGGCGGTTCGCATCGGCGATCGCATCGCCATCATGCGGGACGGGCGCGTGGTGCAGATCGGCACGCCGGAGGACATCGTCATGCACCCTGCCGACGATTACGTCGCCGATTTCGTGGCCGGCATTTCCCGCCTGAAGGTCGTTCGCGCCCACGCGATCATGCAGTCGCGCGAAGCCTATGAGGCGCGATCCGGCCCGTTACCGGACGACGCTCCGACATTCGACGAACAGGTCAATCTGAGTGCACTCATCACGGCTGCAATCGATTCCGACAAGCCGGCTGCGATCACCGACGGCAACGGAAGCGTCGTCGGGGTCGTCACCCGCGCGGACCTCCTGAAAACGGTTATCGAAGGTACGGAAACATCATGACCGCACACGAAAAACCGCAGAGCCTTCTCGAAGATGTCGCGACCGTTGAAAATCGCGACGACCTGATCGCCACCTTTGTTGGGTCCAACCCGGACTATTACCGCGGTCAGTTCCGGAATATCGGCGCCAAGTCCGGGTTTTCCTGGACGTTCAACGCCGCCGCGGCGCTGCTCGGGCCGGTCTGGTTCGGCATGCGCGGTCTGTGGAACTGGGGCCTCGCCTTCGTAATCCTGGAAACCTTCGCCCTGGTCCAGATTGCGCGCGGCCTGTTCGGCGACCTCGGAGCCGAAGCACGCTCGCAGATCGGGCAGGTCGAAGGCACCCTCGCTCTCAGAAAGGAACAATTGGCGGCGGCCATCGAGAGGGAGGCGCCCAATGTCGAAGTCTTCCAGCGGGCCATTACGTCGCTCGAAGCCGCCATCGCCGGATTTGAACTGAAAGCACAGCAGGCGGAGGAATCCGCGATCTGGGTTGCCCTGTTCGGTCTTGCCGTGCTGATCGTCGTCAAGGTCGGGCAGGGCATCATGGCCAACCCGGTTCTGGAAAGCCGGTTTTCCGAATGGTTGTCCGACCGGACCATCACCTCCGGCCTCGACCAGTCGCGGCTGGCGCTTAGTGCCGGTTTTGTCCTGGTGATCTTTGCGGCAAGCGTTGTGCATTTCGCCTTTCCCGGCTGGGCGCCGGCGCTTGCGGATTTCCCGACCGAAGACGTCTATCGACGCACCATGATCACGTGGGTCGAGGCGTTCTTCAACTTCATCATTCTGCAGGGCGAATGGTTCTTTGACTTCATAACCTACGGAATCCGCACGGTTCTCGACGCCCTGGAACTGGTGTTCGTGGAAACGCCGTGGATCGTGGTGGCGAGCTTCATCATCCTGTTGACCGGCCTGGCCGCCGGCACGCGCGCCGCCATCTTCGCCGGCGCGTTCCTGGCCTATATGGGCGTTCTCGGTTTCTGGGAAAAAGCGATGACCACGCTGGCCCTGCTTGGCACGGCGGCCTGCATCAGCATCGTGATCGGCATTCCGCTCGGCATGTTCTGCGCGCGCCGGCCGCGGCTCTATTCGGTCGTCCGGCCGATCATGGATTTCATGCAGACGATGCCGGCCTTCGTGTTCATGATCCCCGTGATTGCGTTTTTTGGCACCGGTAAGCCGGCCGCCGTTGTCACAACCATGATCTTCGGGGGAACGCCGGTGGTACGGCTCACCGTGCTCGGATTGCGCGGCGTACCGGAGACGATCCGTGAAGCGGCCATCGCTTATGGCGGATCGAAATGGTACCTGCTCACAAAGGTCGACCTGCCGCTCGCCGCGCCGTCGATCCTGGCCGGTATCAACCAGACGATCATGCTCAGTCTTGCCATGGTCGTGGTGGCGTCGCTGATCGGGGCCAAGGGTCTCGGCGAGGACGTGCTCGAAGCGCTGCAATACGCATCGGTCGGGCAGGGCATCCTGGCAGGGTTCGCCATCCTGTTCTGCGCCATGATCCTGGACCGGGTCGTTCAGGGGCGCAGGAGCTGACGCGGCAAATTTGCGAAAGGGCGGCACCAAAGGCGGTGCCGCCGGCGTCCTTCCTACCCGGTCTGGGCCGACAGCGCGTCGATCTGGCTCAACAATCCTTCGTAATCCGGACTGTCGGGCGCGGCGTAGTTGAAGTTCTTGAATAGTCCGGTCAGCCGCGTGAAATAATCCCGTGCGGCCTCCTTGGTTTCAAAACCGTAGGGTCGGGTGACGAGGTCGTGGACCTTGCGGAACGCCAGGATCTGGCGTTTGAGCGGGGCAGAGACGTCGACGGCGTCGAACGCGTCCTGCTGGAGGTAGACCATGTCGATGAATTGTGCCTTCTGGAAGGTTACGAAATCGTCCATCGTGACGCCTTCCTCGCCGGTCACCTGCATCATCTGATTGACGGCTTCGCCGTCGCGCAAAAGCTCCTGCATGGCCTTGACGCGTGTCGTCCAGCCCGCCTCCATGTGTTCGTCGAACCATGGTGCAAGCTGCTCCAGATAGCGCGACCACGACATCAGCGGATCGACGGCCGGATAGAACCGTTTGTAGGCCCGGTCGGCGGACAGGCCGAGGAAACACTTGACCGTCGACAGGGTCGATTGGGTGACCGGTTCGTCGAAATTGCCGCCCGCCGGTGACACGGTGCCGATGATCGTCAGGCTGCCGAAATCGCCGTCATTGGTTTCAATCACGCCGGCCCTTTCGTAGACGCCCTTGATGGAGGATTCCAGATAGGCCGGGAAACCTTCCTCGCCGGGGATTTCCTCAAGCCGTCCGGAGGTTTCGCGCATGGCCTGCGCCCAGCGGGACGTCGAATCCGCGATCAACAGCACTTCGCAGCCCATCTGGCGGTAGTATTCCCCAAGCGTAATGCCGGTGAAGATCGAGGCTTCGCGCGCGGCGACCGGCATGGATGAGGTGTTGCAGATGATGATCGTGCGATCCATCAGGCTGCCGCCGGTCGCCGGATCGCTCAGCTTGGGAAACTCGTTGATCGTCTCCACGACCTCGCCGGCGCGTTCGCCGCAGGCAACGACGATGACGACGTCGACCGTCGAATAGCGTGAGATCAGGTTCTGCAATACGGTCTTGCCGGCGCCGAACGGGCCGGGGATGCAGGCCGTCCCGCCGCGGGCGATGGGAAAGAACGTATCAATGAGGCGCTGGGTCGTCAGCACCGGTTCGTTCGGATAATGGCGTTTGGACAGGCGGCGCTTCAGGAGATCGGCGGCAAGTGGCATGCGCACCGGCCATTTCTGCGCGAGCGTTACCGGGCGTTCGCGTCCGCCCTTGTCGGCAAGGCGGGCCACCATCTGGTGGACGTGGAACGAACCCTCCTGGATCCAGGCGACCCGATAGACGCTCTGCCAGTCGAAGGGCACCATGATCTTGTGTTTGAAACGGCCTTCCTGGACCGTGCCGAGCGTGTCGCCCGCGCCGACCTCGTCACCGGTCTTGACGGTCGGGACGAACGACCACTTCGTCGTCGTGTCGAGCGCCGGGACATCGGCGCCGCGCGGCAGGAATGTTCCGTAGTTAAGAGCCACCTTGGGCAGCGGCGCCTGCAGACCGTCATAGACCTGGCCGAGCAGCCCGGGGCCGAGTTCCACCGACAGCATGGCGCCCGATTGTTCGACCGCATCGCCGACGGCAACGCCGCGTGTGCTCTCATAGACCTGGGCATCGGCGGTGTTGCCGCGTACGCGCAGAACCTCCGCCTTCAGTCGCTCGTGTTCGCCGCGTTCGTTCACTTCGCCCGGAACGATATAGACGACCTCGTTCTTGACGATGGGAGAGGCGGATCCGTCGGTCGCGTCGAGCGTTTCGATCTCCACCAAATCGTCCTGGACCGCGACGATCCGGGCTGTCGGGGCATTCGATTCTGCGGAAACGGCTTTCGGTGCAGTATCGGCGGCCATTACGCCTCTCCTTCAAACGACAGGGATGCATAGTCGGCCAGACCGGCCTCCGTCAGATCCTCGAAGCGCCGCACGGCGGCATGGGCGTTTGTTCGGGCCCAGCGATCGAAGATGTTCCATTTCAACACGTAGATGACGACGGCTTCGAGGTCGAACGTGTGGCGGTCGCCATAGCGTTGCAGCAAGGTGTGGGAGCGCCGCAGGATCAGCCTTTCCAGGCCGACAGCGTCGCCGGACGCGAGCAGGCTGGCGGCTTCGCGCAGCCAGGGCAGGGTTCCGTCGAGGCCAAACGCAGTGTCGTTCCAGTGCCGGGCAGTGTGTCCGGTCCAGCGCCCGAAACCCCAGACACGGTCCGGAGCGGGCGGGTCTTCGCCGGCAGCCCGGCGGCGCAAAGCTGCGAGCGCCGTGCGCATTTCGAGACGATCCCGAATGAGGTCACGAAGCGTCGGGCTCTCGATTGTCGCCACCGCGCGGCGCGCCCGGCGGACGACTTCCTCATCCGGCGTGTCGATCGGGAACTCGTTCCAGTTCAGCGTCTCCTCGACCAGATGCAAAACCGTTGCATCCTCCGGTTCCAGAACGCGCAGGCGGGATTCCAGCTTGATCCGCGACAGCGGCGGTTTCTTGGCCAGGAACAATGCCTCCGAACTGGGCAGGCTGGCGATGAGCATCACATAGGTGTCCTGTTCGCTCATGGCCGGCCTATTTCACGATGCCCTCAAGGATAGCGCGGAAGCGCGGTTGCAGGTGCCGCAACAGCACGCCGGCCACCGCTTCGTCGCTCAGATCCAGGGTGATGTCCTTGTCGACGACCTTGACGCGGATACCCGCCGACAGATCGTCGCCGGTTTCGAAAGACACCCCGTCGCGCAGCATCTTGTCCGTCAGTTCGCGAACGAAACGGGTCAGCGCGCCTTCCTTCAGGTCCTCCGGGTTCTGTCGCAACTCCTCCAGACCGACGACGGTCTCAGGCAGCACGACTGTAAGAGCATCATCGCCGGTCACGCCGGCATCCTGACCGGTGCGTCCGGCCACTTCCATGATCATGCGCTTCAGGACTTCCGGATCGCCCGTCTGCTCCGAAACAAGGCGCTCGACGTCGGTGCTGAACTGCGCCATGAGCCGGGCCTTCATATCAAGGACGGCATCGCGCATGGCGGTCTTCAGCGCCTGCTCGCCGGCCGCGGTGTAGGCGTCGGCTTCCTTGCGCGCCTCGTCGAGCCGGGTCCGGGCTTCGGTCCGGGCGTTTTCGACGATCCGGTGCGCTTCGTTGCGGGCCTGTTCCAGAAGGCGGTCCGCTTCCTCGCGACCGGCCGTCACGCCTTCGTCCCGCAGGCGGGCGATGAGTTCGTCGACGCCGCGCGCCATCGTCCTTTCGGCCGGAAGGTTGTCGCTCATCCGGCACCTCCCGGCACGCCGGCGCTGATCACCAGGGCAAACACGAAGGCAAAGACGCCGAAGCCTTCGATGATGGCGGCGGGCGCGAGCGACAGGCCGAAGATCTCCGGTTTTTCCTTCGAGGCATTGATCGCGGAAGCGCAGGCGCGGCCCTGCCAGATCCCGCAATACAGAAGCGCCAGCCCGGCGAACAGACCGACGCCGAACAGCCCACCGGCATTTTCCGGCGTGACTGTTCGGTTCAACGTGAACATGACCACGATGCCGTAAATGACGAAGGTCGAGGGAAAGGCGGAAATGCCGATATACCGGCCATAGCCGCCTTCGGTTTCCAGCATCGCGCCGATGCTGGCCTGTCCGGCGATGGCGCAGCCGATCGAACTGGCGATCGCGCCCAGCGCCATCGGCGAATAGATGCCGATCCAGCCGAGGGTCAGGACGAGTTCGTTCACAGTTCCACCTCCTTTCGGGCAAAGGCGCGGAAGGCGGTTCCTTCTTCCGGCAAGCCCCATTTGTAGAATTCGATGAAGTTCAGACGCAGGCCGTGCACGACACCGCTCATGAGCGAGAGACCGAGGTTGAGGGCGTGGCCGATCAGCAGGATCAGGCCGCCGGCCAGAAGACCGAGGCCAGGCAGGGCGGCGACGGCGTCCCGCGCCAGGTCGTTGAAGGTGATGGCAAGCGATGCGCTCGCAAGTCCGAGCGCGAACAGCCGCATATAGCTCAACACGTCACCGAACGCGCCCATCATGCCGGCGAGGCTCTGAACCCCGTCGAGCAATCGCCAGGCCTGGTCGGTCGGTTTGCGGATCGGCCGGTCGCTGGAAAACCCGACGATCAGCACAACGGCGAGGGCAAGCAGAACAAATCCGGGTGCCGTCGGCAGCCCCGCCTCAGGTGCCAGCCAGAGCCATAGACCGCCGACGAGCCCGGCAATCCATCCCAGGTTCGACAGGGCGCTGCGCCGATGGCGTTTAGCGTAGGCTGCCATGGCGTTGGCAAAGCCGATATGCAGGACGCCGATCACGATCGACAGGCGCATCATCGTGTCGAAATCGTCGACGCTGAAGAGATGCAGGCGGGAAAGAAATCCGTCCGGCGGCGGCGAAAAGCCGAAATAGGATCCCACCATCACGCCGTAGGCGATGGTCGTGCCGAACAGGGCAAGGCCGAGCAGCCGATAGCCCCTGGCGCGCGGCGTCGTGCCAAGCCGACCCCAGAACAGCATCAGGCCGGCGAGCAGCACCAGGCCGTAGCCCGCATCGGCCAGGATCATGGCAAAGAACACGGCAAACGACGCGCTCAGGATCCATGTCGGATCCCAGGCCCGGTAGTTCGGAACCTGGTAGAACATGGTCAGGTCGGTGCCGGCCTCCATGCCTTCCGGCTGGTCGACCAGCGTCGGCGGGATTTCATCGGGTTCGGGGTCCTCAACCAGGCAGGCCAGGCCGTTCTCCCCGGCATAGGCTTCCAGCTGCGGGATGGCCTCAGTCGGCACCCAACCCTGGACGGCGATCAGCGCGTCATCCGCCAGTACCTGTTGTTCCGCATGGGCAAGTGCTGCGCGGTTTTCCGCTTCCGCCATGTTGCGGCTGAGCAGGTAGATATAGCGGGTGAGCGCCTGTCTCTGGCCGAGCAGATCCTCGATCTCGATCTCGGTCTCTTCGAGCTGGGCACGCAATTCCCGCAAGGGCAGCGCGCCGGTATGGGTCCGGCGTACCGGCAGCAGCGTATCGGACGGCTCGTCCTTGCTGATCAGGATCGCATAGGCGACCCGGTGATCGCGGCGCACAATCTGCCAGGGAATGTCAATGTCCTGCAGGCTGTCCAGGTGTTTGACCGGTACTTCGTAGAACCACAGGCGATAGCCGGCGAGCGAGGCATGCGGCGGGAACTCGATATCGCCCCAGGGCTCGACGCCGGCAATCCGGTTTTGCAGAAAGTCGCGCCGGTCGCGCGCGTCGCGCAGGGCATCTCGCAGGGCAGTGACATCCCCGACGAAATCCGCGACATCGAAATCCGGATCCCGCCGGACCTGTTTGCGCCGCGGCGGTACGGCGGTCAGGAATTGCAGCGCCTTGGTCGCGTCGGCGGCGTGGGGCGAGGCCACTTTCTCGATTTCGGCCGGAGCGGCCTTGAGCGGCAGGAGATGCATGCAGCCGAGTGTCTGCAGGTGTGCGAGCACGACGCCCTTTTCCCGGGCGAGACCGCAAATCGTGACTTTCTTTAAGGGAACGATGCTCATGCCGGCTCCATTTCGGCGCGCTTTCGCTTGGCGATTTTGGAACGCACGACAGCCGCCATTTCCTCGTCGGACAGGTAGATCCGGATTTTCTTGATGTTGGCGGCCGTTCTGGGGATCAGGACCTTGTCGAACAGGTTGACGCGCTGGGTAATGACGTCCACGGCGCGATCCAGGAGGGATAGGCGCCGACGGGCGATCTGCGCGCGCACCTGAAGGTCCAGCATATCTTTCAATCGTTTGACCAACCTGTCGACCCAATGCGGTTTGGCCAGGAAGGAATAGGGACGCACCGCGATCTCGATCCGCTCGAGCGTCGGCAGCGTGGTGCCGACGATGTTTTCCTCGCCGAGTTCGACAGCGGTCACCCGCACAAGATCGGCAAGGTCGATTTCGAGATTGGCGAGCATCGGCAGCTCCTTGCCGATCGTGTCGTGAAACGCGGCGATCTCGGCGTCGATGCGTTTCACCGCGGCAGCCGCCTTGGCGCGTTCGGCCATCAATTGCTGACGCTTCAGGTCGAGCGACGGCAGGAAGCGCTTGTAGGTCTGAAGATTGGCCGTCTCCCGGGCGAGCGACGACTTGTTAAGCTGCAGCCTCGCCATCGGCCTTGTCCTCGTCGACGACCCTGTCGGACGCGGTCCCGTCTTCGGAGGGGACCGTGTCGTGCGGGAAATACTTGTCGATCAGTGCCTGTTTCATCAAAAGCTGTTCCGGCCGGAAACACTCCGCAAGGGTCTTCCAGCAGAGGTCGAGGGCGTCTTCCAGCGGCATCGACACATTGATGTCCATGAACCGCTCGCGGAACAGGTCGCCGAACCGAAGCAATTGGCGATCGAAATCGGACAGATCGAAGGCCATGGCCTGTTTCTGCTGGGCATCGCGGGCGCCGGAATAGAACCGGATCATGGTGTTCATGATCTGGCCGTGATCCTCGCGGGTGACCTTCCCGATCACGTTCTGTTTCAGGCGCGACAGCGAGCCGAAGGGGTCGATGACCCCGTTATGCAGGTAGAACTGGCCCTCGGTGATGTAGCCGGTGTTGTCGGGCACCGGGTGGGTGACGTCGTCGCCGGGCATGGTCGTGACCGTCAGGATCGTGACCGATCCGCCCTTGGCAAAATCGCAGGCCTTTTCGTAGCGGCGGGCCAGTTGCGAATACAGGTCGCCCATGTAGCCCCGGTTGGAGGGCACGCGTTCCATGGAAATGCCGACTTCCTTCATGGCGTCGGCGTAGGCCGTCATGTCGGTCAACAGGACAAGAACGCGTTTTCCTTCCTCGACCGCAAACCGCTCGGCGACGGCGAGCGCCATGTCGGGAACAAGCAGGCGTTCGACGATCGGATCGGAAGCCTGGTTGACGATCATCACCGTGCGGGCGAACACGCCGGCATCCTCGAAGGTCTTCCGGAACGCAAAATAGTCGTCGAAGATCAGCCCGAGACCGCCAAAGACCACGATGTCGGCGTCGGCCTGGATGCCGATCCGGGCCAGAAACGTATTGAACGGCTCGCCGGAGACCGAAAAGATCGGGATCTTCTGGCTCTCGACCAGACAATTGAAAATGTCGATCATCGGCACGTCGGTACGGATCATGCGTTTCGGCACGATGCGTTCGCACGGATTGACCGACGGTCCGCCGATTGTGACTTTCGGGTCCATGGACAGGTCCGGACCGCCGTCAATCGGATCGCCGGTTCCGCCGAAAACCCGGCCGAGAATGTTGGGCGAATGCACCATCTGCATCGGGTGACCGAGAAAGGTCACTGTCGATCCGGTGGACACGCCCTTGGTGCCGGAAAAGATCTGCAGCGACACCTCGTCCCGGTTGATGTTGATGACCTGCGCCAGTGATTGGCGCCCTTCCGCTCCCTCAAGCACGGCCAGATCGTTGAAGCGGACGACGGGACCATTGTCTTTTGCGGTTTCGGGAACCTGCACCTTGAGAATGTCGCCGACAATTTCAAGAACGCGCGAATAACGGACCAGGTCGTGAGCCATGTCAGTCCTCATTGTCCCTTTGGGGAGGATAGTCGCCGGTTTCGTTTTGCGGGCCGGCGCGCCGGTCGATCCAGCTGAAGATCACAAAGGCGGTCGCCGTCAGCAGGAAAACCATCTGGGCAAGCAGCATGAACTGCGCCTTGCCTTCGTCGACCCGCTGCGGATCGAGATAGATGTGCAGAAGGTGGATCGTTGAGATCAGAAGGATGGTGGTGGCGATGCGCTGTTTCAGCTGGCTGGCGGACGATCGGCGCAGCCAGGCCGGCACGCTTGGTTCGTCGGTCAGATGGAGGCGGGAAATGAATGTCTCGTAGCCGATGATTACCACCATGATCACGAGATTGGCGATCAGCACCATGTCGATCAGATCGAGCGTGACCAGGAGCATCTGCTCGCGGGTAATGGTCGGGAACGCCAGGAGTGTGCGAAAAAGGTGTTCGGCGAATTTCGCGGCGAAGACGATCAAGGCGATCAGAAGGCCGACCAGCAGCGGCAATTGCAACCAGCGGCTGAACAGAAGCAACCCCTCGAATGCCGCGAGACCGGCATAACCGCGGGTTTTTTTCGTTTCTTTTTGTGTTGGGTCGGGAGCCGCCACGTGCATCCTCATTCATCTGCTTTGTCAAAACGCGCTCCCGGGTCGTACTTCAAGTCCGGACGGACACAAGACTATTCGGCACGGCACGGCGGTATCCGAGACACCGTGTCGCTGCGACGGCACCGGGTTCACTCCCAATCGAGGCCGATGGTCCGGCCGGTTATTGTTGTGCCCGCGTGCCCTTCGACGATGGCGGGAAGATCGGCAAGCGCACCGATTGCAGCGGCTTTGCCGGTGCGTTCGGCGAACTGGCAGGCGGCGTCCACTTTAGGTCCCATGGAGCCGGCAGCAAAATCGAAATTGCGCATCGCTTCAGGTGCCGCAGACCGGATTGCGCGTTGTTCCGGCGTTCCCCAGTCAGCATAGACCGCATCCGCGTCCGTCGCCATTATGAAAAGGTCGGCCCCGAGGTCGCGCGCCAGCAATTCGCTGGCAAAATCCTTGTCGATCACCGCCTCGATGCCATGCAGGTTGCGATCCGCGTCATAGACGGTCGGAATGCCGCCGCCGCCGGCACAGATTACGATGGTCTTCTTTTCCAGGAGCCATTGGATCGGACGGATCTCGAAGATGCGACGGGGCTGCGGCGAGGCGACCACCCGGCGCCATTTGTCGCCGTCCTGCCGGATCGCCCAGCCCTTTTCCTCGGCAAACTTTCTGGCCGTTGCTTCATCGTAGACCGGACCGATGAACTTCGTCGGATCCTTGAATGCCGGATCGGCAGCATCGACCTCGATCATGGTCAGGATCGTGGCAAACGGCACCTCGAAAGGCAGCAGATTGCCGAGTTCCTGTTCGATCATGTAGCCGATCATGCCCTCGGTCTGCGCCCCCAGAACATCCAGCGGATAGGCTTCGTCGGGTTTGTAGGCCGCCCCCTGCAGGGCCAGAAGGCCGACCTGCGGTCCGTTGCCGTGAGAAATCACGAGTTCATGTTCGGCCGCGATCGGGGCCATGGCCTTGGCCGCGACCTGCACGTTTTCCCTCTGGTTTTCCGCGGTCAGGGCCTGGCCGCGGCGCAGGAGGGCGTTACCCCCGAGGGCGATGAACACACGCATGGCTCAGACCCCGATCGTTGCAAGAAGGATGGCCTTGATGGTGTGCATGCGGTTTTCCGCCTGTTCGAACTGGATGCCGGCAGGCGATTCGAACACCTCGTCAGTCACTTCCATTTCGGCGACGCCGAACTTCTCGAACATTTCCTGCCCGACTTTTGTCTCGCGATTGTGAAAGGCCGGCAGGCAATGCATGAAGCGGGTCGACGCCTTGCCGGTCGCCGCCATCAATTCCCGGTTCACCTGGTAGGGTTTCAGGAGATGGATGCGTTCTTCCCAGACCTCTGCCGGCTCACCCATCGACACCCAGACGTCGGTGTGGATGAAATCGCAATCCTTTACCGCTGCCGCCGGATCCTCGGTGATGGTCAGTCTGGCGCCATAGGTGTCAGCCAGTTTGCGGGCCGGCGTCTCATACTCCTCGCTCGGCCAATTGGCCTTCGGTGCCGCGATGCGCACGTCCATGCCCATCAGGCAGCCGGCGATCATCAGCGAGTGACCCATATTCGAGCGGGCATCGCCGACAAAGGCATAGGACGTGTCGTGCAGCGGCTTGTCGCTGTATTCCAGCATGGTCAGGAGGTCGGCCAGCATCTGGGTGGGGTGGAATTCGTCGGTCAGGCCGTTGAACACCGGCACGCCGGCATATTCGGCCAGTTCCTCGACGACTTCCTGGCCGAAGCCGCGATACTCGATGGCGTCATACATGCGACCGAGAACCCGTGCCGTGTCCTTCATGGATTCCTTGTGGCCGATCTGCGACCCGGACGGGCCGAGATAGGTGACACCCGCGCCCTGGTCCATGGCGGCCACTTCGAAGGCGCACATCGTGCGGGTCGAGGACTTTTCGAAGATCAGGCAGATATTCTTGCCCTTCAGCCGGGGCTGTTCGGTGCCGGCATATTTCGCGCGTTTGAGATCGCGGGACAGGTCGAGCAGGAAACGCACGGTGCGCTGGTCGAAATCGAGCAGTTTGAGGAAACTGCGTCCTTTGAGATTGAACGGCACAGGTCAGTCCTCCGTCTGTTCTTGATGGGGATCTCAATAGTCGACCGGGTCGCGCCAGATCGGGCAGGTCATGCAATGGCCGCCGCCACGCCCGCGGCCGAGTTCGGCCCCGCGAATGGTGATCACTTCGACGCCGGCCTTGCGCAGAAGCGTGTTCGTGTAGGTGTTGCGGTCATAGGCAACGACGACGCCAGGTTCGATCGCAACCACATTGTTGCCGTCGTCCCATTGTTCGCGTTCCTGCTGATAGACGTCGCCGCCGGTTTGAACGACATTGAGCTTCTTGATGCCCAGGCATTCCGCGGCGACCTCGAACAGGTGCTTGTCTTCCTTGCGGAAATCGATGCCGCCGGCCTTGTTGCCCGGACGCAGGCTGTAGCAGGTGATCTGGTCGCAAACCTCGACAAAGGCGGTCGCGACCTCCCGGTCGCAATGGCTGAAGACCGTATCCAGATGCATGGCCGCCCGGGAGCGCGGCATCTGGCAGGCGATCACGCGTTCGGCGGCGCCCTGAGAGAACAGCGCCTTTGCGATCTGGCCGACGGCCTGGGGTGTCGTGCGCTCTCCCATGCCGATCAGTACCGAGCCGTTTCCCCATGGCATGACATCGCCGCCTTCGACGGTCGCCTGTCCGTAGTCGGTGTCCGGATCGCCCCACCAGATCTTGAAGTCGCCTCCCGAAAAGGCCGGATGGAAGCGGTAGATCGCCGTGACCAGCAGGGTTTCCGGCCGGCGCGCCGGCCAGAACATCGGATTCACCGTGACGCCGTTATAGATCCAGCAGGAATTGTCGCGCGTGAACTGCGTGTTCGGCAGCGGAGGAATGATGAAACCGTCCGGACCAAGATAGGGACCGAACATACCGGCGGGCTTGAACGGCAGGTCCTGAACCGCGATGCCGCCGATCAGGTGGATCGCCAATTGCTTGGGCGGCAATTCATCGAGCCAGGCGCGCAAGTCGACCAGCATGCCAACACCGACATCGT
>JBCDLT010000089.1:0-23039 GCA_038745065.1 Pseudomonadota bacterium | reverse complement strand
GTATCCGACCATCCATACGAGCAAGGTTTCGATCTTCGATTGTGGCCGCAACGGTTGCTGCAACCCTTGCGTTGGAAAAAGCCAAGAATGATCTTCGTGAACTCGATGAGCGATCTATTCCACAAAAAGATTCCACGGCAATTTATCGATAGTGTTTTCGATACGATGGAAATCGCTGATTGGCACGTATACCAGATTCTGACTAAGCGAAGTAGCCTTATGCGAAACTATGTCCGCAAGCGCTATTCCGGCGGACAAACACCCAAAAACATTTGGTTGGGAGTGTCCGTAGAAAACCAAGCCTATGTCGGTCGTGTTAAACATCTGAAGGAGATCAATTGCCTTGGACGTTTTGTCTCCTTTGAGCCGCTTCTTGGTGATGTGCAAGAAATTGATCTTCAGGGTATAGCTTGGGCTATAGTCGGTGGCGAGAGCGGACCAAGGGCTCGCTCAATGAATCCGGATTGGGCTATATCAATTAAGGAGAAATGTGCACGGGATGGCGTCGAATTCTTTTTCAAGCAGTGGGGCGGCCCACGCCCAAAATCCGGAGGACGGCTACTTGAAGGTGCAGAATGGAATGGATTTCCATGGCAGATCGTTCCTCGGTCGATTGTGGATAGACTTCGATCGTAGCTAAGTATATTTATGCCAAAGAACTTCAAATGGTCCCTTGGCCAGCAATTACCGAACATCGAGGTTCACTCGATCCGGAAACTTGATGTTCTTAGAAAATACCTTGACGTTTATTTTGACACAGTCGTCCCCAATCCAAGAACGGATTGTCTGAATATTTCGCTCGTGGACGGTTTTTGCGGTGGTGGAGCATATTCAAATGGCAAGGCTTTTGAACACGGTAGCCCGATTATTCTTCTACGGGCCGTAGAGGCGGCGCGCTACCGCCTCAACAAAAATAGAGAGAAGCCGCTCAAGATTAATGCACGTTTTTTCTTCATAGACAAGAATCGTGATCATATTGAGTGCCTTCGACAGCAAATAGTTGACACAGGTTTTGCTGATTATCTCGGCGGTAGGATATCCTTAACTGTTGGTGATTTCGCTGATGAACTACCAAAAATTCTAACACAGATAAAATCCGAACAGCGCGTGGGTAGATCAATTTTTGTGTTGGACCAATGCGGCTACTCGGATGTGTCCATGGCTTCAATTGGTTCAATATTTGGCGCCTTAGATCGACCAGAAATCATATTGACCTTCGCGATTGACAGCCTGTTAAACTACCTCCAAGAGAATTCTGCGGCTTTAGGACTATATCGGCAGTTCGGAGTAGATGATAGGTTCATCGCCGAATGGAACAACAATAAATCTGATGAAGCGCTTGGCAGGTTGGTTACACAACGTGCTTTGATGAGCAATATTCAAAACAATAGTCTAGCGGAGTTTTTTACGCCATTCATGTTGTGGTCGCCAACTGACAACCGTTGGATGATGCTCGCGCATTTGTCGCGGCATCAGGCAGCCAGAGATAAAATGCTTGGTGTACACTGGGACACGCAAAACAGCTTTCGCCACATTGGCAAAGGTAGTCTGTTCTCCTTAGGATTTGACGCAAGATTGCTTGAGTCTAAGGACGCATTGTTTAGCTTTGCTGAGAACGACCGAGGGAAGCTGGAAGAAGAGCTACTCAGCGAGTTACCTGCCGAAATCCATCGGCACATTTCAGGTGGTTACATTTCTGTTCGGGATTTCCTCAACAAAATCGGCAATCACACAGCGGCGACGAATCAAGACTTGTTTGGAGTTTTGCAGCAATTGTCTATAGCCAGAGAGATAGAGGTCGTTTCGCCAAAGGGAACTATCAAACGAGCGAGCTCACTCATCAAGCTGAATGACGGGTTAATGCTACCCAGTCAGTCAACTTTTGCCTTCTAGTATGCGTTTAGGGTAGCAAACGGAAAACTGATCGGGCCTACGTAATCCGAATGGTTCATATAAAACTTCTAGGCGTTTGCTGCTTTGATCCCGGAAGGATCTAATAAGACTGACGCGAGACCGCCAGCAGTAAAGATGGACAAGAGAGAGACACGGCTGACAACAGATTACTTCTGAGTTGGAAAATTGCGCCTGAAGCCAATAACAAAACGCAAATCAAACCATTCATTATCAGCCTCTCCAAGGAATAGTCCCAGCCGGTAACGACCGCCCTAGCGCGTTCATCGCGATCATGATGACGATGGTCGCGACCACGGTGACGGCCGACATGGCGGCGGCCAGCGTCGTATAGCCGCCGTCCTCGTAGTTGAAGATCGTGGTGCCGATGGTCTCTGATCCAGTCGACCACAAGAGTGCCGAGACGGTCACCTCGTTGTAGGCCGTCAGGAATACCAGGATCGCGCCGGAGGCTGCTGCCGGGGCGACGAGGGGGGCGAAGATTCTTTTTATGCGGCGGGGGAAGGTGGCGCCGGCGACGCGGGCGGCGTCGTCTAGGCTGGTGTCGAGCTGGCTGTAGGCTGCCGCGACGGGTTTCAGGCCGATGGCGAGGAAGGCCGAGACGTAGGCGATCAGGATGATCCAGATCGTGCCGTAAAGTGTGACGCCGACAAGCGGCAGCGGGCGCACGAAGGCCAGGATGAAGGCGATGGAAATGACGAGGCCTGGGATCGCGAAGGCGATCTCGGCCTGGGTCGCGGCGAAGCCTGCGGAGCGCGTGTGGGCGCGGCGTCTGGCGACGAGATAGTAGCCGAGCCCGATCGACAGGAAGGCGATGAGGATCGCTGCGCTGCCGGCGGTGAAGCCGGAATTGAGGAACGCCCGTATCGTCACCGACTGACGGCCGAGCACTTCGGCGAAATTGTCGAAGGTCATCGTGCTGAAGGTCAGCGGGATACCGTAGGTCTTGACCAGCGCGGTGGCGACGAGCGAGGTCATCGGCAGGACGAGGATGGCGGCGATCATCAGCCACAGGCCCGTCTCGACCCACGGCCTGGCACGCCCCAGATCGACGGCGAGCGGAGCCTGGGGCAGGCCGATCAGAGCCACGCGCATCTGTCGTTGCAGAGCGAACTGGATGGCGATCGCGATGAAGGTGACAAGCGCCAGGATGACGGAAATGACGGCGACGTTCGGCAGAACGTCCGGGCCGAAACTTGCCAGGCGCCGCCAGATCAGGACCGGCAAGGTCGTATAGCGGGCCGGAATGCCAAGCAGCGCGTTGATGCCAAAATTGCCGAGCGAGGCGACGAAGGCGAGCGCAAAGCCGGCAAGCAGCGAGGGCGCGAGCAGGGGCAGGATGACCCGGTGCAGCATGCGAACCGGGCCGGCGCCGGATATCCGGGCGGCCTCGCTCAGTTCGCGCGGGAAGGTGCGCAGGCTCGCCCGCACGACCAGAAAGACCAGCGGCGCGCTCTGCAGCGCAAGCAATGCGACGATCCCGCCTAGCGAGTAGATCGGATGGGTCGAGCCGGGTTCGGGCGCAATGCCGAGCGCCTGAAGGACCGGGCTCGCGGGTCCGAGCGCCTGGATCCAGGCAATCGCCGTCACATGCGGCGGAATCATCATCGGCAACAGGATAAGGAAGATCAGCACGCCCTTGGCACGCACATTCGTCAGGCCGATGATGAGCGCGACGAGCGTGCCGAAGACCGTCGCGCAAGCCGCGGCAAGCGCGGAGCTTTCAAGCGAATGCCACAGGGCACGGCGCACCGACCGGGAGGCGAGAGCCTCCTGCAAGGGCCCGAGCGAATAGGCGCCGTCGGTCGTCAGCCCGATCTGGAACAGTAGCACCAGTGGCAGGCCGCAGAACAGACAGACGATCGCAACGAGAACGGCGAGGGCCGGACCCTCGCCGTCGAAACGCAGGCGTGTGGGGGACAGACGACCCGTGGAGAGGCGCGCCGTCTGTCCGGATATCGACATCAGCCGCCGAAGATCTCGGTGAAGCGCATCTTGTTGGCGGTGTCATTGGCGAGCGCGTCGGCCGGCGAGAACGGCATCAGCTTGATCTGGTCGCGCGCCGGGAAGCCTTCCGGCGGGTCAATCGCCGGATGGGCTGCGAGATAGCCCTGGTTTGCGGCCAATTGCTGGCCTTCCGGCGACAACAGGAAATCGACGAAGGCCTTCGCGGCTGCCGGGTTCTGTGCGGTCGACAGGATCGCCACCGGCTCGGTCACCGCCGATACGCCCTCGGTCGGGAACACAAACTCGACCGGCGCGCCTTCCAGCTTGTTGCGGATCGGCAGGAAGTCGACGACGAAGCCGAAGAGTTTTTCGCCGCCGGCAACCGCCTTGTAGGTGCCGCCATTACCGCCCTTCGGATTGGCGCCCTGTTCGGCAAGACCCTCATAGAGCTCCCAGCCGAGATCCGGATTGGCGGTCAGGGCGGCCATGTGGATGGTGGCTGCGCCCGATGTCAGCGGCGAGGGCATGGCAATCTTGCCGTTGGCTTCCGGCTTCAGGAGGTCTTTGTAAGACGTTGGTTTGAAAGGCGCCGACGTGTTGTAGACGATGCCGGTGGTGATCAGCTTGGTCGAAAAATAGTGCTTGTCGGCATCCATGATCGCCGGGTCGTAGGCCGACACGTCGGCGTCCGGATGCGGCATCAGCCGGCCTTCCTTTTTCAGGCCTTCCATGGTGACGGTGTCGGCGATCAGCAAAATGTCCGGTTTCGGGGCGCCGGCCTCGAATTCGGCACGCAGCTTTGCCATCACCTTGGTGGTGCCGTCGCGCACCCATTCGATCTCGACATTCGGATGTTTCGCCTTGAAGGCGTCGACCGTCTGCTGGGCGTCCTTGTTGGGCTGGGACGTGTAGATCACGAGTTTGCCCGAGACATCGGCGGCAAATGCCGAGCCGGCCATCGCGACGCTGAGCGCCGCGGCAAGAAGCAGTTGTTTCATCGCTGGTTCCTCGTTCAAGCGGGGGCCGCCATGCGGGCGGCTAAGCCGGTCGCATAACAGGGCTATATGACACTTTGTTACAATCGGGAAAATTTTTGAAGCCGGCTACGGGAAATGCCGGCCCCGGAACCGTAAAGCGATTGTCGGGGGACCTCGATGCTCAGCCGAAACGGCCGGTCACATAGGCCTGGGTGAGCTCATGCTGCGGGTTGACGAAGATGTGCTCGGCATCGCCTTCTTCCACGAGGCTGCCGAGATGGAAGACGGCGACGCGCTGCGAGACCCGCGCGGCCTGCTGCATGTTGTGGGTGATGATGATGATCGTGTACTGCGCGCGCAATTCGTCGATCAGATCTTCCAGCCGGGCCGTAGCGAGCGGATCGAGCGCGGAGGCCGGCTCGTCCATCAGGATCACTTCCGGATCGGCGGCAATCGCGCGAGCAACGCAGAGCCGTTGCTGCTGGCCGCCGGACAGGTCGGTGCCCGGCGTCTTCAGCCGGTCCTTCACTTCGTCCCACAGGCCGACCCGGTGCAGACAGGTCTCGACGACCTCATCGGTCTGTTCGCGGCCATAAACCATGCCGTGAATGCGTGGTCCGTAGGCGATATTGGCATAGATCGACCAGGGGAAGGGATTGGGCTTCTGGGCGACCCAGCCGAAGCGGCGGCGGATGGCGGTGGGATCGGCGCCGGGGGCGTAGATGTCTTCACCGTCGAGGCTGATCGTGCCGGTCAGCCTTGTGCCCGGCACGATGTCGGCGTCGTTGCTGCGGTTGAGACAGCGCAAGAGGGTGGTCTTGCCGCAGCCGGACGGGCCGATAAAGGCCGTCACCTCGCGCTCGAAGATCTGAAGCGAGACATCTTTCAGGGCCTGTTTGCGGCCATACCAGAAATTGACGTCGTCCACGTCGATCTTGACAGGGTGGTCGGCGTGGTGATTGGGCGCCGCGCCCAGATGAACCTGAAAGTCGACGAGATTGCCTTCCGCTGCCTGCTGCATGGTGTTCCCCGCTCCCGAACGCGCCGCTGTCTATGCACACCGCATCGCGCTCGCTCGCTTTGATGCGGGTCAATCCGTCGACGGCGATCGGATTGCTGGTTCAGAGCGGTGGCATGCGGCGGTCGATCGCCGTCGCCTTGATGATTGCGGAATTTGTCATCGCGCGTTCCAGGATGCCGGACAGGATGTCGTCGAGATCCTCGATCTTTTGCAGGCAAAGCCGGGCAACGAAACAATCCTCGCCGGTTACCTTGTCGCATTCGACGAATTCCGGGATCGCCTCGATCATGCGCTCCACCACATGCATCTGGCCGGGCAGGGGACGGATGCGCACGATCGCCTGCAGCGGATAGCCAAGCGCGCGCATGTCGATGTCGAGCGTGTAGCCGCGGATGATGCCGGCCTCTTCCAGCCGGCGAACGCGTTCTGTCACGCTCGGGGCGGACATGCCGACCCGGTCCGCAAGGTCGCGCATGGACATGCGGGCGTTTTCGGTCAGTGCGCGGATGATTTCCGCATCGGTGCCGTCCACACCGTATTTCAAGATTTGTAAGGCCATGGTTCGTGATTGCCTTTTTTTCGAAGGTAAACAGACAAAACCATCTGGAATGATCCATGTAAACCGCGGATCGCAATCCCTATCTTTCCGGTCAACACCTCAGCACGCCGCGCCGGTCGCGCGGAAACTTCGTGAAAGGATGATGTCATGGATGTTCGTCGCATTGCCGCCTTTTCCGACCAGGAGCAGGGAGGCAATCCCGCTGGCGTGGTGATCGGGGACGCGCTCCCCGAACCGTCGGTCATGCAGTCGGTCGCCGCCGAAGTCGGGTTTTCGGAGACTGCCTTTGCCGCACCGGAAGGCGAAGGCTGGCGGGTCCGGTATTTCTCGCCGGAATCCGAAGTGCCGTTCTGCGGCCATGCCACGATCGCGCTCGGCGCGGCGCTTGCCATGGACAATGGCGACGGCGTCTATCCGCTGCACCTGAATGCCGCCGAGATCTCGGTGGAGGGACGGCGCAACGGCGCGGGCTTTTCCGCAGCCCTGCAATCGCCGCCGACCAGGAGTCGCCCCGCCGATGAAGCGCTTCGTGCCGAGGCGAAAGCGCTGTTCGGGCTGGCGGATGCCGATCTCGACCCACGCATTCCTGTAGCGGTCGCCGAGGCCGGCGCAACCCATCTGGTTCTGGCCCTGACGAACCGTGCGCTTCTGGCGGCCATGGATTACGATTTCAAGGCCGGGCAGGATTTCATGAACCGGCACGGGCTCGTCACCGTCAGCCTTGTCTATGCCGAGACCCCTCGGCTGTTCCACGCCCGCAACGCCTTTGCTTCCGGCGGCGTCTTCGAGGACCCGGCCACCGGTGCGGCAGCGGCGGCGCTTGCCGGCTACCTGCGGGATCTCGACTGGCCGCATGGCGGCGCGATCGACATCGTGCAGGGCGAGGATATGGGCATGCTGTCGCGATTGAACGCACAAATCCCCGCCGAAAAGGGCGCGTCGATCCGGGTATCCGGCGCCGCGCGTTTGATGGAAAACGCCTGACGACGGATTGGAAGCGCCGGGCGGGGCGTTGCTCCGCCTGACGGCCTGGATCAGCGGGTCAGTTCGGAAATGCCGCCGTTCCTGGCCGACCAGGGCAGGGGATCGTTCAGGAAACTTTCGACTTCGTCGAGCGTATGGGCGTCGAAGCGCTCGGTTTTCTTGCAGACCTCCAGCACATCGCGCCAGGTCGCCAGATAATGCAGCCGCATGCCGGCCGCCTTCAGACGGTCCGGCGTGTCGGGAAAGATCCCATAATAAAAGACCGCAAACGTGTCCGTCACCGTGGCGCCGGCGGTCCTGAGCGCTTCGGCGAACTTGATCTTGCTGCCGCCGTCCGTTGTCAGGTCTTCGACAAGCAGGATGCGGGCGCCGTCCTTCAGCGCGCCCTCGATCTGGGCGTCGCGGCCAAAACCTTTCGGTTTCTTGCGTACATAGAGCATCGGCAGGGCGAGGCGCTCCGACAGCCAGGCGGCAAACGGAATGCCGGCGGTCTCGCCGCCGGCGACGGCGTCGAATTGTTCAAAGCCGGCATCGCGCATCACGACCGAAGCACCGAAGTCCATCAGCGCGCCGCGGATGCGCGGATATGAAATCAGCTTGCGGCAATCGATATAGACCGGGCTGGCAAGGCCGGACGTGAACGTATAGGGCTCGTCGGAGCGGAAATGCACGGCATCGATTTCAAGCAACATCTTTGCCACCGTCTCGGCGATGAAGGCGCGGTCCGGGAACGAATTCTGAAACATGGTCGGTCCTTGGCGGGTGAGGTCGGCCTTCAGCTATCAGATCGGGCGTTTGGGCGCGAGACGGGGCGAGCGCTTATCGGTGGATGACCGGGCGGTTCTGTGACGAGGACTAGCCTGATGCAATGCGTGATGCATCGCGAGCGGACCGCCCCAGTCTTCGGCGATAAGTACGTTTATGTATCCTGATCTTGTCCGTCTCGATCGCTCATTCCGCAATCTCCCGGCTCCTTCACGGTCGCCTGTAGATCGCCATTACCACGCCGTTTGACGACGCTTCTGCCTTCTTGAGAGCAAGCGTTTTCGGCTTCGCTCTTTCCTCGATGAGGCGCTTCCCCGACCCTACGATCACCGGGAACGTCCAAACACGGTATTCATTTATCAGATCATACTGGAGGAGCGTTTGTATGAGGTTGGCGCTCCCGTGAACCTGCAGCAATGGCCCATCCTGCTCTTTCAATGCCTTGATCTCCGCTTGCAGATTACCGGACACCAAAACCGAGTTGTTCCAGGGCAGATCTGGCGAGCCACGCGATACGACGTATTTGCGGGCGGCATTCATCATGTCGGCTGCCGGATCATTTTCCACATTGGGCCAGTGCGCCGCGAATGCGTCGTAAGTCTTACGGCCGAACAAGATGTCATAGGGCTCGGACATGGCTTCGCGCCCGACCTGAGCCATTACATCGGCCCAAAACGGGGCTGCCCATCCACCTTGCGAAAAGCCACCCGAACGATCTTCATCCGGCATCGCCGGCGCCTGGACGACACCGTCGAGCGTTTGAAAAGTCAGAATTGCCAATTCTCTCATTTTCACCTCCTTGCAGTACTTCGCGGCGGGCCGTTCGTGGGCTTTTCGCGGGTCGGATTTTATGTTACTAATTGGTAAAGTAACCACAAGGTAAAATAAATTGTCAACGGACCAACTCAGCCTCGCGCTGTCGGCGCTCGCGCATCCGGCAAGGCGCGCCATTTTATCCAAACTCGTCTCCGGCGAGCGCACGGTGAGCGAACTTGCCGAACCATTCGATATGACGGGTCCGGCAATTACCAAGCACCTGAAAGTGCTGGAGCGCGCGGGCCTGATCGAACGATCGCGTGATGCGCAGCGACGTCCGTGCCGCCTTCGTGCGGAACCGCTCAAAGACATCCACAATCTGCTTCGGCCCTATCAACGGTTCTGGGACGAGAGCTTTGAAAGACTGGATGCGCTCCTGGACGAGGAGAACAAACACTGTGGGGAAGAATAGGTTGCCGGACCGCGGCAGTGGGGCACCAGAGCTGGTTTTTTCACGCGCGTTCAACGCGCCCGCCCACGCCGTTTACCGGGCCTGGACGGATCCCGCCCGGCTGGTTCAATGGTGGGGCCCCCACGGATTTCGGCTAACCATCGAAGAGATGGATGTGCGCGTAGGCGGGACGTGGAGATATGTCCTGCATGGCCCCGACGGCACGCAATATCCCAATGTTGCGGTTTTCGAAGAGCTGGACCCACCGCGCCGCCTCGTGTTCTTCAACACAGGCGGTCATGTTGAAGACAAACACCTCACTTGCCGAATGATCGCGACTTTCGCCGAGGAAGGAGCGAGAACCCTCGTCACATTGCAAATGCAATTCGATACAGTGGAGGCGTTGGACCGTGCGAAGGCAAGAGGGGCAAAAGCAGGCGGCGAAGAGTCTTTCCAGCGCCTGGCCGAACTCCTCAAGGATTCTCAGCACTGCCGCTGAGGCGCGTGTCGCACGCTTGTTGATCGATGTGGTGGGATTCAGGGCGCGACACGATTGTCGCCGGCTAACCATGGGGCCCTAACCCGGAACCTAGTCCTCGACGTGCCAGTAGAGATCGAATCCGCAATCGAACACGGTGACCGTTCCGTCGCCGGTTTCGATCTTGTCCGGATAGACCACCGGTTCGGATCCCTTGACCAGCGTCAGCGTCGTCGCGTTCGGCTCCACCCGATAAAACGCCGGCCCGTTCAGCGAGGTGAATGCCTCCAACCGGTCGAGCGCGCCTTCTTCCTCAAAGACGTGGGCGAGGCAGCTCATCGTGTTCGGCGCGGTAAAGATGCCGGCGCAGCCGCAGGCGGTTTCCTTGGTCGGATCGGAATGCGGGGCGCTGTCGGTGCCGAGGAAAAACCGGGCGTCACCCGACGTCGCGGCTTCGCGGAGCGCCAGCCGGTGGTTTTCGCGCTTGGCGACCGGCAGGCAATAATAATGCGGGCGGATGCCGCCGGCGAGGATGTGGTTGCGGTTGATGATCAGGTGATGGGTTGTGATCGTCGCCGCCATATCCGTGTCCTGGGATCGCACGTAGTCGATGCCGTCCTTGGTCGTCACGTGTTCCATCACCACGCGCAGGCCCGGAACCGAGCGCAGGACCGGATCAAGCACGCGCTCGATGAACACGGCTTCGCGGTCGAAGATGTCGATGTCGGAATCGGTGACCTCGCCATGCACGCAAAGCGGCAGACCGATGCGCGCCATGGTTTCCAGCACCGGGAGCACCTTGTCGAAATCGCGCACACCGGAATCGGAATTGGTCGTGGCGCCGGCCGGATAGAGCTTGACCGCGCTGACCAGGCCGGACTCGGCGGCCGCCGCCACATCGTCCGGATCGGTGTTCTCGGTCAGATAGAGCGTCATCAGCGGCTCGAAGGTCGAGTCGGCCGGCAGAGCGTCCATGATGCGCTGGCGGTAGGCGCGGGCATCGCTGCCGCGCACCACCGGCGGCACCAGGTTCGGCATGATGATCGCGCGGCGGAAATGCCTTGCCGTATGGGGAGCGACGCCGGTCAGCATGGCGCCGTCGCGCAGATGCAAATGCCAATCGTCCGGTTGCCGTATGGTCAGTCGGTCCGTCATCGTTCCTCCGTATGTTGGCGGTGCCTTCCTTATGGCGGCAAAGCGCGGTTCCTGCCAGCCGCTTCGATCAGGGCGCGTATTTATCAACACATGCGCAGGCGATCGCCGGAGACTGCGTGAAGCCGGCCCGCCATTGCGCGTCGCCGTCGCGTTTTCCTTTCCGGCCCTTCAGGATTTATGGATTGTCTTTCATCCGTGTTCGCGACACGGTGAACTCCCGCCTAATCCGAGGAGACCCTCCTTGTCGCACCTGAAATCCAACGCCTTCAAACACGCGATCCTGTCCGGCCGCCCGCAGGTCGGCCTCTGGATCAGCCTTTGCAGTAATTTCGCGGCGGAGGCGGTGGCCTATTCAGGGTTCGACTGGGCGCTTCTCGACATGGAGCACTCGCCAAACGAGGTGCCCGTCGTGCTCTCGCAATTGCAGGCCTTTGCCGCGAGCGACACGGTGCCGATCGCGCGTCCGGCCTGGAACGATGCCGTGCTCGTCAAGCGCCTCCTCGACATCGGAGCCCCGGGGCTCCTGTTTCCGATGGTCCAGTCGCCGGACGAGGCGGCGGCGGCGGTCGCGGCCTGCCGCTATCCGCCGAACGGCGTGCGCGGCGTCGGCATGACGCATCGCGGCAACCGGTTCGGACACGTCACGGACTATTTCGACCGCGTGGAGGAAGAAACATGCATTCTGGTGCAAGTGGAAACCCGGCATGCGCTCGACCAGGTCGAGGCGATCGCGGCGGTCGACGGTGTCGACGGCGTCTTTTTCGGTCCTTCCGACATTGCCGCCGATCTCGGCAAGCTCGCCCGGCCGATGGACGATGAGGTCTGGAGCGTGATCAATGCGGCCGCGGACAAGGTGCGGGCGCTCGGCAAGCCGGTCGGCACGCTCGTCAATTCGGTGGACAAGGCAACCGAGCTCCTGAATGCCGGCTTTTCCTTCGTTGCCTGCGGCAGTGATCTCGGGCTCTTGGCACGCGGTGCCGATGCGCTTTGTGCGAACGTGCGCAAGGGGCTTGCCTGATGCCGGAAGCGGTGCGCCTCGGGGTCGATATCGGCGGCACGTTCACCGATGTGGTGCTTGAGACCGGTTCGCAAAGCCGGTCGACCAAGGTGCTCACCACCTATGCCGCGCCTGAAAACGCGATCCTCGACGGCATCGGTCAGGTCTGTGCAGCTGCCGGAATTGCGCCGTCGGCCATCGACATCATTGTGCACGGCACGACCTTGGCGACCAACGCGCTGATCGAACGGCGGGGCGCCCGGACTGCGCTGATCACCACGAAAGGGTTTCGCGACGTCATCGAGATGCGCACCGAAAGCCGGTTCGAACAATACGATCTCAACCTGACGCTGCCCGAACCGCTGATCGAGCGCTCCGACCGCTATGTGCTCGACGAACGCCTCGACGCCAAAGGTCAGGTGCTGCGACCCCTGGCGATCGAGGCGGTCGAAGAACTCTGCAACACGCTGCGGGCGGGCGGGTATGAAAGCCTAGCGGTCGGCCTGATCCATGCCTACGCCAATCCGGCGCACGAGCGGCTTGTGCGGGATGTGTTGGAGCGCGAATTGCCGGATGTGATGATCTCGCTGTCATCCGACGTGTCGCCGCAAATGCGCGAATACGAACGCTTCAACACCGCCTGCGCCAACGCCTATGTGAAGCCGCTGATGAAATCCTACCTGTCGCGGCTCAAGGGGCGGCTCGCCGAGATCGGCGCGACCTGTCCGGTGTTTCTCATGCATTCGGGCGGCGGCATCATTTCCCTAGAGAGCGCGGCGGAGTTTCCGGTTCGCCTGGTGGAATCGGGGCCGGCCGGCGGGGCGATCTTTGCCGCCCATATCGCCGAACGCTACGGCCTGGAAAAGGCGCTCTCCTTCGATATGGGCGGCACGACGGCGAAGATCTGCCTGATCCGCGACCAGACGCCGAAAACCGCACGGGTGTTCGAAGTGGCACGCACCTACCGGTTCAAGAAGGGATCCGGCATGCCGATCTCGATCCCGGTCATCGACATGGTCGAAATCGGCGCCGGCGGCGGTTCGCTTGCCCATGTCGATGCGCTGCGCCAGATCCGGGTCGGGCCGGAAAGCGCCGGCTCCGAACCGGGTCCGGCCTGTTATGGGCGGGGCGGCACAAAGCCGGCGGTGACCGATGCCGATCTGGTGCTGGGGCGGCTCGATCCAAACGGGTTCGCGGGCGGGTCGATCGCGTTGTCGCCGGAGGCCGCGCGCGCCGCGCTCGAGACCCATGTCGGCGCACGTCTGGGGCTCGACGAAACCGGCGCCGCGTTCGGCGTGTCGGAAGTGGTCGACGAAAACATGGCCAATGCGGCGAGGGTGCATGCGGTCGAAAACGGCGAGGATCTTGCCGGCTATGCGATGATCGCCTTCGGCGGGGCCGCGCCGCTGCATGCCGGGCGGCTGTGCGAAAAGCTCGGCATCGACCGGCTGCTGGTGCCGCCGGGCGCGGGTGTCGGCTCGGCGATCGGGTTCCTGCGGGCGCCGTTCAGTTTCGAGGCAAGCCGCAGCGCCTACACCACCTTGTCCGATTTCGACGGGCCTGCCATCCGTACGGTATTGGCCGAACTGGCGGAGGAGGCGACCGCCTTCGTGCGCGGCTGCGATGCCGAGGCGCCGATCGAGACGTCGGCCAAGGCCTATATGCGCTATGCCGGTCAGGGCTGGGAAATTCCGGTCTCGCTCAGTGCCGCGGAGGCCGGCGATCCCGAGGCCGGCCGGCTGCAAACGCTGTTCGAGACCGATTACACGGCCTTGTTCTCCCGTACCGTCGAGGGATTGGACATTGAAATCACCGGGTGGGCGGTGAATGCTTCGACGCCCGTCGTCGCAGCACCGCGAACGGCGGATTGGGAGAATGCCGGTGGCGCACCGCAAACGGCAGTCCGGTCCGTATTTTCGCCGGCCGACGGCCGTTCGCGCGACGCGGCCGTCATCGAAAGGGACCGGTTCGAGAGCGGCCGATCCGCTGCCGGCCCGGCTGTCATTACGGAACGCGAAACCACGATTGTCGTGCCCGCCGGGTTCCTTGCCCGCATGCGGGAAGACGGGTGCGTGGAAATCGTGCGCGAACGACAGGAGGCCGCGGCATGACGCCGGAATCATCGACAGACACGGCACACGCCGTCTCGCATCAGGTCATGTGGAACCGGCTGATATCGGTGGTCGAGGAACAGGCTCAGGCGCTGGTGCGCACGGCGTTTTCCACCTCGGTACGCGAGGCCGGCGACCTGTCGGCCGGTGTCTATGACGTGAAGGGGCAGATGCTTGCCCAGGCGGTCACCGGCACGCCCGGGCATGTCAACGCGATGGCGGAATCGGTCGGTCATTTCATTCGCGAAATCGGTCGCGAGGCGATGTTCGAGGGCGATGTCTACATCACCAATGATCCGTGGATGGGCACCGGCCACCTCCACGACATTACCGTGGTGACGCCGTCCTTTCATCGCGGCGCGCTCGTCGGCTTCTTTGCGTGCACCGCTCATATCGTCGACATCGGCGGTCGCGGTTTCGGGGCCGACGCCAATTCGGTCTACGAGGAAGGGCTGCGCATCCCGATCATGAAGTTTGCCGAGCGCGGCTCGGTCGATACGAGCTTCATCCGGATCGTGCGGGCGAATGTGCGTGAGGCCGATCAGGTGGTCGGCGACATGTACGCGCTCGCCACCTGCAACGATATCGGGCACAGGCGGCTGATCGACATGCTGACCGAGTTCGGCCTTGTCGACCTGACATCGATTGCCGAATTCATTCTGGACAACAGCCTGCGCGCCACCCTCCACCGGATCGCCGCGCTACCGCAGGCCACGGCGCACAACGCCATGACGATCGACGGGTTCGACACCCCGATCCGCATCCAGGTGCAGCTCGATATCGGTTCGGATCATGTGGCGGCTGACTTTTCTGGAACGTCTCCGGTCGACCGCAAGGGCATCAACGTGCCGCTGGTCTATACGAAGGCCTATGCGTGTTATGCGCTGAAATGCGCGATCGCACCCGATATTCCGAACAATGCCGCCTCGCTGGCACCGTTCCGGATTTCCGCGCCGGAAGGCACGATCGTCAATGCCGTGCATCCGGCACCGGTGGCGCTGCGCCACATCATCGGGCACATGATCCCGGACGTCGTGCTGGGGGCTCTGCACGACATTCTGCCGGATACGGTGCCGACGGAGGGGGCCGGCGCGCTTTGCAATTTCCAGGTGAGCCTGCGCCCGCGCTCCGACGGCAATAGGCCCGGCACCGGGCGCCGGGCAGAGGTTCTGATGTTCAACAGCGGCGGATCCGGGGCGCGGCCGACCTCGGACGGGCTCAACGCGACAGCCTTTCCAAGCGGCGTCATGACCATGCCGATCGAGGCCACGGAACAGACCGGTCCGGTGATCATCTGGCGTAAGGAATTGCGGCCCGATTCCGGCGGCACGGGCGCCCATCGCGGCGGTCTCGGCCAATTCATGGAAGTCGGTGCGGCAGACGGCTACGAATTCGATTTCAGCGCCATGCTCGACCGGGTCGATCATCCGGCCCGCGGTCGCGACGGCGGCGGCGCGGGCGGCGCAACGGAAATCGGCCTCGACGACGGCACGCCGCTCAGGGGCAAGGGCCGCCAGGCGATCCCGGCCGGCCGGCGGGTCATGCTGGCGTTTCCGGGCGGTGGCGGCCTCGGCGCGCCGCGCGAGCGGGATCGGGCGGCGGTCCGTCGGGATCTCCGGCGCGAATACATTTCCGAACAGGCGGCACGTGAGATCTACGGCCTCAGCGATGCTGACATTGCGAGGGCACAGGGTGCAGGAAAGGATCCGGACGATGGCGCTTGATCCGATCGTCGGCGAACCGAAACACGACCGATACGACGTGATCATCATCGGCGGCGCCATGATCGGGTCGTCATGTGCGTGGTTCCTGTCGGCCAATCCGGACTTTGACGGCCGCATCCTGGTCGTGGAACGGGATCCGAACTACGAATTCGCCTCGACCTCGCACACCAATTCCTGCACGCGGCTGCAATTCTCCAACGAAATCAACATCAAGATTTCCCAATTCAACGCCGAGTTCCTGCGCAATTTCCGGGAAAATCTCGGCGGCGATCCGGACATCCCGGACATTCAGCTGCACGAATTCGGTTACCTGTTCATGGCCGCCAGCGAAGACGGCGCGGCCGTACTGCGTCAAAACCAGGCCGTGCAGGCCGCGTGCGGTGCCGAGACCCGCCTGATGACACCGGCCGAAATCGCCGATGCGTTTCCGTTCTACAACACCGACGACATTGTGCTCGGCAGTTACAATCCAAGCGACGAGGGCTATTTCGACGGCAACACCATGTTCCAGTGGTGGCGCCGCAAGGCGCGCGAAAACGGCGCGGAATACGTCACCAACGAGGTCGTCGCCATCGGCCGGGCGGGCGATCGGGTCGACAGCGTCACGCTTTCGTCCGGGCAGCGCGTCGAGGCCGGTCTGATCGTCAATGCATCGGGTCCGCGCGCTTCGGCAACGGCACACATGGCCGGTCTCGATATTCCCGTCGAGCCGCGGCGGCGTTACACGTTCATCTTCGACGTCGAAGAAAAGCTCGGACAGGACCTGCCGCTCACCATCGACCCGACCGGCGTGACCATGCGCACGGACGGCGCGTATTTCATGTGCGGCTGCCCGCCGGACGACGACCCGGCAGTTGCCTACGACGACTTCTATCTCGACCACTCGATATGGGAAAACAAGATCTGGCCGGCGCTCGCCAACCGGGTTCCGGCATTCGAGGCCGTCAAGGTGCTGAATTCCTGGGTCGGCCATTACGCCTACAATGTGCTCGACCAGAACGCGGTGATCGGGCCGCATCATGAGGTCGGCAATTTTCTGTTCGTCAACGGCTTTTCAGGACACGGCTTCCAGCAATCGGCAGCGATGGGGCGCGGCATATCCGAACTTGTCGCCTACGGCGCGTTTCGTGGCCTCGACCTCAGCCCGCTCGGCTATGAGCGGATTGCCAGCGGGACGCCGTTCCTGGAAAAAGCCGTTATCTGATCGACCGGGAGACTTGGTATGACTGTGATTGCACTGACCGGCGCCAACGGGCGGCTCGGCTCCTATCTCCGCGAACCGCTTGCCCGGATGGGAACGCGTCTGATTTCGAGCGACCTCGTCGACGAGATCGGATCGCTCTACGAAGGCGAGGAATACCGCCGCACCGACGTTTCCGACATGCAGCAGGTGCTGCCCATGCTGGAAGGGGTCGACGTGGTCGTGCATTTTGCCTCGATCGCGGACGAGGCGCCGTTCGAAGATCTGCTCGGGCCGAACTTCCTGGGCTCCTATCATATCTGGGAAGCCGCGCATCGGCAGGGTGTCAAACGGGTTGTCTACGCCAGCTCGATCCATGCGGTCGGCATGTATCCGCGCACCGACTGCATCGGCGTTGACGCCCCGCACCGGCCAGATACGTTCTATGGCCTCGCCAAGTGTTTCTCCGAAGACCTTGCCTACCTCTATTGGACGAAACGGCAGCTTGAATCGGTCTGCCTGCGCATTCTGTCCTGCGCTCAGGTGACAAGCGAACGGGCGCTCGGGACATGGCTGAGCTACGACGATCTCATACAGCTCGTGACGAAGAGCATCGAAGCGCCGGTTGTCGGTCACACGATCGTCTACGGCGTGTCGAATAACGATCGCGCGGGCGTCGACAATAGCGGGGCGCAGTTTCTCGGCTACCGGCCGAAAGACAATGCCGAAGAGTTTGCGGAAAAGATCCTCGCGGAACGGCCGCCGGCTGATCCTTCGGACCCGGCCCAGTTCTATCACGGCGGGCCGTTCGCAAAAGTCGAGCTCGGCGAGAGCGGGCTGGCCCATATGACCATCGTCGACGACCGCAAACAGGCCTGAGGACAGCCATGGACGCCGAACACATAACGTCATTCACGCGCGGTGAGCGTGTTGCTTCGATAGAGATCTCGGAGATCGTGCAGATTTCCGAAGCAGCCGCCCGAAAACGCGCCGCCGGAGAACCGGTAATTACACTCGGCACCGGGGAACCGGATTTCGACACGCCGGATCATGTCAAACAGGCCGCCGTTGACGCGATCTGGGCCGGCGACACAAAATACCCGGCAACGCGCGGCAATCCGCCCCTGGTCGACGCCATCCTCGCAAAGTTCAGCCGCGAGAACGGTCTGACCTTCGAACGCGACCAGATCATCGTTTCGGCCGGCGCGAAGCAGATCCTGTTCAATGCGCAGATGGCCTCGCTTTCGGCTGGCGACGAGGTGATCGTGCCTGCGCCTTACTGGACCACCTATCTCGACATGGTCACCGTGTGCGGCGGACGCCCGCATGTGGTGACATGTTCTGCGGAAAACGGTTTCAAGCTGACGCCCGAACAGCTCGAAGCCGCAATCAATGCCAACACACGGTGGCTCTTGCTCAACACGCCCGGTAATCCGAGCGGGGCCGTTTATTCGGTGGCCGAAATGCGGGCGCTCGGGGCCGTATTGGAACGGCATAAGCGGGTCTGGCTGATGGTCGACGAGATCTACGAACACATCGTCTACGGCGCGGACGGATTTACCTCCGCCCTGCAGACGTTGCCGCAGCTTGCCGACCGCATGCTGATCGTCAACGGCGTCTCGAAAGCCTATGCGATGACCGGCTGGCGGCTCGGATACGGTGCCGGACCGGCGCCGCTCATCAAGGCAATGGCGGTGGTGCAGGGCCAGGCGACGTCGGGCGCCTGCTCGATCTCGCAGGCCGCGGCGACGGCAGCGCTCAACGGCAACCAGGACTTTCTGACTGAGCGATGCGCGTCGTTTCGGGATCGGCGCGACATGATGGTCGCTGCCCTCAACCAGTCGAGCGGATTGTCCTGCCAGATGCCCGAGGGCGCCTTCTATCTCTACCCGTCCTGCCAGGGCGTGCTCGGTCTGAAGACGCCGGCCGGCGATGTCCTGGCCTCGGACGCCGATTTCTGCGCGTATCTGCTCGACGCACACGGGGTCGCCGTGGTGCCGGGGCGGGCCTTCGGGTTGCCGGGCCATTTCCGGCTGTCCTACGCCTATTCGAAGGAGCTTCTGGAAAGCGCGGCCGCGTCCATCCGTGCGGCTTGCGGCGCTTTGCGGTGATCCTGGCCGTGTCCACGGAGAAACGCTGATGGAGCGGGTCGCCGTTCTCGGTCTGGGGAAAGTGGGGGCGCTTGTCGCCGACCTGCTGCACGAATCCGGCTTTGCCGTCACCGGCCTCGACGTGCACCTGCCGCGTGAAGGCGTCGGGTACGCTACGCGGGCCGTCGATCTCGGCGATGCCGGCGCCCTGGAGACGCTGCTGCAAGCCTTCGAGACTGTCGTCTCCTGTCTGCCGTATCATCTAAACGGCGCGATCGCCGAAGCGGCGCATGCGGCAGGCATTCACTATTTCGACCTGACCGAAGATGTACCGACCACGCAAAAGATCCGGTTGCTCAGCGAAACGGCCAAGGGGCTGATGGCGCCGCAATGCGGGCTCGCGCCCGGTTTCGTCGGCATTTCGGCCGCCTCCCAGATTGCCCGGTTCGATCGCTGCCGGTCGGTGCGCATGCGGGTCGGCGCCTTACCGCAGCACCCGACCGGCCTGATGGGTTATGCGTTCAACTGGTCGCCCGAAGGCGTCGTCAACGAATATCTCAACGATTGCGAGGTGATCGAGGACGGCGACCGCAAATGGGTCTCGCCGATGGAATGGCACGAGACGCTCTATATCGACGGGGTCAAGCTGGAAGCGTTCACCACCTCCGGCGGGCTTGGCACCATGTGCGAGACCTATCACGGGATTGTCGACAACATCGACTACAAGACGATGCGCTATCCGGGCCACATGCGGCTGATGAATTTCTTTTTCCACGAACTCCTGATGCGGGAGCGGCGTGCCGAGGCGGGCGAAATCCTGGTGCACGCCAAACCGCCGGTCGACGACGATATCGTCTACGTTCATATCGCCTCGGAAGGCTGGATCGACGACAGACTGCAGCGTCTAGAATTCGTGCGCGGTTACCGGCCAAGACCGATTGCCGGCCGGATGCGCACGGCGATTGCCTGGACCACGTCGGCTTCCGTTGTTGCCGTCGTTGAAATGGTGCGTGACGGCGTCCTGCCCGCGCGCGGTTTCCTGAAACAGGAGACGATCCCGTTCGACGCGTTCCTCGCCACGCGAACGGGTTCGATGTTCGCTTAGCACCGGTCGATTATTGCGTTCTGTCGGCGAGCTCGGCCGTGCCCGGCCGCTCCAGAACCGGACCGCCGCGGCTCTTTGCGATCAATGCGCCCAGAATGTTCGACCAGTCGTCGGTCCACGCGGCGACGATCGGATTGGGCCGAGCCGCCTGCCAGTCGGGATTGTCGCCAAGGGCTGCTTCAAGGATCGGTTCCGGCGCGACCGCGACGGCCCGCGTGGCGTATTTCCATTCGGCGTGGGGCATGTCTTTGCGAACCTGAAAGCCGATATAGCGGGACCCGAGTCCGAGTTCTTGTGCCGCTGCGAGCGTCACCGAACCGACATCGGCGAACCGGTTCGAAACGTGGAAGAACAGCAGGCCGTCAGGTTTCAGCTTGCTCCTGAACAGTTCGATCGCTTCAACAGTCACCAGATGGCCCGGAATGGAGGCAGAGGAAAACGCATCGACAATGATCAGGTCGAAATGACCGTCCGGTTCCCGCTCCATGGTCAGGCGGGCGTCGCCAAGCACGATGGCGGCGTTCGGCGTGCAGTCGGGCACATAGGAGAACAGCGCCGGATCGGTCGCGATACGCACGACTGCCGGATCGATCTCATACATGATCCATTCCTCGCCGGGCCGGGCATGGCAGGCGAGCGCTCCGGCACCGAGACCGACATTGGCAACGCGCATGCCCGGCCGGTTGCGCCGTGCTGCCCGGATGATATCGCCGAAAGGACCTTCCGTCGCATAATAGGACAGCGGAATTTGGCTCTTGCCGGGATCGCGCAATTGCGCGTTGTGGGCGGTGTCGCCGTGGACGAATTGATGAACGGGCCCCGCCGGCGTATCGATGGCCAAGACCTTGGTCACGCCGAAAAAGCTGCGCTCCAGCGACACCAGGCGCAGGCCCGGGTCGGCGATCAGGGTCGGTACGAACAACGAGGACGCAACGGCCATCGCAAGCGCAAGGCAGGCAGCGCGGACCGGGCGGGCCCGCCACAGCAGATAGGCGGCGCAGAGCACAACGAACACGGCTTGAAGGAAGATCCCGTTATCCGGATCGTCGACCCGGACCAGCGTGCCCAAATAGGTCAGCAATCCGACCGCCGCAAAGACGCCTATCCCGATGCCGCAATCCTTCGCGACGTCGCGTAGGCGCCCGATGGTTCCGGGCAGAAACAGGCAGGCTGCCGCCAGCATCAGCGGGTATTCGAAGATCGTCGGAAACAGCAGCGGGGCAAACAGGGCGGTCAGCGCGCCGCCGATCACGCCGCCGGCCGACATGCAGAGATAGAATTCGGTCAGCCGATCCGCCGACGGTCGCCGGGACGCCAGGTCGGAATGGCAGATCAGCGCGCTGATGAAAAACAGCGCCAGATGCACGGCGATGCTCGCGGCGACGAAGTCGGCAAAGACCAGCCCGAACATCAGGACCGCGATCAGGAGCGCGGCATGGAGAATGGTGAGCACCGGGCCGGGTCGCGGGGCCCTGCGGTCGAACACCAGAATGAAGGTGATCAGGTAGAGGGCCAGCGGCAGCACCCACAGGAATGGTGCGGCCGCAATATTGGTCGTCAGCTCGGTGGTCACGCCGAGCATCAGCGAGGAGGGGATGGCCGCCGCCGCAATCCAGCGCAGGCGCAGCGGCCACGTGACGGATGTCCGTTCGCCGGCCGGTGCGGACGCCGCCGCGGCCGGCGAAGCCGATACCGTTGCGTCCGAGCGAAGCATGGACCGACCGATCCAGGCGGCGCCGAAAACCGAAATCGCAAGCACGCCATACCCGGCCGCCCAGGTATGCGTCTGGGCGGCCATCGGAAAAAACGGTTCGATCAGGACCGGATAGGCGAGGAGGGCCAGAACGCTGCCGGCATTGCTGGCGCCATAGAGAAAATAGGGGTCGTGGGCGTCCCGGTGTCCCGTCCGTGCGAACCAGCTCTGGAGCAGCGGCGCGTTCGCGGCGAGGGCAAAAAACGGAAAGCCGATCGAGACGGCAAACAGCACCAGCACGCCGGGTCCGACAGCGGCGTCCGGTTCAGGCAGGAAGCCCTGGTTGACCGCGAACGGCAGAAAAAGGGCGCCAAGACCCATCACGCCGAGATGCACGATCGGCTGCAGGCGCTCCGGCACATGTCGGGCGAGGAGATGTGCGTACAGATAGCCGGCCAGGAGCGACGCCTGGAAAAACACCATGGCGGCGTTCCACACCGACGGCGCGCCGCCGAGCAGCGGCAGCACCATCTTGGCGAACATCGGCTGTACGGCAAAAATCAGCAGGGCCGATAAAAACAGCGCAAACGCGAAGGCCGGCAGTCCCGCGGCCGCGGCAAACGGTTGTCGCGCCGGCGCCGCCCAATGCTGATGGTCCAGTTGGCTCACGGACAGATTCCCCGGGTTTCGATCGAACCTGACCGTGACGCCAAGTCGTAGACAAATGCTTGCCGGGGAGGCATTCGCGCCGAGGATGGTTAACTCAAAGTTGTCGTCCTTTGGCTTCGGCTGTCATCCGGCTGTCGTGAAAACCGGATCACCGAGCACGGCCTCGATCGGCGTGACGCCGAGCCCGGGCCGGTCCGATGCCCGCATGTATCCGCCCTCGACCTCGGGCGCTCCGTCCGCCAGGGCGATCGTGTGATAGGTGTGGAAGGCCGATGACTGAAAGTGGAAATCCGCCGGTGTCGACTGGGCGAGGTGGGCAATCGCCGCGGTTGCGATTTCCCCGCCCCAGGAATCTTCCACGTTCATCGGCAGACCCAGTTCGATGCACAGATCGCGGATCAGCCGGGCCCTGGTCAACCCGCCGAAGCGGTTGATCTTCAGGTTGATCATGTCCATGGCGCGGTCC
>JBCDLT010000088.1:0-23561 GCA_038745065.1 Pseudomonadota bacterium | reverse complement strand
TGGTCAACGCGTGGAATACGGTATTTTGGTGGCGCATGGTGTTGATCTCCGACTTGTGTCTCGAACGTGGCTAGACGTCTGAAACCAAGTAGAATCAACACCATGCTCCCTGTCCATCACTTTAAACCGGACAGCAGTGGATTTATTCGGGTAATCCAGAAACCAGCACAGAACGAAAGCCGTCGGCTCGCTTGATACGAATTGTCTTTAATATCGGGTCGAGGATTAGTGTACCCGATACCAAAGAGCCGCTGGATCACCCGAGAAACTCGGGTGATGACGGGCCGGTAGTTGGTTTGCACACCATCGGCCGCGTGGAGAAACCCTGTTTCGCGGACAAAAGGTGCGTGAATATTGTTGGATAAAATCGGAGGTACCGATCACGAACCGGTCGCGGTTTTCTTGTTCCGCAGGATATGCGCATGGCTCGCATCATAGAGCGCGGAATCGCGGAAATCCGTGTCCTCGAAAATGCGGCCGACGAAGATCAGCGCCGTCCGGGTGATCTTCGACTGGCGAACGATTTCGCGGATGGTCGACAACGTGCCGTGCAGGAAGTGTTCGTCGGGCCACCCCACGCGATAGGCAACGACCACAGGACAATCCGCGCCGTAATACGGGATCAGCTTGCGCTCGATCTCACGCAGATTGCGGACGGACAGGTGGATCGCCAGCGTCGATCCTGTGCGGGCGAAATTTTCCAGGTCTTCGCCTTCCGGCATGGAAGAAGACTTCATCGCCGTGCGGGTCAGCACGACGGACTGGCCGATTTCGGGGATCGTCAATTCCTGGCCGAGTTTTGCGGCCGCGGCCGCATAGGCCGGCACGCCCGGTGTGATTTCATAGTCGATATCGAGCGCCTTCAGGCGGCGGATCTGTTCGGCAATGGCGCCGTAAAGGGAAGGATCGCCGGAATGGACCCGGGCCACGTCGTGTCCGTTCCCGTGCGCGGTTTCGATCTCGGCGATGATCTGGTCAAGATGCATTGACGCCGTGTCCATGACGCGGGCCGTTTCCGGCGCCTCGGCGACGATCGCTTCGGGAACCAGCGAACCGGCGTAGAGGCAAACCGGGCAGGATCTGATGAGCCGCAGGCCGCGCACGGTGATGAGATCGGGATCGCCGGGTCCGGCACCGATAAAATGAACGGTCACGCCGCCCCCTTTTCCAGTTTCTTGGCATAGCCGCGCGGGGTGTAGACGCGCCGATGTCCGGCATGATCGAAGCTGCGGGTCTGGCTGGCGCCGATAAGCACGGTGGTCAGCATGTCGACCTCGTCGACCTGCAAGGTTTGCAGCGTGCGGTGCCGGATGGTCTCTTCCGGTCTTCCGAGGCTGGTCGCAAGCGCGACCGGGGTCGTGCCCGGGCGATGCCGCAACAGGATATCGCGCGCGACGTTCAGCAGATCGCGCCTTGTCTTCGATACCGGATTGTAGAAGGCAATCACAAAATCGCCGCTTGCAGCCGCTTCGAGGCGCTGCAGGATAACCTCGCGGGGCGTCAGCAAGTCCGACAGGGATATGGCGCAGAAGTCATGCCCCATCGGCGCGCCGAGGCGCGCGGCAGCGGCTTGCAGGGCAGATACGCCCGGTATGACGTCGACCGCGGCCCTGCGCGCGGCCGCGCTCACGCCGCCGGCCGTTTCGGAGCGATCGAGCAGTTCGTAGACAAGGGCGGCCATGGCATAGATGCCGGCATCGCCGGAACAGACAAGCGCCACTCTGTGTCCCTCGCCGGCGCGTTCCAGGGCATAGCGGCACCGGTCTTCCTCGCCGCCGAGCGGGAATGCCTTTTGCACCTTGCCTGCTGCTGTCGGGCCCAGTAGGTCGATGTACAGCCCGTAACCGACCAGTTCATCGGCCGCCGCGATGGCACGCGTGGCCTGAGGCGTGCGCATCGAAGCCTCGCCGGGACCGATGCCGACGACGCTCAGATGACCGCGTTCCAGCCCTGCAAGCGCGACGAGCGGCTCGGGCGCTCGGGCAAGAGCAATTGTGCCCATCGCCGACTTGCGTTTCGGGATGACAAGCGTGCCGGTCTCGCCGGCCGCCGCGAGCGCCGCAGCTTCGGCGACGCCGTGACAGCCGATTTCGGCAAATACGATCTCCGAGGGGTTCGCCATGCGCGGCGTTTCCCGTTCCAGGTCGTCGGCTGTAAAGAACCGCATCGGAACGTCGAACCTTTCCGCAACCGCCTGAACCGCCACTTCATCCATCTTCAGATCGACGGAAAAGACGCCCGCCAGACAACCTTCGGCGAGCCGGTGTTCGGCGAGCGCGGTCTCGGCTAATTCTATCAGTTCTTCCGGCGGACAATGCCGGGAGGCGCCGACGCCCAGACAAAAAGACTTCGGATGATAGACCAAGGTCCGGTCGTCACCCTCGACCGCCGTTTCAGTGGCAATCAGCCGAACGGCATCGCCGGGCTTAAGCTGCGCCGTGTCAAAAGGCAGGGCGCCCTCGACCGAAGCGCCCGCGCCCGCAAGCAACGCCGCCATGACCGGTTTTGCGTCCCGCGGATTCCGCAACGCCCAACCCGGGCCAGGATTGTCGAGCGCGAGACCGAACGCACCCTCGCCGGCCGTCGTGACCACTGTCTGACCGTCGATTGCGTCGGCGATCCGGCGCGCCAGATCGTTGGCGCCCCGATGCCCCCCAAGCAGCGGCACCACGTCTTTGGACCCCTCGGCGACACACAATACCGGCGGTTCTGTCGTCTTGTCCGCAAGGAACGGTGCAACGGCGCGGATCAGGATCCCGGCCGCGCACAGCCCGACGATCGGCCGACCGGCCAGAAAGAGGTCGGCAACATGATCGGAAAAGCCGTCGAATAGATGCACGTCGTCGCCAACGCGCCCGGCCTTGCCGAAGACCTCGCCGCCGATTGCGGCGGCGATCTGCTTCGCCAGACCAGAACCGGACGCCGTCAGGCAGACAATTGCGGGGCACGGGCCCATTCTTCGGCTCCCTTGTAGAGCAGGATCATGGAGAAGTACGGCACGTCATGGCCATTGACGGAGTTGAGCGGCTTGACGATCTCGGCCGGCAGACTGGCGCGCTCGACATAGCCGCAGCACATTACCAGGCCCAACCGGTCGATGACGCGCCGCACCTTTTCGTAATGCCGGCCGACCTTTATGATCGCCGCCGCATCGCTTGCCGCGATCTCTTCTGCCAGGCGGTCTTCGGGAAGCGGCGCGGGAATAATCCGCAGGACGTCGTTGCGGGCGGCAAGCGGACGGCCGAAGCGTGCCGCGCAGGTCATCAGGGACGACACGCCGGGCACGATTTCGGTCGGATAGCGGTCGGCAAGCCGCTCATAGAGATACATGAACGACCCGTAGAAAAACGGATCGCCCTCACAGAGCACGACGACGTCCCGCCCCGCTTCCAGATGCCCCGCGATGTCCGCGGCAGCCTTGTCATAGACCTCGCGGGCAGGAAAGCGCGCAACGGTCATCGGGACGGAAATCCGGACTTCGGGCGTGCCGGCCGGGATCACGTCGGCCACGATGGCGCGTGCAAAGCTTTCGCCGCCCTCGGGCGCCGGGTAAGCGATGACAGCGGCACCGCTAATCAGCCGGTGTGCCTTGAGCGTCAGAAGATCCGGGTCGCCGGGGCCGACGCCAACGCCGAACAACGTGCCCGTCGTCATTTGATCACACTCCATTGGGTGACCGGCATCAGCGGTTTCCATCCGCGATAGGAGCCGACTGCGATCGCGCGCTGGACCGACAGACGCGCCATGTCACCGGCATGGCGGGCATGCAGGTCGGCAAGCACGGTTTCGCTTTCCAGCGTAACGGCATTCGCAACCAATCGGCCGCCGGACGGCAGCGCTGCCCAGGCCGCATCGAATACCTCGGTCGACAACCCGCCGCCGATGAATATCGCGTCCGGCTTCGGCAGGTCCGCCAGACCCTCGGGCGCGGCGGCCTCAATCAACCGGAGACCGGGCGTGCCAAGCGCCAACGCGTTCTCCGATGCCATGCCGAGGCGTTCGGGATTGCTATCGACACCGATGGCACGGGCGTTGCGGGCGGCGCGCATCCATTCAACGGCCACCGAGCCACATCCGGTTCCGATGTCCCACAGGAGCGCGCCCGGAACCGGCATCAGCTTTGCCAACGTGGCGGCACGAATTTCCCGTTTGGTCAGCTTGCCGTCATGGATGAAGGCGTCGTCGGGCAGTCCAGGCACCGTCGCGAACCAGGCCTTTTTCGGACACCCGATACAGGCGATCGCAATCGTGTTCAGATCGGCGCCGACATGGGACCAGTCTTCTGCGCGTGCCGCAACGCAGGATTCGCCCTCGCCTTCGAGGTGTTCGAAAACGGTCATTCGGGATTCCCCGAATCCGGCATTGGCCAGGAGATCGGCAACTGCGCCCGGCGTGGAGCCGTCGTGGGACAAGGCGAGGATGCGGGCGCCGGGTACCAGCGCCGCCCTCAGCGCCTCGATCGGGCGCCCGTGCAGCGTCAGGCAGGTGACCGTATCAAGCGACCATCCGAGACGGGACGCCGCGAGCGAGAATGCCGAGCGCCCCGGGACGACGCGAATCTCGTCTGCGGGGATCTCGCGGGCGAGCGTCGATCCGATGCCGTACCACTGCGGATCCCCGGTTGCCAGAATACAGACCCGGCGGCCCCGCAGATCCTTCAGGCGATCGACGATTGCGGTTAGCGGCGACGGCCATTCGACTTTCTGACGCCCGTCATCCGGCACCATGGCCAGGTGTCGGGCACCGCCCATTAGGATCTCGGCGCCGTCGAAAAGCGGTCGGGCCGCCGGCGGCAATCCGTCGAGGCCATCCTCGCCAAGGCCGACAATCGAAAGCCACGGCGCGGTCATGGGCGTTCTTCCACAAGACCGGACACCACCGCATTGACGGCAGCACTTGCCATGGCGCTGCCGCCGCGCCGGCCGCGCAAGGTGACGAACGGTATGTCGGTCCCGATGGAGACGAGGGCGTCCTTGCTCTCCACCGCACCGACAAATCCGACCGGAAATGCCAGGATCGCAGCAGGGCGCGGGGCGCCGTCCTCCAGGATTTCAAGCAAGCGGAACAACGCGGTCGGAGCATTCCCGATGGCCACAACCGCCCCGCCGAGACGATCTTGCCAGAGATCGACCGCCGCGGCGGACCGTGTCGAGCCGATGTGCTCAGCCCGCGCCGGCGTGCGCGGATCGTTCAGTGTCACGACAATTTCGGTTTCGGAAGGCAAGCGGCGCCGGATAATGCCGGCGGCCACCATCTCGACATCACAGAAGATGGGTGCGCCGCCTGCCAAAGCCGCCCGGGCGGCCTTCACGGGCCGGCCGGCAAATACCAGGTCTGACGGCAGGTCTGTCATGCCGCACGCATGGATCAGCCGGATTGCGAGATCGGCCTCCTCGGGCGCCAGACCGTCCAGAGTCGCCTCGGCCCGGATCGTTTCGAAGCTCTTCCGGTAGATCGCCGCGGGATCTCGCTCATAGGCGGGTATCATGGCCAAGCACTAGCTGCCCCCCATGCTCTTGGGGCCAAGAGGGTGGTCGGCATGGGGATAGGGGTGGTGATGATGATCGTGGTTATGCCCGTGGGAATGGTCATGCCCATGGGCGTGGTCGTGCCCATGATGGTGGCCGTGGTCATGGTCGTGTGCGTGTTCATGATGATGGCCGGATGCCGGTTCCGGAACAGGCTTGGCGGCTGCCCAATCCGGCCGGCCGCAGCGACCGTCGCAATTGCCGTTACAAGGGCAATCGGCGGCGACGGAGCTCTTGCCTTCCACGTGATGGTGATGACTTTCCTGCGGCAGGCCAACTTCGGTTTCAAAGCCGAGCACCTGTGTGCGGTATTTGCAGAGCTGGCAGTTCATCTTGTTTTCGCCGTCGAGGATTTCGTGAATCCGGTCGACGAACGTGTCGATTACCAGCGGATGGTCGTTCAGGTAGGGCGCTTTGACAAATTCGATGTCCGGATAGCGTTCGGCCACGAGATCGGTGTAGCCGTAGATCCGGTTGATGAGAACGCCGGTGAAAAGGAAATAGGGAAAGACGACGACGCGCTTGTAGCCGAGCCGGGCGACGTGGTCGAGCGCCGGCTCGACAAGGGGAAAGGTCACACCCGAATAGGCCGTTTCCGCCCAACCGAACCCGAGGCCTTCCCATAACAGGCGGGTGACTTTGGCAACGTTGGAATTGGCGTCCGGATCGGACGCGCCGCGGCCCACCACAACGAGCACCGTTTCGTGCATCGGCACGGAGTTATCGACGGTTGAAAGAGCTTCGCGAATGCGGTCGCCAGCGGCCCGCACCATTTTCGTGTCGATTGCAAGTTCTCGGCCGTATCGTATTGTAAATCCTGTATTTTCTGCTTGATACAAATTCAGAACGGACGGAATATCGTTCTTGGCGTGACCGGCTGCAAACAGCATGCCCGGTACGGCAAGGACCTCGTCGACCCCTGCCTCGCGCAACGCATCCAGGCCGTCGCGAATGACGGGTGTGGCGAACTCAAGATAGCCGTATTCGACCGGCCATTCGGGGAACCGCTCTTTCAGCCGGGTCGCGACGACGGAGAACTCCGCTACCGCATTGCGCGCCCGACTGCCGTGGCCGCAGACCATTATGCCGGTTTTCGAAGACATGGTTCCGTCCCGCTTTCAGTGTTCACAACGACCAGAGTTCCAGCCGGTTAGTGCTCACAACGGGGGCATCGTGGCGCCGCGAGGCGGCGTCCCGGTTGCGCCCGACAGGTCCGGCGTTGGCCCCCTGTTTGGGTCGGCCGCACCGCACTCTCTTTCAGCCCAGTCTCGTGGGCCCCGTCGTTCGATCGTGAGTATGGCCAAACGACAGACCGGTCAAGGCAACAATTCCGGCACTGACGGCGGGAGATTGCCGCCGGGCAGGACATCCTCTATCTAACCGGCTGCACTTCCATCGGCTCCGCCCCACTCGGCATGCGTCTTACCAGAGGTTTCCCATGACCCCGACACAGCAGGCCCCCTGGCCGGTCTTCGCGTTCTCGACCTTACGCGCATTCTTGCCGGTCCGACCTGTACGCAATTGTTCGGGGATATGGGCGCGGAAATCCTCAAGATCGAAAGACCGGGTGGCGGCGACGACACACGCAAATGGGGCCCGCCCTTCGTCAAGGATGCGGACGGCGCCGACACAGAGGAAAGCGCCTATTACCTGTGCGCCAACCGGAACAAAAAATCCGTTGCCGTCAATCTTGCCGACCCGCGCGGCGCGGCGCTTATCCGCTCGCTTCTGGATCATTGCGACGTGCTGATGGAAAACTTCAAGGTCGGCGGATTGAAGGCCTACGGACTGTCCTACGACGACCTGAAGGAAAGCCATCCGAAGCTGATCTACTGCTCGATAACTGGCTACGGACAAACCGGGCCGAACAAGGACAAACCGGGTTACGACGTAATGGCGCAAGGCTATGGCGGCATCATGAGCCTGACCGGTGCGCCGGACGGCGAACCGATGAAGGTGGGTGTCGGCATCGCCGATGTGGTCTGCGGGCTCTATGCCGGCAATGCGATCCTCGCGGCCTTGCGGCACCGGGACAGGACCGGCATGGGTCAGCATATCGACCTGTCGCTGGTCGATACCCAGATTTCCTGGCTGATCAACGAGGGCACGAACTACCTGACATCCGGCACCGCGCCCTTGCGGCGCGGCAATGCGCACCCCAACATCGTGCCGTACCAGACGTTTCAGACGTCGAACGGCCATGCCATCGTCGCGGTCGGAAACGATTCCCAATATCAGCGCTTTTGCGCCGTCATCGGGCGGCCGGACCTGGCGGACGACCCCCGCTTTGCCACCAATACAAACCGGCTTTCCGCGCGCGAAGAACTGGTGCCGCTGATTGCCGAGGCCGTGCGCCTGATCGATACCGAAACACTGCTGTCCGAACTCGCGACCGCCAAGGTACCGGCCGGCCCGGTGCACACCCTGCCCGAAGTCTTCGAGACCGATCAGGTTGCCGCCCGCGAGATGAAAATCAGCATGCCGCATCCGAAGGCCGGTTCCGGTACCGTCGATCTGATCGGCAATCCGATCAAGTTTTCCGAAACGCCCGTGACCTACCGGCACGCGCCGCCGGTTTGCGGCGGCGATACCGATGCGGTCATTACAGACCTGCTTGGCTCGGCGGCGCTAGAAGCGGCGAAAGCCGACGGAATAGTCGGTTAGCGTCCCTCGCCTTCTTCTTCCCTCGCCAGGATATCCAGCATGCCCACCGCATCAGACCTTATTGCTCGCCGGCTTTATGACGCCGGCTGCCGCTATGCCTTCGGAATTCCCGGCGGCGAAGTGTTGTCGCTGATCGAGGCGCTGCGCGCCGTGGGCATTCGTGTCGTGCTGTCGCGCCACGAAAATTGCGCCGGGTTCATGGGCGAAGGCGTGCACCATTTCGATCGCGCACCGGCCATCCTGTTCGGCACGATCGGCCCCGGCATTGCCAACGCGGCCAATGTCATCGCTAACGCGATGCAGGACCAGGTGCCGATGATCGTGCTCACCGGATGTGTGACGGCAACCGACCGGCATACCTATACCCACCAGGTCTTCGACCACGTCAAACTCTGCGAACCGATCGCCAAGGCGGCCTTCCGCGTCGAAAAGGGGGCCGCAGCCGTGCTCGCCGACAAGGCCGTTCGGCTTGCCACGGAAGGCCGGCCGGGCCCGGTCGTGCTGGACGTGCCGATCGACGTGCAACGCGGCGACGAACCGGAGGGCCCACCGCGCCGGGCGGCGCTGGCGCCGATGATGCCCGTAAAGAGCCCCGATCTCGAAGCTGCGCAGGCGTTGTTCGGTGCGGCGGAGAAACCGCTGATGATTGCCGGCCTCGACGTCCTGACAGAAGGGTGTGCCGAAACCGTCGCAGCGTTCTGTCGGGACCATTCTGTCCCGCTGATCACCAGCTACAAGGCCAAGGGAATCCTGCCGGAGGACGATCCGCTGGCACTTGGCGGCGCCGGCCTGTCGCCGAAGGCCGACCGGCATCTGCTCGAACTTGTGCACGCGTCCGATTGCGTGCTTCTTGCCGGCTACGACCCGATCGAAATGCGTATCGGTTGGCGCGATCCGTGGCCGGACCCGTCTCGCGTCGTGGAGATTTCCCGCGAGGCCAACCGTCATCACATGCACCAGGCGGGCCGCAACTTCGTCGGCTCGATCGGCAGCACCCTGGAGCGTATCGCCGAAGGCCGGCAGGCATCGGCGACATGGAGCGACGGCAAACCGGCGACCACAAAGGCCGCCTTGCAAGCCGCCTGGCACCTTGACGAGGCCTGGGGGCCGGCCGCGATTGTCGACGAATTGCGGCGCGCCCTGCCCCGCGATGCCGTCGTCACGACCGACAGCGGCGCTCACCGGATCCTGCTGAGCCAGGCCTTCGAGGTCTATCGGCCGAGCGGTCTGCTCCAGTCTTCCGCGCTGTGCACGATGGGGTGTGCGGTGCCGATCGCGATCGGCCGCAAGCACGCCGAACCGGATAGCCCGGTGGTTGCGACACACGGCGATGCCGGACTTGAAATGTTTCTGGGCGAGCTCGCCACCTTGCGCGACCTGGGACTGGCCGTGCCGATCATCGTGTTCGTCGATGAGCAATTGGCACTGATCGAATTGAAGCAGCGCGGCATGCAATTGCCGAACCTGGCGGTCGAGTTCGGGGCAACGGATTTCAAGGCCGTCGCGGAAAGCCTCGGCGGCTTCGGGTTCTGGGCCGACAACCGCTCCGAGCTTGCCGCAGCGCTCGAGTCCGCGCTCGACGCCGACCGCTTCAGCCTCATCGCTTGCCGGATCGGCAAATCTCCGTACGATGACCGAATCTGAGTCTCCGGCAGAAGCCGGACCGAAAGACCGACCGGTCAGCGGAAAGGGCCATGGACAGCGCGCAGCCGCAAGAGGCGGAAGCCGGACCGGCAATTGACCGGCCCGACAGACCAATGCTCAGCCTTGTCGTCCCGGCGTTCAACGAGGAACAGAGCCTTCCGGACTTCTTTCCGAAGGTCACGGCGGTCCTTGAAACCATTACCGACCGGTTCGAGATCATCTGCGTCGATGACGGCAGCCTGGACAATACGGCAGCCCTTCTGCATCTGGCTCATCAACGCGACCCGCGCATCAAGATGCTTCGCCTGTCGCGCAATTTCGGCAAGGAAGTGGCACTGACCGCGGGTTTGCATGCCGCTACCGGCGACGCCGTCATCCCCATCGACGCCGATCTTCAGGATCCGCCGGACCTGATCGCGGACATGGTCGCCAAATGGCGCGAAGGCGCCAAGATGGTCGTCGCCGTGCGCTCGGACCGATCCAGCGATACCCGCATGAAGCGGATGACCGCCAACGCGTTCTACCGGGTCATCCGCGGAATCGGCGAAATTCCGATCCCGGACAATGCGGGCGATTTCCGCCTGATGGACCGTGTCGTCGTTGATGCGCTGAAAAGCCTGCCGGAGCGGACCCGGTTCAACAAGGGTCTGTTCGCCTGGCTCGGTTTCCAGCAGACCGTCATCACCTACCAGCGCCCGGCACGCATGGCCGGTACGTCGAAATGGCCCTATTGGCGGCTCTGGAACTTTGCGCTGGAGGGAATCTTTTCGTTTTCCACCGTTCCGTTGCGCATCTGGACCTATCTCGGAGCCGTCGTTGCGATCGGGGCGATCGCCTACGCGATCCTTATTGTCGTGCGCACCCTTTTATACGGCATCGATGTGCCCGGTTATGCGTCGCTGGCAACCATGCAATTGCTATTCAGCGGCCTGATCATGATCGGCATGGGCATCATCGGCGAATATCTCGGCCGGGTCTTCATCGAGGTCAAGGCGCGGCCGCTCTATCTCGTGGAAGACTCCCTCGGTTTTGACCCGCCGGCTGCCTCCCGGCCGGCCAGTCCCGCCCGGGATCCGGTAGGCGACAATGCCCCCTCGCAAGCCGTCTGATCCGCAAAAGGCGGCCTTCGACCCCGGCGATCTGAGTTTCCGGGGATTTCAGGTCTTTCTGGCCGTCGAAGAGGCCGGCTCGGTTTCAGACGCCGCGTCGCAATTGCGCGTCAGCCCGGCCACCGTTTCGCAACAGATCACCAATCTGGAACGCCATGTCGGGGCGCGTCTGTTCGACCGATCGACCCGGCCCATCGTACTGACGCCCGCCGGAACCCTGATGCGCCGCCATGCCCGCAAGATCATGGAAGCGTTCAGCGACGCCCGCACCGACCTGATGGAATTCAGCCTGTCGGCCAACCCGCATCTCAGGCTCGCCATCATCGACGACCTCGACGCGTCGGTGACGCCGGACCTGATTGCGCATCTCGACCGGCAGTTTCCGACCTGCCTGTTCACGGCAACGTCCGGGCGCTCCGACATGATGACGGAACGCTTCGAGCGGCGCGAGGCCGATATCGTGATTACCGGCCTGCCGCCGGACGACCCGATCGCTTACGACACGTTTCCGCTGCTTCGCGAACAATACGTGCTGGTCTGCGCGCGCGGCGCCCTGCCCGCACAGGAAGAGACGGGACAGGAACATCTGCGCGCGCGCCCCTTCGTGCATTACAACACCGCCATGCCGATCGGCCGGCGCATTGCCCAGCACATGAAACGCGTCAAGCTCGAACGCCCGCAAAAATACGCCTTCGATGCGACACGCGCCGTTTTCGCCATGACACGGCGGCTTGGCGGATGGACCATTACCACGCCGCTCTGTTATCTCGATTCGGAACGCTTCTGGCCGGACCTGGAGATCCGGCGTCTGCCGTTTGCCGGCTTTTCGCGGACGATCCACCTGGCCGCCCGGCGCGGCGAATTCGGACACCTGCCGGAAAAACTGGCCGATATCGCGCGCGAGCTCGTCGCGGCTCATCTGCTGACACGATTTGCAGATGTCGCGCCGGAACTCGGTGACGCACTTGCCGTCATTCAGGAGACGGATGACCCGGACATGCCCGTAAACGACGGATTGGAAACCGTCCGCTAGCGCGGCCGGGACCGGTCAGGTCTCGGCGCGTTCGGCCCAGCCGGCGAAGGTGCGTTCCAGGAAAACAACGATGTAGTAGAGAACGATGCCAAGGAAGGCGAGCGCGATCAGGACCGCGAACATCAGCGGATAGTCGGAATTGATCTTGCCGCTGTCGAACAGGTGGCCGAGGCCCTTGCCATGCGGTTCGACGATCTCCATCAGATTGGTGCCGATGAAGGCGAGCGTGACGGCGACCTTCAGCGCGCCGAAGAATTCGGGCAGGGTTTTCGGCAGAGCGATCTTGCGAAAGATCGTAAAACGGCTCGCCCCGAGCGAGCGCAGGATGTCGCGGTATTCCGGTTCCAGCGTGGACAGGCCGATGGAGACCGAGACGGCAATCGGGAAGAACGAGATCAGGAAGGCGATCAGGATCGTGTTCATGTCGTGCTGGCCGACGAACATCAGCGCGATGATCGGCACGACGGTTGCCTTCGGCACGGCGTTGAAACCGACCAGGATCGGATAAAGCCCGTCGCGCACAATGCGAGAAAATCCCATGATCATGCCGAGACCGGTGCCGACGACGACCGCGAGCGCCAGTCCGGCCACCGTGCGCCACAGCGTCTCCCATCCATATAGAAGGAACAGTCCGCGATATTGCCAGAAGGCCGGCCAGATGTCGGAGGGCGACGCCATCTTGTAGTTCGGCCAGCCGTTGATCCAGACCAGCCATTCCCAGAAGGCCAGGAACAGGACTATGGCCATAACGGGCACGCCGATCTGTCTCATGGCCGGCATCAGACGACGGCTCCCTTACCCGCGTTGCCCGGACCGTCCCGGCCCTGGGCCACGCTGATCTGATGACGCAATTCGTGCAGCATGTCGGACGCGGTCGGCGAATACAGGTCCTCCAGCGTGCGTTCTTTCGGCAGGTCGACCTCTTGAACGTATTGGGCATGGGCCGGACGTCCGGAAAACACGATCACCTGGTCGGCAAGGAACACGGCCTCGCGCAGGTCGTGGGTGATCAGGAGACAGGTAAAGGCCTCTTCCGCGCGCAATTCATGCATGATCTGCCAGAGGTCTTCGCGGGTAAAGGCGTCGAGCGCTCCAAAGGGTTCGTCGAGGACCAGCACTTCCGGCCGATGCACCAGTGCCCGGCACAACGATGCGCGCTGGCGCATGCCGCCCGACAATTCTGACGGTCGCTTGTTCTCGAACCCTTCCAGCCCGACCAGCGAAAGCAGGGACATGGCGCGATCCCGCCGTTCCGCCTTGTCCATCCGGTTGGCGACGATCTCAAGCGGCAGAAGAACGTTGTCGAGGATGGTTCGCCATTCCAGAAGCACCGGGTTCTGGAAGGCCATGCCGACATTGGCGCGCGGCGACGTGACCGGATGGCCGGACAGGACCACGTCACCCGCATCGGGGCGCATCAATCCCGCTACCAGCCGGGTCAGGGTCGACTTGCCGCACCCGGAAGGTCCGACCACGGCACAGAAGCCGTTATGGGCAATCGTCATGGAAAGGTCGTCGAGGACGGGAAGCGGGCCCGCGGCGGTCCGGTAGGCATGGGTCACATGCCGCAATTCAATCTGCGCCGGCGCTGTCATGCCCGATCCGTAAAAAGGGACGCGCGGGCCCCGAAAGACCCAGCGCGTCCACCCCCACCCCCATGGAGCTCGTCAGTTCAGCGCAAGACTGCCGTCCGTCGGCAGATAGGCGTCGGTGAAATACAGCGACGCGTCCGGCGCGTTCTTGAACTCGTAATTCTGCGCAAGCTGTTCGATTGCCGCCGTGAAGCGGTCCGAATCAATGCCGCCCATACCGTTCGCGCGGGTATAGTCGGTTACCACATTGGCGTCGATGGCCAATTGCAGGCGGCGGGTTTCGAGCGCGACATCGGCTGCGGGATTGCGCTTTGCGACCATTTCCGCACCGGCTGTCGGATCCGCGATCACGTCCTTCCAGCCTTTCGCCACGGCGCGCAGGAAACCGGTCACCTTGTCGGCGTTGGCCGCGGCGAACTCGGTGTTCACGATGATCGCGTTGCCATAGAGCGTCAGGCCGTGGTCTGCCATCAGGATGACCTTGATGTCGTCCTCGGCAACGCCGAGCCGCACCAGGTTCAGGTAGCTGGAAAACGAAAACCCGGTGATCGCATCGACCTTGCCTTCGGCCAGCATGGGTTCACGGGTCGGGAAGCCGACCGGCTCGACCTTGATCTTGTCCATGTCGAGGCCGTTGGCAGACGCAAAGGCCGGGAATTGCGCCCAGGCACCATCCGGAGGCGGCGCGCCGAGCGTGCGGCCCTCAAGATCCTTCGGTCCGGCGACACCCTGGGAGGCCCGGCCGACAACGGCAAACGGCGGTTTGTCATAGACCATCATTGCCGCAATGACCGGGGCACCGGGATTCTGGTCGAGGAACTTGATCAGACTGTTGATGTCGGCGAAGCCGATCGGGAACGCGCCGGTCGCCACTTTGGGTATGGCGTCGAGAGAGCCCTTGCCCGGCGAAATCTCGACGTCGAGGCCCTCCGCCTTGAAGTGGCCGTTGTCGAGCGCGGCAAAATAGGCGGCACTTGGTCCTTCAAACTTCCAGTCAAGCGCGAAAGGAATCTTGGTATCCGCGGCGGCATAGGACACGCCGAGAAGGAGGCCCGCAAGCGCGGCCGAAAGCCTTTTCAACACCGTTCCGTCTCCCCTGGTCGGTGATCGATTTATTTTGCCGGGATATCTGACCACCCTGCGGGCGGCGCGGCAAGGTCAAATTTCAGACGCAGCCTGCCTAGATGCTGGGCACTCCCGCTATGCACAGGCCGTCGTTCAGTGCGATGGCGGGACCATCGCCGCGGGCGGAAGCCGGATATCGAATCGGCTGCGGATCTCACGATCTGCGGTCTCGGAGAGGTAATTCGGGAAATGGGTGGCCAGCACTGATTGCGCCCGCTGACGGACGATCGCGTGAAACGCCTGCGCCCCCTCTTCGGCCCAGGTCCTCGGGTCGGACCGGTTTGCAAGCGCCGGGTAAAAGTAATCGCGCTGCATGGCTGCCATCGTATGGGCCGAGCCGAGGAAATGGCCTTCGCCCGTGACCACGGCCCGGATCGCTTCGAAACCGAGCGTTTCCTCGCTCACCTCGATGCCGCGGACCGCGCGCAGGACATGGCTCAGCATCTCGTCATCTGCGACGAACGCCTCGAAGGATGCGCCGAGGAGGCTCGCCATCATGCCGGAGGATTCATAGACCATGTTTGCGCCGGCAAGGCCGGCGGCCAGCGCCGACATGGCCTTTTCAACGCCCATCTGGGCATCGACGGCCTTGGCATCCGCCATTGAGGATGCGACGCCGGTCGGTAATCCGAGCCAGTTTCCGATTTGCGCCGAGGCCGCATTCAACAGGCTGATCTCGCCGCCGCCGCCGCAAAACGCGCCGGTCCTGAGGTCGATGACCAGCGGCCAGTTGGAAAAGATCACCGGATAGCCCGGCGCGAAGACATTGACCAGGATCAGTGCGGCAAGCGTCTCCGCCGTTGTCTGAGCCAGCATGCCCGCCAGCGTCGCCGGCGCAGTCGCGCCGGACTGGGCCGCGACGATCACGTTGATCGGGACGCTGTGCTCGATACAGGCCCGCGTCACATCGACCGCGTCCTCGCCATAGCGCAACGGAGAAATGACCGGACTGATATGTGCCTTGCAGAACGGGCGGTCACGAAACCGTCCCGGTCCGCCCAGGGCCCGGTCGAACATGTCGACGACCGGTTCGACATGCGACCCGAGGGTGAAACTGGTGCCGACCGGTTTCGTCGTTCCGGCCAGCAGCGCATAGGCGGTGTTGATGTCGAGGTCGAAAATGTCCTCGACATCGGTCGCGACACAGCACCGGGTAAACCAGCTGACATTGGTCAATGTGTCGATCAGCCGGGTGAAATCGTAAAGGTCGCGCAGGGTTGACGGACGATAGAGCCCGGTATCCATGTCCAGCGTCTGGACGGCAGCTCCACCTGTGCCGAAATAAACGCGGTCGCCGCCCAGTTCGAAATCGTGCACGGGATCCCGACCGTGAAACACGAACGATTTTGCGGCGTTGTCGATGATTGTTTCGACAAAGTCTTGGGAAAAGGCGAGACGGCCGAGATCGTTGACCGCAGCACCTTTCGAAACAGCGGCTTCGCGCAACGCGACCGGTACGTCCCCCATCCCGATCTCGGAAAGGATTCTGAGGGCGGTCCGATAGACCGTCTGCACGTCGGCGTCGGACAGCGGCCGGAACGTGCCGCCAATCTGGCCGGGCGGAGACGGATTGATCTCCGGCTGTTCCGCCGTGCGCGCGGTAATCCGGGCCTTGCGGCCCCGTCCTCGACGACCGGTGCGGCTTTCTTCCGTCGTCATGATCTCAACCAGCCAGACAAGGGTCTTTGTTAATCCGCGTACATACCGGCGATCGGCCGGTCCAACCATAGTGTTAGCCAAATCCGAATTTTTTTTTCTGGTTCAGTTAATTCTTGAAAAGCCGCTGTAGTTCAGGCGGTTGGGTCTTTAATCGCTGTCATGATCCGATCAACCGGCGCGCTTGACCGTGACCGTCGATCGGCGGACGCATTCAAGGAGCGGAGACCGGCCATGAAATCCCATGCCCGTATCGTCGTTATCGGCGGCGGCGTTGGCGGATGCAGCGCGCTTTACCACCTGACCCGCGAAGGCGAGACGGATGTCGTGCTTGTCGAACGCGACGAGCTGACGTCCGGCACGACCTGGCATTCGGCCGCTCAGGTCACGCAATTCGGCGCGATCCAGGTCATGGTCGGGCTGAAGAAGCACTCGGTCGATCTTTATCACGAGCTGGCGAAGGACCCGGATTTTCCCATCAACTACCACATTACCGGCGGCGTCCGTCTTGCGCACACGCAGGACCATGTCGACGGCTACAAACACTTCATCGGCATGGCCCGGACGATGGGCGTAGAGTTCGAATTCATCGATGCGGAGGAAACCGTTCGCCGCCATCCGCTGATCGAGCCCGACGGCCTTGCCGGATCGCTGTGGGATCCGCGCGACGGCGATATCGATCCCAGTCAACTGACGCAGGCGTTCGCGCGGCATGCCCGCAAGGCAGGTGCTGAAGTCTATCGCTTCAATCCGGTCGAAGCGATCAGCCGGAAAGCGTCCGGCGAATGGGTGGTGCATACGAAGAACGGCGACATCACGTGCGAGATCTTCGTCAATGCCTGCGGCTATCGAGTCAACGAGGTCGGCGCCATGTACGGTGTCGAACACCCGGTCATGTCGATGGAGCACCAATACTTTCTGACCGAATCCATCCCGATGCTCGCCGAACGCCTCAAGGCGGACGGATGGCGCGTCCCGATCATCCGGGATCCGGGCGACGATTTTTATGCCCGCCAGGAACGCGACGGCCTTCTGGTCGGCATCTACGAACAGGATTGCCGCACCTGGGGGCTCGACGGGATCGATCCGGATTTCACCATGGCGCTTTGCCCGAACGACATGGACCGGTTGCTCGACAATATGGAGGCCGTGTTCGCCCGCTGCCCGGCGCTCGCCGAGGTCGGCATTTCACGCATGATCAACGGGCCGATTACCTATACCGCCGACGGCCTGCCGCTTGTCGGCAAGATCCCCGGGCTCGAGAATGCCTACTGCATCATCGGGCTGAGGGCCGGTATCGGCGAAGGCGGCGGACACGGCAAGATCCTCGCCGAAACGATCGTGCACGGCGAAGCTGAATGGGATGCGTGGGCGCTCGATCCGCGCCGGTTCACCAACCATGCCGGCGTCGCTTACACGACCGTCAAAGCCATTGAGGATTACCAGAACGAATTCCGGTTCCATATGCCGCACGAGCAGCGGCCGGCCGGTCGACCGGCCAAGACCAATGCACTCTATCCCGTGCTGAAAGCGGCGGGGGCGCATTTCGGGCCGATCGCGGGCTGGGAACGGGCGCTCTATTTCACTCCGGACAAGCCGGATTTCGAGGACCGACCGAGTTTCCGGCACACGACATGGTTCGATGCGGTCGGCGGCGAGGTTGCGCGGGTCCGGAACAATGTCGGTGTCATGGACATTTCGGGTTTCAGCCGGTTCGAGGTCAGCGGGCCCGGCGCCGGCTCTTTCCTCGATCGGCTGATTACCGGAAAACTGCCTGCGCCTGGCCGGATCGGCCTTGGATATTTCTGCAACGACAAGGGCCATGTCGTATCCGAGGCGACAATCAGCCGGCTCGCCGAGGACCGCTTCCTGCTGCTATCAGCGGCGCTCGCCGAAGCCCATGACCTCGACTGGCTCACCCAGCACGCCCCGCCGACCGGTGTGACCATCACCAACCTGACAGGTTCGCATCAAAGCCTCGCGATCGCCGGCCCGAATGCCCGGGCCGTCTTGTCGAAGGTCACGCGCAACGACCTGTCGAACGTGGCCTTTCCTTGGCTGCATGCGCGCCCGATCCGGATCGGCTATTGCGAGGCGCTGGCGCTGCGGGTCGGCTTTACCGGCGAAACGGCCTGGGAAATCCATGTCCCGGCAGAGTTTCTGCTTTCCACCTACGAGCACATCATGGATGCCGGCGCCGAGTTCGACATCGGCCCTTTCGGGGCTTACGCCAACGAGTCGATGCGGCTTGAGAAGTGCTACCGGCACTGGAAGGCGGATCTGATCACCGAACGATCGCCGCTGGAAGCCGGCCTGGAACGCTTCGTGCGGCTCGACAAACCGGATTTCATCGGTCGGAAGGCGCTTTTAAGGCAACGGGATGCGGGACTGGAGACGCGGTTCGTACCGCTGGTTGTCGATTGTGCCGACGCGCCGGCGCACCAGGGCGACCCGATCTACCACGAAGACGATCTGATTGGGTCCGTATGCTCCGGCGGGTACGGGCACAGCGTGGCGAAGAACATCGCGCTTGCCTATGTTCCGACCGCCCTGTCAGAGCCAGAAACTCTGTTGCATGTTTCCATTATTGGTGAACGTTATCCGGCCCGCGTTGTCAGTGAACCGATTTTCGATCACAACAATGAACGGCCGCGCATGTAACAGGGGGGAACCGGTCAGCGCGTCGAACCACCACTCAGGAAGGCGCGCATGCTGAAATTCGACAAGCCGTTCACCCAACAGGAACCGATCCCCGAAGACGGCATCGCACGGGCCGTCGAAATCATGCGCAGCGGCCGGCTGCACCGGTATAACACCATGTCCGGCGAGACCGCCGAAGCTGCCCTCCTGGAACAGGACTTTGCGGCCTATCAGGGCGTCGATTACAGCCTCGCCTGCACGTCAGGCGGCTATGCCATCCAGATTGCGCTCAGGGCCTCCGGTGTGCGCCCCGGCGACAAGGTGCTGGCCAACGCCTACACGCTGGCCCCGGTGCCCGGCGCCATTCACAATGCCGGCGCTGTGCCGGTGCTTGTCGACATCGACCAGAATTATCACATCGACATCGACGACCTCGACCGAAAGGCGCGGGAAAGCGGCGCGCGAACCCTCGTGCTCTCGCACATGCGCGGTCATATCGGCGACATGGACGCGATCGTTGCGGTGTGCCAGGCGCACGACATCTGCCTGATCGAAGACTGCGCACACACGATGGGCGCAAAATGGAACGGCATACGGTCCGGCAATTTCGGTCGTGTGGCCTGTTTCTCGACACAGACCTACAAACACATGAATTCCGGCGAAGGCGGGTTCATCACCACCAACGACGCGACCATCGCAGCCCGGGCCGTTGTACATTCCGGGTCCTACATGCTTTACGAGCGCAACGGCGCCATCCCGGACACCAGCGTGTTCGACCAGGTCAAGCTCGATTCCGCCAACTTTTCCGGCCGGATGGACAATCTGCGCGCGGCGATCCTCAGAGCGCAATTGCCGCATCTCGATGCCAACATCGCGCGCTGGAACGCACTTTACCGGATCCTCGACGGTCGGTTCCGCGCAACGCCCGGTATCGTCATCCCAGAACGTCAGCAGCATGAATTCTTCGTCGGGAGTTCCATCCAATTCCGTGCCGACAGACTGGAAAAACAAGAGCTCCCGGACTTCATCGCCCGCTGCGGCGATCGGGGTGTGGAACTGAAATGGTTCGGAGAAGACGAACCGCGCGGCTTTACCAGCCGCTATGACAGCTGGAAATATCTCGGCGAGCAGCCGGTGCTCGACGGGACGCTCACGGTTCTGGAAAAGACCTGCGACATGCGGGTGCCTCTCACCTTCACGGACGAGGATTGCCATGTGATCGGTACGATCATTGCCGAGGAAGTGCAGCGCTGAAGCGCGCGCACCGAAACCACCTTTCCTGCCGTTTACTCAGAACGATTTTGTCAAAGATCTCGGAGTTGTTTCGGAATTCGCCGATGGCAAGTTGGCGGACAAAGCTATCGTCGCACGAATAGCCGTTTTGGTCGGAGCGCTGACATTCTCTTCTTCTGGTGCATTTATGTCATATCGCGCAGGGACACAGCCGGACTAGGATTTGTGTGCATTGCATATGATACCTGTCCGTATGCTTTGAGCATCGTAAGCCATGGTCTTGAACTTTCCCTGCGCAGCGTCCTGCTGAGTGAGCGCTCCAGGCAATAGCAATTTCGTTTCCCGGGTGCTGAAAAGTAGGTGAGATAACGGTGCGACAGGTTTCTCTGAGTTCGATTTGGGGCGTCGCGGAGGATCCGGCATGAACCGGCGAGAGCGGCGCCGCCATGAGGCCATCGCTCGCAAGCGCGACAAGCGACAGCGCCGCCAGCGGTGTGCCCTTCAGACTGCGCTTCTCGCCTCAGCCACAGCCGGCGTTCTGGCAACGGCCAATGTGAGCGATGCGCACGCGCAGGTCGTTCTGGACCCTTCCGTCCCGACAATACCGGCCCAATGTACGCAGGTGAGCGCGACGGCTTTTGTGTGCGAAGGTAATCTGGCCGCAGGTTTGGATGCCAATGGAACAGCCGGGACCTTGACGGACGTGACTGTCCGGAATGTCACGGGAAACCTTATTGCCCCTGCCGCCGGCACAATCGGGATCGATTTTTATTCACCCGATGGCGCCGTTACAGTGCGATCCACAACCAACATCGTGACGAGCGGCGCTGACTCGGACGGAATCTTCGCCCGTTCATTCGACCTTGGGGTCAGCTCCGTTACCGTGACCTCGCAAGGCAACATTACGACTGCCGGAAACCGGTCGGCCGGTATCCGCGCCACATCGAACTATGGTGCAGTAACCGTCACATCGATTGGAGATCTCACCACAAACGGCAATCAGGCCTATGGTATTCGCGCGATCGGGTTCATAGACGGCACCGTCACAGTCACCTCCGTTGGGGCCATTTCAACCAACGGACCCTCGGCAAGAGGTATCTATGCGACTGCGAATGGCACCGGCTCTGTGACCGTGAGATCTACGGGCAACATTTCGGTTCAGGGAAACAGTGCGTTGGGCCTCCGCGCGAATACCAACAATGATGGGAATGCAACGCTCATATCGGAGGGTGATGTATCGACACAAGGGGACGGCGCATTTGGACTATCCTCCAGTACGTCAAATGCAGGCACCGCAACACTTGTTTCAACCGGCCGAGTTACCACCAATGGTTCAAACTCAGACGGCATCATTGCCTATTCACAAAACGGTGCGGTCACCATCACGTCCATCGGGGATCTCTCGACCGATGGGCTTAATGCTGAGGGCATCATCGCGTTTGTTGTGAACAATGCCCCGGCGACCGGAATCAAAATCAACTCGACGGGTGACATCAAAACCAACGAAGATGGTTCAGAAGGTATTCGGGCCAGATTATATGCTGGCGGCGGCGATATTTTCATTGCATCCAACGGTGCGGTCTCGACCAGCGGGAACACTTCCGAGGGCATTTACGGTCTCGTTAGCGGGGATGGCAACATCACCATCACCTCGACAGGAAATGTAACAACTGCCGGCAACTTTTCTGAAGTTCTTCGTGGCTACGTAGATGGTAATGGCAATGTGACTATCACCTCGAGTGGAAATATAACTGCCAATGGAAGCTATGCCGAAGGTATCGAAGCTCAGATCTTCAGCAATGGAGCCGTTAATATTGTTTCTCATGGCAATGTAACGACAAACGGCACCGGGTCAGAAGGTATCCGCGGTTATATAGGGGGTGCCGGTAACGTGAACATTACATCGCGTGGCGATATCATCGTTGGCTCCGGAACTTCTGGAGAAGGTATCGAAGGCTATGTCAGCGGGAATGGCAAAATTTCGATCAACTCTGTTGGTAATATTTCCGTCGCCAGCGATGAGGGTATTTCGGGATACCTAGTCGGTAATGGTAACGTTACCATCGTTTCGCGCGGGAACATTACGACCCCGGTCGATGAAGAAGGCATTGATGCCTACGTCGGAGGAAGCGGGCATGTTGTCGTCTCGTCAGTCGGAAATATTCTTTCGGAAGAAGAAGCAATCAGAGCAACGGTTAACGGTACCGGCTCCATAACTGTCGATTCGACAGGCAACTTGACCGCGGTGGACCCCGGACAAAATGGTCTGCAGGTGAGGAACTACGGCGGAGGATCCTCTGTCGTCAACATTTTGGGGGGAACAATAACCGGCGGTGGCGGAGCCGCTGATGGCGTGAATTTCACATCCCTGGCCGGTTCGAGCAATACGCTGAACATCCGGAACAGCGTTACAATCAGGTCGATCGGCGGGACAGCTATTGAAGGCACCGATGGGAACGACACGATCAACAATTTCGGCACGCTGAACACCGTCACGAACGGCGCGATCGAGCTCGGCGCCGGAACCAACGCTTTCAACAACAAGGGCGGCGCGATCTTCAATTCCGGCGGCATCGTGAACCTGGGTGCCGGAAACATGTTCAGCAATTCGGGGACGTTTTCCCCCGGCGCGTCTAGCACGATCCAGACTACGGCGATCACCGGCACCGTGGTCCAGGGCGGCGGCGGGATCTTTCTTGCTTCTGTCGATCCGTCGGCCGGGACCGGTGATCTGGTTACAGTGACGGAGACAGCCACGCTCGCCGGCAATGTCCAGGCGCATGTCATCAATCCGGCCTTCGGGAACCATTCAGTGACCATCCTGTCTGCGGCCGGCGGCACGACGAATAGCGGGCTCGGGCTGTTGGCAAGCCCGGCCTTGCAGGCCTCGCTGTCGTTCCCGAACGCCAATGATGTGGTGCTGTCCTATGAGATCGATTTTTCCGCCGGCGGGCTTAACCCGAACCAGACGGCGTTGGCAGGGAGCCTGAACTCGGCGCTCGCCAATGGGCAGGGCGGACTCGTACCGGTTCTCGATCCGCTCCTGAACAACATCTTCACGGTCGGCGACTACCAGAACGCGCTCAACCAGCTTCTGCCCGAAGTGGCGCTGAACAATGAGACGGCGACGCTGTTCTCCTCCGAAGACTTCGTCGACAACCTGTTCTCCTGCCGGCTGGCGGGCCAGAACCACACCGCACTCAGCGAAGGCGAATGTTATTGGGCGCGGCCACAGGGCCGGTTCCTCGATCGCGAAAGCGATGCAAACACAATCGGTTTTGATGAAACCAGCGGCGGGCTGGCGGCCGGTGCTCAGGTGGCAGTCGCGCCGAACTGG
>JBCDLT010000087.1:0-23953 GCA_038745065.1 Pseudomonadota bacterium | reverse complement strand
GCCGGCCTGGGCCATGTCCGGCCGGCCGCCGCCACCCTTGCCGCCGACGACGGCAAAGCGGGCATCGTGGTCGGCGTGACCAGCGACCTCGTCGACCGGTTCAGCGCCGTTGAACTTGTGCGCACCGCCTCGCCGATCGTCGGCGTCAAGGGTGGCGGCGGCCGGCCGGACATGGCCCAGGCCGGCGGGCCGGACGGCGGCCGCGCGTCGGAAGCGATTTCGGCGATCGAGACCGCGATCGAGGCTGCATGAATTTGCCTGATTTCTAATATCTGTTTCGAAAATAGGATGAGATCCTATTTTTGATGCTAAAATTAGAAATCAGTTTTATTTTTCTCTCCGTTTCTGGTATCTTGTTTAAAGATGCCGGACGCGCTGTTTGCGTATGCGTGCCCAAGCGCCTCTGAAAACGGAGAAGCCCATGCCCCTGAAGAATCTGATGACCGACCATCCGAACTCGGTTGGCGAAACCTATTTCGGCCACATGGCTTTTGCTCTCGTCATGTCCGGGCGCATGGCGCTTGCGGCCGGTGCGGCGCTGGTTCATGCTTTCCTGCCGTTTCTGTTTGAAACTACGGCAAGCCGCCTGCTGTCGCGCATGAACCACTCGATTCAGCACCGCGGAGCCTCGGACAAGGAAACCCGCAATGTGCCGGTGGGCAGCCTACAGCGGCAATGAGATCTATCTGGAAGACATCGTCAGCGCGCCGCGGCAATCGCTGATCCGCCAGAGCCAGCGCGCGCTGGAAGCAAAGACCGAAACCCACGGCGACGGCTTCGGCGTCGCCTGGTATCGCGACCGCCCGGTCCCCGGGCTTTATCGCGACGTGCTGCCTGCCTGGAACGACACCAATCTGATCAGCCTCGCCCACCAGGTCAGCGCACCGCTTTTCATGGCCCATGTGCGCGCTTCGACCGGCACCGAGACAAACCGCAGCAATTGCCATCCCTTCGCCGTCGGCCGCTGGACCTTCATGCATAACGGTCAGATCGGCCATTACGGCCGGCTGCGCCGGGCCATCGACGCCCGGATCCCCGATGCCCACTACGAGCACCGGTACGGCACGACCGATTCAGAAGCGCTGTTTCTGCTGGCGCTCGGTTTCGGCTTCGAGACCGATCCGATCGGCGCCGTCAAACAGACGGTCGAAACCATCGCGGATCTGGCGGCCGAGCGGGACGTGCCGTTTTTCTTGAGGTTTACCGCCGCGTTTTCCGATGGCGAAACGGTGTATGGCGTCCGGCATGCCAGCGATGACCACGCACCGACCCTTTATCATCGGACCATGCCGGTAAGCGACGGCCGGATCCTGGCCTCGGAACCTCTGGACGAGGAAGACGGCTGCTGGGTTGCGGTTCCGCCGAACAGTTTTGTGACGATGACCCGCACGGACCTGCAGGTCGAGGACTTTCATGTGGAGACAGGCGCCGCGACGGTATCCGCCTGATAAAAAAGGGCCGCCTCGACGGCGGCCCATAACCTTGGAGCGGTGCGTCTATCGGCTCAGGACCACTCGCCCATTGCCTTTTCGAGATTGTCCGCAACCGCGTCGAGATAGCCGGTCGTCGACAGCCAGGCCTGGTCGGCTCCGACGAGCAGCGCCAGATCCTTGGTCATCGCCCCGCCCTCGATCGTATCGACGACGACCTTTTCCATGGTCGACGCGAACCGCGCGAGTTCGTCGTTGCCATCGAGCTTGGCGCGGTGGGCAAGCCCGCGCGACCAGGCAAAGATCGACGCGGTCGAATTGGTCGAGGTCGCCTCGCCCTTTTCATGCTGTCGGAAGTGCCGGGTGACCGTGCCGTGCGCGGCTTCCGCTTCGACCGTCTTGCCGTCCGGCGTCATCAGCACCGACGTCATCAGGCCGAGCGAGCCGAAGCCCTGTGCCACGGTGTCGGATTGCACATCGCCGTCATAGTTCTTGCACGCCCAGACGAAGCCGCCCGACCATTTCAGCGCGGCCGCGACCATGTCGTCGATCAGCCGGTGTTCATAGAGAACGCCGGCAGCGTCGAACCGGTCCTTGAACTCGGCCTCGTAGACTTCCTGGAAAAGATCCTTGAAGCGGCCGTCATAGGCTTTCAGGATCGTATTCTTGGTCGAGAGATAGACCGGATAGGTCCGATTGAGGCCGTAATTCAGGCAGGCGCGGGCAAAATCGCGGATCGACTCGTCGATGTTGTACATGCCCATGGCGACGCCGCCGCCGGGGAAATCGTAGACCTCGAACTCCTTCTTGTCGGAGCCGTCTTCGGCTTCCCAGGTCAGCGTCAGCTTGCCCTTGCCGGGCACCACAAAATCCGTCGCGCGGTACTGGTCGCCGAAGGCGTGCCGGCCGATGATGATCGGCTGGGTCCAGCCGGGAACGAGCCGCGGCACGTTCTTGCAGATGATCGGCTCACGGAACACGACGCCACCGAGAATGTTCCGGATCGTGCCGTTCGGGGACCGCCACATCTTCTTCAGGCCGAATTCCTCGACGCGCGCCTCGTCCGGCGTGATTGTGGCGCATTTGACGCCGACCCCGGTTTCCTTGATGGCGTTCGCCGCGTCGATGGTGATCTGGTCGTCGGTCTTGTCCCGGCTTTCCATGCCCAGGTCGTAATAGCGCAAATCCACGTCCAGATAGGGGTGGATCAGCTTTTCCTTGATGTAGTGCCAGATGATGCGGGTCATCTCATCGCCGTCGAGTTCGACGACAGGGTTGGCCACCTTGATTTTAGCCATTTAACTGGACCTTTCGGGATTGTCTGCACAGCCGCGGGAGGGCGCGTGCCGCTGGGGCACGCGAGGTTGACGGCTTCCTAGCGCAAAGCCGGTGAGCGTGTCCAGTTAGGCGAAGGGCGGAGCGACACCACAACTGCTTTATCGCTATGCGGCCGCATTGCCCAAGGCATATCGCGGCAAACTTGACCTGCCGGTCGCTTTGCCCCAGTGCTGCACCGTCCCGGACACGACCCGATTGCAGCCATGCCCTCTGCCCTTCCCTCGCCCGTCATCATCCTCGTCGAACCCCAGCTCGGCGAGAACATCGGCGCCGCTGCGCGCGCGATGGCGAATTTCGGGCTCACCGACCTGCGTCTGGTCGCCCCGCGCGACGGCTGGCCGAACGAGCGCGCGGTGGCGGCCGCAAGCCGCGCGGACCATGTCATCGAAGGCGCGCGCGTGTTCGACACGCTCCGCGAGGCGCTCGCGGACCTGAACCATGTGCTGGCAACTACTGCGCGCTCGCGCGAACTCACCAAGGACGTCATCGGACCGGCCGAGGCGGCAAGCGAACTCACCGAGATCGCGTCGGCCGGCGGCCGCTCGGGCGTGCTGTTCGGGCGCGAGCGGTCCGGCCTGACGAATGACGATGTGGCGCTTGCCGACAAGATCCTGACGTTACCGGTCGAACCGTCCTTTTCCTCACTCAACATCGCCCAGGCCGTGCTTGTCATCGCCTATGAATGGCGCAAGGCGCATCTCGGCGACACGATCCCGTTCCAGACCAACGATGCGGCGCTGCCGGCCACCAAGGACGATCTGCACGGCCTGTTCGACCACCTGGAATCAGCCCTCGACGAGGCCGGCTATTTCCAGCCCGACCACATGCGCCCGACCATGACCCGCAACCTGCGCGGCATCCTGCACAAGGGCGCCTTCACCCGTCAGGATGTCCGGACGCTGCGCGGGGTCGTCGCTCATCTGGAGGGTCGGCGCGGACGTCATCGCAAGGTCTCGGAGGAATGACCCGCATCCTTGTCGTCGATTCCGGGTATGGCGGCCTGACGGTGCTGCGCGAGATCCGGGCCCTCTTGCCGGCCGCCGATCTGATCTACCTGGCGGACGATGCCGCCTTTCCCTACGGCGACTGGGAAGAGACCGCGCTGACGACCCACATCATCGAAACAGTGTCCGGGGCGATTGCCGACCATGCCCCCGATTGTGTGGTGATCGCCTGCAACACGGCTTCCACGCTCGTCTTGCCGGGCCTGCGCGCCCGGTTTTCCCTGCCCGTTGTCGGCACCGTGCCCGCGATCAAACCGGCCGCCGCCGCGACCCGGTCCGGATCGATCAGCGTGCTGGCGACCCCCGGCACCGTCAGGCGCGACTACACACGGGCGCTGATCGAGGAATTCGCGCCGGGAACCGACGTCACGCTCGTCGGCGCACCGCATCTTGCGAACCTGGCGGAGCGGCATCTGCACGGAGAGCCGATCGCCGACACAGCGATTTCAGGAGAGATCGCCCCCTGCTTCGTGGAACGGCCGGCCGGCCGCACAGACCATGTTGTTCTGGCCTGCACGCACTTTCCGCTCCTGCGCCATGCGATGAACCGGCTCGCTCCTTGGCCGGTCACCTGGATCGATCCCGCCCCGGCGATCGCCCGGCGGGTCGAACAGGTGCTGGACGATCCGGGCGACCGCGCCGCAGGCAGCCAGGTCTTTCTGCGCACGTCCGGCGCGGTATGGACCCTGCCGGAAGGCGCGATTTTCAATTGACTTTTGCCGGGCGCGGCCATACACAGCGCCATCTCGCGGGTCTTTCGGCCCGCGTTTTTGCGACCCGTGGAACCGAAACCGGCCCCAGGCAAATATCTCTGGGCCAGAGGCGGGCGCCTCGCCCGGTTCCTGTCGGTCCGCCTTGGCGGACAAAGGAGGGCGCGTTCCGACCTAAAGAACGACAAGGGAATGCGATGAGCAAGCGCTTGAGCCAGAAGTACAAAATCGATCGCCGCATGGGCGAGAACATCTGGGGCCGTCCGAAGAGCCCCGTCAACCGCCGCGAATACGGCCCCGGCCAGCACGGACAGCGCCGCAAGGGCAAGATGTCCGACTTCGGCACGCAATTGCGCGCCAAGCAGAAGCTGAAGGGCTATTACGGCAATATCTCGGAAAAACAGTTCCGCCGCATCTATTCCGAAGCGACACGGCTGCGTGGCGATACCTCGGAAAACCTGATCGGCCTGCTTGAAGCCCGGCTTGACGCGATCGTCTATCGCGCGAAATTCGTGCCGACCGTCTTTGCCGCCCGCCAGTTCATCAACCACGGCCACGTGCTGGTGAACGGTCGCCGCGTCAACATCGCGAGCTATCGCTGCAAGGTCGGCGACCAGATCGAGGTGCGGGAAAAGTCCAAGCAGATGATCCTGGTGCTGGAAGCCATCGATCTGGCTGAACGCGACGTGCCGGATTACATCGTCGCCGACCATTCCAAGATGACCGCGACCTTCAATCGCGTGCCGCAACTGGCCGACGTCCCCTACCCGGTGATGATGGAACCGAACCTCGTGGTCGAGTTCTACTCTCGGTAAGGCAGACTGCGGAACAAGACAGCTTTTCGGGCCGCCCTGTGCGGCCCGTTTTCATTTGGGCAGCCGGTCGCGCAACCGACTTTACAATCCCGCCTCCGATCCGATAACGCAGGACAGACCCCAGCCGACGGACCTGCGCCCATGGAACTCCTGATTGATCACCGTTCGAGCAATGTGGCCGACGACGACCCGTCGGACAGCGAGTGCCATCCGCTTTTCCGGGACACGCCCGACAGTCTGTCGTTTCGCAAGCTGCGCAAGCGCCTCGTGCGGGAAACACGGCGGGCGCTCTCGGATTATGCCATGGTCGAACGCGGCGCCCGGTGGCTGGTCTGCCTGTCCGGCGGCAAGGATTCCTATACGCTGCTCGCCGTGCTGCTCGACCTGAAATGGCGCGGCCTTCTTCCGGTCGACCTGCTTGCGGCCAACCTCGACCAGGGACAGCCCGGATTCCCCGCTCATGTCCTGCCGGATTTCCTGTCGAGCCATGACATCCCGTACCATATCGAGCGCCAGGACACCTATTCCGTTGTGATCGACAAGGTGCCGGAAAACCGGACCTATTGCGCGCTCTGTTCGCGGCTCCGCCGCGGCGCGCTCTACCGCATCGCCCGCGACCAGGGTTGCGACACGGTCGTGCTCGGCCACCACCGGGAAGACATCCTCGAAACCTTCTTCATGAACCTCTTTCACGGCGGCCGGCTCGCCGCCATGCCGCCGAAACTTCTGAACGAGGACGGCGACCTGTTGCTCTGCCGCCCGCTCGCCTATTGCGCGGAAGCCGACATCGCCCGCTTTTCCGACCACATGCGCTTTCCCATCATTCCCTGCGACCTCTGCGGCTCCCAGGACGGCCTGCAACGCGCCCGGATCAAGGCGATGCTGGAGGGTTGGGAAAAAACCCATCCCGGCCGCAAGCAGGTCATGCTGAAGGCGCTCACGAACAGCCGCCCGAGCCATTTGCTCGATAGGAGCCTGTTCGATTTTGCGGGGTTGCAGACGGACCGCGCGGAACAGTGACCAACAGGCTAATTGTGCAGCGCCGTTGCGATCTGACTGGCAAACTTCAGTGCCGCCACGGGCAACGTCCTTCCTCGTAAATGCCCCAACAGCAATTCGCCGACGGCCACGTCCCTCTCTGCCAGCGGGATGTAGGCAAGTTCGGGCCGCGCGACCTTGTTCAAGCCGACCGGAATCTGGAACCCGATCGACTTACCGTAGGCGGCGTAGTGGCGAACCATCTCGAATGACTCGGTTTCCAGGATCGGTTCCAGGTTGCGCCGCAGCCGCTTGGCCGCCTGCTCCAAAAGGAACCGCACGCCATATTGCCGATCGGGCAAGACAAGATCGTAGTCAAGGCAATCCCGCAGGCGCAGTTCGGGCTGCGTGCTGAGCGGGTGGTCCTGCGACATCACAGCCATGATCGGCTGGGGCACCGCATGCAGAACCTCGAAATCGACCATGTGCACCGGCTCGAACACCAGCGCCAGATCGCTTTCGAATGTGCTCAGATCGAGCTCGGCCTGAATCCGGTCCCGCACCTTGACCGAAAACGTCACACCGGGAAATTCGCTGCGATAAAGCGAAATCTGCTGCGGCAGGAAATAGGGTAAGAGGGCCTGTGAACAAGCGATCTTCACATGTCCACGCCGCACGCCGGACAGGTCGATGACCTGCGACTGGACGCGCGTGAAATCCTGGCGCTGAAACCGGATGTGCCGCAGAAGCAATTCGCCTGCCGTGTTGAGGCGCATGCCGCGCGGCAGTCGTTCGAACACGTCGGCGCCGAACTCCTTTTCGAACGCCTGGATGCGACGATTGAGGGCGGATGCCGTGATGTTCATGTCTTCGGCCGCCTTGCGTATCGAGCCCGCCCAATGAACCGCCTCGATCATCTCGTAGATTTTCAGATGTCTCATGGTCGGCCAATCGTTGCGTATTTTGCAGCACCTCTATGAATTTATAGCATTTGAACGCAACGCAAAGCGGTTTCATCCTTGCAGCAATTCTGACCCGAATTGACAACAGGGAACCCGCATGATGTCGAACCACTCCCGCAGAGACTTCATGAAACTGACCGGCGGCACAATTGGTGCCGCGATGCTGCCGTTTCTGAAAGTCCTCCCCGCCCATGCCGCGGGCGACGTGATGGTCGCGGTCACCGGCCAGACGATCAACTCGCTCGATCTGCATCGCACGGGCACAAACCGGGCCTCCTATCAGGTGGCGGTCAACTGCTATGACCGGCTCGTCAGCTTCGGCACCAAAGAGGCTCCCGGCGGCGGCTTGTCCTACGATTATTCGGTGATCGAACCCGAACTCGCCGAGAGCTGGACCACGTCCGACGACGGACTGGTCCTCACCTTCAAGATCAAGCCGGATGCGAAGTTCTGGGATGGGCGCAAGGTCACGGCCGCGGATGTGAAATGGTCATATGATCGGGCCGTATCGGTCGGCGGTTTTCCAAGCGTTCAAATGAAGGCCGGCGGGCTTGTCCGGCCCGAACAGTTCGAAGCGGTGGACGAGGAGACGTTTGTCATCAAGCTCGACAGACCGTCCAAGCTGACCTTGCCTGACCTGGCGGTCCCCGTGCCGTTCATCATCAACGCCGAAATCGCCAAGGCGAACGCGACGGAAGACGACCCGTGGGCGATGGAATACTTGCACACCAACCCGGCCGGCTCGGGCGCCTTCAAGGTCGCGGCCTGGGAACAGGGTCAGCAACTGGTCTACGAGCGCAACGACGACTGGGTCGGCGGACCGCTGCCGGCCTTCAAGCGGGTGGTGATCCGCGAAGTGCCGAGCCCGGCCACACGCCGCGCCCTGATCGAGCGGGGCGATGTGCAAATGTCGTTCAACATCCCGAACAAGGATGCGTCGGAACTGGACGCAAAGGACGGCGTGGACGTCTATTCGACACCGATCGAGAATTGCATCCACTGCCTCTGCCCGAATTTCGCCTTCGAACCGTTTCAGGACGCCAATGTCCGCAAGGCGCTCGCCTACGCCATCCCCTACGAGGCTATCTTCAAGACCGCGGCCTATAGCCGGGGCGTGCCCATGTGGGGCGGTTCGGCGGAAATCGACGACATCGCGTGGCCCCGCAAGTCGCCGTTTGCGACCGACATGGCCAAGGCCAAGGAACACATGGCCGCCTCGGGCCACGCTTCAGGCTTCGAAGTGCCTTTGTCGATCAGCCTGGGATTGGCGGACTGGATGGAACCGACGGCCTTGTTGTTGCAGGAGGCCTTTGCCGAAATTGGAATCAAGACGGAAATCGAGAAGATCCCGGGCGCCAATTGGCGCACCGCAGCGCTCGTCGAAAAGCGCCTGCCGCTGCATCTGGAGAATTTCGGCGGCTGGCTCAATACGCCCGACTACTACTTTTTCTGGGCCTATAAGGAAGGCCATCTCTTCAACTCGTCGAATTATCGCAACGACGAGATCGAGAAGCTGGTCGATGAGACCCTGCACATCCCGATGGACGATCCGGCCTATGCGCCGGCCATCAAGCGCATGTTCCAAATCGCCTTCGAAGACCTGCCGCGTATCCCGCTCTGGCAGCCGGCGCTGAATGTCGCAATGAACGGGGCGACCGATTACGAGTTCTGGTTCCATCGCCAATTGGATATACGCCCGCTCAAAACCTTGCCGGCGTAATGGCAACGACACGCGCGAAAATGATCCTGGGCCGCATGGCCCAGGCCCTGCCTGTGCTCGCGGGTGTCGTGGTCATCTCGTTTGTCCTGACCCGCGCCCTGCCGGGCGATCCGGCCGCCTATTTCGCGGGGCCCGCGGCAAGCGCGGAATCGATTGCCGAAGTCCGCGAAGCGCTCGGTCTCGACAAGTCGCTCATCGAACAATTCGTCTATTACGTGGGCGACCTGCTGCAGGGGGATCTCGGAACCGCGATTTCAACCGGTCAGCCGGTTACGGTCGACCTGGCCACCCGATTGCCGGCTTCTTTGGAACTGACGCTGGCGGCCTTGTTGCTATCCTGCGGGATCGGTGTGCCGCTTGGCGTGCTGGCGGCGACGCGCCCGGGGACATGGATCGATCATCTGTGCCGGATATTGGTGACGACCGGTGTGTCGATGCCGACCTTCTTCACCGGGATCGTCCTGATCTATGTCTTCTACTATCTGGCGGGCATCGCGCCGTCACCGATCGGGCGGCTGGATTTCATCCACCTGCCCCCTCCCCGCGTGACCGGCTTCTATCTCGTCGACGCGGCGATCGCCGGAAACTGGGAGACCTGGTTCGGTGCGCTGCGCCAGCTTGTGCTGCCTGCAACGACGCTGGCGCTCTTCACGCTCGCCCCGATCGCCCGCATGACGCGCGCGGCGATGCTCTCTGCCCTCTCGTCCGATTTCATAAGGACAGCAAGGGCAGCCGGGCTTGGTCCGGGCAAGGTGCTTTACGGCTATGCGCTTCGCAACGCCTTTTTGCCGGTCATCACCACACTCGGAATGGTGTTCTCCTTCACGCTCGGCGCCAACGTCCTGGTGGAGAAGGTCTTTGCCTGGCCGGGCATCGGCTCCTACGCCGTCGAAGCCTTGGTGGTCTCTGACTATGCGGCGGTCCAGGGGTTTGTGCTGTCGATGGCGCTGCTTTTTGTTCTCCTCAACCTGGTCATCGACATCACCTATGCGCTGATCGATCCCAGGATCGGGTTGTCGTAATGGCCGACACATCGATCACCGATACCCAAGGAGTTCGTGCCGGCGACACCACGCTCGGTCACATGGCCTATGTGCTGCGCGAAAACCCGGTGACGCTGCTTGCCTTCACGATGCTGGCGTTCTTTTTGGGTTGCGCATTTTTCGGGCCTGCGCTGGTGCCCTACGACCCGCTCGCGACAAACGCTGCCCGCGCGCTCGAACCCCCGTCCTTTGATCATTGGTTCGGGACCGACAATCTGGGGCGGGATGTGTTTTCGCGCGTCATCGTGGCAACCCGGCTGGATCTGACGATTTCAGTAGCCGCTGTTGCGCTCAGTTTTGTCATCGGATCGATCCTCGGCGCGACGGCAGGATATTGGGGCGGTTGGATCGATGCGGTTCTCAATCGCTGCCTCGACATGATCATGGCGTTCCCGCTTTTTGTGCTGGCCATGGGAGTCGTCGCCGCGCTCGGCAACACGGTCGAAAACATCATCTACGCGACGGCCGTCATCAACATCCCGTTTTATGCGCGCCTGGTGCGCGCCGAGGTCAACATCCGCCGCAATGCCGGGTTTGCGCGCGCCGCCAAGCTCGCGGGCAACAGCGATCTGCGTGTTCTGGCACTGCATATTTTCCCGAATGCCCTGCCTCCGATGATGGTCCAGGTTTCGCTCAATCTGGGCTGGGCGATCCTGAATGCCGCCGGACTGTCGTTCATCGGGCTCGGCGTCCGCCCGCCGACGCCCGAATGGGGTATCATGGTGGCCGAGGGCGCCAATTTCATTGTTTCGGGCGAATGGTGGCTGGCGCTGTTTCCGGGCCTCTGGCTGATGCTTGCCGTGTTTACCTTCAATCTTCTCGGCGACGGGTTGCGCGATATCGTCGATCCGCGCAAGAGAACCTAGGGCTCGTTCGTTCTTATGTTGTCCATAAAGGATCTTTCCGTCGCCTTCCGGACCCGCAAGGGAGACGTGAACGCTGTGCGCGGCATCTCCTTCGCGGTCGGCAAGGGCGAAACGCTGGGCATTGTCGGCGAAAGCGGATCCGGCAAATCGGTGACATCCTATGCCTTGATGCGCATTCTCGATGCGGGGGGCGAAATCCGAAGCGGCGATATCGTTTATGGCGGCATCGACCTGCGCAACGCGGCCGAACGCGACATGCGCGATATCCGCGGGCGGGAGATCTCGATGATCTTCCAGAACCCGCGAGCGGCGCTCAACCCCATCCGCCGGGTCGGCCGTCAGATCGAGGATGTGCTGATCCGGCACGCCCGCGCCACGCGGCAGGACGCCAAGTCCAAAGCCATCGAGGCGCTGGAAGCCGTGAAGATCAACGATGCCGCTGCGCGCTACGACGCCTACCCTTTCGAGCTGTCCGGCGGCATGTGTCAGCGGGTCGTGATTGCCATTGCGCTTGCCTGCAATCCCCGCCTTCTGATTGCCGACGAGCCCACCACCGGTCTGGATATCACCACCCAGAAAGCGGTCATGGATCTGGTCAGCGAACTGATCGTTGAACGGGAAATGAGCATGATCCTGATCACCCACGATCTGGGACTTGCTTCGGAATATTGTAACCGGATCGTGGTCATGAAGGACGGCGCGATCATCGAAGCCGGTCCGCCGCGGGAGCTTTTCACGGTCCCGAAGCACGCCTATACGCGCCGCTTGGTGGATGCGACGCCGCGCATCGGGGCTTCGGTCCGCAGTCTGCTTCCTGCCGAGACACGGACCCCCGAGCCGCGCCATACGATCCGGGCCCAGGCGCTTCTGCAGGTGGTGGATTTGACCAAGACCTTTGCGAGCAAGTCCGGATCCGTGCACGCCGTCAAGCGCATATCGTTTGAGATAAAAGCCGGACAATCTGTTGGACTTGTTGGAGAATCGGGGAGCGGCAAATCCACGACTTCGGAAATGATCGTCAGGCTGCAGGACCCGACATCCGGACAGATCCTGTTCGATGGCCAGGATATCGCCGCGGTTCCGGCGGCACGCTTTGCGGCGCATCCGCTGAGGCGCAGCATCCAGATGGTCTTTCAGGACGCGACCGACAGCCTCAACCCGCGCGACACGGCGGCCAGCGCGATCGCAGAACCGCTCGCCCGGATCGAGGGGCTGCGCGGCGCCGCGCTGAGATCCCGGGTGGAGGAGCTGGCCGAGATGACCGGCCTGCCGACCGGCCTTCTCAGCCGCTTTCCGCATCAGCTTTCCGGCGGACAGAAGGCACGGGTCGGCATTGCCCGCGCCATCGCGCTCGAACCGAAACTGTTGATCCTCGATGAACCGACCGCCGCCCTCGACGTTTCGATTCAGGCGCTGGTGCTGAACCTTCTGGTGGACCTCAGGGCAAGGCTTGGCATGTCCTATCTGTTCGTAAGCCACGACCTGAACGTTGTGCGTCTGCTGTGCGATGAGGTGCTCGTGATGAAGTCAGGCGACATACTCGAAGCCGGTCCGGCTGCCAAAGTGATGGCGAACCCACAAAAAGACTTTACCCGCGAGCTTGTAACAGCGGCGCCGCAGCCGCCGGCCAAGGTCGCAGCATGAAGGAGCCGTACCGTGTTGCACACTCTCGCCTTCACACTGTCCGATCTCCGTACCGCCTACGCTGAAGGCGCACGACCCGGTGACGTGATCCGCGAGGTCTATCGGCGGATCGAGGCCGTCGGCGATCCGGCCCTCTTCCTGCATTTGCGAGATCTGGCGGACGTGGTGGCTGAAGCCGAGGCGCTGGCTGCCAAGTCCGACAAGTCTCCGCTCTGGGGCATGCCGTTTGTGGTGAAGGATAATATCGATGTCGCGGACCTTCCCACCACCGCGGGCTGCCCGGCCTTTGCCTACACGCCCGATCGGGATGCCTTTGTCGTTGCGCGCCTGCGCCACGCCGGCGCACTCCTGATCGGCAAGACCAATCTCGATCAGTTCGCCACCGGACTTGTGGGCGTACGCTCGCCCTATGGCGTGCCACGGAACGCTATCGACGCCACGCTTGTGCCGGGCGGATCCTCCAGCGGCTCCGGCGTCGCCGTCGCCCACGGTCTCGTGCCTTTCTCGCTTGGAACGGATACCGCCGGGTCCGGGCGGGTTCCGGCGGCGCTCAACAACATCGTCGGCCTCAAACCGTCGCTTGGCGCGCTCTCCAATTCAGGGGTCGTGCCCGCCTGCCGGACCCTGGACACGATCTCCGTGTTCGCCCGGTCGGTCGCCGATGCCTACGCGGTTTTCGAGATAGCGTGCGCCTATGATGAGGCCGATGCATATGCGGTGGAGCTCGAGGCCGGTGCCCTGGCAGCTGCGCCGGATCGGGTACGGATCGGCATTCCTGCTTCCCGGACACGGCGGTTCTTCGGCGATGACGCGCAGGCCGATATGTTCGACGCGGCAATCGATACGCTGCGCGACAAGGGTGCAGCGATCGTCGAGCTCGACTTTACGCCGTTCTACGACATCGCCGAACTGCTCTACGAAGGCGCATGGATCGCCGAGCGATATACCGTCATCGAAGACCTCTTGAGCCGGCAGCCCGAAGCGGTGCATCCAACCACGGCCGCGATCGTCGGCCCAGCGGAACGCCTCTCTGCCGCGGATGCGTTTCGCGGGCTTTACCGGTTGAAAGATCTGACCCGAATTGCCGAACGGGCGCTTGAGGGAATAGAGGCTTTGTGCGTCCCGTCGATCCCGACCTTTTACACATTGGCCGACCTTGAAGCGGACCCGGTTACGCCGAACTCCAATCTCGGCACCTATACGAATTTTGTGAACCTCTTGGGTCTGTGCGGTGTCGCGGTGCCGACGGCACAAAGATCCGACGGCCGCCCCGGTTCGGTTACGGTACTTGCCCGGCACGGCGCGGATGCACTCGCCGCGTCCATCGCAGCTCTGTTCGAGGCGAAGATCGATACCACCGGGTCGGCCCGTACCGTGCAGCGTGACGAGGCCGACACGATCGAATTGGCCGTCTGCGGCGCCCACATGTCGGGGCTGCCGCTGAACGGACAATTGACCTCGCTCGGCGCAACATTCTGCCGAAGCATGCGAACCGCGGAACGGTACCGTCTGTATGCGCTCGCCGGAGGTCCGCCCTACCGCCCGGGATTGCTCAGAACCGAGAACGGCGCCCGGATCGAGCTGGAAGTCTGGGCGTTGCCCACATCAAATGTCGGTCCCTTCATGGCGGGCATCCCCTCGCCCCTGTCCATTGGCACGGTAGAGCTTGAGGACGGAACCCGGACCCATGGATTTCTCGTCGAGGCGGCCGGGCTCGACGGGGCGGAGGACATCACCGATTTCGGCGGTTGGAGAGGCTACCTTACCCATCAGGACGTCGCCTGAAGATTTTCCGAACCGTCATCTTAGAGGGAGGCGTACCGGGCCGACTCCGCCGTCGTCACCTTTCGCCATCCTCCCAATCGGGCGTCCGAAAAGCATCCGCGAGAAAGTCGACGAAGCTGCGGATGCGCGGGACCACTTCGCGGTCCGGCAGGAAAACGGCTTGTATCGCCGCATCGTCGGCCGGCCGGTAATCCGGCAATAGCTGTACCAGAAGCCCTTTCCGGATCGCCGGGCGGGCCAGATGTTCGGCAACCCGCATCACACCGAGACCGGCGAGACACATCTCAAAGAGTGACATGCCCTGGTTGCTGCGGAACCGGCTCCGGGCGTGGAATGTCACGCTTTGTCCGTCGCGCAGAAAGCGCCACCGGTTCAGATGCTCGCGGCTGCCGTCCCACGCAATGCAGGGCATGCAGGACAGGTCCTCGATGGTCTCCGCCGCACCATACTGCGCCACGAGGTCCGGCGCCGCGACGACGATGCGACGCAGGCGGCAGAGCTTGCGGTGCATCAGGGCGGAATCCGAGAGCTGCCCCATCCGGATTGCAACGTCGATCCCGTCCGCGATCAGGCTTTCGTGGTCGTCGGTAAGGCGCAGATCAAGGGACAGATTAGGGTGGCGCTTCAGGAAATCCGGCACCAGGGGTGTGACGCGATCGAGCCCGAAGGCAATGGGTGCCGACACCCGCAGGCGTCCGTCGATCTGCGCCTCCGCCCGCTGCCAGTCGGCCTCCGCCTCCTCGACCGCGCCGATGACCCGCTGCGCCGCGCCCAGAAACCGTTCCCCCTCGGGTGTCAGACGTTGACCGCGCGTTGTCCGGTGCAGGAGCGTCGTGCCGAGCCGTGCCTCAAGCCGACGGATCGTCTGGCTGACGAACGACTGGCTGGCACCGAGCGCATGAGCGGCGGAAGAAAACCCGCCCGTTTCAACGACGGCACGAAAAACCCGCATCTCGACGAGACGATCATCTTTCATCCCGCACCTACCCACTCCGATGGAATAACAGTTATTATAATCGTACGATTGCGTCATCGCGGAGCTATTCGCAATACTCCGCACCACGCGCGGCAATCGCGAAGGGCCCATAAACCGATGCCTGTCGCGGTAAGGGAGGACCGTAATCATGCTCGACCTAGGAAATCGCGTCTCGATCTATCAGCCTGAACAGGGCGGACTGATCTTCCCGGACATTCCCGACTTCCCCTCGATCGAAGAGGAACGGCGCCACCGAAAGGAACGTCTTGTCGCCGCCTGCCGTGCCTTCGCACAGCAGAATTTCGATTATGGCTTCGCCGGCCATCTGACGGTTCGAGACCCCGAAAGGCCCGAACTCTACTGGACCAATCCGATGTGCGTGCATTTCGACAAGGTGAAAATGTCGAACCTGATCCTGGTGGACCATGAAGGCAGGGTCGTGGAGGGCGACTATGCGGTGAACCGCGCCGGATTCATCCTGCACGCCAACGTGCACGAGGAACACCCGGACATCATTGCCATGTGCCATGCCCATACCGTCTACGGCACGGCCTGGTGCGCGACCGGCCGGCCGATCGACCCGATCACGCAGGACGCCTGTGCATTCTTCGAGGATCACGTGGTGATCGGCGAGCAAGGCGGACAGGTGGCTGTCGAAAACCACGCCGGCAGCGACGTTGCCAAAGCGTTCAAGGGTGTGAAGGCAGCGCTGCACCAAAATCACGGCCTTCTGACCGCAAGCCGCCATTCGATTGAGTCGGCAGCATTCTGGTTCATCGCACTCGAGCGGTGCTGCCAGCAGCAACTCGACATCGCCGCCTCCGGCATCGAGCCGATCCGAATTCCCGACGACCGTGCCCGCTACAGTCGCGAGCATGTCGGCAGCGAGTATATCGGTTGGCTGCATTTTCAAACGATCTGGAACCAGCTCGTCGAGGATCAGCCCGACATGTTCGACTGAGCCGCCGAAGGCAAGGCACAGGATGTTGGAAGGATTCACCGGCGCGCCATCGCACCGGCGAGCAGCCCGAAATCGTCGACGTGGGAGGCGACGAATGCCCTAAAAGGCGACCCGTACTCTTCCGGTTGCAGCCCCGGTCGTGTCGCTGCCCGAGAACACGCCCCCTAGTGTCGTCACCACGGTAACGCGGTCAGTGAGCTGCGCCGCAAGCCCGCCTTTGGCTTCAAACCGGTGCGCACCGCGCTCCGCTGCAGACGTCACGAAATCAGCCGCGCCGCCAACAAACGAAAACGTAGCGTCTGAGGTCGTGTCCGCAAAGTCATGCGCATAGGCGAGCGAGAGCGAGGGAACCAACGTTGTTCCGCGGCCTGTATTGATCGCCGCTGACATGGCCACGCCGACACGGCCAACGACCGATGAATAGTTCTCGCCATTGTTGGTCAGACCGGCTGTCCCGGCTCCCGTCTCCGTAAAGGCCTCGGTGTCCGTAAAGATTGCGTCCATGCCGACAAAGGGCTTCAAGACCGCATTGGCGAAACGGCGTTTCAGGTACATCTCCCCCGAAACGAAAGCTGAGGTGGCGTCATAGTCGGCTTCGGCAATGGCGGAAAAACCGCCGACGGTGATCCGGCGCTCGGTCTCGACCCCTTGATGGGCCGCGCCGCCGACAAGGGCAAAACCGTAACCGGATGCATGCTCATAGCGCACCGTAAGCGCGCCGATCACACCGTCGGTATCAAACTCCTGTTGCGGAATTTCAGCGTGCGTGGAGAGATAGCCAAAGGTGGCGCCAACGGCGAAATCATCGGTTACCTTGCCTTCGATTCCTGCCACCAAGCCTGCCGACCAGTGATCGACCGCGGACCCGTTACCGTCGTCTTCGATTTCGCCAAAAGAGCCGAAACCACGCAGCCATGTTGCAAAGCGATTGTCGTTCGCAGGCGGTTGCGAAACGATGCCGGCGTTATAGGTGCGCGTGACGGGGTCATTGATTTCCAAGGTGTCATTGGAGGCGGCAAGGCGCGCCTTGCGTCTCTCCAGTGCCGCGCCGGCGGCAAGCACGGCAGCGGCCTTTTGCGCGCTATCATCCGCACCATCGACGGCGGCATAGGCAGCCGCTATCGACGCGTTTGTCCGAGCGCCGAATTGCGTTCCACCATTGGAACCGGGTCCAAAGTCTGATCTCGCAATTTCATCGACGATCGTTCCCACCACGTTTTGCAGCGCCAACATATTCGCCGAGATCCCGGCCGCGTGAACTTCGCCATCGAGGTCTTCGAATGAACTGCGGGCTTCCGGCGCTGACTGGACGATGATCTCGTTGATCACCTCTTGCAATTCGGAACCGGCGACGATCTGGTCATTGTCCAGCGCCAATCCGAGGTTTCTCTGGTTTTGGGTTTGCGCGACGCTCGCAAAACTTACCGGTGTCGCGTCCGGCGTGGTGGTGCGCTGCAGCTGAAGGAAAATGTTGTTGGGATCAGCGGTCAAAGTGGGTGTCAGAAAGGCAAAATTCGCATCGATTGTCGTGGTGTCGAATTGGCCGGTGACACCGCCTGTGGCGGTCAAAATCGTGTAGGTGGTCGCATCGGCGTAGGTGCCCGCCTCGGGCAGGATCGCCACCGTGCCGCCATTGATGGTAGCCGTACCGGTCGCGGTGATCAGATCGGAAGCGCCGCCGGGGTTCACTTCCACCTGGTAGGTGGACCCTGGATCGAAGGTCACATTCCCGTTGACGGTCGTCGTGCCGATCGAATTGCCCGGTGCAAACGCGCCGCCATTGTTGATCGACACCGCGCCGTTAAGCGTGCCGATGCCGCTGAGGCTTCCGCCATTGATCGTGGTCGTCCCTGTAAAAGTGCCGTTCACGACAAACTGGCCGGCTGATTGCGTGAAGCTTGTCGCGCCCAGATTCCGGCCGGTCGAAACTGTGGCCGTGCCGCTGTTGGCAATCGAGGTGAGGCCTGTGAACGACCCACCGGTCACGTTGAGATTTGCCGAATTGGTGAAGGCACCGTTTCCCAACAGGGCGTTGGTTACATTGAAGATGTTGTTGTTGGTGATTGCACCGTTGAAAGTGCCCGCGCCGTTGATCGTGCCGTCATTCACCGCACCGCCGGTGACAGTTCCGGAGGAGGTCAGCGTCGCACCCGCATTGTTATCGATTTGTGTTGCAGAGTTAAGGTTGCCGGAGTTCGTAATCAGGCCATTGGCGTTGTTGGCAAGCGTGTTGGTGCCGAACGTTCCGGAGTTTACAATCACGCCGCCATTGTTCGTAACGGTCGTCGCATTCACCGTACCTGCACTGGCGAATTGCGAGGAAAATGCCGCGCCATTGCCATTGTTGATGGTCGTCGCGCCGAATGTGGCACCGAACGCAACGTCGGCATTGCCTGCCTGATTGTTGAGTGTCGTGATCGCCTCATTACCATTGATGTCGAAGGTACCGCCGGTCTGGGTAATCGTCGCACCGGCAACGAGACCGCCGCCATTGGTTTGCAACTCGCCGCCTGTGATGCTGATGGTGGTTGATGGGAGTGCACCGACCCCCACGAGATCAAGGATACCCGCACTGACCGTCGTACCGCCGCTGAAAGAGTTTGTAGGCGAAGAGATCTCCAGGGTTCCAGACCCCGTCTTGTTGAGCGCGCCGGTTCCAGAGATGGGCCCCGATTGCGATGCAGTGCCGCCTGTCTGGTTGAAATTCACCGTGCCCGTAATTGCAACGGGATCGGGCTGGCCGATGCCATTTCCAAAATCCACTACCGTCCCATCGACAGCTACCAGCGAGCCGCCAATCGCCACATTGTTTTGGATGGACAAGGTGCCCGCATTGAGTGTGGTGATCCCATGCGTGTTCACGCCGCTTAAGACCAGCGTCCCCGTCCCGCCGCTTCCATTGACCTGAATATCGAAACCGGCGCCCGCGGTAATGTCGGCGCTTATCGTGCCGGTACCCGTCACGTCAATGGTCGACGGACCACCTTGGATCACCAGATCGTCAAGCGGGTCTGCGGCTTGTATGACGGCCCCATCATCAAGGACAATCGAGTTAAAGGTTGTATCGGCGACCAAATCCAGTGGGGATGCAACAGGCACCCCGCCATCGATCGTGACCGTCTGCGATCCGGCCGAAACCGGCACAAGGCTCGCTGCGGAAGCCAAGACCAGCGATGTCAGTGCGGTAGAATTGAGAAGCTTCCTCGCCAATAGACTTTTGTCCCAAAAGTGGCGGGTTGCAAGTTGCCAAGTTATGCCAGCTGTGGTTGACAGCATCCAGGTCCTTTATGGTTATTCTTACGTTAATGGCATTAAGCACTCGTTAAATATAACAATTTTGTAAAATTCACAATGGATTGTGCTGTGCTGCCGAGCCTCAATCTGCGTCTTCTCACGCAGCTAATGACGCTGCAGCATTGTTCGCTTTTGTATAGACGTTCCCGGATCAAACCTTCCGGCGCAATGATTTTGGTTTCCGGGCCGCATCGTAACCCGAGTTGGGCCCGCCAGTTCCCTGCAAAGCGTGCTGCTTGCAGGGAACAAAATTCATCAGTTCAGAGAGCGGTCGGTTTATGCGCGCATGTCCGGACGCACTTTGCGTAACAGCAATCACAATCCCTTATTCAGGAACGATTTCCCCCGGCAGGGAATTCACCGACATCGTGTCTCTCGGTTGGAAATGGATGACCGAGCGGATCGACTTGCCTGCCTTCAACAGGTCGAACGCGGTGTTGATCTGGCTGTGTGTCATGTTGTGCGTGATGTACGGATCGACGTCGAAATCGCCGCGCAGCCATTCATCGACCATGCCCGGCAACTGGCTGCGACCCAGAACGCCGCCAAACGCCGTTCCGCGCCACACCCGGCCGGTGACGAGCTGGAACGGCCTTGTCGCGATCTCCTGTCCGGCTCCGGCCACACCGATTACGGTGCATTCGCCCCACCCCTTGTGACACGCCTCGAGGGCTGAACGCATCAGATTGACGTTGCCGACGGCCTCGAACGTGTAGTCCAGGCCGCCGTCGGTCATCTCGACCAGGACCTCCTGGATCGGCTGCTTGTACTCCTTCGGATTGAGGCATTCCGTGGCACCCAGCGACATTGCCAACGGGAACTTTGCCTCGTTGATGTCTATGCCGATGATGCGCGATGCACCGTTCAGGACCGCGCCCTGGATCACGGCCATGCCGACGGCGCCCAGACCGAAAACGGCCACCGTCGCCCCGGCCTCGACCTTGGCAGTGTTGCGAACCGCCCCGATGCCGGTCGGAACCGCGCACCCCATCACCGATGCCTTGGACAGCGGCGCTTCTTTGGTAATTTTGGCCACCGAAATCTCAGGCAGGACCGTGTACTCGCTGAACGTGCTGGTGCCCATATAGTGCAGGATCTGCTTGCCCTTGTAGGAGAAACGGGACGTCCCGTCCGGCATCACCCCCGCACCTTGTGTCTTGCGGATGGTCTGGCAGAGATTGGTCTTGCCCGACTTGATGTAGGGGCAGTCGGGATCTTCGGGAACATAGAGCGGGATCACATGGTCACCCGGAACGACAGAAGTGACGCCCTTGCCCACTTCCTCCACGATGCCGCAGCCTTCATGGCCAAGGATACAGGGAAACAGGCCTTCCGGGTCTTCACCCGACAAGGTGAAGACATCGGTGTGGCAGAGGCTGGTCGTTACGATACGGACGAGAACCTCGCCTTCCTTGGGGCCTTCGAGGTCGATTTCCTCGATTTCCAGCGGTCGGTTCGGTTCCCAGGCGATGGCTGCACGTGTCTTCATCTCAGGTTTCCTCTTTTGGCTCTTATCAATGAAGTAACTTTTGATCCGGCGGGCCATCCGGATCGAAAACGGGATCGAGAACGAGAAGCAGCCGTGTTTCGCCGGTGCCCTCAATGGGAGGCGAGCGGTGCATCAGGCCCGTACGTGGCAGTTCGGGCCAGAGCGTCCCGCGCAAAAGTATGGGCGCACCCGTCGGCACGGTGAACACATGCCGGGGCTCGGCGCCGTCGGCGGAAATCCCGTACTGCGTGCCGGTCCCCCGATAGGTGCACACCAGCCGGGCGGTCACCGCATCAACATGGAATTTCCGGCAGGCATTGTCCGTCACGACGTCAAAGCGCAGCCGCAGGAAAGGCGCGCGCATGAGCCCGGCGAAAATGTCCGCCAAAGCCGCGCTATCCTCGATCAGCCTCACCCGGTCGGCGCAATCCGGCGTGCCTGTGACTTCGCAGATCTGGAACATGGCGTCGCGGATCTGTTGGGGGCGCAACGTCACCCGCGCTTTCGGCAATTGCTCGGGCGGCAATGCGTCGATCCAGGCTTGGAACTCCGGCAATGGATCGCGCCGCCAGAGCGCAGCGGCACATCCCGGGTCGTGGATGGCCGACAGGCCGTCGGGTGTATCCGCCACGCCGACACCGAGAGCGGCGTCCGGTCGGGTGTCTCGCACCAATGTCATGGCACAACCGCCTGGCACCGCCGGGCCGCAAAAGCACCGAGCGGATCGGAAGGCGGGCGACAATCGACCGAGCCGCGATCACCGGCCTCAATCCGTGCCCGGTTCCGGTTTACCTGTTCGCGCGGGAGGGCCCAATCGATGACCATGACGCGGGCGGCCTTCACTGTTCGGTTCTCCAACAGTCTTTTCCTCGGCAGTTCAACGCCATGACGCCACTGAACCGCGATCTGGCGTGCCGAACACGAACCGCGATCGCTTGGGCCATCGGAAGGAAACTGTGCCTACCGACGATGCTGGAGAGCGCATTCGGCAAGCCGGAAGAAGAGTCCCGATTGGCAATCCGCCCGGATGGTAGTCAATGTTATAACATGACACAAGCAAGCAATCGCCGTCGAACAATGCGCCGAGCGTCCCTCCCCTGAATCTCGGATCAACGATGAGAAAACAGGCGCCCAAAACAAAAACGGGAGCCGAAGCTCCCGTCCTAACCTCTTATCTAAGACCGACGTCAGGCCGTTTCGCGAACCGTAATCCCGTTGTCCTTGAAATGGTCCTGCAGCTCGCCGGCCTGGAACATTTCCCGAAGGATATCGCAACCGCCGACGAACTCACCCTTCACATAGAGCTGGGGAATGGTCGGCCAGTTGGCGTATTCCTTGATGCCGTTGCGCACCTCGTCGTTCTCAAGCACGTTGATGCCCTTGTAGGCGACATCGAGGTAGTCGAGGATCTGGACGACCTGGCCGGAAAAACCGCATTGCGGAAACGTCGGCGTGCCCTTCATGAAAAGCACGACGTCGTTGGTTTTGACTTCGTTGTCGATCCAGTCGTTGATGGTGCTCATGGTCGGTCTCCTTTGCAGCCGGATTCAAGGTCCAGCGAAGGTTTGGTTTGGCCCTGATAGCCGGATATGCGCGCGTGCCCGGCCGACATCCTGTTAGCTCATAGCCGGTATCCGTAGAATCGTCTAGGGGCATGGCCTTACGTTCAACCGGTCGCTACGACTCGGAATATGGCGCGCCCGGCCTGCGTTTAAAGGGAGCCGGCGATCACCGTGCCATCCGCAGCACGCCGGCCGCCGGCACGGTCTCGTTTCGATAGGGCTGCACGTCCGTTCCGTAATTGAAGACGAAGCGGACCGATCCGCAATCGCGGACACGGACATTTTCGGCAAGCCTCTCGGTCTCCAGGCCGGCCGCCTTGGCGGCCATGCCGACGATCCGGTCGAAGGCGTTGCGGTCCGGCCAGCCTGCCAGATACCAGAGGCCGTCCGTATCGACGAGAGCCGGCGCCCCCTCCTCTGTCGTCAATAGCGGTTCGATCGGCGTTTCAAGATGTTCGAACCAATGCGCAAACCCGCCACCGCCCGAAAGCGGCACGTCGACCGTCGGCGGCAGGCTTTCGACATGCGCAACGGTCGCGGCAAGGCCCGGAAGGTCGGGCGGCAACGGAACCGGTATGGCAAACTCCTCTGTCTTGGTATTGGTTCTCGGTCCTGCCAGCACGATGCCCTCGGCCTTGCCGATCGCCGCACGCAGCGCCGGCGAAACCGTGGCGAGACCGGGCAACAAAACCAGGCGATAGCCGGAAAGGTCAGCCGTGTCCGGCGGCAGGATATCGATCGACAGGCCGGCCCGGCGCAGCGCGCGATAGACGTCGAAGACCAGCCCGAAATAATCGAAATCGGCGCCCTGAGGCTGCGTCTCCCATGCCCAGGCCGAGGCATAGTCGAAGACGATCGCAACCGGTGAAGCCTGTTCGCCGGGCGGTGGCAAGTCGGCAATCTCATCGGCGACCGTGCGGGCTTCGGCCAATCCCGGCGCGTCCGCATTGTCCGGCCGCACCAGCCCCGCATGGTGCTGCTCCTGACCGAAGGGCGCCTGGCGCCAGCGGAAATAGGACACGACTTCGGCACCGTGCGCGAAGGCCTCAAGCGACCAGAGCCGGACCATGCCGGGCAGCGGCGCCGGGTTGAACGGCGCCCAGTTCACCGGTCCGGGCTGCTGCTCCATCACCCACCATCGGCCGCGCCCGATGGCGCGGTAGAGATCGTGGTGAAAGGCCTGGAAATCCGGGTCGCCCTGGCGCAGAAACCGGCGCTTGTGATCGTCCGACGCCTCGAGACGTTCCGATAGAAAGCCGAGCGGATAGCTGTCCCACGACGCAATCTCGAGATCCGCGCCGACGGCAAAATGATCGAAGGACAGGACGCGGCCCATGTAATTGTGGATCAGCGGCGCACGGCTCAGCGAGCGCAGG
>JBCDLT010000086.1:0-25390 GCA_038745065.1 Pseudomonadota bacterium | reverse complement strand
GGCGTCGATTGCGGCAATCTCAGCCAGGAATCTTTTTCAAATGTCTCGCCGCCCTCTTCGAATGACCCGTCCAACACAAACGCCTCGAAACCGTCGTGGCCGTCCAGCAGAACCTCTGCGCCCGGCGCCCAGCGCTCCAATCGGACGTCTTCGCGCCCATCCCTGAACAACGGCATGATCTCCACCCCCGGCCGGGCCGGCGCGTCGATGAACGGCATCTTGTTCGTATCAATAACGACATGGGTGCGGTCCGATGGATCGAATTGCCAGAGTTTGACGAGGATCGTGCAGCCGGGCGCCGAGGCCGGCGTGTGGCTTGATGTCGGTGGATTGCGCACATAGGTGCCGGCCGGGAAATCGCCGTGCTCGTCCTGGAATATGCCTTCGAGCACCAGGAATTCTTCGCCGCCACCATGCACATGGGCGGAAAAGGCGCTTTCCGGGGCATACCGCACGATGCTGGTGGCACGCGCCTTTTCTGCGCCGATGCGGTCGAGCATGCGCCGGTCGACGCCGGCCATCGGTGATGCCACCCAGTCGAGAGACGCGCCGTGCATGACCGCCCGCGAAGTGAAATCCGAGTTAAGTTCCATATCTGTCTTCCGATTGTTTCAAAGCCAGCAGCCGAACGCCGTTCGACCCTGTCATTTTTGCCGATGGATGATTGGCGGCCGGGTTTGCCGCGCTCCGGATTCGAGGGTCAGGCCCACTGCTGTCCGGTTTAGCGGCATGGAGTTTTTTCAAAGTTGAAACTCCATCATCTGCTGCCGTGGGTCGTGTGTAATCGGTCTGTATTCTTGATTGAGGTTCTCGATCGGTCTTCGGGTCATAATATGAATGCCAATAAGATTGGCGAAATGCTTTTCGGATCGAATATTGGACTGGTTTTGCTGCGCCAGCCTCAGCAGTAAAAATGCAATCAGCGCAACATAGACCTGAATGCAAACCGCGTTGTGTGACCTGCCCAGGAATTGTTTGAACTGCAGATGCTGCTTGAGCCATTTGAAAAGCAGTTCGATTTGCCATCGCTGCTTGTACAGATCGGCAATCTCTTGAGCCGGCGCGTCCAGATCGTTGGTCGCAATCCGGATCGTCTTATCGGAGCTGATGCGCACCGCAATCTCACGCACAGGATCCCACATCGGATTGCGCCGGCTCGACCCCAGACGCCGCGGTAACAAGCCAATGCTGTCGCTGAGGATGCCGTCAGCGTCGCCGGCAACAGCAAGCGGGCGCTTCGCCCCAAGACGCGTGTTCGATTTCAAACGGGTGACAAAGCGGCACCCCAAGGCGTCCATCTCAGACCACCACTTGTAATCATAGTAGCCCGCATCGAACACATAGGTCGCTCCGGCCTCCAGCACCAAATCCTTGGCCGGAGTGACGTCGTGGACCGTGTGGGATGTGATGTCCGCCCTCAGCGGTCTGTCCTGATCCGGGTCATAAACCACATGAACCTTGGCGGCGTAGCGTTTGTTGGCAAACTTGACCCAGTCTGCACTCTGCTTGGAAAGCCTGATCGGGGTTGCATCGATGATCCGGGTGATCTCTCCCAGACTGCGCTTGGTCTTTCGGTTGGCCTTGCCCACCATATCGGCGAACAAATCCCCGTAGACCTGCCAGGGGCGCTTGGCGTTGGCGTCGCAAAGCGTCGCGCGCGCCGGCCTGTGCATGCCCAGATGATAAAGCTTGGGGCCGAAGCTTTGCAGACCCGCTTCAATCTCGCGCAAGGATGCACAGCCGGAAAGCTGCGAAAACAACAGGCTCAAAAACTGATCTTTTGTTGTGAAACGACGCACCCGAAAGTCCGCCTTGTGCTGATCGACAAGGCGATCGAAGTGGTGCCAGGGAATGTATTGGGTCAGAGCGTGAAAAACAGTATTTTGATGGCGCATGGCATTGATCTCCTTCTCGTGTCTCAAACGCCGCGAAACGTCTGAAACCGAGTAGAATCAATGTCATGCACTATGTCCAGAATTCTAAACCGGACAGCAGTGGGTCAGGCCTATGATATCATGCCGTATCCGCATTCGTCCGGGGAAGTCCCGGCGCTTGCATTGACAAATCCGTGTCTGACTGGGGACAGTGCGCGCCGTTCACAAATGTCCTGTCATTCCATGGCGCCGAAGCACCATCACACCGGATCTGCGGCTGACATTCCGCAAGGCCCCCGATATTTCGGAACCGCGCGAACGGAAATCCTTCCGCACCTCCCGGTCCGCCTGTCGGCCGTGCTCGATGTCGGATGTGGGCAGGGTGCAACCATTGCGGCGATCCGCGAAACACGGCCCGATACGCCGGACTTCTGGGCCGGCGGACTTGAACTGGATCCGGTTGCGGCCGGCAGGGCCGAGGCCCATTGCGACCGGGTCTGGTCGGGCGATGTCGTCGCATCGTCCTTCGATCGTGAGATTGCCGCGGGATCGCTGGACGCGGTCCTTTGTCTTGATGTGCTGGAGCACCTTGCCGATCCCTGGGATCTTGTCCGCCGGCTGACGCCGCTGATCGGAGCCGGCGGCCGGCTGATCATCTCAGTGCCGAATGTCAGAAACTGGAAGTTTCTCTGGCGGCTGTTTTCCAAGGGAGACTTCCGGTATCGCGACGCCGGCCTCTTGGATCGTACGCACCTGCGGTTCTTTGTGCGCGAGACCGCCATCGAACTGGCGACCTGCGGTGGCCTGCACCCGGTCTTTTCCGGCTCGGCGCACCCCTTTACGCCGCCGGACGCCCGTTGGTTCCTGGCAAAGGGAACCCTCGGCCGGCTTGACGACCTGATGATGAAGCAGATTGTGGTTGTGGCTGAGCGAAGCAACGCCAATACACAGCTGCAATAAAACGATCAGTCGCCGTTTGCCGCCGCCAGGACCTTCCGCATCACCGTTGGCAGGGCTTCTTCTCCCTGCTCATCGGGCGCACTCCACCAGGCGCCATCCGGTGCTTTGGCGTTCGACCGGGTCGTGTAGACGGCAAGCTGCAGATGGAAATGCGTGAACGTGTGACGCACCAGACCCGGTTCGCGTCGCCAGGCGCTCGTCACGGGGGCCGGTGACAGATCGGTCAGCGCATTATCGTCCTCACGCCATATCCCGGTCGGGATTTCGGTCATGCCCGCCAGCAAGCCCTTGTCCGGCCGCTTGCGCATCAGAATCGCGCCGTCGGCCCTAAAAACGGCGAAAGCAGCGCCATACCGCGTCGGTTTCTCGCGTTTTGCAGCCTTGCGGGGATAAGTCTCTGGATAACCGCCTTTTCGGCTGACGCACGGCTCGTTCAACGGGCAGAGCGAACACGCGGGGCGCCGCGGGCTGCATATCGTTGCGCCGAGGTCCATCATGGCCTGTGCGAAGTCACCGGGCCGTCTTTTCGGCGTCATCGCGTCGACGAGGCTGCGGATCTCTTTCTTGGCGGCGGGCAGCGGTGTCTCGATGGCGTGGAGCCGGGCGATGACGCGTTCCACATTGCCGTCGACGACCGGGATTTGTTCATCGAACGCGATGGCGGCGATCGCCGCGGATGTATAGGCCCCGATGCCCGGCAGTTTTTCCAGCAAAGCCGCGGATTCCGGGAACTTTCCGTCATGGTCGGCGACCAGCACCTCGGCGCATTTTTTTAGGTTTCGGGCCCGCGAGTAATAGCCGAGGCCGGCCCAGGCCCGCAGCACGGCTTCTTCCTCCGCAGCGGCCAGATCCGCCAGCGTCGGCCAGGTCTTGAGAAACCGCGCGAAATAGGGGCCGACGGTCTTGACGGTCGTTTGCTGCAGCATGATTTCCGACAGCCAAACGGCATAGGGGTCCGCGATGACGCCGGCTTGGCGGGCCTTCGGGCCGACCCGCCAGGGTAGATCGCGGGCATGCCGGTCGTACCAGGCGATGAGATCCTTCGATGTCGCCGGGTCGGTGTCGGTTCGGACTGTGGTTTTCATGTGGACAAGTGCCGCTCGATTTCCGGAACAAAAGGCGATTCTGACAGTCCGAAGCAAGTGCGGTATAAGGAAACAGACGCTTATGAAGCGCAAGGGGCACCTGGGTCAGGATCCTGTGGATCCGGATCGCACGCGGCGGGGACAACAAGGTGAGCCAGCGGCATACACGCGGCCCGATGTCGGCAAAGCCGATCGGCGGCACGCTAGCAAAGATCCTCAAACCGGCGGTACGCAAGCGCGGCCTCGCGGCCGCCGATCTCATCATGACCTGGCGCGACATTGCCGGTCCGCAATTCGCCGAGTGCACTTTGCCGGACCGGATCGTCTGGCCGCGCGTACCGGACGGGATGGAGGGCGAGGCGGTTCCGGGCACGCTGGTCGTGCGCTGCGCCGGCCCTGCCGCGGTTTTCCTTCAGCACGAGGCGCCGCTCCTGGTGGAACGGGTCAACACCTTTCTCGGCTGGTACGCCGTCGATCGCATCAAGATCGTGCAGGGGCCGGTCGGCGATCCCGTTCCGGCCAGCGAGGGCCCTCTGCCCGATATTCCGGACGAAAAACGTGAAGAGGTCGCCGAGACCGTGGCCGGCGTCAGCGATGACCGGTTGCGGCGGGCGCTGTCGCTGCTCGGCAAGAACGTCGTGGCCAATGCGATCGCCAAGGCCCAAGCGGACGACGACTGAGTCCGATCGCCCGGTCTTCGGACAGGACGCCTGGCTCCGAACGGGGCGGTTTGGCGCTAAAAAGCCGCAATTCACAATCCGTTTTATTGCGCCGGCCGAACGGGACTTTATATCTGAAAGTTGATCAGACCGATTGGATGACGTCTTCATGGAGGAGCAGGCCGTGATCTTGACCAGACGACAGGCGCTTCGTGCGGGCGCGGTTTCCGCCGCCGCCCTTGCCACACCGGCGATATTGACCGGAACCGCCGCAGCGCAGACCGTCGATGAGGCGGAATTGATGAAGCCGGGCCCGCTCGGCGAAATGGCCCTCGGACCGGAAAATGCGCCGGTGACCCTTATCGAATACGCTTCGATGACCTGCGGCCATTGCGCGAATTTTCACCGCAATACCTACAACAAGGTGAAGGAAGCCTACATCGAGACCGACAAGATCCGGTTCGTGTTTCGCGAGTTTCCCCTGGATCCGCTGGCCGCGGCCGCGTTCATGCTCGCCCGCTGCGCGCCGGAGGACAAATATTTCGACGTCATCGACGTCATGTTCGCCCAGCAGCGTACCTGGGCCTTCACCGACAATCCGCTGCAATCGCTCCAGGATTTTGCCAGACAGATCGGTTTTACCCAGAAGAGCTTTGAGGCATGCTTGACGAATCAGGAGCTTCTTGACGGAGTGAACTGGGTTCGCAACCGCGCCTCGGAAAAGTTCGGCGTGAACGCGACACCGACGTTCTTCTTGAACGGCAAAAAGCTTTCGGGCGGCGCTCTCGGTTTCGACGACATGTCCAGACTGTTGGACGCGGAACTCTAGCCGCACGGCACCTGCGCCCAACCGAAAGCCCCTTTGCCGTGTCGATGGTCAAGCGCCGCCGCGGCGGAGGGGTTGATGGTAAGTTTTGATCGCCTGCGTCTTCTGGGCTTCAAGACCTTTGTCGAACCGGTCGATTTTCATATCGAGTCGGGCCTGACGGGCATTGTCGGGCCGAACGGATGTGGCAAGTCGAACCTGGTGGAAGCATTGCGCTGGGTCATGGGGGAGAATTCCTCCAAGAACATGCGTGCGTCCGGCATGGACGACGTTATCTTTTCCGGCGCGAATGGCCGCCCGAGCCGCAACACGGCAGAAGTCACCCTGTTTCTCGGCAATGCGGATCGAATGGCGCCGCCGAACTATGCCGAGCACGACGCGATTGAGGTCAGTCGGCGCATCGAGCGCGAGGCAGGGTCGGTCTACCGCATCAATGGCCGCGAGGCCCGGGCCCGCGACGTGCAATTGCTGTTTGCCGATTCCTCCACCGGATCGCGGTCGCCGGCCCTTGTCGGTCAGGGCCGGATCGGTGAGTTGATCGCTGCCAAGCCGGCGGCCCGACGCCGGCTCCTGGAAGAAGCCGCCGGCATTTCCGGCCTTCACACGCGCCGCCATGAGGCCGAATTGCGCCTGCGCGCCGCGGAGGGCAATCTGGAACGCATTGAGGACGTGCTGCGCGAACTCGATGTTCAGATCGAAAGCCTGCGCCGCCAGTCCCGCCAGGCGCGCCGCTACAAGACGCTGTCCGGCGAGATCCGCAAACTGGAAGCCGCGATCCTGCATTTGCGCTGGCTGGCTGCGAGCACCACCATGCGCGAGGCGAATACCGCCCACGAGGCGGTGAGCGCCACCGTGCAGGATGCCCAGGCGGCCCAGGCCAATGCGGCCCGGAACCAGGCGGTCGCCGCCCATGCGGTCCCGGGACTGCGCGACGCCGCCGCCGTCGAATCCGCCAAACTGCAACGGCTGATCCGTGCCCGTGACGATCTCGATCGGGAAGAAAAGCAATTGAAGGAGCGGGCCGCCGAACTCGACCAAAGGCTCGAGCAGTTACAGCACGACAAGACGCGTGAAGATCAATTGCTTGTCGATGCGGAGCGGGCGGTCGCCGCGCTCGATACGGAAGCAAGGTCGCTTGGCGCGGAAAACGCCGAGGCGGAAAATGCGGTCAGCGAAAGCGGAGCCCGCACCGAGGCGGCACAGGCCAGACTGGAAAAATCCGAAGCTGTCTTCCAGGCCCTGACAGACGAAGTGGCCGGCATTGCCGCGACCCGCCGGCAATTGGAAGCCGTGATCAGCGAGCATCGCCAAAAGACGGAAAAGTTGCAGGGTCAGATCGACGGCATCGTGCGCCAGCGCGGCGAGCTCGAAGCCAAAAGAAACGCACAGGCCGATTTGGACGCCGGGCGCGCGGCGGTCGAACAGTCCGAGGCGGCGCTGCGCAAGGCCGAGGCCGAACTGGCGGAAGCCGAAGCTGCACGTTCAAAGGCAACGGCCGGCGAACAGGACGCGCAGGCACCGGTCACCGCGCTGGAACAGGCAGTCGGACGGGCCGAGGCCGAGGCCGAAACGCTGGCCTCGGTGCTGTCGCTCGATGAAGCCGATCTCTGGCCCGCCATTGTCGACGCGGTCAAGGTCGCGCCGGGCTACGAACTGGCGCTTGCCGCCGCGCTCGGTGAGGATCTCGATGCGTCCGGCGATACGGCGGCGCCGTCCCATTGGCGCGAGCCCGGACCGCATGATTCCGACCATCCGCTGCCGGAAGGCGTGGAGCCGCTCGCTGCGCTGGTCGATGGCCCGGCGGTTCTGGAACGCCGGTTGCATCAGATCGGTGTTGTCGATTCCGATGACGGGCCGGCTATCCAGAAACGGCTCGCGCCGGGGCAGCGCCTGGTTTCTGCCGCCGGCGACCTTTGGCGGTGGGACGGGTTCACCGTTACCGCGGACGCACCGCGCCCGGCCGCCCAGCGGCTCGAGCAGAAAAACCGGTTTGAGGACCTGGACTGGGAATTGAAGGATTTGCGGGCAAAGCTCGACGAGGCCCGCATGGCCTTGACCTCCGCCCGCACCGCCAGTCAGGAAGCCGGCACGAAAGAGGCCGCCGCTCGCCAGGCCTTGCGCGATGCCGAACGCCAGGCTCGGGAGGCCCGGGACGCGTTGTCGAAGGGCGAGAAGGCGACCAACGAGTTCGCGACCCGGTTGGGCGCGTTGACCGAGGCCGAGGCGCGGCTTCAGGACAATCTGGACGAAAGCCGGTTTGCGTTGAAAGAGGCCGAGACGGCACTTGCCGATGCGGCGACCAGCGATCCGCTCGAAGAGCGTCTCGCCGCCGCCCGGGACGAGGCCGCGCGGGATCGTCAGGCGCTGGCCGAAGCGCGGGCGATTGCCGACCGGTTCGGCGCACAGATCCGGGTGCGCAGCGACCGTCTTTCCGCCATCGACCGGGAAAAGAAATCCTGGGACGAGCGCACGGCCAATGCCCGGGCGCAGCTTGCCATCGTCGACGGACGGGTCGCCGAAACCGAACGCGAACGCGCGGCGCTGTCTGAACGCCCGGACGACATCACCAGCGCGCGCCGCGCCTTGTTGACTGAGATCCAGGAAGCCGAAGGCCTTGTATCTGCCGCGAACGACCGGCTAGCCGAAGGCGAAAAGGCGCTTTCCGAGGCCGATCGCATTGCCAAGCAGGCGCTCGAAATCCTGTCCGGCACCCGGCAGGAGGAAGCCCGGGCCGAGGAACGCATCAGCGCCGCACGGGCGCGCCAGGCCGACATTGCGCGGCATATCGAGGAGGCGCTGGAATGCGCGCCCCATGAACTGGCCGAGCTGTCCGGGATAGAGCCGGACGGCCCGGTACCGGACGAAGCCGCCCTGGAAACCCGCCTCGACCGCTACAAACGCGAGCGGGAAAGGCTCGGCGCCGTGAACCTGCGCGCCGAGGAAGAAATGTCGGAACTGGAAGAACGTCGCACGACCCTGACGACGGAGCGAGACGACCTGGTCGAGGCGATCCGCAAGTTCCGCCACGCGATCCATACGCTCAACAGCGAGGCGCGCAGCCGGCTGATGGAAGCGTTCGAGCGGGTCAATTCGGAGTTCGCGACGCTGTTCCAGCGATTGTTCGGCGGCGGCCGGGCGGAGTTGAAACTGATCGATTCGGACGATCCGCTCGATGCCGGCCTGGAAATCTACGCCTGTCCGCCGGGCAAGAAGACCCAGGTCATGACCCTGTTGTCCGGTGGCGAGCAGGCCCTGACGGCAATGTCGCTGATCTTTGCCGTCTTCTTGACGAACCCGGCACCGATCTGCGTGCTCGACGAGGTCGATGCGCCGCTCGACGACGCCAATGTGGAGCGCTTCTGCACCCTGCTCGACGAAATGCGCAAGGCGACCGACACCCGATTCGTCTGTGTGACGCACAACCCGATCACAATGGCGCGGATGGACCGCCTGTTCGGCGTAACCATGGCCGAACGCGGGGTTTCTCAACTCGTTTCGGTCGACCTGCGCACGGCCGAAAGCTATCGACAAGCAGGATGACCGATTGGCGCCATCGCTGCCAAACCGCGCACCGCGTTCGTCGCGCGAATGTCGCAGATGCGGTAAGTCCATGAAAACTAAGGGAATAACGGGCTGTTTGCTGCAGTGAACAATCCTTGACACGCCCTACACCCCTGACTAATGTGCGCGCGGATTTGAGGGGCGACTAGGCGGCCTACGCGCCGGTCTCAGGCTTTGCGATGCCGCACCATCAGGGCATTGCCATGCCGAAGGACAAGGAAACGCCGACAGACCCTGAGGGGTCGCAAGGCGCGGACGACGACCAGCTAGCGAGCCGTCTTGATGCCCTTGACCGGGATCTGGGTGCTCAGGCATCCGGTTCCGGGAAGAACCGGGCGAATGCGAATGCCCCCAGTACGGGGTACGGGCAGGCGCTCCGGATGAGTACGGACTTCGTTGCCGGCGTCGGTGTCGGCGCTGCCCTTGGATGGGGCATAGATGCGGTCCTGGGGACCTCGCCCTGGGGTCTGATTGTATTTCTGCTGCTCGGATTTGCAGCAGGTATCTTGAATGTTTTGCGGACCGCCGGGCTCGTCGCCGAGGCCGGGACCCGGGAGACACCATCGCAAGAAAGGCGTCCGCCGTCCCGGCGGCACGACCGATAATCAGGACGCGGAGACCCGACGCGTGGCGAACGATCCCATCAAGCAGTTTGAAATTTCCAAACTCGTTCCGCTCGAAATCGGCGGACTGGATGTCTCCTTCACCAACTCGTCGCTGTTCATGGTGGCCACGGTTGCGGCGGCATCCAGCCTCTTGATCCTGTCGACGAGCGGGCGCGGTCTTGTGCCGACACGCTGGCAATCCGTTGCGGAAATGTCCTACGAGTTCGTCGCAAGCACCTTGCGAAGTTCCGCCGGCAACGAGGGCATGCGCTTCTTTCCGATGGTGTTTTCGCTCTTCATGTTCGTGCTGATCGCGAACCTGCTTGGCATGTTCCCGTATTTCTTCACGGTGACGAGCCACATCATCGTGACCTTCGCGCTCGCCATGCTGGTGATCGGCACGGTCGTGCTCTACGGCTTTTATCGACATGGCGCGAAGTTTCTCGGCCTGTTCGTGCCGCACGGCGTGCCGGCACCGCTCATACCGCTGGTAACGGCGATCGAAGTGATTTCTTTCCTCTCGCGTCCGATCAGCCTCGCCGTCCGTCTGTTTGCGAACATGCTGGCCGGCCACATCACCCTGAAGGTCTTCACCGGCTTTATCGTCAGTCTGAGCGCGCTTGGTTTCGGCGGCGTGCTGACCTCGATCCTGCCCCTGGTCATGGCCGTGGCGATCACCGCACTGGAGTTTCTGGTCGCCTTCCTGCAGGCCTATGTCTTCACGGTCCTCACCTGCATGTATCTGAACGACGCCCTGCATCCGAACCACTGATCCGGATCGGCGCGTTCCCACCCTTTCATCGTCATTCGCGAAACACTCATCCAAGGAGCAAAGAGTATGGAAGCGGAAGCAGCAAAGTTTATCGGTGCGGGCATTGCCTGCCTCGGCATGGGCGGCGCCGGCATTGGCCTCGGCACGATCTTCGGCAATTATCTTGCTGGTGCCCTGCGCAATCCGTCCGCGGCTGACGGCCAGTTCGGCCGCCTGATCTTCGGCTTCGCCGTTACGGAAGCTCTCGGCATCTTTTCGCTGCTGGTCGCCCTGATCCTGCTGTTCACCTAGGTTTTGCGGTACGGGTCGGCCTTGCCCGGCCCGGCATGCGGAACAAGGACCGAGCGCTGTTGCGAACCGCGCCCTCGTAAGGGGCGTCGTGCCGTGACAGCCGATAGTCAATCCGTCCATCGGATTGCAAACCCTCGGTCCGCCATCAGGCAAGACGGAGGCCGTCATGGCCAGCGAAACCAATACCGAAACGGGCGTGCCGGCCGGTGAGGCCGGCGGCGGAGCGTTCCCTCCGTTCGACGCTACGACCTTTCCGTCCCAGCTGCTTTGGCTGGCGATCACGTTTGGCATCTTCTACTATCTGATGTCGAAAGTGGCGTTGCCGCGCATCGCCAGCGTCCTTGAGGACCGCCGCGACCGGATCGAAGGCGATCTCGCCGAGGCGCAGCGACTGAAGCGGGAAACCGACGAAGCGATCGCGAGCTACGAACAGGCGCTCGCCGAAGCGCGCCAGAAGGCGCACGGCATCGCCCAGGAAACCCGCGACAAGCTGCATCGATCGGTTGAGGATAAGCGGATGAAGGCGGAGAACGACCTGGCCGGACGGCTCGAAGAGGCCGAAGCGCGGATTGCGACGATCAAGTCGGCGGCGCTCGATCAGGTCAGCGGGATTGCGTCCGACACGGCCGAGGTCGTGATCGACACGCTGGTCGGCAACGTGGCGTCGAAGGACGAGATCGCCGGCGCCGTCCAGGACACGATGAAGGGATAGCGCCGTGGATGCTTCGTTTTGGGCGCTTGTCGCGCTGATCCTGTTTTTCGCTTTGATCGCCTATCTGAAAGTGCCGGGCATGGTGACCCGGAACCTCGACAGTCGTGCGGACAAGATCCGCGACGAGTTGAACGAGGCCCGTCGCCTGCGCGAAGAAGCGCAGGCGTTGCTTGCCGACTATCAGCGCAAGCGCCGCGAGGCCGAAAGCGAGGCCGAAGCGATCGTCGCCGAAGCCAAGGAAGACGCCGAACGGCTGACGGCCGAGACCAATGCGGCGCTCGAAGACATGATCGCGCGCCGCACGAAAGCCGCCGAAACCAAGATCGCCCAGGCCGAAACCCAGGCGATCGCAGAAGTTCGGGCACGTGCGGCAGACGTCGCTGTCAGCGCGGCCGAGAAGGTCCTTGCTGCCAAGGTGACCGGTTCGGTTTCCGAAACGCTCTTGACAAAGAGTATCGAAGAAGTCCGCACCCGCCTGAACTGATCTTTCATCCTGCTGCATCTGCCCACGGTCGCCTTCGGCGACCGTTTCTTGTTGTCAGGATCGTTCGAGCAGGTCCGCGACCGGCCGAAAGCTGGTGCGGTGAATGGCGCAGGGGCCGAGCCGGTCGAGCGCCTCTAAATGAATTTTCGTGCCATATCCCATATGCCGATTGAAACCGTATCCGGGGTAACAGCCGTCGAGCGTGCACATCAGGCGGTCCCGCGTGACCTTCGCGACGATGGACGCTGCTGCCACGGATAGCGACCGGGCGTCGCCTTTGATCGCGCTCGCACCGGGGCAGGGCAGACCAGGCGGTACGTCGCGCCCGTCGATCAGAACGCAAGCGGGATTGGTCGCAAGCCCGCGTGCCGCCTGCGTCATGGCGGACAACGTCGCCTCGCGGATGTTCATGGCATCGATCTGGCGTACGGACGCCATGGCGACCGAGACACTTGCCGTTCGACAGATGGCGTCGAACAGCGTCTGCCTGGCCGCGGCGCTGAGCGCCTTGGAATCGGCAAGTCCGGGCGGCACGGCCTGCCGGTCGAGAATGACCGCAGCCGCGACCACCGGGCCGGCAAGCGGCCCGCGCCCGGCCTCGTCGACACCGGCGACCGGCGATCCGTAATCGGGGACGAGTGCATCTTCGAGTTCGAAAGTCGCGCCCGTTTTCTGCCCTACGGATCGTGCGCTGCGCGTCGTGCCGGATGCCGGCATGGGACCTCCTTGTGCCAACCTTGCTGACCATACCGGATTCGGTCGGCCGATGTCCGCATCGCACCCTTTTCAGGCGCCCGCGGCGGGGCTCAAAAGAGGTCGAGCTGCACGACGCCCGAACGCGGCCGGCGGAACAGATCCGTGCGCAGGTTGAACTCCCGCTTCTTCAGGCCAAGCCGCTTGCTCGCCAGTTCGAAGCGTTTGGCGATGGCGTCCGCATAGGGGCCTTGCCCGCGCATACGCTCATACCATTTGGCATCGTAATCCTTGCCGCCGCGCATGCTGCGCAACAAAAGCAAAACATGCCGATAACGGTCCGGGTAGTGCCGCAGGAGCCATTCCTTGAACAGACCGCTGACTTCAAGCGGCAGCCGCAGGATAATGTAGCTTGCCGACACGGCGCCGGAATTGCGGGCGGCTTCGAGGATCGCTTCCAGCTCATGGTCGTTGACAGCCGGAATCATCGGGGCCGCCATCACGCCTGTCGGAATCCCGGCGTCGCTCAGCATGCGGATCGCCTCCAGCCGTTTGCCCGGCGTCGACGCGCGTGGCTCCAGTTTGCGGGCGAGAACACGGCCGAGCGTCGTTACCGACAGCCCGACCTTCACCAGGCCCATGCCGGCCATCTCCGAGAGGATATCGATGTCGCGCGTCACCAGCGCCGACTTTGTGACGATCGACACCGGATGCCGCGCGTCCCTCAGGACTTCCAGGACCTCCCGCATCACCATCCATTCCCGCTCGATCGGCTGATAGGGATCGGTATTGGTGCCGATGGCGATGGTCTTGGGTTCGTAGCGCGGATGCGCAAGCGTGCGTTCCAGGATCTTGGCGGCGTCTTTCTTGACGAACAGCTTGGTCTCGAAATCAACCCCCGGCGACAGGCCGTGATAGGCATGCGTCGGCCGGGCGAAACAATAGACACAGCCGTGTTCGCATCCGCGATAGGGATTGATCGACCGCTCGAACGGCACATCCGGTGAATTGTTGCCGGTGATGATTTTTTTGGGTTGTTCGACCGTGACGCTCGTTTTTGGCGGTGTCTGCTGATCGAGCGTCGACCATCCGTCATCGACCAGAAACCGCTGTTCCGATTCGAACCGCCCCGACCGGTTGGACCGCGCGCCGCGGCCCCTCAGCGTCTCTGGATGCACAGTTGCTTCCGAAGTCCGGCTTCGCATGGCACGCCTCTTTGTTCCTGTTTTGATCTGTCCCCAGGATATCGGTCGGATATGAACAAAACAAGAACATTTGCCGCGTATCATGACATACTCTGTCACCGGCACTGCCATCGGCCGACGGTTTCGGCGTCAGCCGGTGGCGGCGCCGCGGCGCAGGTGTTCGTCGAGCCGCGGCATGATTTCCACGAAATTGCAGGGTTTGTGCCGATAGTCGAGCTGGCCCTTCAGAATACCGTCCCAGGCATCCTTGCAGGCGCCCGGGGAGCCCGGCAATACGAAGACAAAGGTCGCATTGGCGACACCGCCTGTGGCGCGGGACTGGATCGTCGACGTCCCGATCTTGTCGTAGGAGATGCGGTGAAACACTTCCGAAAAGCCGTCCATGCGCTTTTCGAACAGCGGTTCGAGCGCCTCCGGGGTCACGTCGCGGCCCGTAAAGCCTGTCCCGCCGGTGGTGATGACGACGTCGATGTCAGGATTCCGGGTCCAGGCCTGCACAGTGTCGCGGATCCGGGAAACATCGTCGGTGACGATGGCACGGTCGACAAGGCGGTGGCCGGCCTCTTCGATGCGGGCGGCGAGGGTTGCGCCCGACTTGTCTTCGGCGAGCGAGCGCGTGTCGGAAACCGTGAGCACGGCAATGCCGACGGGGATGAAGGCGCGGTCACTGTCTGACGGCATCGGAACAGATCCTGTCTGTGATGGATTTGGTCTTCAGATATCGCTGTTGCGCGCGCCTGCGCAAGCCTCACGACAGCGACAAACGGCCGTTGCCGGTGAGAATATGTTTCACCTCGGGCAGGAAAGCGGAGCCCGATGTGTCATGCAGGACAAGACCTGGCAGCAGGCGCAGCGGCGCCCGCGAGTCGCGGCGACCCGTAACGAGGATCCGCGTGGCGGCCTGATCGCGGCGCGGAAGCACCGGCAGGATCGTAATCCCGCCGAGACCCGGATCGATCGTCTGCAGGATCAACGGCAGCCGCTGTGGCGAAACGATCAGGGTGAGACGGCCTTTCGGGCGCAGCATCCAGAGCGCCGTTTCGAACCAGGCCTGCAACGTGGTGTCGTCGGCCATGTGCGCCCGCGCCCGTTGGCGGTCAGGCGAGGGGCGGTTCCGTGCGCCATCGTGAAACGGCGGATTGGTAAGAACCACGTCGGCGGATTGGGGATTGAGGCCGGCGTCGCGACGGGCCCTGCCGGACAGGGTCACGTCGGCTTCGATCAGGCGCGGGACTTGCGGCGGGTTCTGCGGCATGTCGCGGCCGATGCGGCCCGCGTTGCGCTCGGCATTCAATGTTGCCAGGTGCAGCGCGCGCGGATCGATGTCGACGAGCGTTACGCTGAGCCCGGGTTCGTAGGCAAGGGCAACGAGGCCGGCAACGCCCACGCCGCTTCCCAGGTCGAACAACGTGCCGCTGATGCCTTCCGGCAGGCTCGCGCCGAGAAGCACGGCATCGATCCCGGATCGGTGGCCGCCGTCGAGCGGTTGGTCGATGACCAGACGGCCGCCGAGGAAGCGGTCCGATGAGAGGGCCTTGTCGGGTCGGGGTGCGATTGCCGGAGTGTCGGCGTCAGTCGCGCGGGGTGGACAATTCATGAGTAAGTCCGGCATCTTGCAGGAGTTGCCGGGCGCGCGGCATGGCGTCGCGGTCGACAAGGATGCGTCGCGGGATCACGCCGATCGACCCTTCCACGACGCTCATGTTCTGGTCGAGCACAAGATGATCGATATTGCCCTCGCTCAACAAGGCCTCGACAAAGGAGATGAGCACCATGTCATTGGTTTTCAAAAGCTCTTCCATAGGCAACCGGATTAATCTGACGTTCGGACCCGACCGTACACTAAAGCATACCTTCATGGCGGCAATTGCAATCTGCCGCACACCATTGTGTCTTGCCGAGCGGCGTCCGGGCTCATAATGTGGCGTCTTCTTGCCGAAGGCGCGTCGCAGGGTCTGGCCCGACATGCCGGGCGGTGGTAACCGGACGGAAAGCCGCCGCAGGTCGATGTGGTGGCATTGGGAGGACTTCTTGGGCGTCGTAGTTCCACTCTCAGAGACGAAAGACACCAGCTCCGGTATTACCGACCTGGTGGGATTGGTTGCTGCGGACATGGAACGTGTCAACCAGTTGATCCTGTCGAAGGCCGGATCCGATGTCGACATGATCCCCGCGATCGCCAGCCATCTGATCGATTCCGGCGGCAAGAGATTGCGACCCATGCTGACGCTCGCCGCGGCCGGTTCCTACGGCTATGCGGGCGACGGTCATGTCAGCCTGGCGGCCAGCGTCGAATTCATGCATACCGCGACCCTGCTGCACGATGACGTGGTCGACGAGAGCGACATGCGCCGTGGCAAGGCGTCGGCGCGCATGGTCTGGGGCAACCAGGCGAGCGTGCTCGTTGGCGACTTCCTCCTCGGTCAGGCCTTCAAGATGATGGTCGAGGTCGGCTCGCTTGATTGCCTGCGCATCCTGTCCAACGCGGCGTCGATCATCGCCGAGGGCGAGGTCATGCAGCTGAGCACGGCCAAGAACGTGGAGACCACCGAGGACGAATATCTGGCTGTCATACGGGCCAAGACGGCGGCCCTGTTTTCCGCCGCGGCCGAGGTCGGACCGGTCATTGCCGGGGCCGGCAAGGCCGACCAGGCGGCTTTCCGCTCCTACGGAACCAATCTCGGTCTCGCTTTCCAGCTGATCGACGATGCGCTGGATTACGGCGGCAACAGCCAGAGCCTCGGCAAGAGCGTCGGCGACGATTTTCGTGAGGGCAAAGTGACCTTGCCGGTCGTGCTGGCCTATCGCCGCGGCTCGTCCGACAATCGCGCGTTCTGGAAACGCTGTCTGGAAACCGGTGAGGTATCGGATGCCGACCTGCAGACCGCCATCGGACTGATGCGCGACCACCGCGCCATCGAGGATACCGTCGAACGGGCCCGCCATTATGGGGCGATCGCCCGCGACGCCCTGGCCCCGATCAAGGCGACACCGCAAAAGCAGGCGCTTCTGGACCTGGTGGATTTCTGTATCCGGCGCGCCTATTGACCGACCGTCGTTTTTTCGGCTGAAGGCGGTTCCGCTTGATCTGCCATGTCCGGAAGGGCCGGGCGATCCTCGATCCGGCAGGCACGCACCCACCAGGTCGGTTCCAGTTTCTTGACCTCGCGGGCAGCCGCTTGAGCCGTCGCATCGTCATCGTAAAGCGCGAAACAGGTCGCTCCCGATCCGCTCATGCGCGCGAGGCGGCACCCGCCGGTCGTGGTCAATGCGCCGAGGGCGGTCCCGATCTCCGGAGCGATTGCCAAAGCGGGTGCTTCCAGATCGTTGCGGCAGCCGGCGAGATAATCGATCAGCGTATCGGCCGATGACATGACCGGAACCGGTGCTGGAAGGCCGACATTCTTGCGGCGTTGCAGCCGCCTGAATACACCGGGCGTAGGGACCGAAACACCCGGGTTTACGAGCACAGCCGAGAGCGAGGGAAACGGCTCGATCGGGTCGATGCGTTCGCCGATGCCGCGCACCCGGGCGGCCCGTCCGGCAATGCACATGGGAATGTCGGCGCCGAGCGGCAGGGCATCGCGGGCGAGGGCATCCGCTTTCCGCTCCAGCTTCCATGCCAGGTTCAATCCGCGGAACGCGGCGGCAGCATCCGCCGACCCGCCGCCTATCCCCGAGGCGACCGGCAGATTCTTTTCAAGCAGGATGCGTTGTGCCGGCAAGGGCGTCCGCCCGGCCCAGTACCGGTCCGTAAGGAGGGTTCTGGCCTGGACGACCAGATTGTCCGCGTCAGGGTCAAGGTCTGTCGCGAACGGCCCGGTCAGCCGAAGGTCGGATGTTTCAGCCTTTTCGATGATCAGCCTGTCGCCGATCGAGGCAAAGGCGATGAGCGTATCGAGCCGATGATAGCCGTCAGGACGCTGGCCCACCACATGCAGCGCCAGATTGATCTTTGCCGGCGCGAATTCGACGATCATTGGGAAGTTGTAGCGGGCTCCGTGCCGTCAGCCGCTTCGGCTTTTTCCGTTGTCGCTTCTTCCAGGCCGACCTGCAGCTTGCGCAGGATTTTTTTCAGTTCGTCCGGCTCCGGATCCATGTCGCGGGCATGGCTCCACTGGAAGGAGGCCTCGAGCCGGCGCCCGACTTTCCAATAGGCGTCGCCGAGGTGGTCGTTGATCACGGGATCGTCGGGTTTCAGTTCGACCGCACGTTCCAGCTCGCGCACGGCCTTGTCATATTGACCGAGGCGGTAATAGACCCAGCCCAGGCTGTCGACGATATAGCCGTCCGTCGGCCGTTTCTGAACGGCGGTCTGCAGCATTTTCAGAGCCCGGTCGAGATTCATGCCCATATCGACCCAGGAATAGCCCAGGTAATTCAGCACAAACGGTTCGTCCGGTTCCAGTTCGAGCGCCTTCAGAAAGTCCGCTTCCGCCTTCGGCCACTGCTTGGTGCGTTCGTAGGTGATGCCGCGCGCGTAATACAGCCACCAGTCACCGCGTTTCGGTTGCTTGATGGTCTGGATGCCCAGAGAGTAGATGACGCTGGCCTCGCTGAATTTCTTGTGCTGACGCAGCACGCTGCCGAGCGCCTTGACGGCTTCCAGGTCGGCCGGGTTGGCGTCCACCAGCGCGCGGAGATGTTCGCGCGCCTCGTCGAGCTTGCCGAGCTGGTTGTAGTTCAGGCCCACCTGGATTTCGGCATTGCGCTTCATGGGCGATTCCGCATCGATGCCGCCGAACACCTCAATCGCCTGTTCGTGTTTTTTCAGCTGCTCGTAAAGCGAGCCCAGCGAGATCCGGGCAAGATCGGAATCCGGATGCAGGTAGAGCGATAATTGCAGATAGATCGCCGCCAGTTCGTCCGCGCCGCCGCGATCGCTGCCGATTGCCGATCCGATCCCGTAGAGCACTTCCGAAGCGCCTTCCTGGGCCGTCTTGACCAGCGGCGCGGGTGTCAGGCCCTCATCGAGCCCTTTGAGGGCCTGCATGATCAGCGGCTGATTGGGAACTTGCGCGGCATAGCTGTTCAGGACGGACTTGGCCTTATCGATGTCGCCGTTGCGCGCCAGGCTGCGGGCGTAGGCTTCCACGATACGGATGGCACCGCTGTCGAGTTCGTAGGCGGCGGCCAGGCGCCGGTTGGCTTCGTCCTTGCGCCCCGCCAGTTCGGCGATCATGCCGCCGTGGAAGGTCTGGAAGATCCGATACCATTCCGGTCCTTTCAGACCGTCTATCATCGCCAGCGCCTCGTCGGGCTTCTTCGCCCCGAGTTTTGCCCAGGCGGCCAGAAGGCTTGCCGTCAATTCGGACGAAGCGGCATCCAACGCCCTGTTGAACTGGCTGGTCGCGCCGGTAAAGGAGCGCTCCTTGATCGCCTGGATCCCGAGAGCAAGACGGGCAAAACGGTTTTCCCGATCGGCCTCCAGCAGCTTTTCGGCAAAGGCCAGCGCCTTGTCCATCTCACCGCCGGCCAGGCTCAGCGAGAACGCCTGCTCGAGGAGGTGCAGATTGTCGGGATCGGATTCCAGTGCCTTCTGGAAGAACACCGAGGCGTTCGACAGGTCCCGGTTGGATTGTGCGACGCGGGCTGCCAGATAGCTCCCCGAGAAGGTTTTAACGTAGTCCGCCGGTTTGTCCGGTGTGGTCGCCAGAGCAGGGTCCGGGTTCGCAAGCAGGCCGGCTCCGACGCCGGTTGTGAAAACGAGGGCCGCCGCGGTCATGCGGGCGGATGCGATCGTCAGACGTGTCACGAAAAACCTCTCCTCGGTCGGGCGGCCCTGTAGGGCGGCGGCCCTGGCCAATGGCGGCCGGCGACGGGGATTGCATAACGGCATCTTGTTACTATTGGCGGTTTTGATGGCCGCCTTCAAGGGTACGCACTGCATTCTGCCGCCGAATGGGCATGAATTTTGCGGTTTTCCCGCTGATTGCTTCCATTCGTCACTGGGAACCAACCTGTCCGGCATCGGTTTGCAGGCGACGCGCCGTGGCGCACCGGGCGAAAAGCATTGAAAACCGAAACCTTGCGGCAAGATTCACAGGTCCGGGTAAAAACTTTGTGCAATTGCGAAGAATACTCACTAAAAGTCGCCCATCACGTCCCCTCTCACCGGATCAGCAGCATGTCGAAATGGGTTTATTCTTTTGGTGGCGGCGCCTCCGAGGGAACCGCGCAGATGCGCAATCTCCTGGGCGGTAAGGGAGCAAACCTTGCCGAGATGGCCAGTCTCGGCCTTCCGGTGCCACCGGGTTTTACCCTGACGACGGATGTGTGCACCGCCTATTATGCGGGCGGCGAAACCTATCCGGACGGCCTCAAGGCCCAGGTCGAGGCGGCCTTGAAGGCCATTGAGAGCCAGACCGGAAAACGCTTCGGCGACAAGGCCAATCCGCTGCTCGTATCGGTGCGTTCCGGCGCGCGGGTCTCGATGCCCGGCATGATGGACACGGTGCTCAATCTCGGGCTCAACGACGACACCGTGGAAGCGCTGGCCGAGCAGGCCGGCGATCGGCGGTTCGCCTACGATTCCTATCGCCGGTTCATCCAGATGTACGGCGATGTCGTGCTCGGTCTCGACCACCACGACTTCGAGGACATCCTGGACGACGCCAAACAGGCCGGCGACCATGTGCTCGACACCGACCTGACGGCGGAGGACTGGCAGCGGGTCATCGAGCGGTACAAGGCGCTGGTGGCCGAGGAACTGGACAAGCCGTTTCCGCAAGATCCGGGCGATCAGCTTTGGGGGGCCATCGGCGCCGTGCTCGGCAGCTGGCGCAATGCCCGCGCCAAGACCTACCGGCGCCTGCACGGGATCTCCGACGATTGGGGAACGGCGGTCAACATCCAGTCGATGGTCTTCGGCAATCTCGGCGACACCTCTGCCACCGGCGTCGCCTTCACCCGCGATCCGTCGACCGGCGAAAACGTGCTGTATGGCGAGTTTCTGGTCAACGCCCAGGGCGAGGACGTCGTTGCCGGTATCCGAACCCCGCAGGACCTGACCGAGCGCGCGCGCAAGGCCGCGATGTCGGATTCGCCGTCGCTGGAGACCCTGATGCCGGAGGTCTTCGACCGGTTCACCGGCATTTGCAAGACCCTCGAAACCCATTACCGGGACATGCAGGATCTGGAATTCACGATCGAGCGCGGTACCTTGTGGATGCTGCAGACACGGTCGGGCAAGCGGACCGCAAAGGCGGCGCTGCGGATCGCCGTCGAACTCTGTGAGGAGGGATTGATCGACCGCCAGGAAGCGGTGCTCCGCGTCGATCCGGCATCGCTCGACCAATTGCTGCATCCGACCATCGACCCCGAGGCGTCGCGCGAAAAATTCGCCTCCGGCCTGCCGGCATCTCCGGGAGCTGCCTGCGGTGCGATCGTGTTTTCGTCCGAGGACGCCGAGGCCGCCCAGGCCAAGGGCAAGTCCGTGATCCTGGTGCGTGTCGAGACTTCGCCCGAGGACATCCACGGCATGCACGCATCTGCCGGCATCCTGACGACACGCGGCGGCATGACCTCGCACGCCGCGGTGGTCGCGCGCGGCATGGGCAAGCCCTGCATTTCCGGTGCCGGATCGATCCGCATCGATTATGACGCCGGCACCATGACGGTAGCAGGCCGGACCCTGAACCGCGGCGACCTGATCACCATCGATGGCGCATCGGGCGACGTGTTCGTCGGTCAGGTGCCGATGGTGCAGCCTGAATTGTCGGGAGAATTCGCCACCCTTATGGAATGGGCCGATGGCACCCGCCGCATGCGCGTGCGCACCAATGCCGAAACCGTGACGGATGCCCGCACGGCGCGGGAATTCGGTGCCGAGGGGATCGGCCTGTGCCGGACCGAGCATATGTTCTTCGATGAGGGGCGCATCGTTGCCGTGCGCCAGATGATCCTCGCCGAGACCGAGGCCGAACGCCGTTCCGCGCTTGCCAAGCTTTTGCCGATGCAGCGCAAGGATTTCGAGGATCTGTTCGAAGTCATGCACGGCCTGCCGATCACCATCCGTCTTCTCGATCCGCCGCTGCACGAGTTTCTGCCGCATTCGGATGAGGAAATCGACGAGGTCGCGCGGGCGCTCGGGGCTGAACCGGCGCGGTTGCGCGAACGCGCGGACGAGTTCCGAGAATTCAATCCCATGCTCGGCCATCGCGGCTGTCGTCTTGCGATTTCGTACCCGGAGATCGCCGAGATGCAGGCTCGCGCGATTTTCGAGGCGGCGATTGCCGCCGAACAGCGCACGGGAAACGCGGTCGTGCCGGAAATCATGGTTCCGCTCGTTTCCATCAAGGCCGAACTCGACCTCGTCAAGGATCGCATCGACGCCATGGCAAAGGCTGTGCACGAGGAAACCGGCCGGACCATCGCCTATGACGTCGGCACCATGATCGAATTGCCGCGTGCCTGCATCTGCGCCGGCGAGATTGCCGAGACCGCGGAATTCTTTTCCTTCGGCACCAACGACCTGACCCAGACGACATACGGCATCAGCCGCGACGATGCCTCGTCGTTTCTTGGCACCTACCAGACGCGCAAGATCGTCGACGTCGACCCCTTCATTTCGCTCGATCCTGACGGTGTCGGCGAATTGGTACGGATCGGCGCTGTGCGCGGCCGCACGGAACGACCCGATCTGAAACTCGGCATTTGTGGCGAACATGGCGGCGATCCCGCCTCGATCGCGTTTTGCGAGGACGTGGATCTCGACTATGTGTCGTGCTCGGCGTTTCGCGTGCCGATCGCCCGCCTCGCGGCGGCACAGGCCAGTTTGCGCCGCAATTCGAAAGCCGGGTAGCCGAACCGTGTTGCCAGGCATGCAAGCCGCGCCGTCCGATCCGTTTGAAGACGCTTGGCGCCTGACGAGACGCGTGTTGTGACCCTCCGCTTCGGCGACATCGATCCGGGCCGAAAAGCCGACATCGCCCGCGCCTTGAGCCGCATCGAGGAAACCGACGGCACCGTGCGCCACGCCGGCTTCCTGGATGAAGCCGCCCGCGCCGCCGGGGCCCGTGTGATCGGCCTGACCGGCCCGCCCGGTGTCGGCAAGTCGACCCTGACCAACCGGCTCGTGAAGGTCTGGCGTAAGGCGGGTCTGAGCGTCGCCGTGATCGCCGTCGACCCATCGTCACGCCTGACCGGCGGCGCGTTGCTCGGCGACCGGACGCGGCTGACGACGGATCCGGATGATACAGGGGTCTTCGTTCGATCCTTTGCTGCCCGCGACCGTCTCGGTGGCCTGTCCGACCATGCCGTTGCAGCGATCCGTATTGTGTCGGCGTTCTTCGATCGTGTCCTTGTTGAATCGGTCGGCATCGGCCAGTCCGAAAGCGACCTTGCCTTCGCGGTCGACACGACGATCCTCTGCGTGCAGCCGGGTTCCGGCGATTCCCTGCAATTCATGAAGGCCGGCATCATGGAATTGCCCGACATCGTGGCCGTCACCAAGGCGGATATGGGCCGCGACGCACGGCGGGCCCTGGCCGATGTCGAAGGCGCGCTGTCGCTCGGGCCGGACGACCGGACGGCCGAAGTCCTGATGGTCTCTTCGGAAACGGGCGAGGGGATCGATGGCCTCGTCGCGGCTTGCGATCGCCACGCCGATGCCCTGCGGCAGGAGGGCCGGCTGGCGCGCCGCCGGGCGGCGCAGGCTCGCTACTGGTATCGGGACGCGATTCGCCGGCGATTTGGCGAATGGGGCCTTGCCGACCTGGACGATCCGGATTTCGAGCGCGGCTCGGTCGGACTTTATGCCGCAATCGCGGAGACCTTCACGCGCCTCGCAGACCGGGCCCGGTAAACGGCATCGGATGCGTTTTTATACGGATGGTCCGATCAGGATCCGAATAAGCCTATTACTTTCAGTAATTTAGAAAACACGCCCCGTGTTTAACGTCTTTTCAAGGTTAAACCAGCACACTTCATGCTAGGCCGGCGAACAGATTGATCGCCGCAGGGTTGTAATGGGTCGGTCCGGAACCCTTGAGGTCGGGTCCGGTCCGTCGGCGCGCAGGAGGGTGCGCCGGGATATGTGCCGGTGGGGGAGATGCCAGGGGACAGGCAGACCCATCCAGTGTCCGGCCGAAGTTGGAGTAGGGTGGGTAATGGTGCGAGTGTGTGGCCTGCGTCATGTTCGGGCAGCGGCGGTTCTGGCCGGTCTGTCCGTGACGATGTTTTTCGCGTCCGCTGACGGTATCGGTTACCAGGATACGATCAGCCTTCTAACACAAAACAGCGAAGCCGCGCCGCGATGGGCCGGTTACGTCAAGCCGGCCCCGCACGGGTCGTCGATGACGCCGAGCTTCACGTTCGGCGAGGTCGGTGCCGAGGGCGGCGAGGACGGTCCGGAAATCGCGATGCCGGTGCCGGCCGAGGGCGGCGGCGAAACGCTGATCGCGACCCGTGTCATTCCGGCCCGGTTAGCCGGGATCGAACCGGACCGCAACGCGGACGCGCTGCGTGTCAACCGGCGCATGAAAGGCGATCGCCTGACGACGATCAAGCCGTCGACCGGCAAGACCGTCTTCGCGGCCGGATCCGTCTATCAGATGCCGAGCCTGTTCGATGACGGCAAGAAGGCCCGCATGCCGCGTGTCGCCTTCGTCAAACCCCGCGTGCCGAAAAAGCCTGAGAGCGAGGCGCCGACGATTTCGAACCGCGAGATCGGTCAGCCCCTGGCCCTGGCGGCCCTTGCCGCCCGTCAGCGCAAGGAACAGCGCCTGATGATGGTGCATGGTGCGGCTGCTGCAAGCGTATCGCTCGCTACGGCCTATGCACCCGATGCAAGGGATTCGCTGCAGGCCCCGTTCAACGCGATTTTCGGACCGGGAACGATCGATCCCGCCTTGCCGGGCGAGGGCGATCCGGATTCCGAAGACGCCACGGCGTCGCTCGGCCACGGCAAGCGCAAGGGCCTGTTTCACTCCTGGTTCTCCAACAAGCTGCCGTCGAGCGTGCACAAGTCCAGCCAGAAACGCTGCCTTGCCGAAGCGATATACTTCGAGGCGCGCAGCGAACCTTGGGCCGGCCAGGTCGCGGTTGCCCAGGTCGTCCTGAACCGCGTCAAGAATCCGACTTATCCGAACACGATCTGCGGCGTGGTCTATCAGAACAAGCGCTGGCGCAATCGCTGTCAGTTTTCGTTCGCCTGCGACGGTATCCGGGACCGGATTCGCGACAAATCGTCATGGCGCAAGGCACAGACGATTTCCCGCGAGGTCATAGCCGGCAAGCACTGGCTCGACAAGGTCGGCGATTCGACCCATTACCATGCGACCTATGTGCGTCCCCGTTGGGCGCCGCGCATGACCCGCAAGGGCCGGATCGGTCAGCACATCTTCTTCCGCTCGAAGCGCGGCGGCTGGAGCTGAGCCGAGCCGAGACCGGGGCGCGGCGATCTTGTCGCGACCCGCAGATCGGCATAAGTCTTGTCCAGGACACCCAACCTCCTGGACAGGACGCTCAAGATGGACGTCATCCAATTGACCGATCGCGGCACGGTGTCGATCGCCGGCGCCGATGCCGCCTCGCTGCTGCAGGGCCTGATTACTTGCAGTGTTCCCGCCGTTGAACGCGATGGCATTGCCTCCGGCGCATTGTTGTCGCCGCAAGGCAAGCTGCTGTTCGATTTCATTCTGCATGCCGATGGCGAGGGCTTC
>JBCDLT010000085.1:0-26253 GCA_038745065.1 Pseudomonadota bacterium | reverse complement strand
TAACGTCGTAGGCAAGGCCTCCCGGAAAGTTCCGGGAAAGCCGGTCGAGAGTTTCTTCGACCCCGGCCGCGATCGCCAGTGCGTTCGCGCCCGGCGACTGGGAAATACTGATCAGCACCGTCGGCTGATTGTTGTAGGTGGCGATCGCGTCATAATTCTTGGCGCCGAGCTCCACCCGGGCCACATCACGGACGCGTACGAAGGAGCCGTCCGCCTCGGCACGCAACACGATTTCGCCGAATTGTTCCGGATCGGAAAGGCGCCCCTGTGTCACCAGGTTCAACTGGAACGTCGGATCGTCGCCCATCGGCTGGGCGCCGACCCGGCCGATCGCGGCCTGGACGTTCTGGGCGCGGAGCGCGTTGACGATATCACCCGGTGTCAGCCGCAGACTGGTCATCCGGTCGACATCCAGAATGACACGCATGGAATAATCCCGCGCGCCGATCACGGTGACGTCGCCGATCCCCGGCACCCGCTTCAGGGGATCGACCAGGTTGATCGTGGCGTAGTTCGACAGGAACAGATCGTCGAACTGGTTTTCCGTGTCGTAGATGCTGATCAATTGCAGCGTCGCGCTGGAGGCCTTGCGCACGGTGACGCCGGTGGAGCGCACTTCAGACGGCAATTGGGCTTCCGCCGCCGAGACCCGGTTCTGCACGTTGACGGTGGCGATATCCGGGTCTGTGCCGACCGCAAAGGTCACCGTCAGGGAATAGGACCCGTCGGAGCCGCTGGTCGACTTCATGTAGATCATGTCTTCGACGCCGACCACCTGCTGCTCGATCGGCTGGGCGACGGTCTGTTCGACGACCTCGGCGCCGGCGCCCGGATAGAATGCGGTCACTCTGACCTGGGGCGGCACGATTTCAGGGAATTGGGCGACGGGCAGGCTGAAAATCGAGACCAACCCGGCGATCGTGATCACGATCGAGATGACCAGCGCGAGACGTGGCCGGTCAATAAATATGCTCGAAAACATTCTGGATTAACCGCCCGCTGCCGTGGCCGCATCGACGACGATGCCGGGCCGGACCTTGTTCAGACCGTCGGTGATGACAAGCTCCCCTTCCGACAGGCCGTCCCGGATCACGCTGCGCCCGTTGGTCGTGCGCTCCACGTCGACACGCCGCAACTCGACCTTGCTTTCGCCGTCCACCACAAGCACAAAGGGTCCGGCCTGATCGCGCTGAACCGCCTGCTGGGGAATGTTCAGGACGAGAAGCGGATCGGTCTGTTCCAGTTCGACGCCGACAAGGCCGCCGTCGAGCAGAATGCCGTCCGGATTGTCGAACATCGCGCGCAGGATGACCGTGTCCGTGCCCTGGTTCACCTGGGCGTCGACGAAGTCGATCTTGCCCTTCAGCGGATACTTCGTGCCGTTTGCCAGGATGATTTCCACGTCGGCGTCAGCGCCCCGCTCACCGGCCTCGGCCTGGGTGCGATAGGTCAGCAGCTCGGCCGTGGTGATCGGAAACTCGACGGACATCGGATTCAGACGGGTCAACGAGGTCAGCGCGCCGCTTTCCGGACTGATGAACGCGCCGACATCGACGGCCGTCAGTCCGATGATCCCATCGAAAGGGGCGGTGATCTGAGTGTATTGCAGATCGAGGTTCGCGCGATCCAGCGTACCCTTCAAGCGCATGATCTCGCCTTCGGTCTTACCGAGATTGGCGTTCGCCACATCGAGTTCGGATTGGGCGATCGTATCCCGCTCGACCAGTTGAGCCTTCCGGTCGCGTTCGATTTCGGCGAGGCGCTTGTCCGCCTCGGCCGATCCGATCGCACCCTCGATTTCGGTGATCGAGGCCCTGTAGGCATCATCCTCGATCCGGTAGAGAAGATCGCCTGCCTTGACGGTCGCGCCTTCCTCAAAGCCGATTTCTTCCAGGAAACCCGTAACGCGCGGCCGGATGTCGACTTTTTGCACCGCGACCAGCCGTCCGGAAAAACCGATCCGGGGACGCAGATCGGACACCTCCGCCGGCGCAACGACGACAGCAGGTGCCGGCGGGGACTGGGCCAAGGCCGGCGGTATCGGGAGAGTCAGGATTACGGCGGCCGCAAGAATGGGACGAAGCTGAGTTGTGAGCGCTGTCATCGGAACACTTCCTGGACAATGGGGCGGGCGCCGTCCTTGGCGAATACAGACGTCATGCCGGTTCTTTTCTCCCTGAACATCGATCCCGCCTTCATTGATCAGACCTGCTGATATCGTCGGCATGGAACGGGATCATGACAGCAAACGGCTGGCACCGTAATCCCATTGACCGCGGCACATCAACCTTCGGTTCCCGTTGTTACCGTTATATCGCGCACCTCATGCGGCCGCATGCAGATTGACGAAATGTCGGATTCGATTTGCGATCGGACCGGGCCGTTCTTCGTGCAGGAGGTGGCCGGCATCGGGAAACAATTCGGTCTCGCTCTGCGGCACCAGTCGCGCGGCCCTGCGCGACGATGAAACGGGCACGGCTTGGTCGCGCGCACCCGCCATGAAAAGCACCGGGACCGAAACCGCACCGAGGCGTTCGATCAGCGGGTCCAATTCCCAACGGGCCATCATGGCGAGCGTTGCATCGACGTGCCTGGGACTCGACAAAAGCCGCTGATATTGCGCAATGCCGGCTGCATCGATCCGGCTGCCGGTGGCTTCGATCAGCCGCCTGGTCTGATGTGGCGTGCCCGCTATCCTGGAAAAGGTAATTGCTGTCAAAGGATTGAGTGAAAGCATCTTGGCGAGGGCCGGAAACATGATTGCCGCAAGGCCCGGGAAATTGCTGAGTGCCCCGTTGATCGACACGACGCTCTGCGGACGAACCTTTCGGTCGAGCGCCAAACGCAAGGCCAGCGCCGCTCCCGCCGAATGACCGACGATCGCGGTCGGTCGGATGTCCTGCTCGGCCATGAGGCGGGACATTTCCGACGAGACGGCCTCCAGGCCGCAGCGATCCTTGTCGCCGAGATCGCTGAAACCCTGGCCCGGCAGATCGATCGCGATGACGTGGTGGTCCCGCGCCAGGTCAGGCAGAAGATCACGCCACGTATGGGTCGAAGCCCCCGCGCCGTGGAGGAAGAGGAGTGACGGCCCCTTCCCCGCTTCCTGGACATGCCACTTGAGGCCGCGAACCGAAATGAAGCGGCTGTGTTCGGCATTCGGCCAGCCTTTGGCCTCGCTGTCCCAGATCATCGTTCTGCCAGAAGCGTCCCGTTCACGGCTTCCGAAAGGCGCGACGCCCCGGCATGCGGAAGCGGCAGGTAATGTCCGCCCAGGGCGTCGGCAAGCCTTTCAGCTTCCGGCCTTGGGCGCAACGACGTATCGATCACCATGCTGGGAACGCCGCCCGCACCGATCAGCCGCGCCAGCCGATGCGAATCGTCCCGCGCCGCCGACCGGTCCGCGGTCCCGTCGAGCGCGATGTTGGCCCGCCCGTCCGTGAGCACGACCATGGATGCCGTCACGCCCCGGCGGCGTTCCGACTGCGACACGACGAAGGCGGCCTGAAGACCTGCGGCCAGCGGTGTGCCGCCGCCTCCGGGCAGCGCCGAGAGGCAGCGTTTCGTGCGCACCAGCGACCGGGTCGGAGGCAGGAGCAGCGTCGCATCGGTGCCGCGAAACGAAATCAGGGCCACCTGATCCCGCCGGGAATAGGCTTCGCCGAGCAGAAGCTCGATCGCGCCCTTGGCCTCCGCCAGGCGTGCGAGTGCCGTCGACCCGGAGGCATCGACCGCAAAGACCACCAGCCGTTCCCGCCGATCGCAGAATCGGCGCAACCGGATATCGTCCGGTTGGAACAGGATCGGCCGGGAATCGTCCGGTCGCGCGGCATGGCGCATGGTCTGCCACGGTGCCGCCGCCTTCAGGGTTTCCACAAGGTCGATGCGCGAGCGCGAGCGCGTGTGGCCGCGCAATGCAGGCAGCGGACGACCGCGCTGCGCCTGGCGCTGAACGGCACCCTGCCCGCTTGATGCCGCCGGATCCCGCGTAATGGTCCGGGTGCGCAATTGTTCCAGAAGATTGGGCGGCAAGACCGCGGTGACGGCTTCCAGCAAACGGTCGCCCGACGGCCCGGACGGCTCGGTGCTTTCGGTTTCGGTCTCATCCGCGCGATCGCCGTTTTCCGGCGGCGGCGGCTCCTGTTCCGCGTCATCTCCCTCCGGCAGACATCGAAGCCGCGGCGCCAGCACCAATTGCGCGGCAAGCGCGATATCGGCTTCCGACACCTCCTGGCGACCGTCGAGGGCGGCCGCCGCCCGGGCTGTCCGGGCTGTCTGGATGGGTGCGCGAAGACCGGAAATGCCGAGGCGAGCGGCAAGTATCACACAGGATTCAAGCACATCGGCCGGAAGCGTTACCGCACGCAGATTGAGCCGCGCCTGTGCGATTCGGCCGCGCGACGCGACGGTTTCAAGACAATCCGCCGGTCGCAAACCGTCAAGATCGACGGGAAAGGCCAGTCGTTCGTCGAGCGCTGGCGGTATTCCGGCCTCCGAGGCTTCGCTTTCATCCAGCGCGATGACCAGATGTCCGGATCCCTCGTCGAGATGGCCCGCAAGCTTGGCGGCAAGGCCCGCATCCGCCCGTTCGGCCATCGTCAGGATCAGGACCCGCGCGCCGTCGTTCAACAGGCCCGGATGGCGAACGGTCCTGCCCGCCTCCAGCGTCGCGGCAAGATCGAGGCCGCCAAACAGCGCCTGGTCGGAAATCGACGGCGCAATCCGCCGTTCGCGGTCCCGGTCGTGGCCCGTCCGCAAGTGTGAGAGCCACAGGTCCCGCACCGGTCCGCTGTGCGCGTGAAGACGCACACCGCCCAGACCGCGCGGGTCTACCCGGGCAAGGTCAAGAGCGCGAACCGAAAGGGTCCATCTGTCGGGCGCGCCGTCTTCGGAGCCTACGCGCACAGCACCTCCTCGATGGATCGTTCCACGCGGGCGGTCGAACCCGCTTCGTCGAGGGGATCGCGACGCAGCCGGTGGCGCAACGCGCTCGGCGCGATCCGCGCCACCATTTCCCGGCTCGGAGCGGCGACAGCCTCGTAGGCGGCAAGCGCACGGGCAGCCCGCAACAAGGTCAGCTCTCCACGCAACCCGTCCGAGCCGAGCGCCACGCACAGACGGGCACAATCTTCCAGGACCGCATCCGGCGTTTCGATCGACGGCAATCGGGTTCGCGCCTCCAGGATAGCGTCGCGAATGCGAGCGTCTTCCGGTCGCCAGGTGTCGAGAAAGCCCGCCCTGTCCGTATCGAACGCATCCCGGCGCCGCACCACTTCGACCCGTTCCTTGATGTCCGACGGCGACCGGACTTCCACGGAAAGCCCGAACCGGTCCAGCAATTGCGGCCGCAATTCGCCCTCTTCCGGGTTGCCCGATCCGACCAGCACGAAACGCGCATCATGGCGGACCGAAAGCCCGTCCCGCTCGACCACGTTTTCGCCGGAGGCGGCGACGTCGAGCAGGAGGTCGACGAGGTGATCCTCAAGCAGGTTCGCCTCGTCGATATAAAGGTAGCCGCGATGCGCCTGCGCCAGCAATCCGGGATCGAACGCCTTTTCGCCGCGCGTCAGCGCCCGCTCGATATCAAGCGCTCCGACGACACGGTCTTCGGTTGCGCCAAGCGGCAGATCGATCACCGGAGTCGGCTTCTCCACAAGCCGGATGTCGCTGTTGTCGCCGCAATGCGGGCAATTACTGTCCGGTCCCGGACTGTTGAAGGGGCAACCCTCGACCGCGGTAATCGGCGGCAGCAGCGCCGCAAGGGCCCGAACCGCCGTGGATTTGCCGGTTCCCCGGTCGCCGAAAATCAGCACACCGCCGATCGACGGGTCGATCGCTGTCAGTACAAGGGCCTGTTTCATCTCGTCCTGGCCGACGATGGCGGAAAACGGGAAGGCGTCGGTCATGGCTTGATCATCCTGCCAGAGTGAGAGGGTGTTGGACGGCCTCGAGCGGCCGCGTGCCGTTCCAGGTGCCGCTGTCGTCAAGGACCCGGAACCGAGCGTAGAGTTCTTCGCTGAACCAGTTCTCTTTGCGCACCGCGCGGATCGCTTCGGCATGCGGCCCGGAAGAGCGGGCAAACGCCGCCATGCTCGCTTCATCGGGCCAGATGGAAAACGTTACCTGGTGGAACCAGGGCACTTCTCCCATGCCGATCTTGAAAACGACATGCGGATCCGCGCCGATCACCGAACTGATTGCCGGGACCCGTTTCCAGAAACGCAGGAGGACGGACGGCCGGATCGTCGCGCGTGTCAGCGCCACCACCGGTCCGCCGGCACGGACGCAATCATTGTCCGGGCGCGGTCCGGTTTCGAACGGCATGCGCCGGTCCCAGCGTCCGCGTGCACCGGTTGCGGCAAGGAACACCGTCCATGATTCGCTGGCCTGCTTGCGATACCGCTGAAAGACAGCCGCCTGTTCGATACGCTCGCGCGCTTCTGCGGCACTCGGCCATGTGGCGAGCACGGCATAGACGGCCGTGTTGGGAATCGGCGTGAACCCCTCGCCGGTCCCGGTACCGAACAGCTTGTAGAAACCGATTCCCGGCACGCGCGGCAGCGCGAAGCGCGCAAACAGCATCTGGCTAAACGCCCAGGCGCGACCGGAAAGGGTCGGAAACCGAAACAGGCTGAGGCTCACCGTTTGAATGACATCGCTCCTTGTGGACCGAACGTGCCGCCATCCCGACCGAGCGCCGGAATGTTTCTCCGTGCCAGGCACAGCAAAGCAATCTTGGGCGATATTGTAAAGCAAAATGGACAGTGCTACGGTAAATACATGCTGACACGCGTCGACGATCGCCCACACCATTTGCAGCTCTCGGACACCGCCCCGGTTGCGCTCGTGATCGGTGCCGGTCTCGGCGGTCTCGCAGCGGCGATGCGGCTCGGCGCCAAGGGGTATCGGACCATCGTCGTTGACAGGCTCAACACGCCTGGCGGACGCGCAACGGCGGTACACAAAAAGGGTCACCGCTTCGACCTAGGGCCGACCATCGTCACCGTGCCGCAATTGTTTCGCGAATTGTGGGCGGCAACCGGCCGCGATTTCGATGCGGACGTGGATCTGAAGTCGCTCGACCCGCTTTATGAAATCCGGTTTTCAGACGGCAGCCGCTTCAATGCGCGCCAGGCCGAAGCGGCCATGCGTGCCGAAGTCGCCCGCCTCTCGCCCGGCGACTTGCCCGGCTACGACCGGTTCATGAAAGACAGCGAGCGCCGCTACACGTTCGGGTTCGAGGATCTCGGACGGCGCCCGATGAACCTCTTGTGGGAGCTGATCAAGGTCCTCCCGATCTTCGCCTGGCTGCGTGCCGATCGTTCGGTCTATGCTCATGTCTCGCGCCGGCTGAAAGATCCGCGCCTGCGCATGGCACTGTCCTTTCATCCGCTCTTCATCGGCGGCGATCCCTTCAACGTCACATCAATGTACATTCTGGTCTCCTACCTGGAGAAGGCGTTCGGCGTTCACTACGCGATGGGCGGGGTGGGTGCGATTGCTGAGGCCATGGCCCGGATCGTACAAGAACAGGGCGGCACGCTGCGCTATGGCGAGGAAGTCGATGAAATCCTGACCGATGCCGACCGCGTGACGGGCGTCCGCACGGCGCTAGGCGAAACGGTCAAGGCGGACATTGTCGTCGCCAACGCCGATGCCGGCCACACCTACGACCAGCTGCTGCGCAACCGGCCGAAACGCCGCTGGTCCCCGCATCGCTTGCGCAAGACACGGTGGTCGATGGGTTTGTTCGTCTGGTACTTCGGCACTCAAAACACAAAGCACCTCTGGTCCGATGTCGGCCATCACACGATCCTCAACGGTCCGCGCTACAAGGAACTCGTGCACGACATCTTTATCAAGGGGCGGCTCGCCGACGACATGAGCCTCTATGTGCATCGCCCGAGCGTCACCGATCCCGGCTCTGCGCCGGAGGGCGGCGACACGTTTTATGCTCTCTCGCCAGTGCCGCATCTCGGCTTCAAGGATCCTGTCGACTGGGTGACCATGGCCGAGCCCTATCGGCAACGGGTCCAGAAGCTCCTCGAAACCGAGCTCTTGCCGGGTCTCTCGAGCCATCTGTCGGCAAGCCATGTGATGACGCCGCTCGATTTCGAATCCCGGTATCTGAGCCCGCATGGCTGCGGCTTCTCCATTGAACCGCGCATTCTGCAAAGCGCGTGGTTTCGCCCCCACAACATATCCGAAGAGATCGAGGGCCTTTACCTTGTCGGTGCCGGTACGCATCCAGGCGCCGGCCTGCCCGGCGTGATCTCGTCCGCCGAAGTGCTCGGCAAACTCGTTCCGGATGCCGACACGGCGCCGGTCGCAGCACCCGCGCGCGAGGTCGTTTCGGCATGACCGCGGAGGCCGATCTCGAACATTGCCGCCAGGCGATCCGAAACGGATCGCGCTCATTCTATGCGGCGTCGAAACTGCTGCCGCGTCGGGTCAGCGATCCGGCCCAGGTGCTTTATGCCTTCTGCCGGCTGGCCGACGACGCCGTCGATCTGACGACGGCCAAACCGCATGCCGTACTCACCTTGAACGCCAGGCTCGAACAGGCCTATGCGGGCTGCCCGCGCAATTCTCCCGTCGACCGGGCCTTTGCCGACATGATCCAGGCCTACGAATTGCCGCGCGCCCTGCCCGACGCGTTGCTCGAAGGGCTGGCCTGGGACGCGATGGAGCGGCGCTACGACACGCTTTCGGAACTGCGCGATTACTCGGCCCGTGTCGCTTCGGCGGTCGGCGCCATGATGTGCGTCCTTATGGGTGCCCGCAACCGCGACGCCCTGGCCCGTGCCTGCGACCTGGGCGTGGCCATGCAATTGACGAACATTGCCCGGGACGTCGGCGAGGATGCGGAAGCGGGTCGACTCTACTTGCCGCTCGAGTGGCTGGATGAGGTCGGACTCGATCCGGAGGCTTTTCTTGCCGATCCCCGACCCGGTCGAAAGATCAAGTCGCTGGTCCGCCGCCTGCTGGCGGAGGCCGCCCGGCTTTACTTCCGGTCTGAAGCCGGCATATCCGCGCTGCCCCTATCCTGTCGCCCCGGGATCTACGCGGCCCGTCATATCTATGCGCGGATCGGGCGGCGCATTGCGGCCGCCGATTACGATTCCATCACCCGCCGGGCCCGGACAAACCTGTCGGAAAAACTTGAACTTCTGATGCTGTCCTGCCTTCAGGCAGGTGTGAGCGGCGTCATGCCCCGTTCGGCCGTGCTGCACGCCGACCCGTTGCCTGAGGTGCGTTTCCTCGTCGAAGCCGCGGCACGCGACAAGCCGACCGCCGAGACCTGGGGCGACGGCCGCGCCGGGGCGATTTTCAGCGTCCTTGCCCAATTGGAGGCAAAAGACCGGCAAGCCCGCATCCCGATTGACCTGAACCCGCCCCTGACTACATAAGTCAGGATGGATTGGATTTTATTCCTGACTTTTTTTGCCGCGTGCATCGCGGCGGGTTCGACCGGCGGCATGTTTCCGCCGGGCGATTGGTATGAACGTCTCGACAAACCGGCCTGGACACCGCCGAACTGGTTGTTCCCGGTGGCATGGACTTTTCTTTATGTGGCCATCGCAGTCGCCGCGGCCAGGGTGGCCGCGCTGCCCGATACCGGGCTTGCGATCGCGTTCTGGGCTTTGCAGATCGCCTTCAACACGCTTTGGACACCGGTATTTTTCGGTCTGCGGCGCATCGGCGGCGGAATGATCGTCCTTGTTGGGCTCTGGATTGCCGTCGCCGGCACGACTTGGCTCTTCTACCAGGCTGACACTCTTGCAGGTCTGCTGTTTGCGCCTTACCTTGTGTGGGTAAGCTATGCCGGTGCCCTCAACTTCTCTATCTGGCGCCGCAACACGATCGATCCGACACCGTCACTCGCCGGCAAATGACCATCCCGCCCGACGCGGCACCCGCACGGCAAGCATCGGCATGAGCAGCGGACTGGCGAAGCGATTAAGGTCGAGCGCTTCATGCACACCGATACAGGTTTCACCGTCGATCTGTGTCCTTATCGCCGAGCGTGTATAAAAGGGCGCGTCGAGCATAGCCTTCACCTGGCGCGGGCGATATCCCGGGTCGGCCCGGGTCTCTCGCCGCACGGCCCATAGCGACCGGTTGAGCGGCGTCCGCGGCGGTGCATCGATCGTCTCCGCCTCGCCGGTCTTGTCGAAGGACAGCGCAACGCCGAGGTCCGATCCGTCCCGGCGGGTCGCGTCGTAAAACGTGGTCGTTCCGCCGCGATGCGGCAGCCGGGCCCATGTCCAATAGCTGAAATCGGCTTCCAGCGCCCGGGTTCCGAAGTTCGCATCGAAGTAACCGTGGCCGGACCAGGTCCATCCCGACCGGCCGAGATCGACCTCGATGCGCGCGGTCGGCGCATAGGGGCGCCAGATATGTCCGTCATCGGGAAACAGCGGCACTTCGATCGAGGAAAGCGCGGACGGGTGCACACGAACCGTGCCCTTGAGCCGGGACATGTGCGGCGTCGTGATCTCGTCGATATCGATCACCAGTGCCGAACCGTCCCAGGCCATGCGGCTTGGTCCCACTACCAGTTCCGAAGCCGATTGCCGGAGCGCGCTTTCGCCCCGATCGGTCATCGTCCAGCGCCCGCCCCGTCCGTAGAGTGCAACGTTGATGCAGCAGTGATTTTCCGGCCGCCGGCGTCCGGACCAGCGATACCAGGGCGAAAACACCGAGCCTATGAACCCGATGATCGAGAGGGCACGGCTGCCGTCGTCGGAAATGCCGTCGACATACCACCACGCATAGCCGTCCGGCGGGACGGAGACATCGAAGCGTGGTCTGTCGTGATCGCCTCGGCCGCGTGCCGCCCGGAAGTCAGCGCCATCGGCACCCCCGCTCCGGGATGCGCCCCGCCGCCCGCCAGGTAAAGGCCCGGGATTGCCGTTCGGGCCGTGGGTCGCCGGAACGTCGCCGTCATGCCGTGCGGGCTCAGGCCGTAGAGAGACCCCTGCGAACCGGGAAACAGCCGGGCGAAGTCGCCCGGCGTGGTCAGCGCTGCGCGCTCCGGAACCGGGTCGAAGGTCAGGCCCATGGCCGCGAGGCTGTCGAATGTCCGTGTCCGACATGTTTCGAACTCCTTATTGTCTTCCGGACGCCCAGGCGCCACGGGCGCGGCGTTCATGATGATTTCGAAACGCTCCGGACCGCTTGGCGTCTTGCCTGCGCCGCGGTCCTGCGCACAGATGTAAAGCGTTGCGTCTCGCGGCATCGCGCCGGCCGCGATCGCATCGAATTCGTCCCGGTAGGTGCGGTTGAAAAAAACGTTGTGATGGCCGAGCCGGACGCCTTGCGGCCGCGCGGCAAACGCCCAGACATAAGCCGACAGCGAACGCGCCGCGACGGCACCGGCCGGCACCGCACGGACAACAGCTTCGCCCATGAAACCCTTACGCAACGCGGCAGGATCGCCGTTGAAGAGGACCCGATCCGCCGCGAGCCGCGAACCGTCCTGCAGTTCAACGCCGCAGGCATGTCCGTTGTCGCACAGGATCCGTTGCGCTGTGCTTTTGTAGTGAAACCGGGCACCGCGGTGCCGGGCAAGCGCCTCGAGCGCCCGGGCAAGCATCGCCATGCCGCCCCGGACCCGCCATACACCGGCGGCTTCGGCCGCCCAGATCAGCATGAGCACAGCCGGCGAGCGAAAGGGCGATCCGCCGACATAGGTGGCGTAGCGGGCAAACAATTGCGCCAGGCGCGGATCGCTGAACCGGCGGGATAAGACCCACCAGAGCGAAAGGTTCGGAGCGCCTGCCATCAAACCCGGATTGGCGAGCCCGGCTCTTGCGATGCCCATCAGATCGGGCTTGGCTCGTTGCATGACCGGCCCGTCAAAGGCCGCGAACAGCGCATCGGCATCGCGGCAGAAAGCCCGGAATTCCTGTTCCGACCGGCTGCCGGCAAACGCCCTGATCGCATGAGCGCTGCGATCCGGATCGGAATGCAGGTCCAGCTTCGAACCGTCCGGCCAGAAATGCCGGGCAAGTACCGGTTCGGCTTCGAGCGCGACGTGCGACGCCAGCGATTCGTCCACCGATTCGAATAAGTCTTCCAGAACCGGACGCATCGTCAGGACAGTCGGGCCGGCATCGACCGGACCGGCGTCGCTGTCGATCGTGCGCATCTTTCCGCCCGGGCCGGCGGCCTGTTCGACGACGTCGACGCAAAAGCCTGCATGCGCAAGACGCAAGGCTGCCGCGAGGCCGCCCACTCCCGCCCCGACGACCACGACACGCGCTTTACCGCGCATTCCTGACAGGTCCCTTTTTGCCAATCAGCTGCTCCGTGACCAAGCCGCTTCAGTATTGACACCTCCAGGCAAAATGTCCAAAAATATTTACAGTCACTTTGTAATTCAAAATTTACAAAATGGGAGGACGCTGTGCCGCACAAGCGCATTGAACGGGTGATCCGAGCCGCTCTGGAGCGAGGCGCCCGTGCCCCGGCTCCCCCGAAACTTGCCGAAGCCTTGCCCTATGCCGTGCTTCCCGGCGGCGCCCGCGTCCGACCGCATCTGTGCCAAACGGTCGCGCGCGCCTGCGGCGACGATCTGCCCAATCTTACCGACCATGCGGCAGCGGCATTGGAATTCATCCATTGTGCGAGCCTCGTGCACGACGATCTTCCCTGTTTCGACGACGCGGACCTGCGGCGCGGCAAGGCCTCTGTGCATTGTGCCTTCGGCGAACCGATCGCGGTGCTTGTCGGCGATGCCCTGATCATCCTCGCCTATGAGACGATTGCCGAGGCCGCATCGAATGATCCGGCGCGTGCCATGGGCCTGACCCGCGCACTTGCGCGCTCCACCGGCACGCCCTACGGCATTTGTGCCGGCCAGGCATGGGAAAGCGAGGACCGGGTCGATCTGGCGGCCTACCATCGTGCCAAGACCGGGGCGCTTTTCATCGCGGCAACCGAAATGGGCGCGATCGCCGCCGGTCACGATCCGGACTATTGGACAGAACTCGGCGCGCGGATCGGCGAGGCTTATCAGATTGCCGACGATTTGCGCGACACGCTCCTCGACGAGGAAGAGCTCGGCAAGCCGGCCGGCCAGGACAGCGTGCACAATCGGCCGAACGCGGTCACCGCCTTCGGCATCGACGGCGCCCTGCGCAAACTGCACGATGCATTGGGCGCCGCGATCGCTTCGATACCGTCCTGCCCCGGCGAAGCGGAACTGGCCGAGATCGTTCGCCAGCAGGCGGAACGTCTGACCCCGGTCGCCTACGCCAACCGGGTGGCATGATGGGATGGCGGTCCAGGACACCAAGCCGGCCCCTGGAATCCTGAACGGGATTCTCGAACGGTTCGCCGGCTGGGGCAATGACCGGATCGCCTCGACCCGCTTTCAGTCCTGGGCCAGCCGCTTCTTTCTGACCCGCCCGTTCGTGCGCCGTGACGCTGCGCGGCTCTACGATCTTGTCGCGGGCTTCGTCTACACCCAGGTCCTCCTGTCCTGCATCGAGCTCCGCATTCTGCACCATGCCCGCAACCGCGCGCAGGATGCCGAACACCTTGCCGCAATCGCGGGCATCGCTCCCGGCCGCATGCGGACATTGTGTCAATCTGCCGCGGCGCTTGGCCTGTTGGTCCGTCAGGCCGACGGGCGGTATCGGCTCGGTCGTCTCGGCGCGGCAATGCTCGGCGTTCCAGGCCTTGAGGACATGATCCGACATAACCGCCTGCTTTACGAGGACCTGAGCGATCCCGTCGCGCTTCTGAGAGGCAAGGAAGATACTGCCCTGGCGTCTTACTGGCCCTATGTCCGGGGCGGCAGCAGTGACGCAATCGCCGCGGAAACGGCAGCGGAATATTCAGCGCTCATGGCCTCCAGCCAGGCCCTGGTGGCAGAAGAGACTTTGCGGGCGATCTCTTTTGACGGTGATACCCACCTTGTCGATGTCGGCGGCGGCACCGGCACGTTCCTGCGCGAGGTCGCGCGTGCAGCGCCAACCTTGCGCCTCACGCTGTTCGACCTGCCGGAAGTCGCCGATGCCGCCGCGCACCTGCCGGAAAACCGGGCCCTCAAGAACCGCCTGACGATTCGGCCAGGCAGTTTTCTGGAGGATCCGTTGCCGAATGACGGCGATGCGATCAGCCTTGTGCGCGTCCTTTACGATCACGACGACGCAGTCGTCGCCGAGCTTTTGCAAAAGGTATTCGACGCCTTGCCGGCCGGTGGCCGCCTGATCCTGTCAGAGCCGATGTCCGGCGGCGCGCGCCCGTCGCGGTCCGGCGACGCCTATTTCGGCTTTTACACGATGGCCATGACCACGGGTCAGCCCCGCTCCCCCGAACGCCATCGGGTTCTTCTGGAGCGGGCCGGCTTCGACCGGATCCAGCTTCATTCTGCGGACCGACCGTTCGTGGCCCGGATCATGTCCGCGCACAGACCGGTGCAGGTCTGAAAATGCCGATAAGCTGTATCACTTAGTTGACAGATATTAATGTCAGTTTACACTTACAAATATGCCCGAGTCCGGGAGTTCCGGTGACCGGTCCGGGCCATCGCAAACGACAACAAGGGAGGCCGGAATGCACACAGATGCCGTCATTCTGAGCGGCCCGAAGGATCTCGCGATCGGCACAGTCGCCCTCGACGATCCCGGCGACAGCGACGTGGTCGTCGACATCGCCTGGTCAGGCATTTCCACCGGTACCGAAAAACTGTTGTGGTCCGGCGAGATGCCGAACTTTCCTGGCATGGGATATCCGCTGATTCCGGGCTACGAAGCCTGCGGTACGGTGGTCGAGGCCGGCGCACAGACGGACCTCAGCCCCGGGGATTTTGTGTTTGTTCCGGGCGCGACCTGCTTCGGTCCGGTCCGGGGACTGTTCGGCGGCGCAGCCGCTCGGGTTGTGACGCCAGCCGCGCGCGTCGCAAAAATGGATGCCGCGCTCGGCCCGCGGGGTGCCCTCCTCGCGCTTGCTGCCACCGCACGGCACACACTGGCCGCGCCCGACGCAACCCTGCCGGATCTGATCGTCGGCCACGGCGCGCTTGGCCGTCTGCTAGCCAGACTGACCATGGCGCTTGGCGGTCCGCCGCCCACGGTCTGGGAAACCGACACGGCCCGAAGCGATGGCGCAACCGGTTATGCCGTTTGCCACCCGGACGCCGACACCAGGCACGATTACCGCACAATCTACGACGCCAGCGGCCAGGCCGGAATTCTGAACGCTTTGATCGCGCGGCTGGCCAAGGGCGGCGAGGTCGTGCTCGCAGGCTTTTACAGCACCGCTGTGTCGTTCGCTTATCCCCCGGCTTTCATGAAAGAGGCACGCCTGCGCGTTGCCGCCGAATGGACGCCGGACGATCTCATCGCGACGCGTGACCTGATCGAAGACGGCGCGCTGTCGCTCGATGGTCTCATCAGCCACACCGCACCGGCCGCCGAGGCGCCTGCGGCCTACGAGACCGCCTTTGCAGATCACGGCTGCCTGAAGATGATTCTCGATTGGAGATCCGCATCATGACACTGGATGGGCTTACCGAAAAACCGGAAACGATGGACGACCATCACGAGCGTTTGCGGTCGGAAGCCGCCGAACCCGCCGATGCCGTTGCGACCGGACCGGTCGCCAAGAAAACCCAGATCATCGCCATCTACGGCAAGGGCGGGATCGGCAAGTCCTTCACGCTCGCCAATCTCAGCCACATGATGGCGGAAGCCGGCAAACGTGTTTTGCTGATCGGCTGCGATCCGAAATCCGATACCACGTCGCTGCTGTTCGGCGGCCGAGCCTGCCCGACGATCATCGAGACATCGACCAAGAAGAAGCTCTCCGGCGAAGAAGTCCAGATCGGCGACGTCTGCTTCAAACGGAACGGTGTCTTCGCCATGGAGCTGGGCGGACCGGAAGTCGGCCGCGGCTGCGGCGGACGCGGCATCATTCACGGTTTCGAACTGCTCGAAAAGCTCGGCTTCCACGACTGGGACTTCGACTTTGTCCTGCTCGACTTTCTCGGTGACGTGGTCTGCGGCGGCTTCGGTCTGCCGATCGCCCGCGACATGGCGCAAAAGGTCATCGTCGTCGGCTCCAACGACCTGCAGTCGCTTTATGTCGCCAACAACGTCTGTTCCGCCGTCGACTATTTCCGCAAGATGGGCGGCAATGTCGGCGTCGCGGGCATCGTCATCAACAAGGATGACGGCACCGGCGAAGCCAAGGCCTTTGCCGATGCGGCCGGCATACCGGTTCTGGCTTCGATCCCGGCAGACGAGGACATCCGACGCAAATCCGGCAATTACCAGATCATCGGCACGGCCCGCAGCCGCTGGGGCGACCTGTTCGAACGGCTTGCAGGCAATGTCGAAGGTGCACCGCCGGTGCGGCCGTCGCCCCTGAGCCAGGACGAATTGCTGGGTCTGTTTTCCGCCGATGAAACCGGCGCCAACGTGACCCTGGAACCGGCAAGCGATGCCGACATGCGCGGCAAGAACTACGAACCCAAGAAATCCCTCGAAGTCGTCTATGACGACGTGTGAGCGCCCAGCGCGATGACCGACGAAGTTCGATACGACACCGCACACGAGGCGGAGGTAATAGCCACCGCCCCCGACACGCCCGATACGAATGACGCACCGGCAGACGTCGGCACCGACGGATTGGGATGCCATGCCGGCGCCGACGAACTGAAAAAAGCCGCCGGGCTGGCCGGCAAGTCGGAACTCTTGGAGCAGTTCGCCAAGGACTATCCGCAAGGCCCGCATGACAAGCCGCAATCCATGTGCCCGGCCTTCGGATCGTTGCGGGTCGGCCTGCGCATGCGCCGGGTTGCGACAGTGTTGTCGGGGTCGGCCTGCTGCGTCTACGGCCTGACCTTCGTCAGCCATTTCTATGGCGCCCGGCGCTCGGTCGGCTATGTGCCGTTTAATTCCGAGACGCTCGTCACCGGCAAGCTTTTCGAAGATATCCGCGACGCCGTGCACGACCTGGCAGATCCCGATCGGTATGACGCGATCGTTGTTACCAATCTGTGTGTTCCGACGGCATCCGGCGTTCCCTTGCGACTGCTGCCGTCTGAAATCGATGGCGTGCGCATCATCGGCATCGACGTGCCCGGCTTCGGCGTGCCGACCCATGCCGAGGCCAAGGACGTGCTCGCCGGCGCCATGCTGGCCTATGCCCGCGCCGAAGCCGAGGCCGGTCCGGTGGCCGCCCCGGCCGCGGGACGGTCTGACCGTCCGACTGTCACGCTCCTCGGCGAGATGTTCCCGGCCGATCCTATGGCCATCGGCCAGATGCTTGCCCCGATGGATCTGGCGGTCGGGCCGGTCGTGCCGTGCCGCGAGTGGCGCGAGCTATATGCGGCGCTCGATTGCGCCGGTGTCGCGGCCATCCATCCGTTCTACACCGCCTCGATCCGCGAGTTCGAGGCCGCGGGCCGCCCCATCGTCGGTTCGGCGCCGGTCGGTGCGGACGGCACGGCCGCCTGGCTTGCCGGGATCGGCGAGACGTTCGGCGTCGCACCCGCCAAGGTGGCGGCAGCGCAGAATGCCTTTGTTCCGGTCGTGCGGGCGGCGCTCGAAGCCTCGCCGGTCGCCGGAACGATCACCCTGTCCGGCTATGAGGGATCCGAATTGCTGGTGGCTCGCCTGCTGATCGAAAGCGGTGCGACCATTCCTTATGTCGGGACGGCCTGCGCTCGCTCGCCCTGGTCGGAAGCGGACCGCGAGTGGCTGGAAAGCCGCGGCGTCAAGGTCGTCTATCGAGCGAGCCTGGAAGACGATTGTGCCGCCATGGAAGCGATCGAGCCGGATCTGGCGATCGGCACGACACCGGTCGTGCAGAAGGCCAAGGAAAAGGGCATTCCGGGTCTCTACTTCACCAATCTGGTCTCGGCCCGGCCGCTGATGGGCCCGGCAGGCGCAGGCAGCCTTGCACAGGTCGTCAACGCGGCGATCGGCAATCGCGAACGCATGGCCCGTATGAAGGCGTTCTTCGGCGACACCGGCACCGGCGACAACGCGGGCATCTGGGAAGGAGCACCCAACCTGCAACCGCGTTTCCGGGCGCATCGGGCGCGCAAACTGGAAAAGGCGGCGGCCCGCGCAAACAATATCGAGGAGCCGATCTGATGCTTGTCCAGGATCATGACCGGGCTGGCGGATATTGGGGCGCCGTGTATGCCTTTTGCGCCGTCAAGGGCCTGCAGGTCGTGATCGACGGTCCGGTCGGCTGCGAGAACCTGCCGGTTACGTCGGTCCTGCATTACACCGACGCGCTTCCGCCCCATGAACTGCCCATCGTGGTCACCGGTCTCGGCGAAGAGGAATTGGGCCGCGACGGCACGGAAGGCGCCATGAAACGCGCCTGGACGAACCTCGATCCCGCCCTGCCCTCCGTTGTGGTGACCGGTTCGATTGCTGAAATGATCGGCGGCGGCGTGACCGCGGAAGGCACCAGCCTGCAACGCTTCCTGCCCCGAACGATCGATGAGGATCAATGGCAGGCCGCCGATCGCGCCATGACCTGGATCTTCACCGAATTCGGGATGTCGCGCGGCCGCATGCCGAAGGCGCCGAAGCGCGCGCCGGATGCGCCGCCCCGGGTCAACATTCTCGGCCCCATGTACGGTACCTTCAACATGCCCTCCGACCTAGCGGAAATCCGTCGCCTGGTGACCGGCCTCGGATGCGAGGTCAATATGGTCATGCCGCTCGGATCGCATCTGGCCGAAATGCCGCGCCTCGTGGACGCCGATGTCAATATCGTCATGTACCGCGAATTCGGCCGCGGCCTCGCAGAGGTCCTCGGCAAACCTTATCTGCAGGCGCCGTTCGGCGTGGATTCCACGACGCGGTTCCTGCGCAAACTCGGCGAACTGACGGGCCTCGATCCCGAACCGTTCATCGAACAGGAAAAGCATTCGACCATAAAACCCCTTTGGGACCTCTGGCGGTCAGTCACTCAGGACTTCTTCTGCACGGCAAGCTTTGCGATCGTCGCCAGCGAGACCTATGCGCGCGGGATCCGGCACTTCCTGGAAAGTGATATGGGCCTGCCCTGCGCTTTCGCGGTTGCCCGCAAGCCCGGCGCCAAGACGAACAACGACCAGGTTCGCGCCCTGCTCGGCGAACACCGCCCGCTGCTCGTGCTCGGTTCGATCAACGAAAAGATCTATCTTGCAGAGCAAAGCCAGTGTTTCGGTCCGAAACCCGCCTTTATCCCGGCCGGATTCCCGGGCGCCGCCATCCGTCGGGCAATCGGTACGCCGATGATGGGATATGCGGGTGCGACTTACCTGATCCAGGAAATCTGCAACGGTCTGTTCGACGCTTTGTTCCACGTACTACCGCTCGGCAACGAGCTCGACAGCGCGGCCGCGACCCCGACCACGCTGCGTCGCGACTTCCCGTGGGACGAGGATGCTCAGCGTCTTCTCGACAAGATCGTCGAAAGCCATCCGGTTCTGACCCGGATTTCGATCGCCAAATCGCTGCGCGACGCGGCCGAGGGCGCGGCCCTCGATCGAGGGGCCGACGCGGTGGACCGCGCGCTCGTTGCTGAATTGAACCCCGACTTTACCCCGGAAACCACCGGGGGACATGAAACCGAAACAGGGAGGGAGACATGATCTCTAGGCGCACGCAGGCAACGGATCCGGGTCGCCGGACCGAAACCGGAAAGCTTGAATACGCCTTCTATTTCTCGGTGATCTTTCTGTTCTCGCTGCCCTGGGCGGTCGTGAACTGGGCGCTCGATCTCGTTCGCTCCGGCGACCGGGTAAACCGCGTTGGAATCTACAGCCGGGCTCGCAGCCAGGCACGGATCATAACGCCGTTGATTTTTTCGGCCTGATCGCCGGACCCCATTCGCGTGCCCTTCGGGGTCGCGAATCGTCGAGCGGGCGCATGCCCGAGCGGCGTCGCGTCGCGGTTGCCCGCGGCATCAGTCAAACGATCCGGAGGAAAGTTTATGGCTGAAAACTCGGACCTGTCTTTCACAGGTCTAACGGATGAACAGGCTCAGGAGTTGCACTCCGTCTATTTGAGCGGGCTATGGCTGTTCTCGGCTGTTGCCGCTGTCGCTCATCTGGCCGTGTTCATCTGGCGTCCGTGGTTCTATCTGTGAGGAGGGCCGAAAAATGATGAGCAAGTTCTACAAGATCTGGCTGATTTTCGACCCGCGTCGCGTGTTCATCGCACAGGGCGTGTTCCTCTTCTTGCTGGCAGCGATGATCCATCTCGTCCTGCTCAGCACGGACCACTACAACTGGTTTGAAATCGCCGCCCAGGAAGCGGCAAGCCGTAACTGAACGGCTTCGGCTTCCTGGCTGGTCCAGCCAGTCGATAACCCAGTTGCGGGCGAATGACAGGCGCATTTGCCCGCAACAAACTGACGAAACGCTCGCATTCATCATGAAGCAGCCGCCACATGTGGAGTGCATACTATGGCACTACTGAGTTTCGAACGGAAATACCGCATCCGCGGAGGGACACTAATAGGAGGTGATCTTTTCGACTTCTGGGCCGGGCCCTTCTATGTCGGCTTCTTCGGCGTCACCACTGTCTTCTTTGCCGGCCTTGGCACGATCCTGATCTTCTGGGGCGCGGCCATCCAGGGCACCTTCAATCCATGGCTTATTAACATTGCGCCGCCCGACCTGAAATACGGTCTGGGCCTGGCGCCGCTGCGCGAAGGCGGGCTCTGGCAGATCATCACGATCTGCGCCCATGGCGCCTTTATCTCGTGGGCGCTGCGCGAGGTGGAAATCTGCCGCAAACTGGGGATCGGCTACCACGTTCCCGTGGCATTCAGCGTCGCGATCTTCGCGTATACCACGCTGGTTGTGATCCGGCCGGTGCTGCTCGGTGCCTGGGGACACGGTTTCCCATACGGCATTTTCAGCCACCTCGATTGGGTCTCCAACGTCGGCTATTCATACCTGCACTTCCACTACAACCCGGCGCACATGCTGGCGGTCACGTTCTTCTTTACGACCACCCTGGCGCTCGCCCTGCACGGCGGCCTGATCCTGTCGGCCGCCAATCCGGAAAAGGGCCAGGAAGCCAAGACGCCCGACCACGAGGACACGTTCTTCCGAGACTTCATCGGGTACTCCGTCGGCACACTCGGGATCCACCGTCTCGGTCTGCTGCTCGCCCTCAATGCCGGGTTCTGGTCAGCGATCTGTATCGTGATCTCGGGTCCCGTTTGGAACAAGGGCTGGCCTGAATGGTGGAATTGGTGGCTCAACCTGCCGATCTGGCCGAGCCAGGGAGTATGACCGGTGGCTGAATATCAGAACATCTTCAATCAGGTTCAGGTCCGCGGTCCGGCCGAACTCGGCATCGACAACGCCTACGGATTGTCGCGCGAGCGCGGCGGCACACCAGGCTTTTCCGGCCTGATCGGCTGGATCGGCAACGCCCAGCTCGGACCGATCCACCTTGGCTGGTTCGGGATCGTCTCGATCATAACCGGCACGTTGTGGCTCAACATCATCGGCTTCAACATGCTGGCGCAGGTCGGGTGGTCGATCCCGGAATTCATCCGGCAATTGTTCTGGCTGGCGCTGGAACCGCCGGGTCCGGAACACGGCCTCAGCATGCCGCCGCTTAATGACGGCGGCTGGTACATCATCGCCAGTTTCTTCCTGCTGGTGTCCGTGTTGTCCTGGTGGGTCCGTTCGTACTTGCGCGCCTCGGCGCTTGGCATGGGCAAGCATGTCGCCTGGGCGTTCGCTTCCGCGATATGGCTCTTCCTGGTGCTGGGCCTGATCCGCCCGGTTCTCATGGGGTCTTGGTCGGAAGCCGTGCCTTACGGCATCTTCCCGCACCTCGACTGGACCACGGCATTTTCCATCCGGTACGGCAACCTCTACTACAATCCGTTCCACTGCCTCTCGATCGTCTTCCTGTACGGCTCGGTACTTCTGTTCGCCATGCATGGCGCGACCATTCTCGCCGTGTCGCGGCTCGGCGGCGACCGGGAACTGGAGCAGATCTACGACCGGGGCACGGCCTCTGAACGGGCCGCGCTGTTCTGGCGCTGGACCATGGGCTTCAACGCCACGATGGAAGGCATTCACCGCTGGGCGTGGTGGTTTGCCGTCCTGACCCCGATCACCGGCGGCATCGGCATCCTCTTGACCGGAACCGTTGTCGACAATTGGTACATTTGGGCCGTCGAAAACAGCTTCGCACCGCCATACGACGGATCGTACGGCTACGAAGCCTATCAGGCGGAAGGAGGCTGAGATGTTTGATCTCAACTGGTTTTCGAAGTGGAACCGGGAGAATCCGACCGATATCTACGGTCCGGCCATTCTCATCGGCGCCGGCGGCGGCGCGATCCTGGTGGCGGCCCTGATCATCACCTGGGGCAACCCGGCGGCAACCTCGTCGCTGCAGACAGGTCCGCGCGGCACCGGCATGAGCATCGTCAAGTTCGAATCCGAACTGAACACGCCCGATCCGACCATCGAGGACTATTACACCGAAGAACCGATCAAGCCGGAAGGCGGCGAACCGTTAGCCAAAGACATCTATGAAAACGTCCAGGTGCTCGGCGATCTGACGGAAGACAATTTCAACCGTCTCATGGGCGCGATCACGCTCTGGGTCAGCCCGGAACAGGGCTGCACCTATTGCCACGCCAATGAGGAAAACTATGCCGCCGACGACGTCTACACCAAGGTCGTCGCCCGCCGCATGATCCAGATGACCCAGAACATCAACGAGAACTGGGACGCGCATGTCGCTGAAAACGGAGTGAATTGTTACACGTGTCACCGCGGCCAGAACGTGCCCAATAACATCTGGTTCCGCATCGATCCGCAGCTCGAGTCAGTCGAGGGATGGTCGGCCCTGCAAAACTACGCAACGTCCCAGACTGTATCGACGTCCCTGCCCCATGATGCGCTTGACAAGCTGTTGAACAAGGACGGTGAAATCAAGGTGCACGATCTTGAAGCCCGCGTGGATAACGAAGGCACGGCAAGCATCCAGGACACGGAACGCACCTATTCGCTGATGAACTATTTCGCGAATTCGCTGAACGTGAATTGCCTGTTCTGCCACAATTCCAACGCCTTCTACGATCCGGGTCAGGTCACACCCCAATGGGCGATCGCGCTGCTGGGTATCGACATGGTGCAGGAAATGAATACCGAATACCTGACGCCGCTGCGGGATACCTATCCGCCCAACCGGCTCGGACCGAAACATGCCGATGCGCCAAAGGCGGCCTGCAAGACCTGCCATCAGGGCTATTCCAAACCGATGGGCGGCATGAACAAGATCGCCGACTGGCCCGAACTCGCCAAGGGAGGCCCACCGGAATACGAGTAGGCCAAGACATGCGGCAATCGGCAGCTTGGCAACGAGCGCCGATCACCGGACCGGGTTCGCCCGGTCCGGTTTTTTTGTGACCCGGGACATACGCCGACATATGCAAGCGGCGCCGGTCGGCAATCGGTGAAAGCTTCACAAGAACAGAAAGAGATTGGTGCGCGCTTACGGTATGCCGACTTTCCGCACATGATCGGGCCCATAGTGTCAGCGCCTCAGGCACTGCCCGTACGGTCTCAATTTGACCGATGACGTCTTGGCATCATCCGACGCTCAAGCGCCGACACGACGCTTAAAGACCGGCACCTGAAATGTACTTTTCAGTGCGCGGTCCGGCACCGATCCCGGTGTCACCTTGAGGGTCCAGACGATTTGCGGGTCGTCGGCGATATGCCCGCTTTCCGGCAGGTCCGGCGGGAGGGCGAAGTCGATCGGCAAGGTGACCCGGTCCCTGTCATGGAGGGTCTGAGTCGGCTGCAAACTGGCGCTTTCTGACCATAGGGGATCGGTAATCCAGACCGTTTCGAGGCGACCGCCGGTCCAGCGGCGCACGCTTCTGAGGCTGCCGCAGGTCAAGCTCAGACTGACCGGTTGCTTCGGGCGGCCCGCGAGCCGTGCAAGAACCTTGCCGCGGAAATGCTCGCCCAGATAGCCCGGAAGAGTGTCGATGAGCAGCACCGCATCGCCGTAGCGAAAGCGCTGCCAGGTCATTTTGATCGCCACCAACAGCGCGATGGCGCCGACCACAAACGGAAGGGCCGCGGGAATGGCATCGCCCCAGGACCCGCCAAGTGCCGCGACGATCTCATCTTTGTTGACCGACCACAAAAAACCGATGATGCCCCACCAGAGCAGGCACCAGAACCACATGAACCAGGCCGTGAACTTGACGGAATGAATGACGCGCCGCGCCCGCCATTGGCGATTGAGAAGCCATGGCCTGTCCTGATACTTTTTGCGCCGTCGCTCGATACCGGCCAGAAAACGCGGCGCGCCGATATAGGCAAAGTATAGATATCCGGTACCAACCAGCACCATGATGACGCCGAGTGCGCCAAACAACGCCGCCTCGCTGGTCGCTGCCTCGCCGGCCCGCCAGGCTTGGACGATGGCGTTGACGACAAGCATGCCCACCACGGCGAGACCGGCAAACAACAGGTTGACGAGGGCCGCAACGCCGAATGCGAAAAACAGCTTTAGCCGGCCGAGAGCGCTTTTGTCGGGCGTTTCACTCACGTTCAGCGCCTCCCAAAGAAGGCTGAATTCTGGACCAGTTTATCCAGAGGGTGGCCGGTTGGGCAATCGCCGGCTTTCCTGCCGGCGAACCTGGCGCTTGAGACGCCGAAGATCGCCTAAGCCGGGCGACCCGGAAGCACCGGTCATTATGCCGGTAAACCGGGTATCCCGGATCAAGCCGGCAGGGCATGGGGTTGTGACCCGCCAACGACCTTTAACCGAGCGAATGTATCGCGGGTTTCGCATCGGCACCCGACCGACGCTCTGTCAGACCTCGCCTTTCTTGGCCAGGAGAACCGTATGGAAGTCGCAATCCGGATCCTCCGCGACGAAATCCACGATCCGCAGGCCAAGGCCGGAAAGACGGTCTTGATATTCAGCGGGCGACAAGCTGGAACGATAGACCTGATCGTCGCCGACCCATCCGACCACGTCGCCGGCACGCGGCCCGACGGTCAGCATCAGGGCACCCCCGTCCGTCAGATGCGCGCCAAGCCGATCCAGCGTCGTGCGCTGCTCGGCCGGCGTGAGGTGAAAGAAACTGTTCCACCCGAAGATGCCGTCAAACCGTTCGGAAAGATCCAGGACCCGCATGTCGGCGTGGCGCCAGTCGCCGTCGGGAAAATGCGCCCTGGCGATTGCGAGCATGGCCTCGGCCTGGTCGATGCCGGTAACCGAATAGCCTCGGCCGGCCAGGTAGGGGTAGAACGGGTCTCCTGCTCCGCAGCCGAGATCCAGGATGCGCGCGCGCTCCGGGAGGAGTGCGCAGAACCGGTCGAGCCAGCCGCGTTCATGCAGATGCTTCGGCCGTTCCCGATCGAAGCGGGCGGCGTTGCGTTCATAGATGTCCAGCGTTTGCGACGCCAGTTTCGTTAGATCGGTCTCGTTTGTGATCGGATCGTCCGGCACGCCCGCCCTCGCAAAATCGGCCAGTGCGCCGCCTCCGCTTTCCCCGATCCACCGGCCCCGTCAGGACGCCGCCGGCACCAGACCTGTCAGGTGCGCGATATTCTTGACCATGATCTTCAAGTGGGCCAAGGGCCTTGCGCGGACAAGCTTCTTGTTCATGTAGGCCTCGAATGTCAGACGCTGAACGTCGACGTCGCGGCACAACGAAACAAAACGCTCACGCCGTTCGTCGGACCGGTAATAGGCATCCTGCATGGCACCCAGCACCTTGAATACCGTCTTGTGCTCGGCCATGAAACGCCGGCGTGCAAGCCGCAGATCCCGAACCCGGCCGGACGCGAGGCAGGCGAGCGCGGCTTCCGCAGCGCATTGGCCGCCGACCATGGCGTAATAGATGCCCTCGCCCGACGACGGCGCCACGACGCCCGCCGCATCGCCGGACAAAACGACATCATGCCCGTTGTCCCATCTGGACAGCGGTTTCAGCGGAATCGGCGCGCCTTCGCGCCGCACGGTCTCGCAGGTATCGAGGCCGGCGGAGACACGTAGCGATCGCGTGGCCGATTTGAGGTCGACGCCCTTGACGCTGGTCCCCATGCCGACGCTCGCCCGTTCGCCATGCGGGAACACCCAGCCGTAAAAATCGGGTGAGATCGCCCCGTCATAGATAACGTCACAGCGGTCCGGATCGTAGGCTGCCGCCTGCGCTGCGCCATTGACCGGCGCCTCGATCACCTCGTGATAGGCGATGACATAGGGGATTTCGGCCCCGCCG
>JBCDLT010000084.1:0-27074 GCA_038745065.1 Pseudomonadota bacterium | reverse complement strand
GGTTGTCACCGGGGGCGCGCCTTTTTTTCTCCCGCGGCGGTTGTAGGGGGGGGGGGGGGCGGCGGCCCCGGGCCCGCCCCCCCCGCTCGTTCTCGCTGTTTTTGTTACTTCATGCCGCTCAACGTGATGCCTTCGATGAAGCGGCGCTGGGCCATGAGAAACGCCACGATCAACGGCGTGACGATGACCGTCGCGGTCGCCATCATCGGCCCGAAATTGTCGCCGTCGGCATCGCCCTTGAATTCGCGCAATCCCAGTGGCGGCGTGAACAGGTCCCGGTTGCCGGTAATCACGATGCGCGGCCAGAAATAATCGTTCCAGTGTGCGACGACCGAGAAGATCCCGAAGGCCAGAAGCGCCGGTATGGCGGTCGGCAGCATGACGCGCCAGATGATGGAAAACTCATTCATGCCGTCCATGCGGGCCGCGTCGATCAGGTCGTCGGGTACCGTCATGAAGAACTGGCGCATGAGAAAGATGCCGAAGACCGAGATCGTCCAGGGAATGATGAGGGCGGCGTAGGTGTTGGTCAGCCCGGCCTTCGACAGCATGATGTAGAGCGGCAGCGCGATCGCATGGACCGGGATCAGCAAGCAGAAGAGCACCATGCTGAACACCGCCTCGCGGCCCCACCATCTGAGTTTGGCGAGCGCGTAGGCACAGGGCAGGGCGACCAGGACCTGGATGACAAAGATCGAGACGGTCACCACCACGCCGTTGAACAGGTAAAGAAGCAGCGGCGCCTTTTCGAAGGCGGTCATGTAATTGTAGAGGATCGGCGTGACCATGCAGTCTTCCGCGGCATTGCCGAGCTTGATGCAGAAATCGTCGCGGAATGGCTGCTGCGATCCGAAAAAGCCGCCCGTATTGGTCATGATCTCGCGCGGGCTTTTGAAGGAATAGCTCAGCATCACGTAGAACGGGAGAAGCACGATCAGTGAGCCGAGGATCAGGACCGCGTGTTTGAGGGTCTCCACGGCCGAGAAGCGAGTGGCGGTTTCGGTGCGCGGTGCGGGCCGGTCGAGCGCGAGGTCGGTCATGAATAATGTACCCGTCTTTCGACCAGCCAGCGCTGGATGAGCGTGAGCATCATGACAAAGGCGAGGAAGACCACGGTGATCGCCGCGCCGATGCCCATCAGGTTTTGCTGGATGGCCTTTTCGTAGATTGCGAACATCATCACGTAGACCGATTTCGACGGTCCGCCGCCCTGCGGATAAAACGCCTCGACGGTGTCGAACACCTGGAACGAGCGAATGCAGGTGATGGTCACGACAAACACGGTCGTGGGCCCGAGCATCGGCCAGGTGACCAGCCGAAACCGGTCCCATGCAGAGCGGGCGCCATCCATTTCCGCCGCATGGTAGAGTTCGCGCGGCACCGAGGTGAGGCCGGCGAGATACAGAACCATGTTGAAGCCGAAACCCTGCCAGACGCCGATGAAGGCGACCGTCCAGATGGCGTAATCCCGGTCGGTCAGCCAGAGCGGGAACGTGCGGGCGCAGCCCGCGGCATACCAGGACCAGGATTCCAGCACCGTGCCGCAGCCGGACGACAGCATCTGGTTGACCACGCCGATGGTCGGATGCAGCGCGAATTCCCAGATGATCGCCATGGCGAGCAAAGCCGCCATGACGGGCAGGAAGTAGATGGTCTTGTAGAGGTCGCCGAAGTTTCGCACCGAATTGATCAGGAGCGCCGCGCCAAGCCCGAGCGCCACCGACATCGGCACGACGACCGCCACATAGGTGAAGGTGGCGACGAACATCTTTTCATAGGTCGAGCGGGTGAAGATCCGGTCGTAATTCTTGAAGCCGACCCAGTCGGCGCCGGCATTGCCGAGGCTGTAATCGGTGAAGCTCAGGACCGCCGCGATGCCGATCGGCACGATCAGGATCACCACCATCAGCATGATTGCCGGCGCGACAAACCAGATATGGACGCGGGAACGGACCATCAGGCAACTGCCTGTTCATTCGGCGCGGCGGTCGCTTTCCGCCCATCGGCAAAACGCAGGCGTGACCCATCGGGCGCAAAGGCAAGGGCTTCGCCCAACACCCGTTCGGCGTGAACCACTGAGCCGATCGTGGTGTGGGCATTTTCATGCGGTGCGCCGCGCACGATGAGCCGCTGCTCGCCGTCGTTCAGGGCAAGGTGCAGGTAGATATCGGCGCCGAGGTTTTCGCGGTGCACGACGCGGCCCTGGAATGTCGCTTCGCCCGGTTTTTCGGCGATCCTTAGATGCTCCGGACGCAGGCCGACCGTCAGAGTCCGCGAGGTTTCGGTCGCACTGTCCTCAAGGGCGCGTTGCAAGGGCACGCCCATGCAGGTGACGCGCAGGTTGCCGTCACGTGTGCCGGGCAGCAGATTGATCTTCGGCGAGCCGACAAATTCGGCGACCCGGATGTCGGTCGGATCGTCGTAGATCGTCTGCGGATCGTCGAGCTGCAGGATCCGGCCGTCCATCATCACCGCCATGCGATCCGACATGGTCAGCGCTTCGGCCTGGTCGTGCGTGACATAGACGAAGGTGGCGTTGAGCGTGCGATGCAATTCGGCCAGCTCGGAGCGCATGTGCACGCGCAGGGCAGCGTCGAGATTGGAGAGCGGCTCGTCCATCAGAAAGGCTAAGGGCTTGCGCACCATGGCGCGGCCGAGCGCGGCGCGCTGGCGCTGGCCGCCGGAAAGCTGGCCCGGCTTGCGATCGAGCAGGGCTTCGATTTTCAGGACCGCTGCGGTTTCGGCGACCTGGTCGCGGAGCGCGCGGTGCCTGGACCGCGCGATCAGCGGGCCGAGGATCGGCAGGCGTTGCCAGAACGTCAGGTCGCGGAGCCGCAACGGCGTCAGCATGTTTTCCGCCACCGTCAGGTGCGGATAAAGCGCGTAGGATTGGAACACCATGGCGAGGTTGCGGTCTGACGCCCGCACGCTGTTGACCAGCCGGTCGCCGATCCGCACGTCGCCCGACGTGGGATTTTCCAGACCGGCCAGGATGCGCAAGAGGGTTGATTTGCCACATCCGGACGGCCCGACCAGCGTCAGGAATTCCCCGGTCCGGATGGACAGGTCCACGTCGTTGAGAACCTCGGTCGTTCCGAAGGATTTGCGGATACGGGAAAGCGCAATCGCCGTCATTCGGTGCTCCACCGGGTTCCCTTTCGAGCCCGGTCGATAGCAAAGGCGATTATCTGTTCTGTGACGTCATATTAGCTCAGCTAATGGCTGATACAAATCCGGGCATCGTTGCAATCCCGCCGTTTCCCGCCGACTCTGTCCCGACAATCAAAAGCCCAATGAAGCCCAGTCCTTATCAGATTTCCGCTTTTACCCACGCTGCGCGCCAGGGCAGTTTTTCCCGGGCGGCGCTGGCGCTCGGCGTCACACAATCCTCCATCACACAGCATGTGGCGAAACTGGAACGCAGCATGGGCACGCATCTGTTTGTGCGCCGGCGCGACGGGCTCGAACTCACACGGGCCGGGCGCGAATTGTTTTCGATCTCCGACCGTCTTGCCACACTCGAGCAATTGATCGAGGAGCGGGTCGAGAGCTACAGCGCCCTGACCAACGGCTTTTTACGCGTCGTCGCCACCGCGCCGCGGCCGGCCATGCCGATCATCGCCCGTTTCGCCGCCCGGTTCCCGAAGGTGCAGATCGAGTTTTCGCTGTTCAGCTGGACACTTTCGACAGCCATGGTGCGGGACCGGGAAGTCGATATCGCGATCTATACCGAACCGGACCGCGTGGCAGGTCTTTACATCGAGGATGTCGACCGCACGCGCTACCTGGCGCATGTCCGCCACGACCACGCGTTCGCCGGCCGGAAATCGATCTCATTGAAGGAACTGGCCGAAGAAACGGTGATATTGCCGGAGGACGGCTCCTTTACCCAGCGTGTCGTGAAATCCAAGTCGGAAATGCAGGGGCTTTCGTTTTCGCGAGTCGTGAAGACCACGACATTTCCCGTGCTGAAAGAAGCCGTGCTGCACGGGATCGGGGTCGGCCTGTTTCTGGAGGACAGCCTGGCGCCCTCGGCGAGCCTTGTCGGCCTGCCGATCGAAGAAATGCCGGAGACCTACCGGAACTCTCTGGTCACCCAGATCGACAAACGCGACTTGCGCCTTGTCCGCAACTTCATCGATGTCGCGTTCGACGAGACCGGTATTGTTGCGCCGGCCGTTGGCAAGGATTCCTGAAACCGACGGTTTGTGAACCTGTCATCCAGATTGCCTCGCGCCTTTTTCACACTCGACAATCTATTGGCGCATAGAAAAATTTTTCGCGAATTCCGGCGCGATCTTCGTCATTGCGCTGCACCAGGCGCGGCCTTCGGGAGCCAGTTCCGAACCGGTTCGTGCTCTCGTTGTTATTTCAAATTAACTATATATATCATATAGTTGCGCCTTATTTTTTCCAGTTTTTCAGCAAGTTCCCGACGTTGTTTCCGCAAACTAAAAACAAATCGCCCTGATACCTACGCGATCAGGCCAATGCACCGTCACTCCAAGCACTGGCTGTCCATCACTGCAGTAAACTTCGAACTCGAGGGAGCCTCTTCTTCGAAGCCTTCAGTGTGCCTGCCGTCGATATCCATCCAATACTACACATCATGGGAGAAGAAGCTGTGACCGATACGACAGGCGCTGCAATGGCGCTGGACGCACGCCGTTCCGTTTTCACACTTGCCGACCCGCTCGTCCTCTCCGGTACCAAAGACGATTATCATGACGCCGGCAATCCCGACGCGCTTTCGCTTGCCGAGGGGACGGTATCGCTTGCCTTCAACGCTGACGATCTTTCCGGGACCCGGGCCTTGTTTTCTAAGGACGCCAACGGGTTCAGCGATGGCGGCCACCTGACGGTGCGCATCGTGGACGGCGTCCTGGAAGTCCGCCAGCAATCGACGACCGCTTCTGAAAAGCTCCGCCTGACCGACCTGCCGATCGAAACGGGCAAGACCTATCATGTGGCCGTGTCCTTCGGCGACGACGGTCTCAAAGTCTACCTGAACGGTCAATTGGCCGCTGCCGAGCCGGAATTCAAACAGGGGATCGATACAAACGAAGAGGCGCTCGCAATCGGCGCCTCGACCATGCATCGGCAAAACCCGGATGCCTCGCTGCGGGACTTTTTCGACGGCACGATCTCGAGTGTCGCGGTCTATGACAGCCAGTTGTCGCCCGTCGAAATGGCCGCGCTTGCCGGCGAGACCGATCCGGCCTTTGAGGAAGCCGCGCTCGACGCCCTCAGTTTTGAGGACATCCTGCCGGCATTCGCGCAATTGCACCATGCCTCCGACACCCTGAAGGCGCTCGCTGCTCAGTACGGCATCGGCCATGACGGCGCGCCGATCGGGCCGGTCAAACTGAGCGTCGGTACCGACGGCGAGGAGCGCATCGGCGGCTGGGTCGAGAGCAACGCCAATTTCGGCGGCCGCGGCAACGATTCGCTCGGCGGCGGTTCCAATACCGACTATCTGCAGGGCGGGTACGGCAACGACACCGTCAACGGCGGTGACGACGACGACGTGCTCGACGGCGGCCACGGTGAAGATACGATTATCGGCGGTGCCGGGAACGACCTGTTGATTTCCCAGGCCGACGGTCGCGAGCCGTTCGTGACCGAGGACCCGGACCGCGACGAGGGCGACCCCTACAACGAACTCGATCCGGCCACCGGCAAGCTCTATCCGGACCAGCCGATCCCGGCCGACGACATCTTTATCGGTGGGTCGGGCGCCGACATCTTCTATTTCCAGACGCTGATCAACGCCAAGGAACGCTTCATCGAAGAGCATACCAACGATGACGGCACGATCCGGTGGCACGGCGTCGCCGGCGAAAATGAAAACGTGCACGACCATTGGGTCGATGAGATCGGCGATGACGTGATCATGGATTTCAGTCATGCCGAAGGCGATCGCATCATCATCGAGGGCCATACGACCGAAATTGCCAGCGTCACCCATGGCGATGAAAACGGGGACGGCGTGATCGACCATTCGCTGATCACGCTTTACTCCGACCAGGGCAATGGCGGCGGTGCCCACAACGATGACTGGCTCGGTACCATCAAGGTCTTTGGCGACCTTATCACGGAGGCCGATATCGAGCAGACGGCCCAACCCGCGTACGGCATCGTGCAGACCATCGATCGGCTGGATGAGGCGCTTGCGCCCGTCGATATCGCGCCGGATACGGGTCCGATCGCGCCGCCCGATGACCTGCCTGGCACCGGCGATCTCGGCACCGTCAACGGCACGGGCCCCGTCTTCGGCCTCGCCGGGTCGCATACATTCGACGGCGACCGGGACAATCACGTTCAGGTCGCGCATTCCGAGGCCCTTGAAGTACCGAACGGCACGCTGTCGCTCGCGTTTACCGCCGACGATGTCACTGGCAAGAAGGCGCTGTTTTCCAAGGACGGCAACGGCTTCGATGCCGGCGGACACCTCTCGGTCTGGGTCAAGGACGGGGAATTGCTGGTGCGTCAGCAATCCACCGAAGCATCGGAGCACCTGAAGATCCCGGGCGTTACGATTGCCGCCGGCCAGACCTATCATCTTGCCGTGTCGTTCGGCGACGACGGCCTGAAGATCTATCTGGATGGGACACTCGTTGCCGCCGAACCGGAATTCAAACAGGGCCTGGAGACCAACGAGCGGGCGCTGCTGGTCGGCGCGACCGGAGCCTACCGCATGGAGGACGACCAGCGCCCGCATGACGCTTTTGTCGGCACGATTTCGGACGTGGCGCTGTTTGACAGTCAGGTGTCGCCGGTGGAGGCGGCCGCGCTTGCCGGCGAGACGGATCCGGCCTTTGAGGAAGCCGCGCTCGAGGCTCTCAGTTTTGAGGACATCCTGCCGGCATTCGCGCAATTGCACCATGCCTCCGACACCCTGAAGACGCTCGCTGCCCAGTACGGCATCGGCCATGACGGCGCGCCGATCGGGCCGGTCAAACTAAGCGTCGGCACCGACGGCGAGGAGCGCATCGGCGGCTGGGTCGAGAGCAACGCGAATTTCGGCGGCCGCGGCAACGATTCCCTCGGTGCCGGCTCCAACACCGATTACCTGCACGGCGGGTACGGCAACGACACCGTCAATGGCGGCGGCGACGACGATGTGCTCGATGGCGGCCACGGCGAGGATACGCTGATCGGCGGCGGCGGCGACGACCTCCTGATCTCTCGGTCCGACGGGCGTGAACCGTTCGTCACCGAAGACCCTGACCGCGACGAGGGCGATCCCTACGACGAACTCGATCCGGCGACCGGCAAGCTCTATCCCGACCAGCCGATCCCGGCCGACGACATCATGATCGGCGGGTCGGGCGCCGACATCTTCTATTTCCAGACGCTGATCAATGCCAAGGAACGCTTCATCGAAGAGCATACCAACGATGACGGCACGATCCGCTGGCATGGCGTCGCCGGCGAAAACGAAAACGTGCACGACCATTGGGTGGATGAGATCGGCGATGACGTGATCATGGATTACAGCCGGGCAGAAGGCGATCGCATCATCATCGAGGGCCATACGACGGAAATAGCCAGCGTCACCCATGGCGACGAAAACGGGGACGGCGTGATCGACCATTCGCTGATCACGCTTTATTCCGACCAGGGCGGTGGTGGCGGCGCCCATAACGATGACTGGCTGGGCACGATCAAGGTCTATGGCGACCTCATCACGGAAAGCGATATCGAGCAGACCGCCAAGCCGGCCTACGGCATCGTTCAGACCATCGACCGGTTGGACGAGGCGCTTGCGCCCGTCGATATCGCGGAAGACACCGGACCGATCGCGCCGCCCGACGATCTTCCGGCGTTCGATGGCCTGGAGGCCGCGACCGGGGCGGAGGTCGTTTTCGGCCTTGCCGGACCGCAGGACTTCTCAGGTGACCGGGATGACGTGTTTGCGCAGATGCATTCGGACGCCTTGGCGCTTGAAGCGGGTACGATCGCGTTTTCTTTCAATGCCGATACGATTACCGGACGGGACGCGCTGTTTTCAAAGGATGCGCATGGCTTTGGAGAAGGCGGACATCTGAGCGCATTTGTCGGCGAGGATGGGGCGCTCAAGGTCCGGTTTCAGACCGATCAGGGCGAAAAATGGTTCCGGGTCGCGGATGCGGTCGAGGCCGGCAAGGAATACGACTTTGCCTTCACGTTCGGATCCGACGGGGCATTTGTCTATCTCGACGGCGTCGAGGTCGCGTCGGACACCGCCTATACCCAGGACTGGAGCACGAACGAGGAAGTGCTTCTTATCGGCGCCAATGGCTGGGCGAGCGAATCCGGCGAGATCGGCCACCCGTCGGATCCGCTCGATGGCGAAATCGCGGACTTTGTGATTCTCGACGACCAATTGGACGCGGCGCAGGTGCAGGCCCTGCCGGGCCTTGTTGACGAGGCCTTCCTGTAAATCGGGCATTCGTCAGACCGTCGGACCCACAATCTCATCCCCCGGGGCGCGCCGCGTTCCGGGGGATTGTTTTGCGCACCGGAACCTGGGCTACCGATCGGCGCCGTTGTCAACTACCCGTCACATGGGTCATGTAGGGCCGCGGTTCCTGTTCTTATCTGTGCCCCATCCATGTCAATTTCACTTTCCCGTCTCATGAAATCCTTCGGGTCCCACCTGGCGGTCGACGAGGTCTCGCTGGAGATTGCGTCCGGCGAATTCTTCGTGGTGCTCGGGCCGTCCGGCTGCGGCAAGACGACCTTGCTGCGGCTGATCGCCGGCCTGGAACCGCTCGATGGGGGCGACATCGTGCTGGCCGACCGGCCGGTGGCCGGCGATGGCCTGCACCTGCCGCCGGAAGAGCGCCAGGTCGGGTTCGTTTTCCAGTCCTATGCGCTGTGGCCGCATATGAGCGTCGTCGACAATGTCGCCTTTCCGCTGGAGACGGCGGGCGAAAGCCGTCGCGACGCGCGGGCAGCCGTTGCCGACATTCTGCGCATGGTCGAACTCGACGCCTATGCGGAGCGCAAACCGGCCGCGCTTTCCGGCGGCCAGCGCCAGCGGGTGGCGCTCGCCCGGTGCCTGGCACAACAGGCGGGCACCATCCTCATGGACGAACCGCTCGCCAATCTCGACCCGCATCTTCGGGCCGCCATGGAAGACGAACTTGCCCGGTTCCACCGGCAGACCGGCGCGACCAGCGTCTACATCACCCACGACCAGCGCGAGGCGATGGCGCTTGCGGACCGGCTCGCAGTGATGTGGGAGGGCCGGATCCTGCAGGTCGAGGCACCCGAGACGGTCTATCGGCGCCCGGCGAACGAGCGGGTCGCGGGCTTTATCGGGCGCAGCGCGATCGTCGACGGCGAAGTACTGTCTTCAGACTCGGGGCGGGCGCAGGTTAGCACGGGGGCCCTTACCTTTGAGGCCGCTTGCCCGCTCGACACAAAACCCGGTCCGGCACGGATTGTTGTTCGACCGGAAGACCTGTCGCTGTCGGACGCACCGGAGGCGGTACCGGCGCGGGTGTCCCATTCCGTCTATCGCGGCGGGTTCTGGGAGACGGGTTTGTCGGTCGAAGGTATCGGGCAGCATCTGGTGATGGCGCTCGCCATGCAGCCAACGACGAACGAAGCGTTACGCGTTTCGATCGACGATGCCTGGGTTTTGCCTTCAACGGCCTGCTGACCTGCATTCCGAACTGCCGGGCTTTGGACATCGAAGGAACGGACTGCGCAGGGATGCGACTAGCGCCGCTCCATAGGGCGAAGCTGCGCACGGCTTGGCAGACCGGCATCAGAATTCTTACAACTTATTGATGTATTCGATTGAGCTTTGTGCACGGTGGCCCATTGGAATCGTGCGCCGGACGGGGCCCGGCGCGATGATGGGCCGAGCCTGATGGCGATTTCGGGTTGTGTTGAGGTGAGATCTCCTGGAAATGCCTGGAATTCTGCGGTTGCCCGAAGGTATGATCAAGCCTAGGTTGTATTGGCGTCTCTTCTTTCGCAAAAGGACAAGGGTCATGTCACAGGAAACGGCCAACAAGGCAATTTTAAAGGAAGCCTATCGGCAATGGCATGAATCGAAAGGCGGCAGCGTCGATGTCTGGATGGATTGCATGGCCGACCACATTCGTTTCAGTTCGCTCGCCAACGGCACCAAGGGAGCCGAGTTCACCGCGCCGGTTCAATCCAAGTCGGATCTGAAGACCTATTTCGAAGGATTGCAGAACGATTTCGAAATGATCCACTACACGGTGGATCGTTTCATTGCCGAAGGGGATTCCGTCGTCGCCATCGGAAGCACCAGTTGGCGGTCCAAGAAGACCGGGAAAGTCGTCGAGAGCCCGAAATGCGACGTGGTGCGCTTCGAGAACGGAAAGATCGTGGCGTTTTCGGAATTCTACGATACGGCGATGATGATTGACGCCGTTTCCGGCGAGTAAGACCGGGCAGGGCCCCGGGCCGAAGCATTACCGGCCCGGCCTGAAGCAATCGAAACAGAAACAGGAACTCGGCGAAGAGGCGGGTCTGAAACCATTCGGCCAATCACCGTCTGATGTCGGCGTTTGGTTGATCGCCTCCGACGTCGTGAGCCGCGAAGGCTCCAAATAGACCGCTACAGCAATTTCTTGTGTCGCGTATTCCTGTTGCCCAACTTGATTCACCGCAAAGTATCCGTGCGCGATTTGGATCAAACTCCAAAGGTGTCGTTACATACTGGACGCGGGGTCGTGAGTAAAACAACAACGATAATTCTTGTAGGTGCGGCGCTTCTTATCGCAGGGGCGGTGACCTACGCCTTTATCTCCATGAACCGCGAGGGCTTGCCGACCGGTTTTGTCCAGGGCAACGGACGCATCGAAGCGGAGCAGGTCGAAATCGCGCCGACCCTTGTCGGACGCGTCGAACGCGTCATGGCGGCGGAAGGCAGTATGGTTGCCTCGGGCGATGTGCTCGTCGAGATGGATACCGACGAACTCGCCGCCGCACTTGACCGGGCCAAGGCCGAGGTCGCCCTGGCGCACCAGGTCAAGGCGGAAGCCAAGGCGGTCGTTATCCAACGAAACAGCGAGCTGCGCCGGGCCTCACACGAGCTCGAGCGCGGCCGGACGTTGCTGGACGGACAGAACATCTCAAGAAGCGTCTTCGAGGAGCGCGAGACAACGTACCAGGTCGCCGAAGCCGTACTCGGTGCAGCCATGGCTCGGGTTGCTACCGCCGACAGTCAGATCGCAGCCTCGGAGGCCGAAGTTCGCCGGATCGAGGCGCAGATCGAGGACAGCACGCTGTTTGCGCCGATGCCGGGACGGGTTCTGTATCGACTGGCGGAACCCGGCGAAGTTGTCGGGGCAGGCGGGCCGATCCTCACGCTTCTCAGCCTTGAGGACGTCTACATGGAGGTGTTCCTCCCGGCGCAGGAAGCCGGTCTCCTGCCGATCGGGGCAGAGGCGCGCATCGTGCTCGACGCCCTGCCTGACTTCGCAATTCCGGCAACGGTCAGTTTTGTCTCCCCGGAAGCCCAGTTCACGCCGAAACAGGTCGAGACATTGAGTGAGCGCGAGCAATTGGTCTTTCGTGTCCGGGTCCGCATCCCGAAGGATCTGGTCGCAAGCCGGATCGAACATGTGAAAACCGGATTGCGCGGCATTGCCGTCATCCGGCTTGCAGCCGACATCGCGTGGCCGGAAGCCCTGGAGAGGCGTATTCCGCCTGAACTCTTCGAATGAGCGCCGGGGCTGCTGCCGCGCCGATCCGCATTTCAGAGGTGTCGCACCGGTACCGCAAACACACTGCACTGGAGGCGGTTTCCCTCGACTTGCCAGCCGGTCGTCTGGTCGGCCTGATCGGGCCCGACGGCGTTGGCAAGTCGTCGCTTCTCGGCCTGATCGCCGGGGCAAAAAGACTTCAGACCGGTTCCATCGAAGTCCTCGGCGGACCGATCGGCGATCCTATGCACCGGCGGCGTATCTGCCCGGAAATTGCCTTCATGCCTCAGGGTTTGGGCCGTAACCTTTATGCGGAATTGTCGGTACGGGAGAACCTTGAATTCTTTTCGCGTCTTTTCGGCCAAGGCCAGGATGAGTGCAACGCCCGGATTGCGGCGCTGCTCGCCGCGACCGGGCTTGCGCCCTTCGCCGACCGGCTGATGGGCAAGCTCTCCGGCGGCATGAAACAGAAGCTTGGGCTCTGTTGCGCGCTTATCCACGACCCGAAACTCTTGGTCCTGGACGAACCAACGACCGGCGTCGACCCGCTGTCCCAACGTCAGTTCTGGGCGTTGATCGAAGCGATCCGCACTGACAATCCCGATCTCTCGGTTCTGGTATCGACCGCTTACATGGAGGAAGCCGAACGGTTCGACTGGATCGCTGCGATGGATGCGGGACGCGTGCTCTTTCATGGTACGCCGATGGATCTGAAGGGCGGCGATGAAAGCCTTGAGACCGCTTACCGGCGGCTTCGGGCGCCCGAATACCGTCAGCCTTCGGCGGGCGGATCCCGCGACCATGTACCGGACGCCGATCCGGTGATCACCGCGCGCGGGCTAACACGACGCTTCGGCGATTTCACCGCGGTCGACAGCGTCGATTTCTCGATCCGCCGCGGCGAGATTTTCGGCTTTCTCGGGTCGAACGGCTGCGGCAAGTCGACGACCATGAAGATGCTGACCGGCCTCCTGCCGGCGAGTGCGGGACAGGCAACCCTGTTCGGAAAACCTGTCGACGCCCGGGACCGGGAAATGCGCCGGGAAATAGGCTATATGAGCCAGGCCTTCTCGCTCTATGGCGAACTAACTGTCCATCAGAACCTGGCGCTCCATGCCCGTATCTTTGCGATCGCGAACCCGACTGCGCGGATCGACGAACTGGTGGAACGCTTCGGTCTGAATGCCCACCGGGACACGCTTGCCGACAAGCTGCCGCTTGGTATCAAGCAGCGCCTGTCGCTCGCCGTTGCCGTGATCCATCGACCCCGCGTGCTGATCCTGGACGAACCCACCTCGGGTGTGGATCCCGAGGCGCGCGATGCGTTTTGGGCGCTCCTGATCGAGCTTTCGCGCGAGGAGGACGTCACGATCTTCGTCTCGACCCATTTCATGAGCGAGGCGGAACGGTGCGACCGGGTTTCCTTCATGCATGCCGGCCGGGTTCTTGCCGAGGGTACACCGGACGCGTTGGTCGCTGCCGAGAAGGCGGCGGATTTGGAAGGCGCCTTCATCTCCATCCTGGAGGCCGCGGAGCCGCCGCCCCCCATAAGGGCTCCGGACGTCCCGACAGCAACCAGGCGCGCTAAACATGGCGGCGGCATCGGGCGTGCGCTTGCCTATGCGCGGCGTGAGACAGTCGAAATGGTGCGCGATCGGGTCCGGCTCGCCTTTGCATTCGTCGGGTCGGCGCTCCTGATGCTGGTCTTCTGCTACGGGATCACGCTGGATATCGAGGATCTGAAGTTTGCGGTCCTCGACCTCTCGCAGGGGCCCGAGAGCCGGGCCTATGTCTCTGAGGTCGAGGGGTCGCGGTACTTTGAGCCGGCGCCGGCCTTGGCGACCGCCGAAGACGGCCGCCGCCGATTGACGGCGGGCGACGTTTCGCTGGTCATCGAGCTGCCGCCGGACTTCGGGCGGAAACTGCGCGCCGGGGAAGCGACCGAAGTGCTTGCGACAGTGGACGGCGCGATGCCGTTCAAAGGGGAGACGGTGGAAGGCTATGTCGCCGGGCTGCATCAAACGTTTCTGGAGGTGCTGGCTCGTGAACAGGGTACAGACGCGGTCGAGCTTGCCCGGATCGAACCCCGATTTCGGTATAATCAGAGCTTTGAGAGCATCGCCGCGATGGCCCCCGGCATGCCGGCGATCCTGCTCATCATGCTTCCGGCGGTTCTGATGGCGGTGAGTGTCGCGCGGGAAAAGGAATTGGGTTCGGTCACCAATTTTTATGTGACGCCGACTACGCGGCTGGAATTCCTCGTCGGCAAACAAATCCCCTACATCGCGATCGCGTTCGCGAACTTCCTGCTTCTGGCCGGAATGACGGTCTTTGTCTTCGGGGTGCCGCTGAAAGGCGATCCCGTGCCGCTCGCGATCGGCGCTTTGCTCTATGTCTGGGCGACCACGTCTTACGGATTGCTCATCGCGACCATGACGTCGAGCCAGGTGGCCGCGACGTTTGCTACTGCGATCGCTTCAGTCGTGCCGACCATCCAGTTTTCGGGACTGCTGCAGCCCGTTTCGACGCTTGAGGGCGGTGCCCAGATGATCGGATCCCTGTGGCCCTCGTCGTACTTTTTGCACCTCAATGTCGGTGCCTTCACCAAGGGGTTGGGCTGGGAGGCGCTTGGGCCCGACATCCTGGCGCTCGCCTGCTTCGGGCCGGTCTTCACCGGGATCGCCGCGCTCTCGCTCCGGGCACAGGAGACCTGAATGCAACGGCTTTCCTGCATCTTCTGGCTCGGTCAGAAAGAGATGATCAGCCTGCGCCGCGACTGGGTGATGATGGCGCTGCTCGTCTGGTCTTTCACCCTGGCGCCGGTCATGGAGGCAACGGGTGTCGCGACCTCGGTCAACAACGCGTCGATCGCGTTCGCGGACGAAGACAACTCGCCGCTGTCACGCGCGCTTGCCGCGGCTTTCTTCCCGCCGGAATTCCAGCCCGTCGTCCAGATCGCGCCCGGGTCCGGCGCCGAGCAGATGGATGCGGGTCGATTCCTGTTCATCATCGCGGTGCCGCCGGGCTTCGAAAAGGACATCCGCGCGCGCCGGCGGCCGGAGATCCAGGTCCTGATCGACGCGACCGCGATGGAACAGGCCGGGATCGGCGCGAACTACATCACCAATATTCTGAGCGCCGAAATCAGTCGTTTCGCGATCGGCGCCGAACTGGTCGATCCACCCAAAATCGATCTCGTTCTGCGCAGCGCCTTTAATCCGAACCGCGACACGGTGCGCTTTGCCGGAATTGTCGCCTTGATCGGTCAGATCATGTGGCTGACGACGATTCTCACTGGTGCCGCCATGATCCGGGAACGCGAGCACGGCACGATCGAGCACCTGCTTGCCATGCCGCTTGCGCCCTTCGACATCGCGGTTGCCAAGATCTGGGCGAATGCCGCCGTGGTCCTCGTCGCGGCGGCGCTGTCGCTGACATTCGTGATGCAGGGCTTCCTGGAGATCAGTGTTGCCGGATCGAAGACGCTGTTTCTCCTAGGCACGGCGCTGTTCCTGTTCACGGCGACGGCGCTCGGTGTCTTCCTGGCAACGCTCGCACGCTCGATGGCCCAGTTCGCGCTCCTGGTGATGCTGACCATATTGCCGATGCTGATGTTGTCGGGCGGCGAGACGCCGGTCGAGGGCCAGCCCGACTGGTTGCAGGTCGGAACGCTGCTTCTGCCCTCTCGCCATTACATGTCGGCGAGCCAGGCTATCGTCTTCAAGGGCGCCGGCATTGAAACCGTCTGGATTGAATTCCTTTGGATGGCGCTCCTCGGCGCCGCTCTCTTGGCAACCAGTCTGTTGCTCTTCAGGAGATCGGTCGCACAGGAGAGTTAGGCACTCCTACCATTACGGTCGATTGACTTGCCGGCGGAGTCCGCGCCAGCGCCCATATGCATTGCACTCGGCGATCCCTATCCGTCTCGGATACAAGAGCGAGGTGTCGGTCCGTTGAAAATCCGATCGGATTAACCGCTAAGATCCGCCGTGCGGCCGAGTACCGTGAGCGCCACTTTGGCGACGTCTTCTACCGGTTCAAGCGACCCCCGATGCGCCTTGTGCATGACGGCCATGGCGCGTGTCGTCGCTACGAAAAAGCGGGCAAGGGCGCGGGGATCCCGGTCGGCGGGGAGGGCGCCGCGCTCTTGTGCGGCCTCGAAGTAGCGTTTCAGGGCCGCTTCCGTCGCGTTGAACTGGGCTTCGATCTCGGCTGAAATCGGGGTCGAAAAGTCGCTCTGTTCCATGCACACGCCGGTGACCAGGCAGCCGGGCGGGTTTATAGGATCGCGCATCCGCTCCATGTGGGTGCCGAGAAAGCCGGCCATCGCTGTCTGCGGATCGGGATCGTCCAGGGCCGCGGCGGCCTTGTCCCGCCACCGTTCGGCATATCGGCCCAGTGCCTTGCTCAACAGGAGTTCCTTGCCGCCATAGGCGTTGTAAAGACTGCCGCGCTGCACGCCCGTCGCGCTTGCGAGATCCGCCATCGTGGTCTCGCCGGCCCCCTTGCGCCAGAAGACCTCCATCACGTGGTCGAGGACCTTGTCCTCGTCGAATTGCCGGACACCGACCATCGCTCTTCGCTCCCATGCGTCATCGCGTCTGCCTATGAATTATTTTTGACATTCTTGTCAAGAATGGTGCCATCCCCATTTTTGACATGCATGACAAGAATGGCTTCGCCCATTCCGCAATCGCAAACACAGATCAGAAGGAGCACCGCCAATGAACCGACAGATTCAAGCCCTCTCGGCCGCGACGCTGATCGCGCTATCGGCCGTCATGGCTTCCCCCGCACGCGCCTTGGCCGAAGAAATCCGCGTCAACACCTATGCCAGCCAGGTCAACGACGTCGACAGCGCCAACAATCACTGGTTCGAGACCGAATCCGGTGTCGTCCTGATCGACGCGCAGCGCCTGTTGCCGGAGGCGGAACGGGCCTTGCGCCATCTGCGTGCGACAACGTCTCGGCCCGTCGTCGCCATCGTGATCACGCACGCGCATACCGACCATTACGGCGGATTGCCGGTGTGGACGGACGCGTTTCCCGAGGCGCGTGTGATCACCGACGCGACGACCCTTCAATCGATCCGGACCGACGGCCGCGGCTTCATCGCCATGCGCAACCAACGCCACGGCGACCGCTTCGCGACAAGGGAACGCCTGACGAAAGCGGTCGAAGCGGCCGAGGTGGTGGATGTCGGCGACGTTCTGGAGATCGGCGGCGCGACGCTCTCCTTCGACGTTTTCGGCCCGAGCGAGGCGGAAGCGACGCTGCTTGTCACAATCGAGGACGCGAACATCGCCTTTGTCGGAGACCTGATCAATGTCGGCGCGCCGGCGGTTCCCTTTGAAAATGTCGACAACTGGCTCGCGCAATTGGATACGCTTGCCGCCCGTTACGGCGCAGCGGATCGCCTGCATATCGGGCACGGGCCGTCGCCGGTCCGCGTCGGCGAAATCGCGGAACAGCGGCGCTTTCTCAACGCGCTGCGTGGCGCTGTTGTCGCCGGCCTGGAAAACGACAACGTGCTTGATGCCGCAGAAATCGACCGGATCGTCTTCGACCTCGAGGCTGCCTGGCCGTTCCTGCAGGGCGTTGCCGGCAATACCCGCCGGGAGGTCCTGGCCTTTGCCGCAGAGCGCGTCGCGCTGCAGCTTGGCAGTGAAACGGCCGATAAGGATCCGAACGGCTGACCTGATTTACCGGAACCCCTGTCCGTTGGCCGGGGTTCCGGAAAAAGCCCGTGTTCGGAGGAAGTCCAATGCCTCTCAATTCAACGCAATGCTCACATTGCTGCTGAGCGACACGTTGCGCGTGCCGCCAGTAAGACCTGAAAAACCAACCCCGAAACCGCCATTGATGCCATGTCTCAACTGAAAGCCGAGGCCGCCATTTGCCGAGAGCCCGACATCACCGTCATCGGTGAGCGTGCCGAAGGCGCCAAGGGCCAGGCTCGGGCTTACGGTCAAGCCGGTCTCGGGCAATAGGAACGAGGCGGAAAACGAGGCGCGCGCAGGGCGCCGGGCAGGAAAACGAGTCATGGATTGGTCCGCGAAGTAAATTGGGTGCGGGGAACCTAAAGCTGCAAAAACCGGCCGTAACCTACACGATCATGTGGTTGATCGGGAATTCAGCATCAATGACGGATCGGTCCGGTTACCCGTGTCCCGGATCGGCCCGGTCGAACGGTGTCGCTCTTCCGCGGCACGTCAACCGGCGTCATAGGCGCGGCATCCGGAGCGGATCCCGACGATTATGCAAATGCCCGTTTTCGTCTCACGGGCACTTTGTTGTCGATGAGATCCAGCGTCGTGGAGCGCAAGATGTCGATCATTTCGCGGGCGATCGGAGAGGGGTTGGGGGCTCTGATCAGCCTCAGTTCCACCGGCGGAAGTTCCGGCAAAATCGGCCAGTGGCCGACGCTGACGACGTCGTCCGGCACGCGGCGTGCGACCCGGACGCCGACGCCGAAACCCGATTGAAGGCCGACCCACACGGCGGCAAGGCTTGGCGTGGTCATGACGGCGCGCCAGCGGCGTCCTGCCTTGTCGAGCGCGGCCAGCGCCAATTGTCGGAAGAGGCAAGGGTGGTTGAACAGCACCAGCGGCACGAACGAGGGCTCGGTCACTTCACCGAAATCCCTGTGGGCGAGCCACAGCAAGGGCAATTCGCAGAGCAATTCGCCTCTGGTGTCCGATCCCTTCGGGCAAAAGGCAATGGCGGCGTCGAAACGGCCCGCGTCGATCTCGCTTCTCAAAAGATCATTGAAACCGGCGCGCACGGCGACGTGGACATGCGGGTGGTGATCTGAAAACGCGTTCAGCGTGGCCGGCATGACATCGTCGAAGAAATCCTGCGGCAGGCCGATCCGAACCGTTTCCGGGGCGACGGCCGCACCGATTGCCCGCGCCGCATCGTCGTTAAGCGCCACCAGCCGGCGGGCATACTCCGCAAAGGCCTCGCCGGCTTCGGTCGGTACCAGACCGCGGCCCTTTCGGGAAAACAGCTGCACGCCGGCCTGCTGTTCGAGCTTTTTGAGCTGCATACTGACCGCGGACTGGGAGCGGCCGAGTTCGACAGCCGCACGGGCGAAACTGCCATGCTCGATCCCGAAGACCATGGCCCGCAGAGCGTCAATATCGAAATTCGTTGTCATATCAGAATTCCTGAATTGTAACTTTTGATATATTCGTTTTTCTGAACATTATCATCCCGCTAATCTCCGGATCAAGGCGATTGGCTTGTCTCCTCGCGAGCGCAACGGCCGGTCCACGCTTTCGGTTCGGAGATTTTCCATGCGCGCCGCGAATGAAACCGTCTCGTTTTTTCAAGCCTTCAGGGATCCACGTGTGGTCCTGATTGCGGGCTCGATCATCGCCCTGATCGCCATGGGCACACGTCATGCCTTCGGCCTGTTTCTCGGCCCCGTCACCCAAGAGCTTCAAGCCGTGAACCGTGAGACGTTCGGGTTCGCCATCGCCCTGCAAAACCTCATCTGGGGGCTTGCGCAACCGTTCGCTGGCGTGATTGCCGACCGGTTCGGCAGCGCCAGGGTCATTCTTTTCGGCGGAGCGCTTTATGCGGCCGGGTTGTTTGTCGCCTCCGCCAGTTCCACTGCGCTCGGATTAACGCTTGGCCTCGGCCTTCTTGTCGGCCTTGGCTTGAGCGCGACAACCTTTGCGGTGGTGCTCGGCGCCGTCGGCCGCCGGTTCCCGCCGGAACAGCGCTCCACCGCCCTCGGCATCGCTTCGCTTGGCGGATCGGTCGGCATCTTTTTGTCCGTACCGGTCACGTTGAACCTGATCGATGCGTTCGACTGGTCGCTGGCCTTTGCCAGCCTGGCACTGATCGCGCTTACCATGTGCCTGATGGCGCCGATGCTCGCCGGGCGCGCGGACATAACAGAAGGGCCCGAGCAATCCCTGGGCGCAGCCGTATCGGAGGCGCTTGGCCATAAAGGTTTCCTGCTGCTTGTGCTCGGGTTCTTCGTATGCGGGTTCCAGCTTGCCTTCATCGGAACTCATCTGCCGGCCTATCTGGTCGACCGGAACCTGGAAGCGTGGCTCGGCGGCGCGGCGCTTGCGACCATCGGCGCGGCAAACATCGTCGGAACACTTGCCTGCGGGGTGCTGGGCGACCGGCTGAGCAAGAAGAATATCCTTGTGGTGCTCTATCTCATCCGTGCCAGCATCGTTGCCCTGTTCGTGCTTTTCCCAGCTTCCGCGCTGTCGACCCTCATCTTTTCCGCCGTGATCGGCTTGACCTGGCTCGGCACCGTTCCGCTGACAAGCGGCATCGTCGCCCAGATCTTCGGGCCGCGTTATCTGGCAACGCTGGTCGGCGTGGTGTTTCTCATGCACCAACTCGGCAGCTTTCTCGGCGCCTGGCTCGGCGGTCTCGCCTTCGAGCAGACCGGTTCCTATGACATCATCTGGTGGAGCGTCGTGCTGACCGGGTTGCTTGCGGCCGTGCTCCATTGGCCGATCGATGAACGCCCGATCGCCGTCCGGGACCGGTCCGGCCTGGCAGTGCCCGCCAATGGCTGATCGGTGGGAATGGTATCTTGCAGGCCTCTGTCTTGCGACGGTGCTCGCCAGCCTCTGGCTGGTGTCGATGGAGGGCTATACGCGGACATTTCTGGACGCGGCCTTTCTCCAGTTCCTTTGTTTCGCAGAGCCGGTGCAGGATCCGGTGATGCCGGTCGTCGTCTAACTCAGAAGAAAGGAAAACGCCCATGGAGCCAAACAGTCTCGGCGGCGGGCCGATCATGCGGTTGTTCCAGGTGAGGACCAAAGAAGGATGCGCCGAAGACCTCCTGGAAAAGTTCGCCTCGACGTCGATCGACGTCGTCCGGCACGAGCCCTGGAATGAAGGCTATTTCTATGGCCGGGGCGTCGCCCAGGATGACGGTGTGGTGATCTTCGCCTCGTTCTGGAAGAACCTGGACGCAGTGAAAAAGCGGTTTGGCGAGGATTGGCAAAAGTCGTTTCTGCCGCCTGGCTATGACGCCCTGATCGAAGAATGTTGGGTGTGCCACATCGAGCTTAATTCCGGCGTGCGGCTTGCGATGCGGGATTAGGCCGGTCAGGCGTAATGCCTACAGAACGACGCACCGACCGGTTTCGGATGCTCCGTCACCGGTTTTCCTCCGCCTTCACTGCAACCGCCTCTTCACACCAGGCGACGGCCGCAGCGACGCCGTCGATCACTGGAATGCCATGGGCCGCCTGCATTTGTTCGGCGAATTGCGCCATGCCGGCACAGCCGAGCACGATGGCGTCGCAGCCGTCGTCACGCAGAGCCGTGTCGATCTCTGCCTCGATGCGCGCCGCCGCAGCAAGGTCTTCCTCCAACGCCAGAACGGGAACGCCGCTCGCGCGGACTCGGGCGCAGGCGTGGTCCAGTCCGTAGGCGGCGATATTGGCTTCCAGGATGGGAACGGAGACCGCAAGGGTGGTGACGACGCTGAAGCGCTTGCCCCTGCGGGCGGCTGCCAGATAGCCGGCCTCGCCGATTCCCACCACAGGAACCGGCGAACGCGCGCGCAGGTCCATCAATCCGGTGTCATCGAAACAGGCGATGATCGCGGCGTCATATGCCTCCCGTCCGACGACCTCACGATCGAACAGCGAAAACAGGCCGGGCAGGGCGGCCGCGCCGTCCTCGGGTCCCTGAATTGCCGGCGGGCCGGTCTCGGGGTTGATTGCCGTGATGGTCGTGCCGGGCGCGGCGGCGGCACGTGCGGCTTCGCCGATCGCGGCGGTCATGGACGCGGTCGAATTCGGGTTGATGACGAGGATATGCACGGCGTCAGACCATGCCTTTGCCGGCATCGGAACCTTTTTTCATGCGGCGGTTCTGAAGCCAGAAGACGATCCCGAGACACACCAGAATGACCACGAAGGAAAATACCGTCGTCAGCGTGCCGAGCGCATAGAGCACCGGCGAGGTGACGTTGGTCGTCATGCCGAAGATTTCGAGCGGCAATGTGTTGTAGGAACCGGCCGTCAAAAGCGTGCGCGCAAACTCATCATAGGAGAGCGTGAACCCGAACAGCGCGACGCCGATCAGACTCGGCGCGATGATCGGCAGAACGACATGCCGGATCGTCTGCCATGCCGTCGCGCCCTGGTCGCGGGCCGCTTCCTCATAGGATTTGTCGAAGCGATTGAAGACGGCGAACATGATGAGAAGGCCGAACGGCAATGTCCACGTGAGCTGCGAGCCGAAGCCGGACGTCGTCCAGTGCACATCAAAACCGAGCTGATTGAAGATCAGCCCGACGCCGAGCGAGATCAGAATGGACGGAATGATCAGGCTGGTGATGACAAGGTAAAACAGGATTGTCGACCCCGCGAAGCGTTTGCGGAAGGCAAGGCCGCCCATGACGGAGACGATGACTGTGGTCACCATGACCATCATGCCGAGCGCGAAGGATCGGCGGAACGACCCCCAGATGTCGCCGACCGCCTGCTGCTCGAACAGGTCGCGAAACCAGTGGAGCGAGACGCCGTTCATCGGAAATGTCAGCCCGCCGCGCGGCCCCTGAAAGGAGAGGATGCCGATGGTGATGGTCGGCCCGTAAAGAAACAGGATGAAGAGGCCGAAAAACCCGGCAAGCAGATAAAAGGACAGGCTACGCGGTTCACCGGACACTTTACAATTCCTTCCGGATGTTCACGAAGCGCAGCATGATGCCGATCGTCATCAGGACGGTGACCAACAGCACGACGGAGGTGGCCGCCGCCGCCGGATAGCGCAAAAGGGACACATCGTTGGAGATCAGCCTCCCGACATTGGCCGATTGCGAGCCGCTCATGAAACGGACCGTGATGAAGTCGCCCATAACCAAGGTGATCACGAAGATGGACCCGATCATGATGCCGGGCTTGGTCAGCGGGATGATGACGTTGGTCAGGACCTGAAAACCGGACGCGCCGGCGTCTCGCGCGGCCTCAAGCAACGACCGATCGATCCGCATCATGGTGTTGAAGATCGGAACGACCATGAACAGCGCGTAAAGGTGGATGAAGGCCAGCACCACGGCGAAATCGGAAAACAACAGCCATTCCAGCGGTTCGTCGATCACACCCATGGAGATCAGGGACTGGTTGGCGATCCCGTTGCGGCCTAGAAACGGGATCCAGGAAATCATGCGGATGATGTTGGAGGTCCAGAACGGTATGGTGCACAAGAGAAACAACGCCACCTGCCAGGTGAGGCTGCGAACATGGAAGGCCAGGAAATAGGCGACCGTGAAGCCGATCACCAGACAGAACACCCAGGTGATGCCGGTGAACATGAAGGTCTTGATAAAGACCGCATAGGTGACGGAGGAGCCGAACAGGAATTCGTAATTGTCGAAAATGAAGGCCGGGAAGATCGAGAATTCCGTCGACCCCCAGAAGCTGACAGCCACGATCATGCCGATCGGCAGGACCAGGAACAACGCAAGCACGATTACCAGCGGCGCGGCCAGCAGCCAGCCGACCAACGTGTTAGATCGGATGTTCGATCCGGACATGCTACGCGACCCAGCGACAAGATACCCCGCGCCATATGACCGGCGCGAGGTACACTATCAGGCGATCAGGATGCGATGAACTCGTTCCATTTCGCAACCATGTACTGGTTTTCGTCCATGACGGCGTTCCAGCAGGCGACCGCGCCCATGCGTTCGTAGAACGATCCGCCGTCGCGAACGGCACCGGCCTTTTCCATGACCTGGCCCTGCGGATTGGTGATGTCGCCTTTTGCCGCCTTGCCTTCGAACCAGAAGCCCCATTCGTCTTCCGACATGAAGTTCTTCGATGTTTCCGGCACGGCGGAATAATAGCCCTGCCGCATCAGGAAGCCGCCGACCCAGCCTGAGAGATACCAGTTGATATATTCGTAGGCCGCGTCCAGTTCGAGGCCGGAAAGGCTGGATGAAAGCCCGATGCCGCCACCCCACGAGCGATAGCCCTCTTTCAGCGGCTGGTAGATGCAGGGGATGCCCTTCGACCGAACCGCCGTGATCGCCGGCGACCACATCGACTGGATCACGACTTCGCCTGAGGCCATCAGATTCACACTCTCATCGAAGGTCTTCCAGAAAGCGCGGAACTGACCGTTCTTCTTGGCTTCGGTGAAGATACCGATGGTCTTGTCGATCTCCTCTTTCGTCATGTTGCCCTTGTCGCCATATTTGATCTCGCCCATAGCCTCGCAGACCATGGCCATGTCCATGATGCCAATGGAGGAGATGTCGAGGATGGACGCCTTGCCCTTGAATTCCGGGTTCAGGAGTTCGGCCCAGGTGTCGATGGGGCGTCCGATCAGGTCCGGGCGGATGCCGAGCGTGTCGGCGTTGTAGATGGTCGGGATCAGTGTCATCCAGCCGGATTCGTTGTCGACGAATTCGGTGCCGCCGGGGCCTTCGACGAAACCGACGGTGTGCGGTGCCGTGCCCTGCGCAATGGTGCTTTCAGGGGTCAGCTTGCCGTCCCGGAAAATACCGACGATCTTGTCGTAATTGGCGATCTTGGACGTGTCCATCGCCTGAAGGTTTCCGATCGGCCAGACCTTCTTGCAGATCCAGTATTCGATGTCGGCAATGTCGAAGCTCTTGGGCTGGGTGGCCGCACGCTGGGTCACGCTGTCGGAATCCAGCGCTGTCATCTCCAGGGTGAACCCGAGATCTTCCTTCACCTTTTGCGCGACCTCGTTGAGGTTGGAAACGCCGGTGCCGAACTGGCGGAGCGTAACGTCCTTGATGTTCTGCGCCCAGATCGTCGGGAAACCGGTGACCGCGCCCGAACCGATTGCCGCGCCGGTCGCTGCCGCGCCGCCCTTGAGAAGAGAGCGGCGGTTCAAACCCTTCGTCATGGGAGTCTTGGGAATCGCTTGTTTCATCACTCAGTCTCCTGTGGTTTTGGGGATCGATTGCTTCAGTGCGAAAGCCGGTGGGCCTGGTCGGCTTCCCATGTGAGGAAGACCGCCTGTCCGATCTCCAGCGGCTTCTCCAGGAAGGCCGCATCCGGCAAGGTTGCCGATATCTTGCCGTCGTTCTCGCTTTGCAGGGCCAGCGAGAAGGTGGTGCCGAGATATTCGATGTCGGTGATCGTGGCGCTGATTGCGGGTTTGCCTTCCGGGGCATCCACGGCGACGGCAATCTTGTCGCTGCGCAGTGCGATCGGGCCGTCAGGCTGCGCCAGGATGTTGTGACCGCCCATGAACCGGGCCACGAACTCGGTTTGCGGATGGTTGAACACGTCACGCGGCGTGCCCGCCTGTTCGACCCGGGCTTCGTTCATGACGACGATGACGTCGGCGAGCGCCATCGCCTCGTCCTGCGAATGCGTGACATGGATGAACGGAATGCCGAGATCGCGCTGGAAGCGTTTCAGTTCGGACCGCATGCGGATGCGCAGGAACGGATCGAGCGCGGACAAGGGCTCGTCGAGAAGCAGCACCGACGGGTTGGTGATCAAGGCGCGCGCCAGAGCGATGCGTTGCTGTTGTCCGCCGGAAAGCTGGCTCGGCAGCCGCTCGGCATAGTCTTCCATATGCACGAGATCGAGCATCTCGCGCGCCTTGGCCGTGCGTTCCGGTTTTGCGGCGCCCTTCATTTTCAGGCTGAAGGCGACGTTCTCCGAGACGCTCAAATGCGGAAACAGCGCATAATTCTGGAACATCATCGCCGTGCCGCGCTTCGCCGGGGCAAGGTCGGTAATGTTCTTGCCATTCAGTATGATATCGCCGAATGTCACGCGCTCGTGGCCGGCAATCATCCGCAAGGTCGAAGATTTGCCGCAACCCGAGGGGCCGAGAATGCATGTATAGGAATTTGCGTTTACTTTCAGGTCGATGGCATCGACCGCGATCGTCTCGCCATACGCTTTGGTAACCGTGATCAATTCAAGTGCGGTGGTCGATGTCATGGCCAGTCCGGTGTGAGGACGGTTTGATACGCAAGCGCCATGCCAGATCGACGGATGACGTTAACTGTTTGATTTATCGAATTTTTTTACTCAACGCACAGTGCGGGCAATGGTGAATTGCCCAAAATTTCATCGAACTCGATACAATTTGACCAAAAAATGTATACGATCTGTCATTTGAAATCCAGATTGCGGGAGGATAGATCTCCGGCGAAACGCTTGAGACTGGAATCAAACGACCGTGTCGATCATTGCAGACAGCTCAGGCGCCCGGTCGCCCGGCTCTTTCCGACACCATGACAAGGTCTCGGAGATTTCCGAAGGCTTGAGGCGCGCCATCTTCGAGCACCGGCTTGCCCCGGGCACGAAGCTGTCGGAGGACGAGGTCGGCGAAGTCTATGGCGTCAGTCGCACTCTGGTCCGCGCCGCGCTGCAATCGCTTGCCCATTCCGATCTGGTCTCGATCGAAAAAAACCGCGGTGCGTTCATTGCCCGTCCATCGGTCCGCGAAGCGCGCGAAGTGTTTGAGGCGAGGGCGCTGATTGAGCCGAAGGTTGCCAACATGGCAGCAGGGCGCATCACGCAAGAAAACGTGTTGAGCCTGCGCGACCATCTGGAGGCGGAGCATGCCGCCAACGCAGCCGGCGACAAAGGCGCGGCCCTCTCTCTGTCCGGCAATTTCCATCTGGAAATCGCCGATATTGCGGACCACCAGGTCTATTCGCAATTCGTGCGCATGCTCGTTTCCCGGTCGTCCCTGGTGATCGCGCTTTACTGGAAACGCCCGGACACAACCTGCGAAAGCCATTCGCACATGGCACTGGTGTCCGCTCTTGAACAAGGTGATCAGCAGGGCGCCGAAGAGATCATGCTGAGCCACATCATCGATTTGCGTTCGGGGCTCGATCTCAACCAGAAGGCAAGTTCCGAGTTGTCGTTGGCTGAAGCTTTGCAGCGCGGCAAGTAAGCGATTTTTCTGCGGTGATTGCGGCAAAGGCCTGCAAGAGACCGAGGGAGTTTCGGTCCGCACCTGCCGTTCATCCGGCATTGGAATGCTGCTTGGCAATCCATCGGAGGAAACAATCGCTGCAATTGCGAAATCGAATCCGACCTGAATTCACGCTCGGCGGACGAAGCCGCCGTTCATTAGAAGCTTCGATTTCTTCCGCTGATCCCGAAACCTGCCATTCGAACTACGGCAACGACCGTTTGAACTAAACTCAATCTTCGCGAAGAACTTCTGATCACGGGTTCGAACCGTACGCATGTCCGATGCGCGATAGAATTAGGTAATTGGATAGCGGCTTCATCCTTCGACGCCGCAACTGTCTCATTCATGTGGTGGGCTTGTCCTTCGTCTCAGTGATTTTGACGGTTTGATGGAGAAGACTCGTACCTGGGCTAGGCGCGTCGCGCAGCGCGATGTGGGACATCGAGTAAGCGGCGAAACAACGCCCTGGTACGAGCCTTCGCC
>JBCDLT010000083.1:0-27715 GCA_038745065.1 Pseudomonadota bacterium | reverse complement strand
GCGCACCAACGTGCACTTTCCGATGCCGCTAGCGCTCGCCGACACCGACCGGCAATTGGCAGCAAATGGCATCACGACGGCTTATCACGGCCTGACGCTTTCCTGGGAACCGGGCCTGCGCAGCGTGGCGGCCGGGCGGACCTTTATGGAAGCGCTCGACGCGGCGCGGCCGACGCTTTCCGTCGACAACCGGGTGCAATTGCGCTGGGAGACCTATGCGTTCGAGGCGGTGGACAGCGTTCTGGAATGGATCGGCGGTCCAGGTCGCCCTGCCTTGGCCTTCAACGATCACATGGCGGCCACGATGCGCCGGATCAAAAACAACGACATGGCCAAGATCCGTGACTGGAGCGCCCGTGCGGGCCTGACGCAGGACGAATATCTGCGCCAGGCAAACGAGGTGGCGGCCCGCGGCGACGCCGTCGACGGGATGATCCGCAAGGTCGCCGCGGCGGCCCGCGCAACCGAGTGCGTGATGCTGTCCCATGACGATTACACCGTGGACGACCGGATATTGTATCGCGGGCTCGGCGCATCGGTTGCGGAGTTCCCGATGGTTCTGGATGCCGCGAAAAACGCCGTCGAGAACGGTGAACACAGTGTGCTCGGCGCGCCGAACGTGGTCCGCGACGGCAGTCACACCGGCGCCCTGCACGCCGCCGACTGCATCGAAGACGGTCTCTGCTCGGTTCTGGCGTCGGATTATTATTATCCGGCCATGCTGGCTGCGGTGAACCGTCTGGTCGCGGAACGCGGCGTCGATCTCGCCGCTGTCTGGAAATTGGTATCGACCAACCCGGCCGAGGCCATGCGTCTGACCGATCGCGGCGAACTGGCTCTCGGCAAGCGCGCCGACCTGGTGCTGGCGCATGGCGACGCCGGCGCGCTGACACTCGCGGCGACCGCCGTCAACGGACGGGTGGTCTGGGGGTCGGCGGACCTGATGGAACGCGTGCACTGATGGCTCCTGACGGGGCCGACGCGTCTACTCCTTCCTGACGCGCAGGGCGGGCAGGACAATTCCGACAAAGTCGGTGACGATATGGGCCAGCATGTTGGCAATCAGGTCGCCGTGCAGAAGGTAGAAGCCGGTCAGGATCGCTCCGGCAATTGTGATACCGAGGGAAGACGCCCAACCCCAGAGCGGCAAATGGGCGAGGCCGAACGCGACGATCGTCAGCCCCGCGCCCAGCCAGACACTTCCGGTCAGGCCGATCAGCACCGGCAGGGCAAATCCGCGGTAAAGCAGTTCCTCGACGCATCCGCCGATGAGGACGGCGAGCGCCAGCGACCAGACCGGCAAGCGGTGCAGGTCCTTGAGCGGCGCGTCGAAACCGGACGCGCCGAGCCAGACGGGCAGGCGCATCAGCACAGGTCCGATCGCAAATACGAAGAGCGCTGCGATGCCAAGACCCCAGCCCAGGGTCGCAATGCCGGGGGAGGCCATGCCGTCATGAAAAAGTGGCGGTTCGAACCAGGCAATCGCGATGACGATCATCGCGCCGGCAACCAACACGAGCGCCGCCTGGCAGGCCAGATGGGCCGCAAGACGCACAGAATTGGTGCCTCGACTTCCGAGCCACGCGATCAGGGGCGGTCCGGCAAGCGAGATTGCCAGGCCCGCCAGTGCCGGGAACAGAGGAGGCGCGAAGCCTTCCACTTGCAGCGTCATAGGGGCGATCCGTTTTTCTGATTCACCCTCCGATGTCGGAAACGCGATCCGTGATCGCAAGGTCGGGTCGGAATGATTTTGGGATCTCCCCCGCCCCCAATCCGTCATCCGACGGCTTGAACGGCGGATCCAGTCTACCGGGCGCAAACGCTCGCCCGCTTGAATCCTGCGAGCCGACGGTTCGGTGTTGCCGGGCACAGACGTCTGCGCCGCTGGATTACCCGCTTGAAGCGGGTAATGACGGTGGTTGGAATGAGGCTAAAGCGTTTTCTTGCCACGCTGAGAATGCATTTTGAGATCTCGCCCGCCCCCCAATCCGTCTTCCGACGGCTTGACCGGCGGATCCAGTCTACCGGGCGAAAACGCTCGCCGGATTGAAACCTGCGAGCCGACGGTTCCGTGTTGCCGGGCACAGTCGTCTGCGCCGCTGGATTACCCGCGTGAAGCGGGTAATGACGGTGGTTGGAGTGAGGCTAAAGCGTTTTCTGGCCACGCTGAGAATGCTTTTTGGGATCACGCCGGTCCCCCAATCCGTCATCGACCGGCATGTCCGATCTAGCCCCCGCGATGCTTGAAACTGTCGCGCCTGAAACTGTAGAGTGCGGCCGGGTCGACGGCCACGTCGACGATGGCCGGCGCGTCGCAGGCAAGCGCGGCTTCGACGGCTCCTTCGACGTCGCTCAGCCGTTCCGCCCTGAAACCCTTGGCGCCGTAGAGCTCGGCCGTCTTGTCGAAGGCCGGCGAGGAAATGTCCGCGCCGATATAGCGGCCGTTGAAGAAGTCCCGCTGATAGGCCTTTTCCGCGCCCCAGCACTGGTTGTTCATGACGATCGTCACGGTGTTGAGCCCGTGGTCGACCGCGGTGGACAATTCCGACAGCGTCATGCCGAACCCGCCATCGCCCATCAGGCTGACCACCGGCCGATCCGGCCGTGCGGCTTTCACCCCGAGGCCGCAGGCAAACGAGAATCCGACGAGCCCGAAATCGAGCGGCGTGAACAGGCTTTTCGGTGTCCAATAGTTCAACGCATCGGTCGCCTGCAGGCACAGCGTGCCCGCGTCCATGGTGATCGCAGCGTCTTTCGGCAGCACACGGCGCAGTGCCTTGAAGAGGCCGGATGGTTGGGTCGGGTGCGTTTCCACCGCATCGGCATCGCGGGCTTCAAGAAAGGCCTTGCGTTCCGCCTGGAAGGTCTGCGTCCATGTGACGACCTCGGCCTGGGCTGCGCGGGTCTTCAGGGCTGAAACAAGCTGCGAGGCCGCGCTTGGCGCATCGGCCCAGATGCCGATCTCGACCGGAAAAAAGCGTCCGATGGCCGTCGGCTCCAGTTCGACCTGGATGATCTTCGCGGCCTTCTTGACGTTGTCGTAGGAATAAAAGGTCGAGTTGAAGCCGAGCCGCGTGCCGAGCGCGAGGATCACATCCGCCTCTTTCACGAGCCTTGAGGCGACCGGATTGCCGCGCGGACCCATCTGACCGGCATTCAAGGGATGGCCGAACGGAATAGCGTCACCGTGACCGGGGGCAGTGACAATCGGGCAGGACAGGGTTTCGGCCAGCCCCACCGCCGCTTCATGTCCGTTGGAATTTTTGATCCCGCCGCCGGCTACGATCACTGGCCGGAGGGCGCCAGCAAGCAGGGCTGCGGCGGCTTCGATGGCATCCGGATGGGCAACGGGAAGACTGTGGTTCCGGTAATGTGCCGGCGCTTGCATCGGCTCGAACGCGGCCTGCGCGGCGAGCACATCGCGCGGCAGGTTGAGCTGCACCGGCCCCTGGCGCGGTGTCAGCGCGGTCCGAAAGGCTTCGCGGAACAGTTCCGGCACGCGGTCGGCCGACGGCACGGTCCACGTCTTTTTGGTGACGGGCGTGAACAAGGCCTGCTGGTCGACTTCCTGGAAGGCATCGCGATAGACATGGCCGCTCGACAGGGCGCCGGCGATCGACACGACCGGCGAGAACGCCGCCTTGGCCTGGCTGAGCCCGGTGACGAGATTGGTCGCGCCGGGACCGTTCTGGCCGGCGAGCACGATGCCTGCCTTGCCCGAAGCCCGGGCATAGCCGTCCGCCATATGCGTGCCCGTGCGTTCGTCGTGCACGCCGATAAAGGTGATCGGATCCGCATCGTAAAGCGCGTCGAACAGTTCCATCGTCGCCGAACCGATGAGCCCGAAGACATGGCGGGTATCCTCGGCAAGCAGCGCTTCGACGGCGGCCTGGCCGCCGGAAAGGGTCTCAGTCATCAAAGCGTCCTTTCCAGGAAATCCAGCACCGGCCGGCTGAAGACGTCCGGCTTTTCCATCAGGCCGAGATGTTTCAGGCCGGGCACGATCAGCGTCTCGGATCCGGCGATTTCAGCCGCGATCGCATGGCTCATGGCGGGCGTGCTGCCGCTGTCGTTCTCCGACGTCATCACGAGGCTCGGGATTCTGATCGGCGGGCTCGGTCCGATGAGTTCCCGCACCCCATTGGCCAGCACCCAGGCAGCTTGTGCGTAGCTTTCCGCATCGACACCGGCGCGCCAGGCGCGCACCCGGCCGATCTCCTCCGGCCGACTTGCCCGAAATCCCGGCGTGAACCATCGTTCCAAAGCGGCGTCGAGCGTCGCCATTGCGCCGGCATCACGCACCTGCGCCGCGCGACCCTCCACCAACTCTTGCGCTTCTTCGCCCCGGTCATGAGGCGAATTCAGGATAGCAAGTGCCGTCACCCGCTCGCCGTGGTCGAGCGCGAAGCGGCGGTTGATCATGCCGCCGATGGAAAAACCGACGACGGCGGCCCGGTCGACATTCACACTGTCCAGAAGCCGCGCCAATTGCTCCGAAAACAGGGTGAGCGAGGCCGGTTCCGGCGTCGGCCCGCTGTCGCCATGGCCGAAGAGATCGTAGGTCAGCACCCGGAAGCGCGTTGCCAGAACCGGGGTGATATCCCGCCAGAGCGCGCGGCTGAGGCCGAGACCGTGGATCAGAGACACCACGGGCGCGTCGGCCGGGCCGCGCGTCTGGAAGGCTGTCCCGTCGCCCGTCCGCTCGGTCATCGGCCGCCGCTCATGCGAACTCCGGCATGACTTCGTCGATGAACAGGCGCAGCGAGCGGGCCTGGTGTTCCGTCGGAAGACCCATCGAGGCGTAGTAGATGAAGGCGTCGACGCCGAGTGTTTGGTACTTCTTGAGTTTTTCGATCACCGCATCGGGCGATCCGAACAGGAGGTTCTCCTCCAGCATGGCCGGATCGACGCGCACATTGCCTTCCAGTTCTTCCAGCGGCACGCGATCGGGAAAACCGTTCACAACATCGCCGCGTTTCATCATGAGATTGCCGAACTGGCCGAGCACGCCGCGCACGGCATCGACCGCCACCTGCCGGTCGTCTTCATTGGCGTAGACTGCACTGTGCCGCATCATGGCAAACCGGCCGCGAAAGCCGCTACTGCCGGCCTTGGCAACGGCCGCGTCGAGGCGCTCCCGATAGGCTTCAGCCTCGGAAAACGGCATGGTCAGCGGCCAGCTCATGATGTTGCAATCGTTGGCGACCGCGTAGTCGAACGTGATCGGCGCCCGCGCCGCGACCCAGAACGGCACGTTCGGCTGCACCGGTTTCGGGCAGGAGGTCGCCGTCGGAAACTGCCAATAGGTTCCGTCATGCGCCACGTCGCCCTGCCACAGGGCGCGCACGACGGGCAGCATTTCCTGCATGTATTGCCAGCTGTCCTTCTGGTCGAGACCCGGTTTCATCCGGTCGAATTCCCGCTGATAGGCGCCCGATCCGAGGCCGAATTCCAGGCGTCCGCCGGAGACCAGATCGAGCATGGCCGCTTCGCCCGCAATGTTGATCGGATGCCAGTAGGCGGCGTTCGCGACCCCGCATCCGAGCCGGATCCGCTCCGTCGCGCCGGCCCACCAGGTCAGGATCTGGAACGGGTTCGGCGCAATCGTCATTTCCAGCGCATGATGTTCGGCGGCCCAGGCGCATTCGAACCCGGCCTGGTCGGCAAGCCTGACCATGTCGAGCGTATGATCCCGGACCGCTGCCATGTCCGTCCGGTCGTCCATGCGCTCCAGGTTGATGGCGAGATGAAACTTCATAACAGGTCCTCGGAAGAACTGAGGGAAACGGTCGGAGTGAAAGGGACGGGCCCTATCGCATCTGGAACGGGCTCGCGATCGGATCGTCCGACAGGTTGACCCAGACGGTTTTGGGTCTTGTGTAGTCGTAGACGGCCTGCAGCCCGCTCTCCCGTCCGTATCCGCTTGCCTTCATGCCGCCGAAGGCGGCGATCGGCGAGATCACGCGATAGGTGTTGACCCAGACGATGCCCGCCTTGACGCGTTTGGCCATGCGGTGAGCCCGGGCCGTGTCGCGGGTGAAGATGCCGGCGGCGAGCCCGTGTTTGGTGTCGTTGGCGAGTTCCAGAGCATGCGCCTCGTCGCGAAACCGCTGCACGCTCAAGACCGGACCGAACAATTCGGTGTCGACGATCGTCATGTCCTGGCGCGGACATTCGATGATGGTCGGCTGGTAATAGAGGCCGGCGAGATCGTCCGGTCGTCCGCCGCCGACGAGCACCCGGCCGCCTTCCTCCTGGGCCCGCGCCACCTGGTGCGTAATGTGGTCGAGCTGCCCCTCGGTGCAGAGCGGGCCCATTTCGGTCTCGTCCGCCTGCGGGTCGCCGATGCGGATCGATCGGGCGACCTCCACGATGCGGTCCAGGAAGGCGTCGGCGATCGGCTCGTGCAGATAGAGCCGGGAGCCGGCGACGCAGCTCTGTCCGGTGGCACCGAAGATGCCGGCCACCGATCCGTTGACCGCGCTGTCGAGATCGGCGTCGTCGAAAACGATGAACGGCGACTTGCCGCCGAGTTCCAGCGACAGTTCGGCATAGTTTTCCGCCGTGTTGCGGATAACGGCTGAAGCGGCGTTGAGACCGCCGGTAAACGACACCCGCGCGACCAGCGGATGCGACGTCAGCACGCGCCCGCACGGGTCGCCGTGTCCGGTCACGATGTTGACCACGCCGGGCGGAATGCCGGCTTCCTCGATCAGTTCGCCGAAGGCAAGCAGCGGTGCGGCGGCATGTTCGGAAGCCTTCAGTACGATCGCATTGCCGGCGGCGAGCGCCGGGCCGATCTTCACCGCGCTGAGAAAGATTTGCGAGTTCCACGGCACGACGGCCGCAACAACGCCGATCGGTTCGCGATCGGTGAAGACGAACAGGTCCGGCTTGTCGATCGGCAGTGTTTCACCGGAGACCTTGTCGGCCGCACCGGCATAGAAATGATAGAACTCGGCAATGTATTGCGCCTGCCAGCGGGTTTCCTTGAACATCTTGCCGGTATCGCGGGTCTCGATCCGCCCCAGTGCCTCGGAGCGTTCGGCCAAAAGGTCGCCGAGACGCCTCAGGCAGCGGCCGCGTTCGGTTGGGGTCATGGCCGCCCAGGGGCCGGTCGTCATAGCCCGGTCGGCGGCCCGCACCGCGCGGTCGACGTCTTCCGCCGTCGCCTCCGGCGTGCGCGCCCAGACCTGTCCGGTGGCTGGATCGATGCTGTCGAAAACCTTGCCGTCGGACGCCTGGACCCACGCCCCGTCGATCAGCATGCCGTAGGTCTGGATGTCGCTCATTGCGCCGGCTCCCGCGCGAACGGCATCGCGGCCTTTGTCGTCTGCGGCACAACCCAATGATAGGCGCCGTCGAGATAGGCGAGCGGCCGCTCCGCGCCGGCTTTAAGACCTGTTACCAGGCCGACAAAAATGCGGTGCGTACCGGAAACCGGTGCTTCGATTGTCCGGCAGAAAAGGACCGTCGCACCGGGAATCGTGGGTACCGGTCCTGGTCCGGCATCCAGGCCTTCGAACCGGTCTGCGAGGCGTTTGTCTTCCGCCCCGGCAAAACGCGCGGCGATGGCTTCGGCGCCCTGTGGAAGCACGTTGATGGCAAACGATCCGTTTGCCGCCACAAGTCGGGCGATCCGTGATGTTGCGTTCAGGCAGACGAGGGCGGTCGGTGGGTCGGCAGAGACCGAACAGAAGGCACTGACTGTTGCACCGTGCCGGCCGGCGAGTCCGTCCGTTGTAACCACCGAGACGCTGCTTGCGACCCGGCGCATGGCACCGATAAACGCCGAGCGGTCCACAGGGTCGGGCTTTGCAGGAAAAGGATTGCCGAGATCGGAAGTGTGCCAGTGTGCCATGCATGTTTCCTCCCATGGCTAGCCTAAGCGCTGTCGTTTATTTATGAAATCAAATAATAATGCATATATAATTCAAATAAGTCGAATTTAGACATGCCGATCCAATCATGAATCTCAACGCGCTCCAGACCTTTCTCACCATCCTGGAAACCGGCAGCCTCGTGCGGGCATCAGAACGGCTTAACGTAACCCAGTCGACCGTGACTGCACGATTGAAGGCGCTGGAGGACGGGCTCGGGCAGGCCCTGATCAACCGCTACAAATCCGGGGTGACGCCGACGGCATCCGGACTGCGTCTGAAACGCTATGCCGAGACCATGGTCGAACTCTGGCGTCAGGCGCGCCAGGAAACCGCGTTGCCTCAGACTGTCAACGCGGTCTGCAACATCGGCTGCCATGCCGATCTCTGGCCGCATCTCGGCCGTCGCCTGTTCGACCATATCCGCCTGACCGAACCCGGTGTCGCCCTGTCGGTATGGCATGGCGGCCAGACCGACCTGACGACATGGCTGAACAGCGGCCTGACGGACATTTCACTGACCTATTGGCCTGCGGCTCAGGCTCGGCAGACGATGTACGCTTTGCCGCCCGATCGGCTGATCCTGGTTTCCACACGTCCCGATACGCCGATGAAGTTCGATCCGGGCTATGTGTTTGTCGAGGCTGGCGACGATTTTGGCCGCCGCCATGCCGCGGCCTATTCCGATGCCGCCACGCCCCGGATCAGTTTTGGATCCGCCCAACTCGGCCTGGAGCACATTCTCGCGCATGGCGGATCCGCCTACCTGCCCGAGCGCATTGCCGCGCCGCTGATTGTGTCCGGAGTGCTCTACCGTCTCGAGGGAGCACCGGATTTCTTGCGCCCGGCCTATGCGGTGGTGAACGACGCTGCCGGCAAGGACTGGGCTTGGCTGTCCGAAAGCCTCGCCTTGGTCGGTTGCGACTAACCGGACGGTGTGGACACGTCGAGGGCATTGTCGACAAAAGCCTCCGGCGGTTCACTCAACAGCGTCGGGTCCGCCGCGACAACGTCCTCGATAAAGCTCGTAAATGTCGCCACCTTCGCCGGCAGGTGATCATAGGGCGGATAATAGGCCGTCAGCCAGATTTCCGGTGATTTCCAGTCCGTCAGCAGCGGGACGAGCTGGCCGTTTTCGATTGCGCGCGCGACGATAAACAGCGGCAGCAGCGCCACGCCTTCCCCGCGCACCGCCAGTCCCGCAATGACATCGCCATTGTTGCAGGAAAACGTCGATCGGACGGAGACGGCGCCGGTCTCGCCGGTTGTCGCGTGGTCGAACGACCAGACCGGACCGCCAGCATAATAGGTATAGGCCAGGCATTCATGCTCGGCGAGATCGGCCGGAACCGCCGGCGTGCCGCGCTGCTGCAGGTAATCAGGTGCCGCGACGACGACCCGGGGCACGGCGCAGATCTTGCGCCAGATCGTCGACTTGTCGGAAGGCGGTCCGGAGATCCGCAATGCCATGTCGTATTCCTCGGAAACGATGTCGACGAACCGGTCCGACAGATCGAGCCCCAGATCGACTCGGTCATAGAGAATACGGAAGCGGCTGATCGCGTCCGGCAGAAGGCGCATACCACGGGATAGCGGCGCACTGACGCGCAGCGACCCGGTCAGGGTTTGTTGCTGGCGCCGCACGAATTCGTCGGTCCGGGCGAGATCGTCGACGAGCGTCCGTGTCCGGTCGCGGTAGAGCGCGCCGGCGGCGGTCAGCGAGACCTTTCGCGTCGTGCGCACCAGGAGCTGCGCGCCGAGGCTCGCTTCCAGTTCGGAAATCTGTCGGGTCGCGACGGAGCGCGAGATGCCAAGCGCGCGCGCCGCCGCTGCAAAGCTGCCGCGTTCGGCGACTTCCAGAAAGACCCGGATGCGTTCGATCTGGCCGGTCAAAGGGGCCGCTCCGCACGTTGCATCGATCATGTGCAAGATGCCGATTGTTGCAAATTTCGCAACAAATAATCCCGCAACCGGCCTCTACTCCCGGTGCCTGTGGTGCGCCATCTTGAGGACAACGAACGCAAACCCGCCCTTTTGCGAAAGGGCGCGACACCGGATGAACAATCATGCTCGATCAGATCAAGGGCCTGCACCATGTCACGTCGCTGGCCAGCGACGCCACGGTGAACAACGCCTTTTTCACCAAGACGCTCGGCCTGCGCCGCGTCAAAAAGACCGTCAATTTCGACGCTCCCGATGTCTATCACCTGTATTACGGCGACACGGTCGGAACGCCCGGTTCGGTAATGACCTATTTTCCGTTCCCGCAGATGGCCGCCGGCCGTCCGGGAACCGGTGAGGTCGGCACGACGGTCTTTGCCGTTCCCGAAGGCGCGCTCGGCTACTGGAAAGATCGGCTTTCCGGCCTGAACGTCGACGGCCTTGCCGAAGACGAGGCGTTCGGCGAACGCCGCCTGCATTTTGCCGGCCCTGACGGGGACGGTTTCGCCCTGGTCGAAGCGCCCGGCGATACAAGAAAGGCGTGGAGCGACGGCGGCGTCGGCGACGACGAGGCCATTCGCGGCTTCCATTCCGCTTCGTTCCGGCTGCGCGACGACGGCGCGACTGCCGAGTTGCTGAAGTTCATGGGCTACAACGAAGTCGACCGCGCCGACGGTGTGGTGCGCCTTGCCGTTCAGAACGGCAACGGCGCGGATGTCATCGACCTGGAGACCATGCCCAACATTTCCCATGCCGGGCAGGGCGCCGGATCGGTGCACCACATCGCCTTTGCGGTTGAAAACCGCGAAAAGCAATTGGAGGTCCGCAAGGCGCTTGCCGATACCGGCTATCAGGTCACCCCGGTGATCGACCGCGACTATTTCTGGGCGATCTACTTCCGGTCCCCGGGCGGCGTCCTGTTCGAGGTCGCAACCAACGAACCCGGTTTCGACCGGGACGAAGATACGGCGCATCTCGGCGAGGCCCTGAAACTGCCGGTCCAGCACGCTCACTTGCGTGAGGCGCTGGAAGGTCACCTGCAACCCTTGTCGGTTTGAGGTCTGCTATGAGCACAGAAACCTACCTTTATGCCGAGCGGCGCGCCGAAGCGGGCGCGCCGCTCCTTTTCACCTTCCACGGCACCGGCGGCGACGAACTCCAGTTCCTGCCGCTTGCCGAACAAGTACTGCCCGGCGCGGCGATCATCTCGCCGCGCGGCGACGTGTCGGAACATGGCGCTGCGCGCTTTTTCCGGCGTACCGGCGAAGGCGTTTATGACATGCCTGATCTGGCCGCGCGCAGCGAGGCCATGACCGATTTCATCCGCGCCCATATCGCGCGACTTCGGCCATCCCGTGTGCTCGGCCTCGGCTATTCCAACGGCGCCAACATCCTCGCATCGGTGATGATGCAAAGCCCCGACCTATTCGATGCAGCTGCCCTCATGCATCCGTTGATCCCGTGGGATCCGGAGGACAGGGACGGGCTGGCCGACAAGAACGTGCTGATCACCGCCGGCGAGAACGATCCGATCTGTCCGGCGCCGCTGACCAGGCGCCTCGCCGATTATTTCCGTCGCCAGGGCGTGCAGACCGAAACGGTCTGGCATGCCGGCGGACATGAAATCGGGCGGGGCGAGATCGACGCGATCGCCGGTTTCCTGCGCAAGAGTGCCGCCCCCTTGCCGGCGGGCGGAGACAGGATATCTGCCTGAACAAACAATCAACGCCCCCGATCCCAACGCCCGGCCGGTCCAGGCCGCCGGGTGCCGGATCTGTTCGCCGGACCGATTGCCGGTCTTGCGCCTATTCTGAGGAGAACAAGAATGAGTTGGAACCCCGCCATCGAACCGGACTGTCCGAAAGCCGGAAGTCTCGATGCCCTGGAAACCATGATCATCCCGAGAGCACGGGATCTCGGCGGCTTCGAAGTGCGCCGGGCTCTGCCGTCGCCGAAGCGGCGCATGGTCGGGCCGTTCGTGTTTTTCGACCAGATGGGTCCGGCCGACTTTCTGACCGGCAACGGCATCGACGTGCGCCCGCACCCGCATATCGGTCTTGCGACGGTCACCTATCTCTATAAGGGTGAATTCCAACACCGGGATTCGCTCGGCACGAACCAGATGATCTATCCCGGTGAGGTCAACTGGATGATAGCCGGCAATGGCGTCACCCATTCAGAGCGCACGAGCGCGGAAACCCGCGCCAATCCGCACGACCTGTTCGGGATCCAGACCTGGGTCGCGCTGCCGGAAAAGGATGAGGACACGGGCGCCGCCTTCGAGCATCACGGCAAGGAGGCCTTGCCGTTCATCGAGGGCGAGGGCAAGGCCGTGCGCCTGATCCTCGGTAATGCCTGGGGCGAGCGCGCGCCGGTCAAGACCTTCACCGAAATGTTCTACGCCGATGCGGTTCTCGACGCGGGCGCTCTCCTGCCCATGCCGGAAAATCACGAGGATCGCGGCCTCTACGTGGTCGAAGGATCGATCGAGATTGCCGGCGACCGTTTCGAGGCCGGCCGCATGATGATTTTCCGGCCCGGCGACGCCATCACGATCAAAGCCGGCGAAGAGGGGGCCCGGCTGATGCTGCTCGGCGGCGAGACCCTGAACGGTCCGCGCTATCTATGGTGGAACTTCGTTGCCTCCTCCCAGGAACGCATCGACGCCGCCAAACAGGCTTGGGCCGAAGGCGACTGGGCGCACGGACGGTTCCAATTGCCGCCGGGGGATACGCATGAGTTCATTCCATTGCCGGAGCAATGAGGCGGGGGTGGCGGTGGGTCGAGGGCGTGTCCGTCCTCGACCGGGCGCGGGCTCGATCGACTGGCAACGGGCCTCGGTGGAGATCGCGACGGTGCCGAAAATCCATCGCATTCCGCCCCCTAGCCGTCATCGCACGGCTCGCCCGGGTGATCCGGCGGCGCGACGGTAGTGCTTGGCAGTCTGGGTCCCCCGGTCAAGCCGGGGGAAGACGGCGTGGGGGGGGGGCTAAAGGCAGTCCCAATGCGAACCAGGACTGATGCGGCCGGTATAGGGCCATTTTGACAGGCGCAACTCAGCCGGTTGCCCAGTACACACCAACCCATCCTCCGTCATCGCACGGCTTGACCGGGCGATCCAGCGGCGCCACGCGAGCACCTGGCAGTCTGGGTCCCCCGGTCAAGCCGGGGGAAGACGGCGTGGGGTTGAAGGCTGTGGCCAATAGACCGGGCAGGCCTTAGCCAACCTCTTAACAACCCCTCACTTCTCTGCGTAAGCGTGTTCGAACTCGGCCAGCGGCCAACCGGCCTTTTCGCCGGCGGCGCGATAGAGGCTCTCCAGAAACGCGAGCAATGCGGCCTCCGGATCGGCCGCCTTACGCATGTCCTCGTAGCGGTAGACGGCAAGCGCGCCGCCGTTCTTTTCCGCCCACATGGCCCCGGCGGGCGCAAGCGGCACATCTGCCAGGCCTGCCGGTTCGGGATAGGCATAGCCGTAAAACGCCGCCTCAGGGAAAGTGTCATCACCCGGCCAGAAGCCGATCGAGATCACCTCGTGCGAATAGGCCTCGCGGTCGGAGATCGTGCCACCGTCGAGCGGATGCGCCTTTCCGGAAAACCGGGTCACGACCAGATCGAAGGAATGCCAGAACAGATGCACCGGCGTCTGTTTCCCGACAAAACGTCCGCGAAACGTTTCGAAGACCGACGCGATACGGCACAGCGCCTGCAAATAGCGGGTCGCCGCGTCCGGGTCGTAGGCGGTGTGTTCGGTATCCCTTGAAAACGCTACGGTGCTTTTGTTCTCGTAAGGCCGGTCGAGGATCGACACGGAGATGTCGAGGGCGGAGAGGACGGCAAACAGGGATTCGTAGAAGCCGGCCACGGACAGGCCCGGAACGTCGAACTGTTCGCGACGGCCGTCCTGCGTCGAAACCGTAACGTGGTGATCGATCATGTCGAAAGCGATCTCGAACCCGCTCCCACGATAGGGAATGCGACCGGTGCTCAGACCGCGCACCGTCGGATAGAGCGTCACGTGCCACCAATGGTTCAGTTTCGGATGCGCCTTTAGCCGGATCTTGCCGATGATCTGCAGAAACAGGTGCAGGGTTTCCTTGGTGTCGACCCAATCGGCGTAGGGCAGGGGCGGCAGAACCGGTTTGATCTTGTCCAGCATGATTGTCCCTCTGGTCAGGCGAGGTCGAACAGCATGAGCGTGCAGTCGGACCGGGCGGTCACGGTGCACGACTTGACGGCGTCGAACTGCAGGCCGTCGCCGGCAACCAGCCGCTCATCGTCGATGGAGACCATGCCGTCGACGACCTGCAGGAAGCCGGCACGGCCGGCTCCAAATGTGCGGCTCGCCTCCTGACCATCGGCAAGCCGTACGAGAAACAGGCTCACGTCCTGATGAAGCGCCACGGCGTTCGGCCCGCCTTGTGGAACGGCGATCGGCGTGAACGGATCCGAAGGATCGGGGGCTGCGATCGTCTTTTGCTCGTAGGACGGCGGAAGGTCGCTGCGGTCCGGCACGATCCAGATCTGCAGGAAATGGACCACCTCGGTGTCCGAGGCGTTCATTTCCGAATGCGTGATGCCCGTACCGGCCGACATGCGCTGGATTTCGCCCGGACGGATCGTTGATCCGTTGCCGAGCGAATCCTCGTGGCGCAGCGCGCCGGAAATCACGTAAGTGAGGATTTCCATATCTTCGTGGAAATGCTCGCCGAAGCCGGCGCCGGGGATGACGCGGTCTTCGTTGATCACCCTCAGGCTGCGAAAGCCCATGCGGGAGGGGTCGTTGAAACCGCCGAATGAAAAGGTGTGAAAACTGTCGAGCCAACCGCCGACCGTATGGCCGCGCAGAGCTCTTTCATGAATCAGCGGCATCCGGCGCGCCCTCCCGTTTACCCGCCATAAGGGTAGGGGGACGCACCCTGCCGTCAACATGCCGTGCCAGCGATATCCGGCACGGACTTTTTCGTTGTTACTTCAGCCGGGCTATGGCCGGAAGCAGCGTCGGGCCGTCCTCGCAGGCGGCGCCGGCGACGTGGCACATCGTCTTGGTGCGTGCGACCGTTTCATTGGGCATTTTTGCCATGATACCGATCGCGATGAATGGGCCGGTCGTCATCAGGATAAGAAGTGCGGCAATCAAAAAGTTGCGGATCATCTTTGTCTTTCAAAAAGATCTCGAACCTGCGAAACGATCCCGCCAGGTGACCGCTCCACGATGAATGCCAGTACACACGCCTGCCGACGGAGTATCCTGCAGGTAACGATGGTGTTCGCAGAAAGCCTGCGTCGTTTATCGATTACTTTCAGGAGTCGCCGATTTGTTATTCTTGTTTGTTTCTTTCTTTCCGTCGGTCCACTGTATTTGTAGGTATTTCCCGGGCATTCAAGATCCGGATGAAAGAAATATGACATTTTTGTAATATTGCGCTGCAAATAGAATAGTGCGATCGCTCTTCAACAACTCTGCGCATCCAAAACGCTGCGTCATCGAGCACATGACACCGCGAATGCCCAATTTTTAGTCGAACCGGGCACTTGTCCAAAGTCTAAGCGGTTTTTGTTTGACATGTCAGACGCTTCGTTCCCGTATTTGCAGGGGCCCGAACGCCAGATCGATCGGGTCGACAGGGGTCCGCATCGGGGAAAAGGAGCAGGGACATGAAAAAAACGAAGCAGAAGACGAGCCGGGTGACGGCAAGCGAGCGAGTTGTATCACGGCGCTCTATCCTGAAGACCGGTGCTGCCGGCGCCGGACTGCTCGCCATGCCGGCGATCCTGAGCACGGCCCGTGCCGCGGATCCGCTGAAAGTGGCGGCGATCTACACCGTGCCGGTCGAGCAGCAATGGGTCAGCCGCATTCATTTGGCGGCGAACACGGCGGTATCGCGCGGCGACATCGAATACGTGTTTTCCGAAAATGTATCGAACAGCGATTACGAGCGGGTTATGCGGGAATATTCCGAGGCCGGCCATGATTTCATCATCGGGGAAGTGTTCGCCGTGGAAGACGCTGCGCGCCAGGTCGCGCGCGATTATCCCGACAAGGCTTATCTGATGGGGTCGAGCTTCAAGCCGAAAGACGACACGCCGAACTTCGCTGTCTTCGACAATTACATCCAGGACGCCTCCTATCTCACCGGCATCATTGCCGGCGCCATGACCAAGTCGAAGAATATCGGCATGGTGGGCGGCTTCCCGATTCCCGAGGTCAACCGGTTGATGCATGCTTTCATGGCCGGGGCCCGCGAGATGCAGCCGGACATCGTCTTCCAGGTGGCCTTCATCGGATCCTGGTTCGATCCGCCAAAGGCCAAGGAAACCGCCTTTGCCCAGATCGATGCCGGTGCCGATCTGATGTATGCGGAGCGGTTCGGCGTGTCCGATGCCGCCAAGGAACGCAATCTCCTTGCGATCGGCAACGTGATCGACACCCAGTCGGATTACCCGGATACGGTCGTCGCATCCGCGATCTGGCATTTCGAGCCGACGCTCGACACGGCCCTTGAAAAGGTCCGTGGCGGCAGCTTCAAGGCAGACGATTACGGCATCTACTCCTTCATGAAACACGGCGGCTGTTCGCTGGCGCCGCTTGGCACGTTCGAGGGCAAGGTGCCGGAAGAGGCAATGGCGTTGGTTCGCGAACGCGAAGCCGCCATCAAGGCCGGTGAATTCACCGTCGAGATCAACGACGCCGAGCCGAAATCCACCGCATGACGCGACATGCCTCCGGCAAGGCGAAGCCTGTGCTGCGCCTTGCCGGCATCACCAAGCGGTTCGGGCCGCTGGTTGCCAACGATGCCGTCGACGTCACCCTGCAACGGGGGGAAGTCGTCGCGCTCCTTGGCGAAAACGGCGCCGGCAAGACCACCCTGATGAACATCCTGTTCGGCCATTACGTGGCCGATTCCGGAACCGTCTCGGCGTTCGGACGCGAATTGCCGCCGGGCGATCCGCATGCGGCGTTGCAGGCCGGGATCGGCATGGTGCACCAGCATTTCATGCTGGTCGACAACATGACTGTGCTGGAAAACATCGCGCTCGGCACGCAGAGCCTTGCGGCCGTTCGTTTCGACAAAAAGATTGCACGGTCCCGCATTGTCGAACTCGGCCGGGCGTTCGGGCTCGCCGTCGATCCGGATGCCAGAATTGCCGATCTGTCCGTCGGTGAACGCCAGCGTGTGGAGATCCTGAAGGCGCTCTATCGCGAAGCCCGGATCCTGATCCTCGACGAACCGACCGCCGTCCTGACCCCGATGGAAGCTGACGCCCTGTTCGCTACGCTGAAGAAGCTGGTGGGGGAGGGCCTCGCCGTCATTTTCATCTCTCACAAGTTGAACGAGGTGATGGCGATCAGCGATCGTGTGTTGGTGTTGCGCGCCGGCCGACTGGTCGGCGAACGGCATATCGCCGACACGGATCGGTCCGAACTCGCGGCGCTGATGGTCGACGAGGAAATCCGCCCGCCCTCCGTCGAGCCTGTCGAGCCCGGTCGCATTGCCTTCGAGTTGAAGGCCGTTTCGGCTGGACGGCCGGGGAGCGCGGGTCGTCTGGAAGGGACCGATCTCACGTTGCGGGCCGGCGAGATAACCGGAATTGCCGGCGTGTCCGGCAACGGCCAGGCAACGCTTGCCGGCCTGGTGTCCGGCACCACGGCGCCGGAAGCCGGTGCGCTGGTCGTTGGTGGCGAAGCGATGACCACATGGTCGCCGCACATCGCGCTGTCGCATGGTATCGGCCGGATTCCCGAGGATCGTCATGCCACGGGGATGATCGGTGATATGAGCGTGGCGGAAAATCTTGTGTCCGAAACCGTGCGCACACCGCGCTTCAGCCGCGCCGGGTTCCTGAAGGCCCGGGCTGCACAGGATTTCGCACGCGCGGTGATTGCGGACTACGACGTGAAATGCCCGTCGCCGGAGGCCCGGACGCGCCTCCTGTCGGGCGGCAATATGCAAAAGCTGATCCTCGGCCGCGCCCTTGACGGGGCGCCGAGTGTCATCATGGCCAACCAGCCGACCCGTGGACTTGATGTCGGCGCGGTGGCCTATGTGCACCGCCGCCTGCTTGAGGCGCGCTCGAACGGCGCGGCCGTTCTTTTGATTTCCGAAGATCTGGATGAGATTCTCGCCCTGTCTGACCGCGTGATCGTCATGTCCCGGGGGCGCCTGTCTGCGCCTTCCGCGCGCGGCGACCGCAGCATCAGGCAATTGGGAGAGCTGATGGCCGGCCACGGGTTTGCACAGGACGGGGCCGGTCATGCGGCTTGAACCCCGTTCCGACGCGACGCTCGCGCATACGCTTTTGTTTCCCGCCGGCGCCGTTCTGTTGACGCTCATCATTGCAGCCGGCCTCGTGCTTCTTGCCGGTGCCTCGCCGTTTTCCGTCTTCGGGCTGGTCCTGAAAGGCGCAGTAGGATCCGAATTCGCCCTTCTGGAAACCCTGACGCGCGCAACGCCCCTGATCTTTACCGGCCTGGCGGTTGCCGTAGCGTTCCGGGCCCGCTTGTGGAACATCGGCGCCGAAGCGCAATTGTATATCGGTGCCGTGGTGACGGTCGTGTTGGGCACCGGCATCCTGCCGCTGCCGGGTCCGGTGCTCGTACCGGTGCTGATTGCCGGCGTGGTATGTGCAGGAGGCCTGCTGCTTTTAGGACCGGCCTACCTGAAGATCCGCTTCGGTGTCGACGAGGTCGTCACGACGCTTTTGATGAACTTCATCATCCTGTTGTTCGTCTCCATGCTGCTTGAAGGTCCGCTCAAGGATCCGATGGGCCTTGGCTGGCCCCAGAGCAAGCGGGTGACCGAGGACGTGCAATTGCCGCGCCTCATCCGGGGCAAGCGCCTGCATCTCGGGTTCGGTCTGGCGCTGATCAGCGCGCTCGCCACCTGGGTCATCATGAAGAAGACGGTTTTCGGCTACGAAATGCGCGCCGTCGGCCATAACGCCGAAGCGGCCCGGTTTGCGGGCATTCCGGTCAATATCGTCCTGATGAAGACGGCCTTGTTGTCCGGCGGGCTGGCGGCGCTTGCCGGCTATTCTGAGGTTGCCGGTCTGAAAGGCAATCTGACCCTCGATCTGTCGCCGGGCTTTGGCTACACCGGCATCGTCGTCGCCATGCTTGCCATGCTCAATCCGCTCGGCATCGTGCTATCCGCCATTTTTGTCGCCGGCATCTTTGTCGGGGCCGACGCCATGAGCCGGTCGGCAAAGGTGCCGAGCTACATTGCCGACGTAATGACCGCGACGGCCCTGTTGACGATGGTGGCGGCGATCATGCTGGCGCGCTACCGCGTGCGGTGGAGGTGACGGGCATGGAAGCCTTCGACATCCTCCTGACCGCCAGTTTCTGGGCCGCCGCCATCCGCATCGCTTCGCCGCTGATTTTCGCCACGATGGGCGAGCTCATCTGCGAACGCGCCGGCGTGCTCAATCTCGGCATCGAAGGCATCATGGTGGCCGGGGCGTTCGCAGGCTGGATCACGGTCTATGCCGGCGCCGATCTGTGGGTCGGCGTGGCAGCCGCCGCGCTCGCCGGCGCGGCCTTTGGCCTGTTGCACGGCTTCTTCACCGTGCCGCTCGGCCTGTCGCAGCATGTGACCGGCATCGGCATCACGCTGCTGGCGACCAGCCTGACCTATTTTGTTTACCGCATCTCCCTGCCGGAGGTGACCTCGCCGCCGAAGATCGAGCCGTTCGTCCCGCTTGCCATCCCTTTTCTTTCCGATATCCCCGTGATCGGGCCCGCGCTCTTCAATCAGACGCCGTTGACCTATCTGGCCTTTGTGCTGGTCGGGCTCGTCGCATGGGTGCTCTACCGCACGCCCCTCGGCATAACGCTGCGCGCCGTCGGTGAGAACCCGGCCGCCGTCGAGGCCCAGGGCATCAGCGTCACGGCGATCCGCATGGGTGCTGTGATGGCGGGGTCGGCCATGATGGCGGTCGGCGGCGCCTTCCTCACCATGTCCGCCTTCAATTCGTTTTTCTTCGAAATGGTCAACGGCCGCGGCTGGATCTGCATAGCGCTGGTCGTCTTCGGGTCCTGGCGTCCCGGCAAGGCGCTCCTGGGCGCCATATTGTTTGCCGCCTTCGACGCCTATCAGGTACGCCTGCAGCAGGTGACGGGCGGCGTGGTGCCGTACCAGGTGTTTCTCATGCTGCCCTACGTGCTTTCCATCGTCGCCCTGATTGCAGTGTCGCGGCGGGCGTCCTATCCCAAGGCGTTGATGATCCCCTATCAGAAAGGCGAGCGATGACGTTCGATCTGCTCCTCAGGAACGCGCGTCTTGCGGACGGACAGACCGTCGACATCGGCATTGCCGGCGATCGCATTACGGCGTGCGAGCCGAACATCGCAGCCGAAGCCGGCGAGACGATTGACGCCGCCGGATCCCTCGTGACGCCGCCGTTTGTCGATCCGCATTTCCACATGGACGCGACGCTGTCCTTCGGCCAACCGCGCATCAATGCGTCGGGCACGTTGCTGGAAGGCATCCAGTTATGGGGCGAGCTGAAACCGCTGCTCACCCACGAGGCCGTCGTCGAGCGTGCGCTTGCCTATTGCGACTGGGCCGTGTCCATGGGGCTGCTCGCCATCCGCAGCCATGTCGACACCTGCGACGACCGCCTGCTGGCTGTCGATGCGCTCCTGGAGGTGCGGAAAAGGGTGGCGCCCTATATCGACCTGCAGCTTGTGGCGTTTCCCCAGGACGGGTTCTATCGCAGTGCCACGGCGCGCGCCAACACGATCCGCGCGCTCGACCGGGGTGTCGACGTCGTCGGTGGCATCCCGCATTTCGAACGCACGATGGCGGACGGCCGCCGCTCCGTCACCGAATTGTGCGAGATCGCCGCTGACCGTGGTCTGCCTGTCGACATGCATTGCGACGAAACCGACGATCCGATGTCGCGGCATATTGAACAACTCGCCTTCGAGGCGCAACGCCTTGGCCTCCAGGGAAGAATTGCCGGTTCGCACCTGACGTCCATGCATTCCATGGACAATTATTATGTTTCGAAGCTTCTGCCGCTGATTGCCGAGGCGGGCGTGTCGGCCATTCCGAACCCGCTCATCAACATCGTCATCCAGGGCCGCCACGACACCTATCCGAAGCGACGCGGCATGACCCGTGTTCCGGAAATGCTGGACCATGGCATCCGGGTCGGCTTCGGTCAAGATTGCGTGCTCGATCCCTGGTATTCGCTCGGTACTGCCGACATGCTCGACGTCGCCTTCATGGGCCTGCATGTCGCCCAGATGACGAGCCCGCACGACATGCGCCGCTGTTTCGATATGGTGACGACCCAGAACGCGGCGATCCTGGGACTGGAAGGCTATGGCCTCGACATCGGCTGCAAGGCCAATCTGGTATTGCTCGACGCCGGCGACCCGGTCGAGGCGATCCGGCTTCGCGCCGATCGGCTCCTCGTTGTCGCCAACGGACGGATCGTCGCCCGGTGTGCCCGGCGCGAAACCTCGCTGGCTTTGCCGGACCGGCCGGCCAGTGTCGATCGGCGTTTCAAAATACCGCAGAACAACGATGAGGAGGACGGCGCATGACGCAGGGGGCACGGTTCAGCGGCCGGCGGGCCATTGTCACCGGTGGCGCGGCCGGGATCGGCAAGACGGTGGCGGAACGGCTGGCGGCGGAAGGCGCCGCCGTTATGGTCTGGGATCGGGACGCGGACGCGATCACAGCAATGACGACCGGCTCCGACATGGCCGGCATCGCGCTTGACGTGGCTGACGACGTCGCGGTCGAAAACGCGGCGAATGCCACGGCGGAACAATTCGGCGGCATCGATGTTCTGGTGTGCAGCGCCGGCATTACCGGGCCGAACACGACCACCTGGGACTACCCGGTCGAGGCCTGGCGCCAGGTCTTCGACGTCAACCTGCACGGTGTGTTCTATGCCAACCGGGCTTGTGTGCCGGCGATGCGGGCGGGCGGCTACGGCCGCATCGTCAACATCGCTTCGATCGCCGGCAAGGAGGGCAATCCGAACGCGTCTGCCTACAGCGCTTCGAAAGCCGCCGTGATCGGGCTGACCAAATCGCTCGGCAAGGAATTGGCAAAGGACAACATCACCGTGAACTGCGTCACGCCGGCAGCGGTGCGCACGGCGATCTTCGACCAGATGACGCAGGAGCACATCGATTACATGCTGTCCAAGATCCCCATGGGACGGTTCGGACAGACCGACGAGATCGCAGCGCTGGTGACCTGGCTGGCAAGCGAGGAATGTTCGTTCACGACTGGCGGCGTCTTCGATATTTCCGGCGGCCGCGCCACCTATTGAGGAAAACACCATGGCACGACACGTCATCACCGTCGCGCAGCAGAAGGGCGGGGCCGGCAAGACCACGATTGCCGCAAACCTTGCCGTGGCCTTTTCTGCGAACGGCATGCGTACGGCAATCCTCGACACCGATCCTCAGGGCAGTCTGGGACGCTGGTTCATGACCCGATGCGATCGCATGGGCGACGACGAGGTCGATCTCGGGTTTCGCACGGCCAGTGCCTGGGGCGCGCGGTACGAGACGCGCCAGCTTCTGCGCGAACACGACATGGTGGTCATCGATACGCCGCCAAAAATGGGCTATGACGGCCGTCCGGCGATCGAGGTCGCCGATCTTGTCGTCGTGCCGGTCACGCCCTCGCAGATCGACGTCTGGGCGACCGAGCCGACGATCGAGATGGCGCAGTCGGAGGGCAAGCCCTTCCTGACGGTGCTCAACCGCGCGTCGGCCAGAACGCGCCTGACGGCCGAAACCCTGAAGACAATCGGTGAATTCGGCGGCCTGACGGCGGAAACGATGATCGGTGACCGGGTCCTGTTTGCCGAGACCATGGGCACCGGCTACGGCGCGATCGAAAAACGCGCTAACGGTCCGGCAGCGCTTGAGATCCGGGCGCTGACCGACGAAGTCGCGAAGCTCATCCGCTGAATCGATAGCGCTTCACTGGGACACTGGCGGGCGCCCCCGCATGTCCAGCCAGTCGCGGAACCGGTACCAGGTGCCGACGATCGGCAGGAACCAGGGCGTGCCGGAATAGAACGGCTGGGTCTTGAAGGGCAGGCCCTCGAAGGCGCTTGCGCGGTTCGCGGTACCCAGAATGCCTCGGGCCATCTGGTGGCCGAGCCAGCTCATCATGACGATCCCCGAGCCGCCATTGCAACCGATCGCGTAGTGCACGTCCTCATGCCGGCCGAGTTTCGGCAGAAAATCGAAGGTGAACCCCATAAAGCCCGACCAGGTATGGCTGATCCGGACATCGGCGAGGTCGGGAAACATCTCCGTCATCTGACCGTGCAGGATGCGCACGCTCTCCAGCGGACCGACCGGCGTGAAACGCGCCCGGCCGCCGAACAGGATGGCGCGATGGTTCGGCGTCGGCCGCGCGAAATAGATCACGCGCTTGGTGTCGATGACCGGGCAGAGCCGCGGCAGCAGCGACCGGACCCGGTCGGGACCGAGGTCTTCGGTTGCAATGATCGTGCTTGAAATCGGGATGACGCGCCGCTGGTGCCAGGGCGATGCGCTGTCCGTATAACCGTTCGTACCGAGCGCCACGTGGCGGGCCGTGACGGTTCCGCGGTCGGTCGTGACCCGATGCTTGGTACCGTCGCGGGCAAGCCGCGTGACCCGGGTCTGCGGCACGAACCGCACGCCGGCCGCCTCGCACAGCGCCACAAGACCGCGATGGTAGCGGCCGGGATGGATCGTGCCGGCATTCTTGATCAGCATACCGCCGTAATAGAGCGGGCTGTCGATGAAGTCCTTCTGGTCCGCGGGACTGATCATCTCAAACAGCTTGCGGCCGTCGCTGTTGTACTCCGCCATCTTGGCCGACAGTTTGTCGAAGGCTGCCGGTGTGTGGGCACCGACAAACCGGCCGCAGGGCTGGAAATCGCAGTCGATCGCTTCGACCGAGAGGAAATCCTGCAGGCCCTCATAGGCCTCGTCGGCTTCCTCCAGAATGGCCGCGGCGCGTTTAACCCCGACGGCGGCTTCCAGATTGATCTGCTTCGAAACCCCGGCCCGCCCGGAAAGAAACCCGGCATTGCGCGAGCTGGCCCCGGAGCCGATCGCGCCGGCGTCGAACACGGTCACGTCGGTCCCGGCACGGGCCAGCGTCAGCGCGCAGCAAAGCCCGGTATAGCCGCTGCCGACGACGGCGACATCGGTCTCGGAGGGCAGGTCGGGCACAGGGCGCTCCTGCGGACGCGCATCCTGCCACCACCAGGGCTCTTCACTGTATGGTTCGGTCAACAGGGCGCGCGGATCGGATGCGGGCATGGTTTTGGGCCTGAAGGGTCGGCAACGGACGTCTCCCAAAAGAATGTTCGACCATCCGGGACCCGCATGCAATTGGCATCAAAGCATTTTTAGAGTCGAGATCGAACTCGGGGCCGAAGTGCCACCTTTTGTCGGTTGTACAACGAACACTTGAAACAATATTGTCTGTCCACGGATATGATAGCGATCCTTTAAGTATAGTTTGACACCATCTCTCACGAAACGTCATCGTTGGTACACCCTCTCCGAACGGGCCGGCTTCAGCCGGTGTCGAGGATGATTGAACAGGAGACTAGCCCTGTGTCGTTCAGATCGTTTTTTCTGGCGTTTGCCGCCCTGATCTTGGCCTCCCTTTCGGGATTACAGCCTTCTGCGGCGAACGAGGAGATTCCAGCCTGGCTGCGGAAGCATGTGGGCCTGAACAATGGCCAGATCGCGCCGATCGTTCTGGAGAGGGCGCGTGCGCATTACCGGCGAAAGGTCCGGCAAGGCTCGGTCAGAAATCCCTGTTATTTCGCCATGGACGCGACCCGCCCCAGCACATCGAATGGGCGCCCGGGGCAACGGTTCTACATCATCTGCGAGAAGAAAAAGTCGTTTCGCGCGATTTCGTCCGGCTACGGCAACGGACGGAAACTGCGTCGGGCAAATTTTGCGAACGGCCGGCAATGCGCGAGGCACTTTTCCAATGCCGAAGGCTCCAAGCTGACAACGGGCGGCGCCTATACGACGGCTGAGTTCAGGACCTCGTTCAAGGGATATTACCGTCGCGGCGGAAAGAAAACGCCGTTCCTGCGCACCTTCCTGCCGTTTGACGGGGAGGGCGACACATCCAATGCCAGAGAGCGGGACATCGGCGGTCATACGGCAGTCTTTTTGAGGTGGCAGTGCCGGTTCAAAAATCCCAAGAGCCGCCATGCGGATGAAAACGGGTATACGCCGTTCGGCAAGCTGGTGAACTATACCGGCGGCCGCAGCAATGGCTGCACGACGTGGTCGCCATCGGAAACCCAGCGCATTCTTTCCATGGTGAAGAACAATCCGACGACGCTCTATATCTATCCGGAATCCGACGACATCGATGCCGTTGCAAAAGCCGTGAAGGCAGGCAAGCCGCTGTCGCGCGCGGGCCTGTATTGGAATTCCACGTGCCTACGCGCAATCGGCACGCCCAAATTCTGGCCAAAAAGAACCCTTCAGCCGATCATCAATGAATGGCGGGATTCGCTCGTGAAGAGGCCATGGAAGCCGTTGCCGATCTGCAAGGGCGCATAAGAGCGTCTGCGATGGCGAAGAACTGCGTTTGAAAACGTTCTAAGAGCCCAGCGCCCTGAGAACCTCATCCGTCTTCATGACTGCGGCCACGTTCGTCATCGCATATTCGACCGACGCCCGGTGCCAGTCGGCATTCATTGTCGAACACGCGTCTTCCGGGATGACCATGACATAACCCTTGTCCGCACCGGTCCGGGCGGTGTGTTCGATTGACATGTTGGTCCAGGCTCCGGTTTCGATCAGGATATCGCGGCCTTCGGCCTTGAGGATGGTTTCCAGGTTGGAGCCTTCCCAAGCGCTCATCCGCATCTTGCGCACCACATGGTCGCCGGGCTGAGCTTCAAGGCCGGGCACAGGCTGCGCCCCCCAGGTGCCCTCGACAAGGGCATTGGCGTCCAGAAGGCCTTCGAACAGCGGGGCATTGAGCGTCAGGCCCGGCGCGCCGGGCTGAACCAGAAACCAGACATGGATGACGGGAATGCCGAGTTGCCGGCAACGCTCGGCAAGGCGCCGGGCGTTTTCAATCGCGTTCTGTTCCCGGCAATGCTGCGGCGAGCCCGAGGCCGCAAACGCGCCGCCCTCCATGACCACGTCGTTCTGCATGTCCTGGATGATCAGCGCGCAGCGGCTGGCATCGAGACGCATCGGATCTGCGCCGGCCGGTGCGGGATCCGGCGCGGGAGAGGGCGGGGCGGTCGTGGGCGCGGCCTGGACCGGCGCCGCGGCCCGTGGCGCGGTAGCGCCCTGTCCGGCATCGACCCGCATGAACGGCTCGTTGCGCGGGCCGATTGTCGTTTCCACGGCATAGACCGAGGTCATGGCGCAAAGGAAAAGCGTGCGCCAGTCCGGCCCGCCCCAATGCAGGTTCGCCACCATTTCCGGCACGCCGACCTTGCCGATGAGTTGTCCCTGAGGGTTGTAGACCCACACGCCGCCGGGCGCCGTCACCCAGACATTGCCTTGCTGGTCGCATTTCATGCCGTCCGGGACGCCCGCCTTCAGCGTGTCCTTGATGCCGGAGGCAAAGACCCGGCCGTTCGACAGGCCGCCGTCGGGGTCGACGGTGAAGACGCGGATATTCGCCTGTTCGGTATCGTTGACGTAGATCAGCGATTCATCGGGCGAGAAGCACAGGCCGTTCGGCATGGAAAACAGGTAGCGGTCGACGACAAGCTGCGGGTCGCCGCCGCTCTGGCCAGCGGGAATTCGGAACACACCCTGCCAGCCCAGTTCGCGCGGTCGTTCCACCCCGAAACCCGGCATGCGTCCATACCAGGGATCGGTGAAATAGATCGAGCCGTCGGACCGGATGCAGGTGTCGTTCGGGCTGTTCAGTTCCTTGCCCTCGAAATGCGAGGCGAGCACGGTCCGCACGCCGTCCGGCGAGAACCGCGCGACAGACGAAGTGGCATGTTCGCAGACGATCAGGTTCAGGTCCCGATCGTAGGTCATGCCGTTGCCCTTGTTCGACGGACGCATGACCTCCTGCACACCTGCCCGATCCCAGCGCCGCCGCACGTCGGCCGGCATGTCGGAGAACAGCAGGTAGTGCTCGCGCGGATGCCAGATCGGCCCTTCGGTGAAAGTGAAGCCGGTACCGATCTGGCGAACCGGCACGTGTTCGCCGATCAGGTTGAAGAATTCCGGACGGATCGCTTCCTGGGCCATTTTGGGAACCTGTTTCGTTTTCAGGCGATTTGCCTGTTGTTGTAGTATTGAGGTGCCGGACATGTTGTATGGGGCGAGGTGGGGTTTCGCGAGTGCCCGCCAGTGCGATTCTCAGTTCGTTTGCGCCGCGCAATTCCCCTTTTTGCGTCATCACCCGGCTTGTCCGGGTGGTCCAGCGGCGTCCCGGTCTCGGCCCGATGATCTGGATCCCCCGGACAGGCCGGAGGATGACGGGGTGCGGAAACCGGCCAGGGCGTTGTTAGGTGTGCTGCTGTTTCCGTTCGACACGGCGCGGAGCGGGATCGATGGGAGGAAGAGCGCTCCCTTGCCTCCCCCGCACCGTCATCACCCGGCGTGTCCGGGTGATCCAGCGGCGGCATGGTCTCCACTGGACGATCTGGATCCCCCGGACAAGCCGGAGGATGACGGAGTGCGGAAACCGGGTAGGGCTTTGATTCCCGTTCTGCGGTTTTCGCGCGACATGGTGTGGAGCGGAATCGATGGGAGGAAATGCGCTTTCCTGCCTCCCTCTCGCCGTCATCACCCGGCGTGTCCGGGTGATCCAGCGGCGGCATGGTCTCCACTGGACGATCTGGATCCCCCGGACAAGCCGGAGGATGACGGGATGCGGAAACCGGGTAGGGCTTTGATT
>JBCDLT010000082.1:0-27803 GCA_038745065.1 Pseudomonadota bacterium | reverse complement strand
GGCCGGTACCAGCGCGTTCTCGATCAATTCGAGTTTCGACGACGTGTTCGCCGATGTGGCCGCGGGCGCGACGGCATTCTTCGACAATGGATCCACTCTGGGCCTGGCCTATGAGGGGCTGATCTCCTCCGACACCCAGCAACATGGGATCAGTGTGAAAGGGACGATCGCCTTCTGATTAAACCAGGTCGGTGTAACGCCTGCCCGAGTAATCAGAAAGACGACGATTTCAGCGTCGCTTCGATTGCGCGAATAAAAAAGGGGCCGGCACAAGGCCGGCCCTTTCAGAGAGCATTTTCCAGCAAAAGACCTCAGACAGTCTCGCCGAACGGCATGTCGCGGAAGCATTTGCCGGTGGCGTGGAAAATCGCGTTGCCGATGGCTGGCGCGATCTGGGCGACGCCCGGCTCGCCGGCGCCGGCCGCGTGGACCGAGAACGGGTGCGGCACGATATGGACATTCACCCTTTCGTGGAAACTATCCGACCGCACCATTTCGAAGGTGTCGAAGTTCTGTTGCTGCGCCACACCGTCTTCGAACGTGATTGCCGAATAGCGCGCGGCGGGTGTGTCGGTTCTTTCACTACGACAAGCCCCGGGCCACGTTGCCAAGTCATCGCCCAAGATGGGCACCTCCGTTTACCGGGATCACCTGCCCCGTCACGTGTCCCGCCGCGGGAGATGCGAGAAAGGCAATAGCGGCGACAACGTCGTCCGGTTGTCCTGCCCGTTTGGTGAGGGTCGCCCCTATCAACATCGCTCGGCGTTCGTCGGACAGCGCCCCGCGAAAAAACTCCGTGTCTTCGATCAGCCCCGGCGAGATGACGTTCGCCGTGACCCGGCGCGGGCCGAGACGGCGCGCCAGATCGGCCGTCCATGCTTCTATCGCGGCTTTGGCGGCGCCGTAGGAGCCTCCCCCGCCCGTCCGGCCGGCGATCGACCCGATCGTGATGATGCGCGCATCGTCGGCAATCCGGGGTTCAAGACCTTCGGTGACCAGCACCGCCGTCAACACATTGGCAGCGAAGTTTGCGTTCCACTGCGACGCGACCCGGGCCAGCCGCGAGGACGCCTGCAATTCCTCGACGGCGTCCGGGGAGCCGGCAGCGGCATTATTGGCATTGCCGCCTGCATTGTTTACCAAGACGTCGACGCGGTCCGGCAGCTCGTTCAGAGCTTCGGCCACGGCATGCGGGTCGGCGGCATCGAATGCCACCGCCGTCGCGCCGATCGACCCGGCGACGTCGTTCAGTAGCGCGGCGCGCCGGCCCGTGATGAAGACCCTGTCGCCCTCGGCGACGAAGTGCTTTGCGCAGGCACGACCGATCCCCGTACCTCCGCCTGTGACGACCACTGAACGCTGCATCTTGCCTCCAGGCCTGGTGGGTTGATGCACTAGTTGTTAAGGCCTAAACTTCATTTATGTCAAGCACGGACCAGAGCGGCGAAACGCACAAAGAAACCAACGGGCCGGATACGCCCGATGCCATCGACCAGATTCAGCAGGAATGGACCCGTATCCGACCGGATCTGCCCCTAAGGTCGATAGGCGTGATCACCCGCATCTGGCGGATCGCCAAGCTGCTGTCCGAGGACCGGCGCCGCACGATGAATGAGCTCGGCGTCGAGCCGGCAATTCGCGATCTTCTGGCGAATCTTCGGCGATCGGGAGATCCCTACCGGCTGAGGACGAGTGAACTGGCGACCCGTTGCCGGGTGAGCAAGAGCGCCATAACCCAACGCGTAGCGCGCGCCGAAGCCGCAGGACTTGTAAGGAGCACGCGCTCCGTGTCCGGTGAAGAGGCCAACGGCGCGCTGTCCGCAGAATCAAAAGACCAACGAGCCGTCTGGATCGAGCTCACGCCCCAAGGGCGAGACCTTGTCGATTCCACCGTTGAGAAACTGCTCGAGCACGAGGAATCCCTGGTCGAAGGGCTCGGGGAGAAAGACATCGCTCAGCTCTCGACGATCCTGCGACGGCTGCTCCGGCTTCTTGAGCAACGCTAGGCCCGGTTCTGTCGCCCTTGTTGGCCATATCGGTCCTGTCGATAAAGCCATCGATCGGATCTGTTTTGAACGAAACTCATTTTATCGCGCCAGTTTGCCGTGCCCCGTCAATCCAGACTCGACGCGGCCCGAAGTCGATCGGTCGAAAACCGCCCATTATTGTCAAATCGCGAAATAATGAGTTTTGGCGAGAGCCTATTCTTCTGATTTTCGCGGTGAGCTACATCTGTGCACGAAACCCGCCGGATCCATCAGGTCGCGGTGCGGGTCACAAACGGGAATGGAAAGACAGGAGTGTCACAGATGTCGCCGAAATCGCCCGCGCCAAGCGCGCCAATCAAGCTCTACCGCAATGCAAAATCGGGTCATTGCCACCGGGCCGAACTGATGATGGCCTTGTTGGGACTGCCCTACGAACCGGTCGAACTCGACATGGCGAACGGAGCGCACAAGGCACCCGACTATCTCAAAATAAGCCCGTTCGGACAGGTTCCCGCCATAGACGATAGCGGCGTAGCGCTGTCGGACTCGAACGCCATCATCACATATCTCGTCGAGAAGTACGGCGATGCGGACGACTGGACGGGGCGTACGCCGAAGGAAAAGGCCGACGTGCAACGCTGGCTTTCGGTGGCGGCCGGCGAAATCGCGGCGGGTCCGTGTTCGGCACGCCTGGTCACACTTTTTGGCGTCGAATTGGATCACGACGCCGCCAAGGCCAAATCGCATAACCTCTTCAAGGTGATGGATGCCATTCTGGACGGGGCGAATTACCTTGTCGGCGACCGCATCACTTTGGCCGACGTGGCGGGCTACAGCTATATCGCGCACGCGCCGGAAGGCGGGGTCAGTCTGGACCCTTATCCCAACATCCGCGCCTGGCTTGCAAGGATCGAGGCGCAGCCGAGATTTGTCGGTATGGCAGCGTCACCGCTTCCAGAGCCGGCCTGACCCTTTCATCCCTTTGCCAGGAGCCATCGACCATGCTCGACACGGCCAGCCCTTTCCACTCCGGCGAGGTCGAAGCGCAGGCGCGCAGCGGCGTCACGGATCTCGCATCGCGGGTCGGCAAGTTCATCCGCGATTACATGCCCGATCAGCACCGGACCTTTTTCGCCTCACAGCCCTTCCTGGTGATGGCTTCGGCGGATCGGCAGGGGCGGCCGTGGATCACGATGGTCGAAGGGCCCGACGGGTTCGTAACCTCACCCGACCCGCGCACACTGATGCTCGGGACTGAAATCGATCCGCGTGATCCTCTGGCCGACACCTTTGCGACGGGGGGCGATGTCGGCATCGTCGGGATCGAACTGGCAACACGCCGGCGCAACCGCCTCAGCGGGATCATGCGCTCCACGTCGGAAGGCTTTATCATCGATGTCCGGCAATCCTTCGGGAATTGTCCGCAATACATCAACGAACGGGATTGGCGCCGAACCGAAAAGGCGCCGGCCGATGCCAAGACGTCGAAGACGTTGAACGCAACGCAGATGACCCTCATCCGCGCGGCCGATACGATGTTCATCGGAAGCGGCCAGCAAGACGACCATGACAGCCCGGCTAACGGCTACGATGCCTCCCATCGGGGCGGATCCCCAGGCTTTGTTGAGGTCGTTGACGACACCCGCGTTCGGATACCGGATTATTCGGGCAACAACTTCTTCAATACTATCGGAAACCTCGTCAAGAACCCTTCGGTGGCCCTCCTGTTTGTGGATTTCGAAAGCGGGAGCCTCCTGCACCTTTCCGGTCATGCCCAGATCGACTGGAACCCGGAAAACCCGCAAGAGACCGGCATCCATCGATATATCGACGTAACGATTACCGACGTGAACGAGCGGCCAGGTGCGCTGGGTCTGCGATGGGAGGCGGACGACAAGCCTGCCCGGCAGCTGTCTTTGGTCAGAAAAGTCCCTGAAGCCGAGGACATCACGTCGTTCTACTTCGAACCAGTCGACGGTCGTCCCCCAGAGCCGTTCACGGCTGGCCAGCATCTGCCTATCGAAGTGAGTCTCGGGCCGTCCTCTACGAGGGTACAGCGCAGTTATTCGCTTTCCGCTGCACCCAACGGGCGATCCTATCGCATGAGCATCAAACGCGAGGCGCAAGGTGCCGTTTCCCGATTTATGCATGATGTGCTGCAAACCGGAGACGTGATCGACGCCAGCGCGCCGGCCGGGGATTTCGGCCTGCCGGGTAAGGATGATCCGGTCGTGCTCGTGAGCGCCGGCGTCGGCATCACACCGATGATGGCGATGCTTCAGCAGATCGTCCTGGACGGCGCGCGCCGTCCGACCTGGTTCGTTCACAGCGCCCGCAACGGGTCGACCCATGCCATGGGCGACGAGGTCAGAAAGCTCGCGCAGGACCATATCCAGACACGGCTCTTTTACAGCCAGCCCCGCTGTCAGGACCGGATCGGGCGCGACTACGATGTCGCCGGTCGGCTTTCGGTCCGGGACCTTTTGGATCTGAATACCGGCACTGAGGCGCATTACATGCTCTGCGGCCCACCCGCCTTCGTTGCCGATCTACGAGACGGGCTTGAAACGGCAGGCGTCCCCGCCGGCCAGATCCACTTCGAGACATTCTGAACCCGCGGCATACCGAATGGCGGACCGGGGAATGCAAATCTCATTCCCCGGGAGCGACCGGTCGCGTGTCGGGCCAGTCCCTGCCGGCAACTCTTTCTCTGATGAACGCGATCGCTTGTTCCATCACGACGTTTTGCGCCGTGGTGACCGGCCGTTCGGCGCTGGCCGCAACAAACAGGCGGCGCGTGACACCGGGATCAATGACACGCCGGCAGACGACCTTTTTCTGCTGCCACAGCGACAGGGCGGAAAACTTCGAGACCAGTGTCGCGCCGATGCCCAGTTCAAGCCCGGAATACAGGGAATTCAGAGAAAGGCACACATGCCGGACATCGATCGGGTGGTTGCGAAAGAGCGCCATTCGATCGATCAATCCCCGCATGATGTGATCGCGGCCCGGCAGTAAAAGAGGATAGGAAAGCGCCTCTTCCAGCCTTACCGGTTCCTCGCCGTCGCCGATCAGATCTGGTTTTCCCACCAGACAGATATCTTCTTCAAAGAGCGCCGTGCTCCTGACGCGGCGATCATCGCCTGCATTGAAGCAGACGGCGATATCGATTTCACTGTTGCCGAGCGCTTGCAGCAATTGCGGGCTAAGCCGCTCCTCGACACGCAGCGTGATGCGCGGCGCCACCTTGTCCAGCCGGTTCATCAGTGGCCCGATCAGGGATGGTGCAACGGTCAGCGTGATACCAAGTCGAACGACGCCGCCCGGTTCCCTTGCGTTGTCGCGGACGTCATTTGTGGCGGCTTCGACGGCCGCCATGATCGCTCGTGTGTGATCGAGAAAGCGACGGCCACTTTCGGTGAGCGTGACCCCTTTCGGGCCGCGCGCAAACAGCACAACGCCAAGACGCCCCTCCATCTGACCGATGTGATGGCTCAGCGCCGATTGCGCGACGCCAAGCTCGAACGCGGCCTTTGAAAAGCTGCCGGCATCGGCGATCGTCATGAAGTAGCGGAGTTGGCGGAGGTCGTAGTCCATGCGAGCTATCTGTTCTCGAGATAGCCCATATACATACAATATATTTTCAAGATGGAGAAAAAAGTGCCACCCTGCTTCGCATTACAAGAACGGGCGGAACGAGCAGGCGAAAGACCGGCTTACCGCATAAAGGGAGGATCCTATGATCGACCGCAGATTCATTCTGGGTGCCGCAGCCGCGGCATTGACGGTGCTTTCGACCAGCCCGGCCTGGGCCGAATGGCCTGAAAAGGCCATCACTTTCGTCATCGGATTCCGCGAGGGCGGCGGAACGGACACCATGATGCGTTACATCGGCAATCGGCTTGAGGAAAAGCTGGGACAGCCCGTGGTCATGGAAAACCGCTCTGGCGGCGGTGGCACCGTTGCATCCACCTATCTCAAGGATCAGGCCGCGGACGGTTACACCTTCGCCGCAGCCATCACGTCGACCTACAGCTTCAATACGCTGGCCGATAATGCGCCCTATGCGATCGACGACTTCACCTATATCGCGGGTGTAAACCGCTACAGCGAAGCGTACCTGTCCAAGGACACGCAATGGTCCAGCTTCGAGGAGATGGTCAGTTTCGCGAAAGAGCGCGGCTATATATCCTATGCCTCGCTGATCCCGCTGGATCGGCTCGTGATGCAATCCATCGCAAAATCCGCCGGGTTTGAACTGGACATCCTGCCCACCAAGGGCGGATCCGAAGCCCGCGCCGCGCTGCTTGCGGGGGATGCCGACTTCATGATGGCGGGTGCCTCCGGTTTCAACATGATCGGCGCAAACGACGTGATCGGACTGGCCACGCCGAACCCGGAACGCCTGTCGACCCTGCCCGACCTGCCGACCATCAACGAGCTCGGCTACAAAGGCTACGTGGTCAATTTCGGAACGGTGGTCGCGCCGGCCGGCCTGCCGGACGAAATTCGTGACAAGATGTCCGCAGCGATCAACGAGATCACGACCGAAGACGGCTTTGTCGAACTGGTGCAAAACCGGCTGGGTGCGACGCCGATGCAGATCAGTGCCACCGAGCTTGACGCCATGGTTCGCGAGCAGGCCGAACTCTTTGCATCGCTCAAGGCCGAATTGGAATAGTCGCGCGCCTTCGGCACTGCGTTCCGGCAACGGCAGGGTTTTCCGTGCCGCTGCTCCATGCGACTTCCACTGATGGCAGGACACGACGGTCATGACCCAGTCGCGGCAGGACACGATAGCTGGTGCGCTCAGTTTGGGGCTCGGTCTCTGCCTCCTGCTCTGGCTGATCCCGCACTGGGTCGAACCCGATCCCGACCTGCGCTTGCCGGTCAGCCTGGTACCACAGGTCGTTGCACTTGGTTTCATCGTTTGCGGAACCATCATGCTCGCAAAGGGCATTCATGCCGGACGACAAAACGAGCAGCCGGAAGGCGGCGGTTTCGATCAGGGCGAACTTCGTGGTCTTGCCGTCATGATGGTGATCCTGATCGTTGGGACGCTGGGTTTCGAAGTTCTGCATTTTCTCGTTGTCGCTCCGGCAATCGTCGCTGTTTCCATGTGGGTCTTCGGACCGGTCCGCCCGGTCAGCCTATCACTGACGGCGGCAATCGGACCCGTCGTGATCTGGGTATTGGCAACCCAGGTTCTCGGGCGGGTCTTGCCGTAGGGGAGCCGGGCTGATGGAGACCATTCTCGCCGGCATTGCTGCTGCCTTTACGTTCTGGACGGTTGTTTCAGTACTCGCCGGTGTGATGCTGGGCATCGCTATCGGTGCCATCCCAGGGCTGAACGCGCCGATGGCAATCGCGATCGCGGTCCCGCTGACTATGACGATGGACCCGCTTGCCGCGCTGGGCATGCTGGTGGGGGTCATGAAAGGCGGCGGCTTCGGCGGCGCGATCTCCGCGACGCTTCTCAACACGCCGGGCGAGCCCTCAGCGGTTGCCACGGCGCTCGATGCGCATCCGCTGGCTCGGCACCAGAAGAAGCCGCGCAAGGCAATGAAACTGGCGCTGTATTCATCTGTCGTTGGCGACACATGCTCCGATATCACGCTGTTTCTCGTCGCCGCGCCGCTTGCGGCCATTGCCATCGGCATGGGACGGGTCGAGCAGACTTCGATCCTGCTGTTTTCCTTCACGATCATTGCCCTTCTGTCCGGCCGGTCGCTGCTGCGGGGCATGATCGCCACGCTTTTCGGGGTGCTCTGCGCCCTGATCGGTACGATCAGCGGCGGGCTCGCCGAACGCTTCACCTTCGGCATTGTCGAGCTTTCCGACGGATTGCCGCTAGCGGCCGTCGCCATCGGCATTCTCGCCGTTCCCGAAGTGATGGAGCAAATCATCAAGGGGCGGACGCGTCCCGCCGATGCGCCGGTGATCGAGGAGAGCAAGAAGCCGGAGGACAGCCGGGTGTCGCTGCGCGAATTCTGGGTTCTGCGCTGGGTGCTTGCCCGCGGCGCGGCTCTCGGCACCTTTATCGGCGCCTTACCGGGGCTGGGTTCGAGCGTCGCCGCGTTTCTCAGCTATGGCGTCACGATGCGTGCCTCCAAGACACCTGAACGGTTTGGCAATGGCGCCCATGAAGGTATCGCCGCCACGGAATCTGCCAACTCGGCCGTCAACGGCGCGAACCTGATCCCGCTTCTGACCCTGGGCATTCCGGGCAACGTGACTGCTGCCCTGCTGGTCGGCGCCTTCATCATCCATGGCATCGATCCGGGACCACGCGTTTTCCAATACGACGCCGTCCTGATCTACGGCCTCTTCACGGCAATGATGATGGCCAATCTGAGCACGTTCGTTTTGGGCAATGTCGGCCTGAGGCTCTTTGCGAAGGTCATCCAGGTGCGGGGACAGATCCTTTATCCGACGGTGCTGCTGTTGTGCGTCGTCGGGGTCTACATGTCGTCTGCGGCCGGGCTGACCGCGATTTACATCATGATCGCCTTTGCCGCGATCGGTTATCTGATGCGCAAGTTCGACTTCTCGGTCGTGTGCTTCATCATCGGCTTCGTGCTTGGCGACACGTTCGAGCACAATCTGCGCGGCACGGTCACCATCCTGTACCGCGATCCGATTGGCCGCGCGCTGGAACATCCTTTTGCGATCTTCATGGTCTTTGCGACCATCGCCTTTGTCGCCTTGATCCTGATCGGTCAGGCGCGCACCGGTCGCAAAGCCCTCACCGACACACCCGTGGAGCCCAAGACATGACATCTGCAGGAACGCGCCTGCGCGCGCTTATCGACGCCCCCGAAATTGCGGTTCTACCCGGTGTGCATGACACGCTGAGCGCACTTGTCGCGGAAAAAAGCGGCGCCAAGGCCATAGCCGCTGGCGGCTATTCGGCGACGGCGAGCCTGCTCGGGCGCCCCGACAGTTCTCAACTCTCCTTGACGGAACTGGCCGACTTCTATGCACGGATCGTCGAGCGAGTCGGCGTGCCGGTGCTGGTCGACGCCGACACGGGATTCGGCAACGTCACCAACGTTGCGCGGACCGTGCGGCTGATGGAGCGCACGGGCGTCGGCGGCTTCTTCATTGAGGACCAGGTTTTTCCCAAACGCTGCGGCCACATGGCCGGCAAAGCCATTGTCGAGGTCGAGGAGATGGCGGCAAAACTGAAGGCCGCGCTCGACACGCGCAGCGATGAAACCGTGATGATCATGGCGCGCACGGACGCCATCGCGACGGACGGGTTCCAGGCCGCGCTCGATCGCATGGCGCTTTACCGCGAAATCGGCGCCGACATCCTGTTCATCGAAGCCCCGACCGATCTCGACCAATTGCGCCGCATTCCCGACGCGCTGGACGGCCCCTGCATCGTCAATCTGATCGACGGCGGCGCGACGCCGATCCTGTCGGCATCCGAGTTCCAGGAGATGGGATATGCAGCGTGCGTTATGCCGGTGACCGCCACCCATGTGATCGCCAGGGCGCTTCAGGCTTTTTACGGCGACCTTCTCAAAAACGGCGATTTGCGCGAGGCCATGCACCATGGCACTGGTTTTTCCGCCTATACCGACCTGGTCGGCCTGCCGCAGCAGCGCGAGACGGAGCAGGCCTATCTCGACGCCGCGCGCGAATTGTCCAGTCCGATGGCCGCGCAATGACCCGCAAGCCCTTCGATGACGGGCAGGAAACGCCGCTTGCCGGCGTGCGTGTCCTCGACCTGACGCGGCTCGCGGCGGGCAACATGCTGACGCATATGCTGGCCGATTTCGGTGCCGATGTGATCAAGGTCGAACGTCCCGGGATCGGCGACGACCTGCGCCGCTTCGGCAAGAACGAAACGTGGTGGAAAGCCTACAGCCGCTCGAAACGGTCCCTGTCGTTGAACCCGCGTTCTCCGGAAGGTCAGGACATCCTTTTGCAGCTGGTCGAAACAGCCGATGTCTTTGCCGAGAACTTTGTACCCGGTACGCTCGAAAAATGGGGCATCGGCCCCGACATCCTGATGGCGCGCAATCCCGCATTGGTGATCGTGCGTGTGTCCGGTTGGGGACAATCGGGGCCGTTCGCGCAAAAACCCGGGTTTGGCAGCCTGATCGAAGGAATGTCCGGGTTCGCGTCCATGACCGGTTTTCCGGATCGCGAGCCGCTTCTGCCGCCGCTTGCCCTTGCCGACATGATTGCCGGGCTTGCCGGTTTTGGCGCCGTGCTCGCGGCGCTGCGGGCGCGGGATAACGGTCAGGCAAAGGGGCAAGTTGTCGATCTTTCGCTCTTTGAGCCCCTGTTCAGTATCCTCGGCCCGATGGCAACAGCCTATGCGGTCGACGGGTCGGTGCCGCAGCGCTCCGGCAATTGGGGCGACGTTGCCGCACCGCGCAACGTCTATCGGTGCGCCGACGGCGGTTACGTCGCCATGTCGGCTACGATGCAGTCGATGTGGGAAAAACTCGCCCACGCGATCGCTCGGCCCGAATTGATCGACGATCCGCGCTTCGCGACGAACCCGGAGCGGGTTCGGAACCGGGCCGCGCTGGAGGAGATTGTCGCTGCGTTTTTCGCGCAGCGGAGTGCCGCCGATAATCTGGCGTACTTCGAGAAACACGGCATTACAGTCGGCCCGATCTGCGATATCAGCGATTTGATGCAGCATCCTTTCATCCAGGGGCGCGGCGTCATCGAGAGCTATGCCGATCCAGAGCACGGCGAATTGCCCATGCATGCGCCGTTTCCGCGTTTGTCCGGGACACCGGCAAGCGTGCGGGCGCCGGCGCCGGCTTTGGGAGAACATACCGACGGAATACTGACCGATCTCGGGATCCCGCAAGCTCGCATCGCGGCGCTGCGGGAGAGCGGTATCATCTGATGTGGCGTTCGCTTCTCTTTGTACCGGTTCTGGAAGACCGACTGGTCCAAGGCGCACCCCGACGCCGTGCCGATGTGATCACACTCGATCTGGAAGCCGCCGTGCCGCCGGATCGCAAGGTTGACGCACGCACACACCTGACCTCCGTCATTGCGGATCTCTCCGCCGCGAGCATACCAATCGCCGTGCGCGTCAATCCACTCAACGAGGACGGCGAAGCCGACATCGCAGCGGCGGTCGACGCGGGTGCGGATATATTGGTCCTTCCCAAGGCAAACCCGGCCGACACGACGCGCGCAGCGGCGCTCGCCGGAGACGGCATCCCCTTGATCCCGCTGATCGAGGACCCGCGCGGCGTGATCGACGCGATAGCGATCGCGGAAGCTGCGGTTTCCGTTGCGGCACTCGGACTGGGTGTCGAGGATTATGCCAGCGAGATGGGGGCGCCCCCCACGCCTGAGCTACTTGTTCCTGCCGGTTTTCAGGTCATCCAGGCGGCACGCGCCGCCGGCCGGGCGGCTTTGGTCCTGCCGGACACGATTGCCGACTTTCGTGATTTGCCGCGCTTCGAAGAAGCGGCACGCAAGGGCCGGGCCATGGGTGCCTCCGGAGGATTTGCGATTCACCCGGAACAGGTTCGTATTCTGAACCTTGCCTTCAGCCCCAGTCCGGCGGAACAGGAGACCGCCCGCCGCATCATCGAGGCCGCGGAGCGTGCCCGATTGGAGGGGAAGGCCGTGGCCAAGCTCGACGGTCAGATGATCGACGCGCCGGTCGAGGCACGTGCCCGTGCCGTCCTGGCGCAGGCCGAACAGCGAGACCGGTAACATGGGCCGCACGCTGATCGACAAGATTTGGGACATGCACCGGATTTCGACGCTGCCGGACGGCCGCGACCTCGTTCATATCGATCGCCACCTCATCCACGAAGTCACCTCGCCCATCGCCTTTGCGAAACTGAGGGAAGCGGGGCGGACGGTGCGCAATCCGGAACTGACATTCGCCACGATAGACCATATCGTCTCGACGCGCCCCGGCCGCACCGGCGAGACCTATGCCCGCGGTGCGGCGTTCGTTCAGGCGTTGCGCCGGGAAACGGCGGCCGCGGGAATCAAACTTTTCGATCTGGACAGCGACGCCCAAGGGATCGTGCATGTCATTTCGCCGGAGCTTGGCCTCGCCTTGCCCGGCCTGACAATGGTTTGCGGAGACAGCCATACCTGTACCCTCGGGGGCCTGGGAGCACTCGCCTTCGGTATCGGGTCGTCGGAGATCGAGCAGGTCCTAGCCACGCAATGCCTCGCGCTCCACCGACCCAGGACGCTGCGCATCCACGTCGACGGCATGCTCCCGCACGCCGTGACGGCCAAGGACCTGATCCTTGCCATCGTAGCGCAAGTCGGCGCACGGGGCGGTGTCGGGCACGCGGTTGAATATGCCGGAAGCGCAATTCGCACGCTGTCGGTGGAGGAACGGCTGACCATCTGCAACATGACCATCGAACTCGGCAGTCGCATCGGCCTGATCGCCCCGGACGAAACAGTCTTTTCATTCCTCCGGGGTCGCGACTACGCGCCATCTGGCGCGGCATTCGATAGAGCAATATCCGAATGGCGCGGCCTCTGTTCCGACGAAGACGCGGATTTCGATCGCGAAGTGCGCCTCCGCGGTGACGAGATCGCGCCGACTGTTACCTGGGGCACCAGCCCCGATCAGACAGCGCCGATCGACGGCGTCGTTCCAGATCCGGGAACGATGACAACATCCGATCAGTCGGCTGCGACCGCTGCGCTCCGTTACATGGATCTGCAGCCCGGCATGCCGCTTGACGGCGTCCCGGTGACCCGCGTCTTCATAGGGTCCTGCACGAACGGGCGGTTGAGCGACCTGCGCGCCGCGGCGGCGTTGCTGGAAGGCCGCCATGTCCATAAAGGCGTCCGCACTCTGGTCGTTCCAGGGTCCATGCGTGTCAAACGCCTCGCCGAAACCGAGGGACTTGACCGTATCTTCACAACAGCCGGAGCGGAATGGCGCGAACCCGGATGTTCCATGTGCTGCGCCCTGCAGGACGACAGCCTCAGCCCGGGAGAGCGGTGCGCCTCGACATCAAACCGCAATTTCGAAGGCCGCCAGGGCGCAGGCGGTCGAACCCACCTCATGAGCCCGGCCATGGCGGCGGCAGCCGCCGTTGCCGGCGCCATAACCGATGCACGAGCCTATCCGCCGAAGGGACGGCTTGCCGAGTGTGGCGGGACATGAAACCACTCAGGCACCTTGAGGGCCCCTTGGCCGCCCTGCCCCGCGAGAACGTCGATACCGACGCCATCATCCCCGCCGACCGCACACGGGAAATTACCACACGCCTCGGACCCGGACTGTTCGGGAACTGGCGATATGACCGGACCGGCAAGGAGGTTGCGGATTTTGTGCTGAACAAGCCGTCCTGGCGGGACGCCGTGGCACTCGTCGCCGGAGCGAATTTCGGCTGTGGCTCGTCGCGGGAGCACGCCGTCTGGGCGCTTGCGGACTTTGGCATCCGCGCGATCTTTGCCCCGAGTTTCGGCGATATCTTCAAAGCGAATTGCGCGCGAAACGGTTTGCTGGCCGCGGAACTGGACAAGACCGTGATCGCGAGATTGCTGAACATGGCGCAGGAGCCGACACAATGCAGGATCGTTCTGGACCTCGAGGACGGCAAACTCTCGACAATTACTGAAGATATTCCGCTCGAGATTTCCCCGAGCTTGCGTGACGCCCTCATGTCCGGCCGCGACGAGATCGCTGACGTTCTGGACCGGAGCGCGGACATCGACGCATTTCAACAACGCGAACGTCTGATCCGGCCCTGGGTCTATTTCGAGCAATGATCCGATCGAATGGAATCGCGCTCTTTCGCCCCTCTCATACCGCATTTCGCTTCCGCCAAACGGCCTGTCCAGGAGGGGGCCGAGGGTGTGCTTGAATCCGCGGCGCGCGGCAGACACCCCTCCTTTCACCGTCAGGTTTGTTCCAACTCCAGGATGTTGCCCTCCGGATCGCGAACATAGACGGTCAGACAGGGCTGCTCGGGCGTACCGAAGTTCGTGACATCACCTTGCAACGTCCCTCCCAAAAGCAACACTTTGTCGATGCAAGCCTGCAGGTCATGAACCTCAAAGGCGACATGGGAAAAGCCGGGCTCGTTGACTGCGGGTTTGCTTCGCTCCTCGGGATGGTCGAACTCGATAATCTCCAGGAAGGGGCCCTGATCGCCAGGCAGAGCCAGCCAGATGGAGTAGATGTCAACGTCAGGCAGACCATTTCCGCGCCAGACATTCGGTCCGGCAAGCCGTCGGGGAGCCCGACGATCAATGAAGCCAAAGACCTGTCTGTAAAACCCGGAGAGAACGTCTGCATTTCGTGCTGTCAGACTTACATGCAACAACCTCAAAATCCGCCGTCCCGTGTCTTCCGAAACAAAGAGGTTCGGTTTCCAAAACCTGACCAGTAGTAAAGGCTTTTGGCATAGGGAGGCACCCTTCAATTCAGAGCTCAGGCGGCCATTCGATCTTTTTGGAAATGGATCGGATTGTGGCCTTGGCCGATTGAACGCGATAGCGTTCGAGCGAACCTTCATTCAGGGCCGCAATCGCTCGATGGAACACGCAGACCCAGACCCGGAAAGGCCGCATCCAAGCGGCAAAGGCAAAACCGCGCTCATCATCGGTGCGGGCGATCACCTCGGATCGGCCATCGCGCGGCGGTTTGCGTGCGAAGGGTATCACATCGTTGCAACCCGGCGGCGGGGAGATCTCGACACGCTGGTCGACGGTATCCGGCAGGACGGCGGCACGGCAATCGGTCTGCATTCCGATGCGCGCGACGAGGCGGCCGTGACGGCTCTGTTCGAGCAGATTGAAACCGACATGCCGCCGCTCGATGCGGTCGTGTTCAACATCGGTGGCAATGTCCGGTTCGGGATCCGCGACACAACGAGCCGGGTCTATCGCAAGGTCTGGGAAATGTGCGCCTTTGCGGGCTTCCTGGTCGGGCGCGAGGCCGCACGGCTGCTCGGCGCGCGCGGTTCGGGCAGCATCCTGTTTACAGGCGCGACCGCGAGTGTGCGCGGCGGAAACGGCTTCGCCGCCTTTGCCGGCGGCAAGTTCGCCCTCAGGGCCCTTGCCCAGAGCATGGCCCGCGAACTCGGTCCGGAAGGCGTGCATGTCGCGCATGTCGTTATCGACGGCGCCATCGATACGGCCTGGACGCGCGAGCGCTTCCCCGAAAAGTTCGCCGAAGGAACCGACGATACTGTTCTGCAGCCCGATGACCTTGCCGAGTTGTACTGGACCCTGCATTCTCAGCCGCGCGGCGCGTGGACCTTTGAACTCGATGTCCGGCCGCACGGCGAACCCTGGTAAAGCCCGAATGCCCTTCTCGCAGTCGGCATGAGCCCGATTGGATTGCCGGTCCGCCTTCAGATTGGACCTTTTGCCGCGCACCGCGATGCGGTTTCAAAGGTGATGTTCCCGCTCCCGAACGGGCGCAAAAAGACGCCGAAAGAGAGGCAATCCCATGTCGACACCCGATCTGACAATCGTCGTGCCCGGTCCTGACCTAAAAGCAGGCTGGCGCGCGCTCTACAACGGGTATGCCGCTTTCTACAAACGCGAGATGACCGACACGATCGCCGACGCCGTTTGGACCTGGATCCGCGATCCCGAGCATGAGGTGGAAGGCGTCCTGGCATGTCTTGACGGCACACCGATCGGCCTGGCGCATTTCCGGCGCATGCCGTCGCCGCTTCGCGGCACCGATATCGGTTTCCTCGACGATCTGTTCGTCGACCCGACGCATCGCGGCAGCGGCGCCGCGGACGCTCTGTTTGCGCACCTGAAAAAAATCGGCCAGGAACGGAATTGGGGTGTCATCCGGTGGATTACCGCGGATGACAATTACCGGGCGCGGTCGGTTTACGACCGGCTTGCCACCAAGACCCAGTGGAACACATACGAGATGGCCGTGTGATCGGTGTCCGGTCCCGTGAATTCGCGCTCGTTCTGGCGATCGGCCTGTTCTGGGGATTGAACTGGCCCGCAGTCAAGACGATCCTCGGCGAAGTGCCGCCCTGGACGTTGCGGGCGATCGGGCTGGGGACCGGGGCGATCCTCCTCGCCCTTGTCGCCCGTGCCTACGGCGAACGGTTGAGCGTTTCCCCGGGCGAAGTCATCAAGCTCTCCCTGGCCGGCCTGTTCAGCATTTTCGGCTTCAACCTGCTTGCCGCCTTCGGGCAATTGCATACGGCAACGTCGACGGCGACCATCGTCGCCTTCACGATGCCCATGTGGGCGGCCCTCCTGTCGGTCTATTTCCTGAATGACCGCATTACCGCAATACGGCTCGCCGCGCTCGCCCTCGGATTGGCCGGACTTGCCGTGCTTTTGTTCGACGATTTCGCCGGGATCGTCGCCCGGCCGATCGGCGTGGTCTATATGCTCGGCGCCGCCGTGTCCTGGGCCCTCGGCACCGTGCTCCTGAAACGGTTCGCCTGGACGATCGGCACGCTGTCCCGTGCCACGTGGATGGTCGGCCTGTCCGCCCTGCCGATGATCGCGGGCGCCTTTTTGTTCGAAGACCCGCTTGCTCTTTCGGTTCCTTCAACGCTCGTGCTGTGGGTGTTTGCCTATCACATCGTCTTTCCGATGGTGATTTGCCATGCGGCCTGGGTCAGCCTCGTCGGTCGACTGCCGGCATCCGTGGCGGCGATCGGGACATTGCTGATTCCGGTGGTCGGCGTGTACTCGTCCGCGCTGCTTCTGGGCGAACCGATTTCCTGGTTGAAGAGTTCCGCGCTCATTCTGGTGCTGTCGTCCATCGGCCTGACCTTCCTGAAGACGCCGGGACCGCGCGACACCGCCTGATGCGCATGAGGCGCGTTTTCAGTTATGTGGACCCGGCCCGCGCCGTTACCTATTGTATGGCTCCCGCCCGTACGAGGTCCTGCCATGTCAGATATCATTGCCCCCGCCGCCGCCCTGCCCGCGTGGGCGCAAAACGCAATCAACCTTGCCTCGCCGCGGCTTGGCTCCGAGGCCGTGCGGTGTTCGGACGATGCCTTCGCTTCGATGGACCGCATGCTCCAGGATCATGCCGCCGTCTTCAAACCCGACGTCTACGACGATTTCGGCAAATGGATGGATGGCTGGGAATCTCGGCGCCGGCGCGATGGCGGTCACGACTGGTGTGTCGTGCGCCTTGGAACTCGAAGCATAATCCGCGGCTTCGATATCGATACCTCGCATTTCACGGGAAACTACCCGCCCGCGGCGTCGATCTGGGCTTCGGACGCGGCCAACGAACCGGACGATGATTCCTGGCAGGAAATCGTGCCGGCCACGGATCTCGGACCGTCGGCGCATCATTTCGTGGAGAACGCTCATCCCGGACCCTGGTCATGGCTGCGCCTCAACATATTTCCGGATGGCGGCGTGGCGCGGTTTCGGGCGTATGGAGATCCTGCGCCGACATGGACCGGGGACGACGGCCTGGTGGAATTGTCGGCCTTGAAGAATGGCGGACGGGTGCTTGCCTACAACAACGCCCATTACGGTGAAGTCTGGGCCGTGCTGGCCGAGGGACGCGGCGTTAACATGGGCGACGGCTGGGAAACGCGGCGCCGGCGTGAACCCGGCAATGACTGGCTGATTGTCAAGCTGGGCGCGCCCGGTGTCATCGAACGCGTCGACGTCGACACGGCACATTTCAAGGGAAACTTTCCGGACCGGTGTTCGCTCCAGGCTGCGCAGATGGACTGGGGAACGGATTCGTCGGCGAGCGTGCAAGCGATGTTCTGGCCGACACTGATGACCGAAATGCCGCTCGGCCCCGACGCCATCCACACGTTTGACGGCGCCGACCTCGCCGCGCTCGGTCCGGTCAGCCATGTCAAACTGAACATCCATCCCGATGGCGGGGTGTCCCGGTTACGGCTCTGGGGCCGGCGCGCATGAAGGTTCTGGAGCCGCAACCGCTCTCCCGGGCCGCGTTTGCCGCTTATGGTGCCGTCCTCGAAACGGAGGGCGCCGACCACTTTCTGATCAATCAGGGTACCACCACCCGCTTCCATGCCCTGGCCGATGTCGAGACCGACGCCGACGGTCGCGCCATCCTGTCGATCTTTCGCGGCACCAAATGTACGGATCCGCAACCGATCACCATGCTGGAGCGGCATCCGCTCGGCTCGCAGGCCTTCATGCCGCTTTCCGCACACGACTGGCTGGTCGTCGTTGCCGAGCGACCGTCCGTGGATGCGCTCCGCTGCTTTCTCGCCCGCGGAAACCAGGGCGTGCAATACGGTGCCGGTGTCTGGCATCATCCGCTGCTGGTGCTTGCCGATGCCCAGGACTTCCTGGTCGTTGATCGTTCGGGACCGGGCGAAAACCTGGAAGAGGTGCAGCTTGTTCCAGGTGCCCAAATCGTCTTGCCGGCGGGCCGCGGTCAGGACTGAGAGACGGATCGGCGACACAGGACGGCCCGCACTTGATCAGGCGCCAAGTCGACGCGTCTACCGATATTTGCCGGCCGTGATGAATTCTTCGAACGCCTCGCACCACACGACGACCGTCGAATAGGCGTCAACGTCGACGCCGGGCGGAACCTCAAGCAGAAAGCCGTCAAAGGTCTTCACATCGCCAACGAGCTGTGCCTGGTCCTTGATCCTCAGGAACTGTTCTTCGTCCTCGACAAATTCGGTCGTCAGGTAGAGTTTGAAATCCGGGCCCGGTGACAGGGCCCCCTCGTGCACGATACTTTCAGGCGTCACGCTGATCGTGCCTTCGCCCCAATGCAGAAAGTCGTTGCCCTTCAGGTCCCGGCTGAGCGTGACCGTGAACTGAGCGGAACGCGCCGTTTCCGCGAGCATTGCCTGGTCCGGGCTTTCCGGCGCCGTGAGGATCGGCAGGAAGTAGACGCCGAGGGCAAAGCCGACGGCGAGCATGGCGGCATGGGAGCCCGCCAACATGATCCAACGCAGCATTGAATATCCTTTCTTTTGGGATCCGTCGGAGCCTGACCGATAAAGGCGCAGGCCGGTACTCTAACCGCCGGCGTCGACCCGTTCCTCACCGGCCGGCCGACTGGTTTTCTGGCGTTCGCGATAGGCGAGGTAGAACGTGCTGGCAAAGATCACCGCACCGCCGATCCAGGTGTAGGTATCCGGAATCTCGGTAAACAGCAGATAGCCGAAACCGGCCGCCCAGATCAGCCGCAGGAAGTCGAACGGCAGCACGAAAGTCGCGTCGGCCCTTTTCAATGCCTCCGCCAGCGCCAATTGCCCTGCCGTACCGATCACGCCGATGATGACCAGTAATGCCCAAATCGTCAGGGGCGGGTTGGACCAGACGAAAAGAGCCGGCACGAACGACAGGATACTGAGGCCGACATTCATGTAGGCGGTGATGGTGAGGCTCGATTCGGTGCGGCCGAGATATTTGATCAGGAGCATGACGACTCCCCAAAGGACCGCGGACCCGAGCACCAGCGCCGAGCCGAGATCAATTTCGACGATACCGGGCCGGAGAATGATCAGCATGCCGGCAAAACCGATCAGGATCGCCGACCATCGCCGCAGGCGAAACCGCTCGCCGAGAACGATCACGCTCAGCAGGGCCGTGTAAATCGGCGCGGTGAACCCGAGCGCAGTAACCTTGGCGACCTCCGTCATGCTCAGCGCCGTGAAAAACGCGATCATTGCCATAACGTTGAGAACCGCGCGTGCGGCATGCAATCCCAGCCGATCGGTCTTGAAGATCCCGAAGCCGCTGCTCCAAAGCACGGGAACAAACACGATGAGGCCGAAGGCATTGCGCAGGAAGGCGATCTGGATGGGATCGACATCCTCCGACACGAGACGGATGAGCGCGTGCATCAGAGCGATGCAAACGGACGACGCGATTACCAGAACAATCGCGGACAAGGTCGGATTGAGCGCAAGACGGGAAAGAAAGGACGGCAAGGTAAGTCCAGCAGGGCTGTGAAGAGCCGCCACTGTGCGCGCAAAGCGTCGCGCCGGCAAGGCGATAGAACAATCCCCGATAGGCGAACCGGCCGGCACTCGAGCCGGCAGCACTGCCCTCGCCTCGCCATTGTAGCGATGACCAGGAGCTGACTGTTTCTTTTACAAAGCTTTCCGTCCGTTGTGCTGTCGTTAATCCGACCGGCGCATCGTGACAATTATACCCTTGTTATTTGTGCGATCAGTCCGGTTTCCGCAGCGAAGCTCATTCTAATTCAGACAGATTCTTCTTGTTGGCCAAAACAAATCCTTGAATAGTGTTGCGAGCGGCTCGATATCTTTTCTTATTTTCTCGACACTTCGTTATCGTTTTTCCGGTAAGTGAGTCGTTTGTCGACTGGAAAGGCGGCCAGAGGAAGCACGGCATGAAACGATCTTTCCCATCAGCATGCAATCGCGCGGTCTTTACTTCGGCCGCTTTAGACAATGACGTGCCTCAGCGACGCCGTTCCGTGCGATCTAGGCTCGCATTGCTTGCGACCATGCTCGTTGCCGGACTGTCTCCGGCTGCAGGGCAAGACAATCCTTTTAAGGGTGGTTGGCTGCTGGACACCGAAAGGTCGGTGCTGACGTTCCAGTCCGTTAAGAACAACAAAGTTGTCGAGAACAGCGGTTTTGCGAGTTTTACCGGTACGATCGACGAAGCCGGATCCGCGATCGTCAAGGTCCAGCTCGATTCGGTCGATACAGGCATCGATCTTCGCAATGTCCGCATGCGGTTCCTGTTCTTCGAAACCTATCAGTTTCCGGAAGCGACGATCTCAGCGAAGATCGACATTGCACGGCTCGGCGACCTGACGAATACCCGCCGGGCGCGGATTCCGCTTGAATTCGACATGACGCTGCATGGGGTCACAAAGCCCCTCAAGACGGACGTGATCGTAACGCGGATGAGCAATGCCGAAGTTGCGGTGGCCTCAGCCGCGCCCCTGCCGATCGGTGTCGCGCTGTTCGGCATGGAGGAAAACGTCCTGAAGCTCGAGGAAGCCGCCAAGGTCAACATTCTGCGCTCCGGCTCGGTGAGCTTCAACTTCGTGTTCAAGAACGGCGAACGCGCATCCGAAACCGTTCAGGTCGCCTCGCTGGCGCCAGTCGCACCTGCACAAACGGCGCTCGAGGCAAAAGGAAACTTCTCGACGGAAGCGTGTGAAGGCCGCTTTGAAATCCTGTCGCGGACCGACGCGATCTACTTTCAATCCGGTAGCGCGGCGCTCGACCCGAACAGTTCGCCGGTCCTCAAGACGGTCGCGGACATCGCCAAGCGCTGCCCCGATCTCAGGATCCAGATCGCCGGCCATACGGACTCCGCAGGCGATGCGTCGTTCAACCAGAGACTGTCGGAAGCCCGGGCAGCCTCGGTTCTGCGTTACCTGGCCCAGTCCGGCATCAGCGAAAACCGGATGCGCTCGATCGGCTACGGCGAAGAACGGCCGGTCGCAGCGAACGATACCGCGCGCAATCGCCGGCTGAACAGGCGAATCGAATTCAGTGCAATCGGCGGGTGAGCGTTCCAATGGCATTCAAATCGCGCACCTTCCGCCCCATAGGATGACCTGCATGGCCGCTTCGTTGATCCCGTTTCTCCGGCGCGTTTTGCCCGCCCTCTGTCTGGCGCTGGTGTTTGCCGGTCAGGCGACCTCGTCCCAGGCCAAACGTGTCGCCCTGGTGATCGGTAACGGCGCCTACCAGCATGCGGTACCGCTGCGTAACCCGGTCGCCGACGGCCAAGCCATGGAACAAAAGCTGAAAGGGCTCGGGTTCGATGTCATATCGGGATACGACCTGACCAAGACGACCATGCGGGAGACGCTTGCCCGGTTTGCCAAGGCGGCAAGGAACAGCGAAGTCTCTTTGTTCTTCTACGCCGGACACGGCCTGCAGGCGGAGGGAAAGAACTACCTTCTGCCGGTTGATGCGCATCTCGAAGACGAATTGTCGCTTGATTTCGAAACCGTCGACGTGAATTTCATCCTGCGTCAGATGGAGCGGTCGAGCGAGACGCGCATCGCCATACTTGACGCTTGCCGAGACAACCCAATGGCCGCGGTGCTCGCCAAAAACGCCAGCGGGCCGCCGGTGCGATCCGGTCTTGCCGAGATAGCCGTCGATACGGCAGGGGCCGGCACGGTCATCGCGTTTGCGACCAGCCCCGGCAAAGCCGCCTATGACGGCGAAGGCGCGCATTCGCCCTTTACGTCCGCTCTTCTCGATCATATCGACGCGCCGGACGTCAACATCCAGACGATGTTCACGCGGGTCACCGGCGACGTCTATCGGAACACCGCGAAACAGCAGCGGCCCTGGGTCAATGCTTCGCTCGTCACCGAAGTCTTCCTGAACAAGACCTCGCCGATCGTTCAGGCCCCGGCGACCCCCTCTTCGGACACCCAGGTGGCTCTGTCGACCAGCCGGTCGACAGCGGAGGACAAAGAAGAATTGCAAGCCTTCGAAAAGGCGATTGTTGCGGGCGACGCCGCATCGCTGCGCGCCTTCCTCGATCGGTTTCCGCAAAGCCCGCGCGCCTCCGAAGCGCGTACCATGATCGCCGGCCTCACAGAGGGCGACACAACTGCCGCGGCAGACCCGGCAAAGAAGGGCAACCTCCTGATCCTGCCGGGCGAGGATTCTCCGATCAAGTTCGCCCTGCCGCTCACCACCGGCCCTTATCCCGTAAACGGCAAAAGCCTGCAGGCGCTCGCCCAGGGACAGCCGCTGTTCAGTCCGATCGAAGGCCTTCCGCCGTCGGTCTGGAAAGACAAAAACTGCAGCACGTGCCATCAATGGGACAGGGTCACGCTGTGCGACCAGGGAAGTGTCTACGCCCGCAGCGAACCCGAACACATGCTCCGAAAACAGCATCCCTACGGCGGACCGTTCAAGCTCGCCCTGCGCAACTGGTCAAAGACGGGATGTCAGTAACGGCCGCATCCGGCGGATTGCATCAGGAGTGCCGGCGTGAGCACGGAGCTTTTTACGGGATCCTGACTCAGCTCAGGTAACGGCTCAGGATGAGCTCGCGGGTTCCGTCATCCACCAGTGAATCGAAGGCCTTTTGGAGCACATCAATCACGTCGTCGGATATCTGCGGGTTCAGCGCCAGATACAGATCGCCGCGCTTCAGCTTGTAGATGACCTCGTATTGCGCAAGGTCCTCCCCGATCGAAGATAGGCCCCATCGGGTCACGCTGGTTTCATAGGAAATGGCGTCGACGCGGCCGGCTGCGAGCTTGCGGTAGTTCTGATCGTTGTACAGAACAATGTCCAATTGTTCTTCCGGTATGCCGGCCGATTTAAGCAGCAGGTGGCCTACATCGTCTTTGACAACGCCGATGCGAAGGTCCCGCAAGTCGTCGATCGATTCCACCGAGAGGTGACGGTCCCGGCGCGCGGTGAGCCCGATGACCGACGAGACGAACGGACCCACCCATTTGAACAGGGTTTCGCGTTCTTCGGTTCGGGTCGTGGAAAACAGCACGTGGTCCGGCCGATTCAATGTGAGATTGTATCCTCGTGCCCACGGCAGCAATTCGATATCGGATCGTCCGATCGTCGCTCCAGCGCGTTTCAGCATCTCGACGACAATGTCGACACTTATCCCGCGCAGAACTCCGTCCTCCTCATAGTTGAAGGGCGGATAATCCTCGGTCATGACCTTGAGCGAATCCAAGCTGGAATCGGCCCGTGCGGTGCTTCCGGCCGAGACAGCCATTGCAGCCGTTCCGATCAAGAAGGAACGCTTCGTCACTAGAACCATAGCGGTCTGTTCCCCTTACGCCGCTCTTCATGCTGCCTATCCAGTTCATCGAGGCAACTCGACAAAAGTAGCAAGGCTCAATTTATTTTCTATTTAAGAACTATTTTTACACTTTTAAGAGGTGGCTCGGTTTTTCTTCGGCACGGCATGCGTCAAGTAGCTGTCTGCGGGCAATGGACGACCAATGCCAAACCCCTGCCCCGCATCCACGCCCATAGCGCTCAAGCGCCTTGCCTGATCCGCACTTTCAACCCCTTCTGCGACGATCTGAAGGTTGAGTTTCTTGGCAAGAACGACAATCCCCTCAACAAGACTGTTCGTCTTGTCCGCCGATCCGTTTTCCTCGTCATTCGCCATCGCCGCCACGAAGGACTGATCAATCTTGATGATGTCCACAGGAAACCGGTTCAGATAGCTCAAGGAGGAATAGCCGGTGCCGAAATCGTCGAGGGCAAACGTGCATCCAAGCGTTCGAATCGCATCGAACAGGTCCTTGAGGCCCGGGGCCTGCTGCAACAGAACGGTCTCGGTGATCTCCAATACCAGACGGGACGGGTCGACCGTGGAGGCCATCAGCTTTGCGGCAAGCTTGGCCGGCAATCCGGGCAGGAACTGCGCGGCCGAAAGATTGATCGCGACATAGGCATCCCGCAGCTCCGGGTCTTGCGAAAGACGCTCCAGCTGGCGAAGCCCGAGATCAATCACACGATCGCCTATTTCGAGGATGCTGCCGTTCTGTTCCGCGGTTGTAATCACCTCATCGGGTGGAATCAGTCCTTCATCGGGATGGTTCAGACGCAACAATCCTTCAAAGCCGATTGTCCGGCCGGTCTTCAGGTGCACGATCGGCTGAAAATGCAGATCGAACCAGTCGTTCGCCAACCCGTCGACGATGGCCTGTTCGACATCCAGAAAGCGGCCGGCCTGCTTGCCCAGTTGCGAATTGAACAGGCAGAAACCGTTTCTGCCCTCGCGCTTGCGCTGGTACATGGCCACGTCCGACGTGCGCAGCAGATCGTCGGCGTTTTCGGCATGGCTCGGATAATAGGATATGCCGATACTGGCCGAGAGCGACAGACGCCGGCCATCCAGTTCGAACGGGTTGCAAAGCACCTTGTTGATCGCGCCGGCCAGATCGATGGCCCGGGTTTCCGAATCCGGACCCGATACCAGGACCGAAAACTCATCCCCGCCGAACCGACCGAAACTGGTGGTTTCGTCCAGCAGGGCCCGAACCCTTTTTGTCACCGTTTCGAGCACGTGGTCGCCGGCTGAATGGCCGAGATTGTCGTTGACCCATTTAAAGCGGTCGAGATCGAAGAACAGAACGGCGACCGACTGTCCGGTCTGGTCGCACTCTTCGATGCGGCTGACAAGACGGTCCATAAAGCCGGCCCGATTGAGGAGACCGGTCAGCGGATCCGTCTGCGCCTGCCGGCGAATGGCCGCTTCGGCGGCCTTCAGACCGCTGATGTCGGTCATGACCGAAAGCGAATAGGATCCCGATACCGCGCCTTCCGCGTCGGCGACCTCGCGGATCATGATGTCGATCGTCGACCCGTCCTTTTTGACAAAGGTGCACGTGGTCTCGCCGACTTCGCCGGATTCCATGCACGTCGCCGGCCGGCGTGTCCGATAGGAATTCAGGGACGATTCCGACACAAAGTCTGAGAACTGACGGCCGATCACTTCCTGCGGCGTATAGCCGGTTGCCCGCAGCCAGTAATCCGAAACCGCCCGGATGACGTCGCCCCTGTCGACGGAGTACAGCATGGACGGGGTGTTGTTGTAGAGCGCCGATACTTGTTTGTGAGCGGACCGGAGCTGTTCTTCGTCGGCATCCAGGCGATCCTGCATTTCATTAAAGGTGTTGGCGACCCGGCCGATTTCATCCGAAGACCGCCAATCGATCCGGTGGCGCATGCCGTCCCGACGGGAGGCGTCGATCGTCCAGGTCAGGCGCGACAATGGCGCCACAATCATCACCCGGTTTGCGAAAATGGCCGCGAGCAGAACTGCAATTGTCGATACGATGAACAAGAGGGCCGACTTACCCACCTCGTCCCAAGCTTCACGACCGATTTGACTGCGCTGGTAGGTGATACTGAGTTTGCCGACCCGAACATCGCGTCCGTCAACCGAGCGGAAGATGTCGCGTTCGGAGACATATATTTTGTCTTTATCAACCTTTTCGGCTGAACTGGGAACTTCGGCCTCGGCAACAATAGTATCGCTGTCGTCCCTTATCTCGACCCTGACCACGCCGGGGTTGAGGACGATGGTCTTGGCCCATTCGTGCAGGTTGGCAAAGTCGAAATCCCACAGCGGCTTCGACAGCGCAGTGCTGTTGACAGCCAGGATTGCCGATTTCTTGATCCGCATTTCCCGTTCGATGGCGTCACTGGAAATCCAGAACAAGGCAGCAAGCAACGGTCCGTTCACGGCAACGAGCGTGCCCAGCATGATTGCCAGGAACTTGCGCTGTATCGACTTTTTCAAAAACCCCAACATTGGCGGTTTTTTGCCCCCGACTCCCGCGCCCGTCCCGGCACGGATTGACCTGTCCGACCAAGTCCGCTTCATGGAACCGGAGTGCTCGACCACGTGTCGTGGCTGAATCCGGCAGCACGGTTCATCCGTTTTCGAACGGATCGGTCGAATTGCCCACAGATCAATCTACGGAAGAAGGTTTTCTAAATTCTTTATATAGGCGAGTTCGTGCAATGCGCTCCGCCTCCAGTTGTAATAATGCGAATAATTACAATTATTGAATGTGACTCGCGACAATCTTATCACTGGTTGTAGAAATGTGTCCGAGGATCGACCGCGGACGCAAGGTGCGCGCGGGTCCCTATGCCCGATATGCTGCCGTGGCTCCCGGAAAGGGAGTCAACGTGCTGCAGAAATCGGAACCAGTGTTCTGGGACCGGCTCGGCCCGTCCAAACGATGGTCCCGTACCGTTGCTGGTCACCATGAGCGAAGGGATCCGGATCAATCAGGATCGTTCAACGTCACGCCGGCCTTTCCGCCGCATGTCGTGCACTTGAACTCCAGGTCCAGGAATTCCTTGTGCGGACCGAACGCATCGATCAGGTCGTCAAGCGCTTCTGTCGGCTCCTGCGGACAGTTTGGATCACGACACGTAATCCATAGGCGGAACCCGCGATCCTTTAGTGCTCCCAGCGTTTCCAGTTTTATCGTTTTGTGTTTCATGGCGGAATTGTGACAAGAATTCGTTGAAATGGAACCCCTGTTCAAGATTGTGAACGATTGACGGCATCGGCTGCGCCGCATATCGGGTCGCGCGACCAGCAGTTCAAGCGGCAAGCCATGCCCAACCACAGTCCGCGGCAATGCGTCTTTTCACGACGGTCGCCTGAACTCGAGCCTAAAAACACGAGTGCCGGTATATGGTCACCGGAACAGGTGCCCGGCCGCATTCGCGGGTTTCTTCGATTCGCAGGAAATCGGGCAAAGCTAGATCCTTGCGGGCCGTTTTATCCAAGCTTGGCAACGCCGGTGACGCGGGCACGGCGGTCTCCGCACGTCCAAGCACCTGGCGCGCTGTCGAAGGCGCACGGTTTCCAATCCGTTTCCATCACTGCATGATTCAAGTGATTGAGCATTCATGCAATCCGGCAGAACACCCTGCGGCGTATCAGCGTTATGCATGGCTGGATACTTTCAAAATGATCAATTGTTGATCAACTTGCACAAATTCAGCGCAAAAAATATTTGATTTTACAAAACTATTCGAATGGACGCCAGACATATTTAACGTTATCATCGTAGAATGATTCAATATATTCATCGACCTACGAATACGTAACATCAATTACTTCATATCGCGGCGTTATTTGTGGCAAAATTTCGTTCAATTTTTGTTCGGACGATGAATCTTTACTTCTATTTTATATTATTGGCATCCTGAAATGAATTTATTTTACCAGAATTCGAAATTTTCTTTCACCTACGTGTGTCTTGTATTAGCGCCACTGTTATGGGGTGGCAATTTCGTCGTAGGCGGTTTTCTGCAGGATGACATCCCGGGTGCCCTGTTAAACCTCCTCAGATGGATTGTAGCCTTTTGTATATTGGCACCATTCTGTTTTCTGCCTGTGTTTCGGTAT
>JBCDLT010000081.1:0-27955 GCA_038745065.1 Pseudomonadota bacterium | reverse complement strand
TTCGGTGGCGAATTCGAAGTTCGGACCCTCGACGATCGCATCCACCGGACAGGCCTCCTGGCACATGCCGCAATAGATGCATTTCACCATGTCGATGTCGTAGCGTGTGGTTCTGCGGGTACCGTCATTGCGCCGCGGACCCGCTTCGATCGTGATCGCCTGGGCCGGGCAGATGGCTTCGCACAACTTGCACGCAATGCAGCGCTCCTCGCCGTTCGGATAGCGACGCAAGGCATGTTCGCCCCGGAAACGGGGGCTCACCGGCCCTTTTTCAAAAGGATAGTTGACCGTCGCCTTGGGCTTGAAGAAGTACCGCATCGACAGAAAGAACGCCGAAACGAACTCCTGCAGAAACAGGGAACGTGCCGCTTGGTCCAGTCCAGCCATAATGGCTCCTACTCTCCTGGTTCAGGTCGCCGCCGGGCTCCATAGCCCGCCTTGCCGTGACCCGATCGCATTCCAGTCTTCGATGCGAGGCGCGGATTGATCCGCTTTGCCCGATTATCGCCCCGCATTTCGTCTCGCATGCCCTGATCGCCTACATGCGCAATATAAGCGCCCTGCCTCAGGCCCAGCCCGTGATCTGCAGAACCGCAGCCACGGCAAACACCATGAACAGGGAAATCGGCAGAAACACCTTCCAGCCGAGGCGCATCAGCTGATCGTATCGGTAGCGTGGCACCATGGCCTTGACCATGGCGAACATGAAAAACACAAGGCCGGCCTTGAGCACAAACCAGATCACGCCCGGAACCCAGGTAAACGGCGGGAAATCGAACGGGGGCAGCCAGCCGCCAAGGAACAGGATCGTCGTCAGCGAACACATGAGGGCGATCGAGACATATTCGCCGAGCATGAACATCATGTACGGCGTCGAGCCGTATTCGACCATGAAGCCGGCAACCAGTTCGGATTCCGCTTCCGGCAAATCAAAAGGCGGGCGGTTCGTCTCCGCCAGGGCGGAGATGAAGAAGATCACGAACATCGGAAACAGCGGCAACCAGTACCAGTTCAGGAAGGCGAGCCACGGCAGGCCAATGGCCGACGCCAGGCCGGTCTCCTGGGAGCGCACGATTTCCGAAAGATTGAGCGAACCGACACACAAAAGGACCGTGATGATCACGAAGCCGATGGAAACCTCGTAGGACACCATCTGCGCGGCCGAACGCAGGGCGCCCAGAAACGGGTATTTCGAGTTCGACGCCCAGCCCCCCATGATGACGCCGTAAACGCCGAGCGACGAGATCGCAAAGATGTAGAGGATGCCGACATTGATGTCGGCGATCACCCAGTTTTCGGCAACCGGTACCACGGCCCAGGCCGATAGCGCCAAGGTCACGGTCACGAGAGGTGCCAGCAGGAAAACGCCCTTGTCGGAGCCTGCCGGGATCACCGGTTCCTTCAACATGAATTTCAGGAGATCGGCGAACGACTGGAACAGGCCGAACGGTCCGACCACATTCGGCCCGCGCCGCAATTGCACGGCGGCCCAGATCTTGCGGTCGGCCAGGAGCACATAGGCGATCACGATCAACAGGATGACCATGAGCAGCACGCTCTGCGCCAGAATGACCACAAAGGGCCATCCATAAACGGTCCAGAATTCCGCCATCCTCGCCCCCTATTCCGCCGCCTCGGCGGACCGCTCGCCGAGCAGCGCCGAACATTCCGCCATCACTGCCGATGCGCGCGCAATGGGATTGGTCAGGTAAAAGTCCGCTACCGGCGAGACGAAGCCCGATCCGCCCTTCAGGGCGGGCGCGGAATTGCCGAGCGCCTTCAATCCATCCGTTTCGTTATCGGGGACTTCGTCGATCACCGCCAGGTGCGGATGCGCCGTTCGCATGGCCAATTGCAACTGGTCGAAGGAGTCGTAAGGCAGCGTCGCGCCGAGCCGTTCCGACAAGGCGCGCAATATGGCCCAATCTTCCCGCGCATCGCCCGGCGGAAAAGCGCCGCGTGCGCCGAGCTGCGCGCGCCCCTCGGTGTTGACATATGTTCCGGCCTTTTCCGGATAGGCGGCCGCCGGCAGAATGACGTCTGCGCGGTGGGCGCCCCGGTCGCCATGCGACCCGATATAGACGACAAAGGCATTGCCGAGCCGGGCAGTTTCGATCTCGTCGGCACCAAGCAGGAAAACGACGTCAAGGTCGCCCTTGCCCGCCGCCTCGAGCATGCCAGATATGGCAAGTCCGTTCTCGCCCGGAACGAAACCGATATCGAGGCCGCCGACCCGGGCCGCCGCGGTATGCAGCACGCTGAATCCGTTCCATTCCTCGGAAATCGCCCCGCATTCGTCGGCAAGTTTGACGGCATTGGCGAGAACCGCTTCGCCGTGTTCGCCCTGCAGGGCACCCTGACCGACAAGAATGAGCGGGTTTTGTGCCTCGGCGAGCACTTTGGAGAATGACCCCTTGCCGGCGACGAGGTCGGCGAGGCTGTCAGGACCGGCGCCGAGGTAATCGTAGTCGTAGGTCAGGTCGGAGCGTTCGCCGATTACCGCGACGGGAAACGCCCCCATCAGCCAGCGTTTGCGGATCCGCGCATTCAGGACGGCCGCCTCCCGTCTCGGATTGGATCCGATGATCAGCAACGCATCGGCGTCCTCGATGCCTTCGATCGTCGCGTTGAAGACATAGGAGGCCCTGCCGCGGACCGGATCGTGCACCGTGCCATCCTGCCTGCAGTCCAGATGGGGCGACCCCAGACCGTCCATGATGCCCTTTAACGCGAACATCTCCTCGCACGACGCCAGATCACCGGCGATCGCAGCGACTCTCGACGGCTCGCTCGCCTCAACCCTCTCGGCGATCGTCGCAAACGCCTCCTGCCACGAAACGGGTGTGAGTTTCCCATCCCGTTTGGCGTAGGGCCTGTCGAGGCGCTGTGTCCGCAGGCCGTCCCAGACAAACCGGGTCTTGTCGGAAATCCACTCTTCGTTCACGGCTTCGTTCAGCCGCGGCATGATACGCAGGACTTCGCGGCCGCGGGCGTCGACACGAATGTTGGAGCCGATGGCGTCCATAACGTCGATGGATTCGGTCTTGGTCAATTCCCAAGGGCGCGCCTGGAAGGCATAGGGTTTGGAGGTCAGGGCGCCGACTGGACACAGATCGATGACATTGCCCTGGAGTTCGGAACCCATCGCTTTTTCCAGATAGGTCGTGATCTCCATGTCCTCGCCGCGACCGGTCGCGCCAAGATCGGAAACGCCGGCAACCTCGGTGGTGAACCGGACGCAGCGCGTGCAGTGGATGCAGCGGGTCATGATCGTCTTGACCAGCGGTCCGATATGCTTGTTTTCCACCGCGCGTTTGTTTTCATGGAACCGGGACGTGTCGACCCCATAGGCCATCGCCTGGTCCTGCAGATCACACTCACCGCCCTGGTCACAGATCGGACAGTCCAGCGGGTGGTTGATCAACAGGAATTCCATGACGCCTTCACGCGCCTTCTTGACCATCTTGGACTTGGTCAGAATCTCCGGCGGCTCGCCATCCGGACCGGGGCGGAGGTCGCGCACGTTCATCGCACAGGATGCGGCGGGTTTCGGCGGACCGCCCTTCACCTCGACAAGGCACATCCGGCAATTGCCGGCGATCGATAGCCGTTCGTGAAAACAGAACCGCGGAATCTCCGCACCGGCCGCTTCGCACGCCTGCAGAAGCGTGTATTCCGCCGGGACTTCGACCTCGACACCGTCGACGCGGATGGTTCGTTCCGACATGTCAGATTCCGTTCTCAAGCATCTGTTTCATTACTCGGCTGCCACGAGCGGACGTTCAGCGGGTTTCGCATTGGCCGAATATTCGTCGATCCGCTCTTCGATCACATGACGGAAGTGCCGGATCAGTCCCTGGATCGGCCATGCGGCCGCGTCGCCCAACGCGCAGATCGTATGCCCTTCGACCTGCGTCGTGACTTCAAGCAGCATGTCGATTTCGCGCTTTTCCGCTTCACCGCGCACCATGCGTTCCATCACACGCCACATCCAGCCGGTGCCTTCGCGGCAGGGGGTACATTGTCCACAACTCTCGTGTTTGTAAAAGTAAGACAGCCGTGCGATGGCGCGAATAATGTCTGTCGAACGGTCCATGACGATCACGGCCGCCGTGCCCAACCCGGATTTCAGGCCGCGCAGCGTATCGAAATCCATATCCAGGTCCTGGCAACTTTCCGCCGGCAGGCACGGGACCGAAGATCCGCCGGGAATGACCGCGAGCAGGTTGTCCCACCCCCCGCGAACGCCGCCGCAATGCTTGTCGATCAGTTCGCGGAACGGGATCCCCATTTCCTCTTCGACCGTGCAGGGCTGTTCAACATGACCGGAAATGCAAAACAGCTTCGTTCCGGTATTGTTGGGCTTGCCGAGGCCTGCGAACCACGCAGCGCCGCGGCGCAGGATCGTCGGTGCGACGGCGACCGATTCCACGTTGTTGACGGTTGTCGGACAGCCGTAGAGACCGACATTCGCCGGAAACGGCGGTTTGAGCCGCGGTTGACCCTTCTTGCCTTCGAGGCTTTCCAGGAGCGCGGTTTCCTCGCCGCAGATATACGCGCCCGCGCCATGGTGGACGTAGATGTCGAAGTCCCACCCGTGCACATTGTTCTTGCCGAGCAGGTTCGCCTCGTAGGCCTGATCGATGGCCGCCTGCAGGTGTTCGCGTTCGCGAATGAATTCGCCGCGGACATAGATGTACGCGACATGCGCGCCCATGGCGAAACCGGCGACAAGACAGCCTTCGACGAGAGTGTGCGGATCATGGCGCAGGATCTCACGGTCCTTGCACGTACCGGGTTCGGATTCATCGGCGTTTACAACGAGATAGTGCGGCCGGCCATCCGACTCCTTGGGCATGAAGGACCATTTCAGACCCGTAGGGAAACCGGCACCGCCGCGCCCGCGCAGGCCGGATTCCTTCATCTGTTCGACGATCCAGTCCCGGCCCATGTCGAGCATCTGCTTGGTGCCGTCCCAATGGCCGCGCTGACGCGCCCCTTTGAGACCCCAGTCATGGAGCCCGTAAATGTTGGTGAAAATCCGATCCTTATCGGCAAGCATGCTCTACCTCAGCAATTGCAGTCCGGCGAACCCGGCCTCATACGCGACCGCGATCATGAACTCGTTGGCACATCGCCCGCATCGACACGTTTGGAAAACTCGGTTTCGTCCCCGCCGGCCAGGGCGGAAGCCTGATTGATCCAGTCCTCGCGGTCGATCCGCCCCTTGAATTTCAGATAGCCGTCGACCCATTCCTTGTTTTCAGCGGTCCATGCCGCGATCTGACGGAAGTGGTAGATGCCAAGCGTATTCAGGGTCCCTTCAATTTTCGGCCCGATGCCTTTGATTTTCTTCAGATCGTCGGCCTGGCCATCCGGCGCGTCGAGCGCGGAGGGCCGGTTGCCCTCATCGAGGCCACGCTCAGGCGGCGCGCTCGCAGATGCCTTTGTGGCTGCCGGGGCCGAAGGAGCCGGTTTTTCGGCCGCGACGGGTTTAGCCGTGGTAGCCGGCTTGCCGGGTTTGGCTGGCGCGGCCGGCTTTTCGGCCTTGTGTGGCGCGGCAGGTTTATCAGCGGGCGCTTCGGTCTCCGGCTTCGGCTCGGCTCCGATGTCGACGCGCATCTGTTCGGGGATCGAACCGTCGTAAAGACCTGGATCGGTCAGAGACGTCATGCCGCATGACGGGGCCGAAAAAACCCGGTCGATCTGTGGGCCCGTCTTCGGTGTCTTTCCGTTTTCCCAAGTATCGAGCAAAGCTTCAAAACTCTCTGCTGTCAGGTCTTCATACGTCTCCCTGACCATCTGGACCATGGGCGCATTGACACAGGCGCCGAGGCACTCGACCTCCTCCCAGGAGAAACGGCCGTCGGCGGACAACGTGTGCGAGGTCTCCGCGATCCGACGCTTGCACACGGCGATAATGTCGTCCGAGCCGCGCAGCATGCACGGCGTCGTACCGCATACCTGGATATGCGCGGTGCTGCCGACAGGCGACAATTGGAACATCGTATAAAAGGTGGCGACTTCCAGAACCCGGATATAGGCCATATCCAGCATGTCCGCGACGACCCGGATCACGGGCTCGGACACCCAGCCTTCCTGTTCCTGGGCGCGCCAGAGAAGCGGGATCACGGCCGAAGCCTGTCTTCCTTCAGGATACTTCCCGATCTGGGCATTCGCCCATGCGAGATTGTCGGCGCTGAACGAAAAATCGTCCGGTTGCTCCGCGGCCAGTCTGCGCACCGCCATCGCTCACCCCATCTTCCTACCGAACCGGCCCGGCGGTCGGTTCGGCCAACCTGTCCTGCCAGAATTCGCTTTTCGTCGCAAAGAAATCGTAGCCGCGCCGCGGGTTTGTCTTCCACGCATCCAGATCCGTCGGCTTCGCGACCGGGACAAAACGACCGCGCTCATAGGCAAAAACGCGCATACCGAGCGTCTCCATCAGATGCCGGGTCACCGTATGATCGGAATCCGAGCCATGATCCTCATAGACGATCACGAGATCGCGCTCCAGGAGCGCCTTGCCGCCATTGAGCGCATCGATTTCCGCGCCTTCGACATCCAGTTTCAGAACCACCGGCCTGGTATTTCGCAGAGCCGGCTGATCGGTCAGCGAATCCAGGCGGATCGTGCTTACCGTCTGGCGTCGAACCGCAGAGTTTCCGGGTACGATCGTACGCGCCTCATGCTTCTTGCCGTAAACATGCACTTCGGTTCCGTCTTCACTGGACACGGCGCGGCGCATGGCATCGAAGCGGCCATCATTGAGCATGCGATTGTAGTCGAGTAGCTCGAAGGTCTCGTCGTCGGCTTCGATGGCCACGCTTGGATGCGCGCCGAAGCACTGACTGGTCACATGTACCGACCAGAATCCGTAATTTGCGCCGCAATCGATGAACACGTAGTCGACGTCCTTGATGCTGCGCAGAAAGACCTCGACCTCCTCCTCGTAGACGTGGTTGCGGTTAAGCAGCAGGCTCCAATACCCATCACCGTACGGGAATACGAAAGTGCGTTCCTGATCATACAGCACCTTCACCCGCTTGCCGGAGGGAAACAGGGTGCGCAAGAGGCGCGCCGCGTAGGAAAACCCGAAATCGCCAAGCGGATGCAGCGTCTTGGCGGCGATGGCCATGGCCCGCAGCCCGGCATATTGCACCGGCCCGGCGCCGATGATCGCACCGGTGCCGAATTCGAAGGTGATATCCTGCGCGGCCGCCTCCATACGCTCAGCGATCCACTTCACCGAAGACGATGTCGAGCGACCCGAGGACGGCCGACACGTCGGCGAGCATGTGGCCCCGGCACAAAAAATCCATCGCCTGGAGATGGGCGAAGCCGGGCGCCCGGATCTTGCAGCGATAGGGTTTGTTGCTGCCATCGGAAACCAGATAGACGCCGAATTCGCCTTTCGGCGCCTCCACGCAGGCATACACCTCGCCCTCAGGTACGTGATAGCCTTCGGTGTAGAGCTTGAAATGGTGGATCAGCGCTTCCATGGAGCGTTTCATCTCGCCGCGTTTCGGCGGGACGATCTTGCCGTCTACCGAGGCGACAGGACCGGCGCCCTGCGGCGTTTTCAGCTTTTCAAGGCATTGTTTCATGATGCGAACGGACTGGCGCATCTCCTCCATGCGGATCAGATACCGGTCGTAACAGTCGCCGTTCTTGCCGATGGGGATGTCGAAATCCATTTCGGAATAACATTCATATGGCTGTGACTTGCGAAGATCCCACGGCGCTCCGGAGCCGCGCACCATCACGCCGGAAAAACCCCACTTCCAAGCGTCGTCAAGCGAGACAACCGCAATGTCGACATTGCGCTGTTTGAAGATGCGGTTTTCCGTCAACAATCCTTCGATGTCGTCGCAGACCAGCAGAAACGGATCGCAGAAATCCCAGATGTCGTCGAGCAGTTCTTCCGGCAGGTCCTGGTGCACACCGCCCGGACGCACATACGCGGAGTGCATCCGCGCGCCGGAGGCCCGCTCGTAAAACACCATCAGTTTTTCGCGTTCCTCGAAACCCCAAAGCGGCGGCGTCAGCGCACCGACATCCATCGCCTGGGTCGTGACATTGAGGAGATGGGACAGTATCCGGCCTATTTCGGAATACAGGACCCGGATCAGCTGGCCGCGCATCGGCACCTCGGTGCCGGTCAGGCGCTCCACGGCCATCGCGAAGGCGTGCTCCTGGTTCATCGGCGCCACATAATCGAGACGGTCGAAATAGGGCACGGCCTGGAGGTAGGATTTGTACTCGATCAGCTTTTCGGTACCGCGATGCAGGAGGCCGATATGCGGATCGACCCGGGTGACGACCTCACCATCGAGTTCGAGAACGAGGCGGAGGACGCCGTGCGCAGCCGGGTGCTGCGGGCCGAAATTGATGTTGAAATTGCGAACCTGTGCCTCGGCCATGCCTGTCGATCCTAATTGAGGCTGGATTTTTCGTCGCCGGGAAGTTCGTATTCGGTGCCTTCCCAGGGCGAAACGAAGTCGAAGTTGCGGAACTCCTGGTTCAGGCGAACCGGTTCGTACACGACGCGCTTCTGCTCATCGTCGTAGCGCACTTCGACAAAACCGGTCAGCGGAAAGTCCTTGCGCAAGGGATGACCGTCGAAGCCGTAATCGGTCAACAGGCGCCGCAGGTCCGGATGTGCGGAAAATAGGACGCCATAAAGGTCATAGACCTCGCGTTCGAACCAGTCCGCGCTCGGAAACACGTCGCAGACCGAGGGAACCATCGTGCTCTCGCCGGCCTCGACCTTGACCCGGATGCGGGCATTATTCTTGGGGCTCAAGAGATGGTAGACGACATCGAACCGGTTTTCCCGCGCCGGCCAATCGACGCCGCAAATATCGACCAGATTGACGAACTGGCAGGTCGCATCGCTTTGCAGGAACCCGATCACGTCGACGATGCGGTTCGTCTCGACCACTACCGTGAGTTCGCCGAACGCGACCGACCAGGATCGGAGGGCATCGCCCATCGACGCCGAAAGGTGCTCGCCCAATTCGGTCAGTGTCTCGTCCATGAGGTGCCCCTAGCGTTCTATTGTACCGGTGCGGCGGATCTTCTTTTGCAAGAGCAGCACGCCGTACAGCAACGCTTCGGCCGTCGGAGGACAGCCCGGAACGTAGATATCCACCGGAACAACGCGGTCGCAGCCCCGCACGACGGAATAGGAATAATGGTAGTAGCCGCCGCCGTTGGCACACGATCCCATGGAGATCACATAACGGGGTTCCGGCATCTGGTCGTATACTTTGCGCAGGGCCGGCGCCATCTTGTTCGTCAGCGTGCCCGCAACGATCATCACGTCCGACTGGCGCGGACTGGCGCGTGGCGCAAAGCCGAACCGCTCCGCGTCGTAGCGCGGCATCGACATCTGCATCATTTCCACGGCACAGCATGCCAATCCGAATGTCATCCACATCAGCGACCCGGTGCGGGACCACTGAATGAGATTGTCGGCGGTCGTTACGAGAAACCCGCGGTCAGCGAGTTCATTGTTGATTTCAAGAAAAAACGGATCCGCGGCGCCGACCGGCTTGCCGGTGGCCGGGTCGATGATGCCCTTCGGCTTGGGTGCGACCAGCGGAGACGCGCCTTCGGTCAATCCCATTCCAAGGCTCCCTTCTTCCATTCGTAGATAAAGCCAATGGTCAATACGCCGAGAAACACCGACATGGACCAGAAGCCGAACCATCCCAGCTCGCCGAAGGCAACAGCCCACGGAAACAGGAAGGCAACCTCCAAATCGAAGATGATGAACAGAATCGCAACGAGATAAAACCGCACATCGAACTTCATGCGCGCATCGTCGAAGGCTTCGAAGCCGCATTCATAAGCCGACAGCTTTTCACTGTCCGGTGCTTTGTAGGCAGCCACGAACGGCGCAATCAGAAGTGCCAGCCCTATGACCAGCGACAATCCGATAAACACCACAATCGGCGCATAATCCTTCAGGAGTTCTTCCATCTTTCCCTCGCGGGTCGAGGCGCAACCCTCTGTGAAGCCATGCGCAAACCACACCCAAAGGTTGCTGATTGGCACGTCGCTGAAGCTGCTTTTAACGGCATGATCACAGACGGCAGCCCTGATGTGAACCCGTTATACCGTCGCAACCAAAGGCCAGAGTGGCTTAGCCGACCGTATGACGTCTGACAAGCCCCGCCCGATTGCGGGTCGTACCGGCATAAACAAGCGTCCCGGTTCCCGTAAAAACAATTTGTTTTTACAGGGATTTATAACTCGCCTCCGACGATCGGGCGCAGCCAGTCGCGGATTGCGGCAACGTCAGAAACCACCCTGCCCGGCCCGGTCTGTGGCCGCTCGACCATGACAACCGGAAGGCCGAGATGTCGGGCAGCCTCAAGCTTTCCGCGGCCTGCGCTACCGCCGCTGTTGCGCACCGCAACATGCGTCACGCCATATCGTCTCAACAGATCGGCCTCTGCCGGCGCGTTCCCATCCGGCAAACCTGTCACATAGGTCGTTCCCGGGATCCGGTTCCGAGGCTGCACAGGGTCGGCTGTGCGTACGATCATTCGGGCTCGGGACCGCTCGGCAAAAAGTTGTGAACCAAGTGCACCGAGCGCGACAAAAACCACCGAATCGATCGGGATGGCGTCCGCTGCAGCCGCGATTGACGGGACCCGAATCCAGTTATCCCCAGCGCCCGGTTGCCATTCCGGCCGGACCAGGCGGATCAGCGGGCAAGCTGCGCGGGTGCAGGCCTCACCGGCATTTTTTGCCATTTGTGCCGCGAATGGATGGGTTGCGTCGATGCAGGCCGCAATCCCGTTCGTCAAGAGGTAGGCACACAGGCCTTTTACGCCGCCAAATCCACCAGTGCGTACCTGCCCCGCATAGGCCCGCGGCTGCTGCGTCAGGCCTTTCAGCGAAACGATCAAATCGATGTCCGGGCGCGCGGCGAGCTCGGCGCTCACATGGCGCGCTTCGGCCGTGCCGCCCAGCAAGAGGATCCGAACCCGCTTCGGCGGCGCTCCCGGATGGCCTTCAGCCATGCCGGCCCCCGCCGACCGGCGCATGCGCAACGATTTGTCCGGTCCGGTCAACGATGAGCACGTCTACATCGACGTCGGCTCCCCTCAGCACGGACAGCGCCTCATCCCGTGCCTTTCGGGCAATGAGATCGGCGAGCGCGATCTCCCGGTCGACACACAGGTGCAGAACCTGGTTTGCCGTATTGGCCGAGCGGATGCTTTCTGCCAGATCCGAGGACGCGCCGAGGTCGCCGGCAAGACCTGCCAGCCGGTCGAAATCCACCTGGCTGCGCCCCGAATGCAGATCGAGGGCGCCCTGGGCGAGCTTCGTCAGCTTGGCGAAGCCGCCGGCGATCGTCAGACGCGGTACCGGATGCTGGCGAAGATACTTCAACAGGCCGCCTGCAAAGTCCCCCATGTCAAGCAACGCAATGTCCTGGACCGGGAAAAGGCCGCGTGCTGCCTTTTCCGATGTCGAGCCCGTCGATCCGATGACGTGCGGCAGGTCGTTGGCGACGGCAACGTCGATGCCACGGTGAATCGAGGCAATCCAGGCTGAACAGGAAAACGGCCGAACGATCCCGGTCGTGCCGAGGATCGACAAGCCGCCCAAAATACCAAGCCTCGGATTCCATGTCTTTTCCGCAAGCGCACGGCCCTCGGGAACCGCGATTGTCACCTCGACATCCGCCGTCGCCCCGCACGCTGCCGCCACCTCTTCCAATGCCGCGCGAATCATCTGACGCGGGACCGGATTGATTGCCGGTTCACCGGGCGGGATCGGCAGGCCGGGCCGCGTCACCGTCCCGACCCCTTCGCCGGCCACAAAAAGGGTACCGGAACCGGGCCCCGCCTGTCGGACAGTGGCCAGAATCGTCGCGCCGTGGGTCACATCCGGATCGTCGCCGGCATCCTTGACGACACCGGCCCGGGCCCAACCATCACCCAGCGCTTCGACCGCCAGCGCGAACCCGACCGTCTCGCCCTTGGGAAGCCGGATTTCTACTGGGTCCGGAAAGGTTCCGGTCAACAGGGCCTGATAGGCGGCCTTTGTCGCCGCTGTCGCACAGGCACCCGTCGTCCAGCCCCGTCGAAGCGCCGTCGCGTCGCGTTTCGATGTTTTTTCGTCGCTCAAGGTCGATCCGACTTATCCTGTTGCCGGCACTCTCGGCTGCCGATGCCGTACTCCCGCTTCCGGTCCGAGGGAAAACCGGATAACAGTTTTCACGATGAATGCCGACCCGTATGATCGCCCCATGACAGCGCCATCGCTTCCTTCTTTCTCGTCCGGCTGGCCGGTTTTCGAACCCGGTTGGGTCTGGCTGGTAGGCGCCGGGCCCGGAGATCCGGGTCTGATGACGCTGCATGGCCTGTCGGCGCTGCAACAGGCGGACGTTGTCGTCTACGACGCGCTCGTCAACAGCGATATCCTGCAATGGGTCCGGACCGGAACCCTTGTCGAATATGCCGGCAAACGCGGCGGCAAGCCTTCTCCCAAACAGCGGGACATTTCGCTGAAGCTGATCGACCTCGCCCGATCCGGCAAACGGGTGTTGCGGTTGAAAGGCGGCGATCCGTTTGTTTTCGGTCGCGGCGCGGAAGAAGCCGGCGCGCTTGTCGATGCAGGGATTCCCTTCCGAATCGTTCCGGGTATCTCGGCCGGCATCGGCGGCCTGGCCTATGCGGGCATCCCGATCACGCACCGGGACATCAACCAGACCGTCACGTTCCTGACCGGACACGACCAGTCCGGCCTGACACCGCAATCGGTCAACTGGCGCGCCGTTGCCGAGGCATCGCCCGTGATCGTCATGTATATGGCGATGAAACATCTGGCGAGCATTGTCGGGTCGCTGATCGCAGCCGGCCGGCCACCGTCGGAACCGGTAGCGATCGTCTGCAACGCATCGACCCCGGACCAGGTCGTCCTCGAAACGACGCTCGGTACCGCCGCTGCCGATTGCGAACAAGCCGGGCTGGAACCGCCGGCCATCGTCTGCGTCGGTGATGTCGTTCCGCTCAGGCATTCGCTTGACTGGATCGGCGCAATCCAGGGCAGACAATTGCATGCGCGCCCGCGGACGCCGGATGCGGACACGGCATGATCGCGCCTGAACGGCGCGGCCTCGTTATCTCCGCGCCGCATTCGGGATCGGGCAAGACGGTCTTCACGCTCGGCCTGTTACGCGCGCTCACACGCCGGTCACTGCCCGTATCGTCTGCAAAATCCGGCCCCGATTTCATTGATCCCCAATTCCATGCGGCGGCTACCGGCTCAGCGTGCCAGACCCTGGATGCCTGGGCGACGGATCCGGACAGCCTTCGCGCAGGGGCCTATGGCCATGCACCCGCTGACGGCACACTGGTCGTCGAGGGCGCGATGGGGCTATTCGACGGATCGGCCAACGGTGCCGGCTCCACGGCGGATCTCGCCGCCATTCTCGGCCTGCCGGTAGTGCTGGTGATCGACGTCTCGCGCCAGGCACAGTCAGTGGCGGCGCTAATACACGGTTTTCGGAGTTACCGGCCCGACGTGACGATTTCGGGCGTTGTCCTGAACCGGGTAGCCAGTCCGCGGCACGAGCGAATGATCGCCAGAGCTCTTGAAGCAATGGATGCGACCATTCTGGGCGCTCTGACCCGCGACGAGCACCTCGCCCTGCCCTCCCGCCATCTGGGTCTGGTTCAGGCCGTCGAGAATCCGGACCTTGAGGCGTTCATTGCCCGTGCCGCTGAAAAGGTCGAGGCCGAGACCGATGTCACTGCCGTGCTCGACGGCGCCGCTCCGCTCCCGGCCCGGTCTGCTCCGGCCGCGCGGCTTGCACCGCTCGGTCAGAACATCGCAATTGCCGACGATCTGGCCTTTACCTTTCTCTATCCCCATCTGACCGAAACCTGGCGCTGCCAGGGCGCGGCAATCCAATGGTTTTCGCCGCTTGCAGACGAATCCCCGCCGGAAGATTGTGATGCGGTCTTCCTGCCGGGCGGCTATCCGGAATTGCACGCCGGTCGCCTGGCATCGGCAACCGGGTTTCGCGCCGGCATGCGGCACGCCGCCGAAAATGGCCGCGCAATCTATGGCGAATGCGGCGGCTACATGGTGCTCGGCGAGGCGCTGATCGATGCCGACGGTCACAGCCATCCGATGCTCGACCTGCTGCCGCTCGTGACCAGTTTCGCCGAACCGCGTCGGCATCTGGGCTACCGGGCGCTCGAGCCGCTGGCCGCCTCACCCTGGCAGGTCCCGCTTGCCGCGCACGAGTTTCATTATTCATCGGCAATCATCGAAGGGCCTGGCGAGCCGCTTTTCGCGGCACGCGACGCGGAAGGCGCGGTGCTCGGTCCCATTGGATTGCGACAAGGTTCGGTCTTTGGATCCTATGCGCATGTCATCGGCCCCGGGCCGGCGACGGTCGCCAGGGCCTTTTGACGTTACCGAAGGGCGTCAGCGAAACTCCATGCCGAGTTCTACAAAGAGGTGTCGGCGGGTTGCCGCCTCGAAAGCCTCCGGCCATTCGATATCGAGTTGACCGGCCAAGCGCCGGGCCATTGGAAAAAACGTCTCCGCAAGCGCGGCATGTGCCTCAAGCAGCGCCTCGGGTTCCGGGCTCGGGTAGGGAAGGTTTTCCAGAACGGCCATCTGATCCGCGTCCAGCAACCGGCTCAAATGCAGCGCGCCGCCCCGATCCGGCACCTGGCATTCCTCCAGCATGAGGTCGGTCAGCATGTCGCGCAGGAGACCGGCGCCTTTCACCAGCGTGACATATTCGCCGCGGCCCATTCCGACCGTCATAAGCCCAAGGACTCGGATGAATTCGTGGATCAGGGCGCTGACCCGCTTCGGGTCCGGTCTGGCCGGCGGTAACTGCTCGGGAAGACCGTCGTAAATTCCGCCACGATCAAACAGGGGTCTCACATTGGCGCGCGATCGCCGAACGAATCTGGCCGGTTCCACTACATAAAGATCGCATCGTAGCCAGGATTCGGTGATTGCGTTCACGAGGATGCCGCCGCGACGGAATTCGTTCCAAAAAACGATCTCGTGTTGGCTTCCAAGTGCTGACCGCCAGGCTCCTGCAACACGTTTATGGTTCGGTTCATCGGCGATCGCGACAAGGTCGATGTCGCTGAAGCGGTCAGCTTTCGACTGACCGTGGCTGCCGGCCAGAAACAACGCTTCGATGGCCGGCTCAGCGGTCAATCGCTCCGAGATCGCCCGAAGGAATTGTTCAACATCCATGCCGGAGTTTTAGAGCACCGCAAGCGCTATCGAAAGAGCCTCTCAGCCCGACCCGTGCTCCGTTGCTCCCCCAAGCCGTCGAGGCTTTCCCACGCCATGACGATGTTTTCAGAGAGCCAGATCGGTCCGGGATCGGTGAACCGGGCAACTTCGCGGCCGCCGCAGGCTTGATAGAAGCCAATGGCGCCGGTGTTCTGGCGCACGACTGCAAGGCCCGCTCCGGCAAAGCCCGCCTTGGCCAGAAGATCAAACGCCGTTGCCATGAGGCGCCTTCCCAGCCCCATTCCTCTAACGGACCGGTCGACATAGAGATGCTTGATCTCGCCTCGATCGCCAAACACCGGGTTGCTCGACGGTCCGAAATCGAGCAAGGCAACGATTTCGCTGTCGCGCCTCGCCAGCCAGGTTTGCCGGCGTGGATCCGAGGACGCAAACCGATCGACCCAGGACGACAATCGGCGGCTTTCGTCAAGCACCGCAATGGCTTCGGCCGGCGCAATACGGGCATAGGTTTCGCGCCAGATCCGCACGTGGAATCCGGCTATTTCCGCCACATCCGCCGCATCGGCGGGGCGCAGCGTGATATCGGCGATCGGCGCGCGGTCAGACACAATGCGCTCCGCTTGACGGTGTCTGCATCACTCGCGTCTCTTCCACCACGTCTCCCGGCGGCAGGCAAGCGCACAAAGTACCGATCCGGCTCTTTCCGCATGCCGTCCTGCGCCAAGCAGAGGCGCCTCGATTGGGCGCAATTACCGCTGTCCGCTCTCACCGGGTTCCGGATGCCGGCGAACGAGAAATCTTGCGCGTTCGAGGTGTTTCTTGCTAGTACTGTACAACAGTGTCCAGACCATTCGAGACGCCTTCGGCAGCTTCGTGCAATGGCTGGAATTCTCATCTGTTTTGTGAAGACGGCTCCGACCGCACCGGACCGATCAAACGCACAAGGGAGGTCTCGACCCATGAAATCGCACTATCGTGTCGTCGTCATCGGCGGCGGCGTCGTCGGCGCTTCCGTTTTGTACCACCTGGCAAAGTTCGGTTGGACGGACGTTGCCCTGATCGAGCGTTCGGTCCTGACGGCGGGTTCATCCTGGCACGCTGCCGGCGGGTTTCATGCGCTGAATGCCGATCCCAGCATCGCTGCCCTGCAGGCCTATACGATCGACCTCCTGCAGGAGATCGAGGTCGAAAGCGGCCAGTCGGTCGGCATGCACATGACCGGCGGACTGACCATGGCTGGAACACCGGATCGCTGGGAATGGTTGCAGTCAGCTTACCGCGTCTTCCAGTCGATCGGCATCGAAGACGTGCGGCTGGTCACACCGGAAGAAGCCGGCGCGCTCTGCCCGATCATGTCGACCCACAACCTGCTCGGCGGCATGTGGGCCGATCGAGAGGGGTACATCGACACGACCGGCACGGTTCAGGCCTATGCCGGCGCCGCCAAGAAGCGCGGCGCGACGGTGATCGAACACAACCGCGTCCTTGATCTCCACCAAACCGCAGACGGCTGGAAACTGGTCACCGAGAAAGGCACGATCACGTGCGAGCATGTGGTCAACGCCGCCGGTCTGTGGGCGAAACAAGTGGGCCGCATGGCCGGGATCGAATTGCCGGTTTCGCCGCTGGAACACCATTACCTTCTGACCGAGACGATCCCGGAAGTCGCGGCGCTCGACACCGAATTGCCGCTGGTCGTCGACCTGGAAGGGTTCACGTATATGCGCCAGGATCAGCAGGGCATGCTGCTCGGGATATACGAGGTCAACCACAAACACTGGATGATGGACGGCGCGCCCTGGGAATACGGCATCGAACTCCTGCAGGAAGACACCGACCGGATCGCCGATGAACTGACGCTCGGCTTCGAGCGCTATCCGGTGCTCCAGAAAGCCGGCGTCAAAAACTGGGTCAACGGCGCCTTCACGTTTTCGCCCGACGGCAACCCGCTGGTCGGCCCCGTGCCGGGCAAACGCGGCTATTGGTGCGCCTGCGGCGTCATGGCCGGGTTCCTGCAAGGTGGCGGAGTCGGCAAGTCGCTCGCCGAATGGATCATCCACGGCGAGCCCGAGGCCGACGTCTTCGGCATGGACATTGCCCGCTACGGGCCGTTTGCTGAAAACCGGGAATACATCAAACAGACGACCGGCCAGTTCTACACAAGACGGTTCGTCATGACCTATCCGAACGAGCAATTGCCGGCCGGCCGGCCGGCACGGACGGCGCCCGCCTATTCCGAAATGACGGATGCAGGCGCCCATTGGGGCTGTTCCTGGGGACTTGAGGTGCCGATCTACTTCGCGCCGGAGGGTTTCGAGGAGACGCCGTCGCTGAAACGCTCGAACGCGCATGACATCGTGGCGGCGGAGTGCCGGGCCGTTCGCGAGGGTGTCGGGCTGCTCGACACGTCGGGTTTTTCCCGCTTCGAAGTGACCGGCCCGAACGCCGAAGCCTGGCTCGATCATGTGATGGCAAGCCGTCTGCCGGGTCCGGGCCGGGTTCGGCTTGCGCCGATGCTGTCGCCGGAAGGGCGGTTGAAGGGCGACCTCACCGTGTTCAACTGGGGCGACGGCACATGGTGGATCATGGGATCTTATTACCTTAGGGCCTGGCACATGCGCTGGTTCCAGGATCACATGCGCGACGGCGTGACGGTGCGCGACATTTCCGATGCGGTGGTCGGCTTTTCGCTGAGCGGTCCGAAAGCGCGTGACGTGCTTGCCGCGGCGACCCATTCCGATGTGAGCGGCGCCGCCTTGCCGTTCATGTCCTGCACGACCCTCGATATCGGCATGATCCGCGCCAAGGTCGCCCGCCTGTCGGTCGCCGGCGAACTCGGTTTTGAGATCAATTGTTCGGCAGCCGAACACATCATGCTGCGCCGGACCCTTTTGGATTGCGGCAAGGCCTTCGGGATCCGGGAAATCGGCTTCAACGCCGTTCTCAGCCTGCGGCTGGAAAAGAGTTTCGGCATCTGGTCGACCGAATTCCGCCAGGAATACACGCCGCGTATGACCGGCATGGATCGCTGGATTGCATGGGACAAGGGGGATTTCATTGGCCGCGAGGCCGCGCTGGGCGAACGCAACGGCAGCGGGCCGTCCCATGTCCAGGCAACGTTGGAAATCGATTCTCCCGATGCGGACGCCTCCGGCTATGAACCGATCTGGTCAGATGGGCGCCGCGTGGGGTACATCACGTCCGGCGGTTACGGCCATACGCTTGGAAAATCGCTGGCAATGGCGCTGATCGAACCGGCTTTTGCGACACCCGGAACCGAAGTCCAGACCCATATCGTCGGCGCAGAACGCTCCGCTCACGTCGTCCAAGCGTCTCCATACGATCCTGACGGCAAGGCGATGCGGCAATGATCGAAGGGCTTGAAAAACGGCGAGAAGGCCGCCGCGGCGGACGACGCCGCGACCGCGGCGACGCGCCGGCCCGAAAGGTCGATTACCGCAGCTTGCGTCATCCCTTTCCCGCCGTTCCGGTGTTTTCTGAGGATCGCGTCGAGGCCATACACGATATGGCGCTTCGCACCCTGGAAGATCTCGGGATCAAGATTCTCCTGCCCGAGGCGCGGGCCCTTTTCCGCAAGGCGGGCGCTCTGGTCGATGACGAAACACAAATGGTGCGCATCGGCCGTGAAATCGTCACGTCCGCCCTTGCGAGCGCGCCGCGCCAATTCACGATCCGCGCCGGTGCGGCGCATCGCGACGTGCAGCTTGAGCTTGGCCACCTGACGATCCAATCGGGCGCCGGGTGCCCCAATGTAACGGATCTGGTAGGCGGTCGGCGCCCCGGCAGCCTTGCCGATTTCGAGGACCTCGTTCAGCTCATCCAGAGCTACGATGTCCTGCATATGGTCGGACCGGCGACCGAACCGCAGGACGTCGATCCGGCCGTCCGGCACTACGCTACGATGCGCACCATCCTCCGCCGGTCCGACAAGGTTCCGTTCGTCTATTCGCGCGGGCCCGTCCAGGTCGCCGACGCGTTCGAAATGCTGCGCATTGGGCGCGATCTGTCGAAGGACGCGTTCGAGGCAGAGCCGCGCTGCTACACGATCATCAATACCAATTCGCCGCGCCAGATCGACATTCCGATGGCTCAGGGGCTGATCGATTTCGCACGGTCCCGACAAGTCTCGGTCGTCACTCCCTTCTGCCTTATGGGCGCCATGGCGCCGGTCTCCATTGCCGGTGCCCTGGTGCTGAGCCATGCCGAAGCGCTTGCCGGGATCGCCCTCACCCAGATCGCGCGGCCGGGCGCGCCGGTCTGCTACGGGGCGTTTGTGTCCAATGTCGACCTGAAATCCGGTGCGCCGGCCTTCGGTACGCCGGAACAGGTCAAGGCGAACCTTGCCGCCGGCCAGCTCGCCCGCAAGCTCGGTCTGCCCTGGCGCTGCGCGGCGGGGTGTGCCGCGAACATCAACGATGCGCAGGCAGCACACGAAACCCAGATGTCGGCCTGGGGGGCCATGCTCGCTGGATGCACGATCCTGGTGCATGGCGCGGGCTGGATCGAAGGCGGGCTGACGCTCTCGTTCGAAAAGCTGATCACCGATCTGGAGACCATGCAGGTATTCGCGGAATTGTGTGCGCCGACGCCGGTAGACGATGCGGAACTGGCCTTCGACGCGCTGCAGGAGGTTGCGCCCGGCGGTCACTTCTTTGCGGCCGCCCACACGATGGAGCGCTACCAGACCGCGTTTTACGAACCGCTCGTCGCGGACTGGTCGAATTTCGGCACGTGGACGGAACGCGGGGCCAAGGATGCGAACGCGCGGGCTACGGAAATCTGGAAAAGCCGGCTGGCCAAGCCGGTCGAGAGCCATTTGCCGGAAGACCGTTCCGCCGCGCTGGACCGGTTCATTGCAACAAGAACGGCGGAAGGCGGCGCTCCGCCGGTGAGCTAGTATGGTGGAACCAAACCCCAAAGCGGCACAGGTCGTTTCCCTGCGCGGCAATGTGAAAGTCACGCGCGACGACTGGATCGCCGTTGCGAACGATGTCCTCATTTCCCAGGGCATCGACCAGGTGAAGATCCTCAATCTCAGCGAACGCCTGGATGTGTCGCGCTCCAGTTTCTACTGGTACTTCAAAAGCCGGCAGGCGCTCCTTAATGCTCTGCTCGACGCCTGGCGAACGTCGAACACGCAGAGTTTCATCGATGCCTGCGATGCCCCTGCCGAGACGATCACGGAGGCGGTCTGCAATCTGTTCCGGTGTTTTGTCGATCCGGCGCTTTTCGACCCGCAGTTGGATTTTGCGATCCGCGAGTGGTCGCGAAGGTCCGGACCTGTGCGCGCTGTCGTCGACAGCGCCGATACCGACCGTTTGGAGGCCGTGGCGCGCATGTTCGAACGTCATGATTATCCGCCGCAGGAGGCAGAGGTTCGCGCCCGCATCCTCTACTACATGCAGATCGGATATTACGCGCTGGAACTCAGCGAGCCGCTTGAAAAACGTCTGTCCCTCGTGCGCGGCTACCTGCTGGGCTTTACCGGACAGGACGCCGCTGACGCGGAAATCGAAGCGCTCGGCGCCTATGCCCGCGCGGCACAATCCCGTCTTGCCCTGTCATCCAAGGGAGAATGACCCATGGCACACTCGATCGACGCGATCATCATCGGCACCGGGGTCATAGGCGCCGCCACCGCCTATGAATTGTCCCGCCTTGGCTGGAAAACCCTGTCGATCGATCGAAACACCCAGGCCGGGCACGGCTCGACGTCGGGATCCTGCGCGATCATACGCATGCATTATTCGACGCTCGACGGCACGGCGCTCGCCTACGAGGGTTACCATTACTGGCGCGATTGGAAGGACTACCTGGAAGCCCCGGCGGACGCGCCGCTGGCGCAGTTCCGCGAGACGGGCTGCCTGGTGATGAAGTCGGAGGCCAACGGCTATCTTGAACGGCACATCGCGCATTCGCGCGCCCTGAACTGCCCGTTCGAGGAATGGGATCCGGCGGAAATCCGGCGCCGGCTGCCGATCTACGATCTTCGCCGGTTCGGTCCTGCCAAGCGACCGGACGATGAGGGTTTCGGCGAACCGACGGACGGAGAGATCGACGGCGCCGTGTTCTGGCCGAACGGGGGGTATGTGACCGACCCGGCGCTTTCGGCTCAGAACCTGGCCGATGCGGCGCGGCGGAAAGGCGCAACGTTCCGCATGGGCGTCGAAGTGACGGAAATCCTGACCGATGCGGGACGGGTTTCCGGCGTCCGGTTATCGAACGGGGAAAGTCTTCATGCCCCGGTCGTCGTCAATGTCGGCGGTCCGGCATCGGCGCGGCTAAACGAAATGGCCGGCGTGACCGGCGACATGACCATCGAAACGCGCCCCTTGCGCCAGGAAGTCGTGCACGTGCCGGCGCCGGACGGCTTCGATTTCGAGGCCGACGGCATGATCGTCTCCGACAGCGACATTGCCTGTTATTGCCGGCCGGAACACGGCAATCACATCCTGATCGGCTCGGAAGACCCGGCCTGCGACCCGCATGTCTGGGTCGAGGACGATACCGACTACGATCGCAGTTTCACCGAACAATGGCGGGTCCAGGCGATGCGCTACGGCCAGCGCGTGCCGTCCCTTGGCATCCCGAACCGGACGGCAGGCGTGGTCGACCTCTACGATGCCTCGACCGACTGGATCCCGATCTACGACAGATCGTCCCTGCCCGGCTTCTACATGGCCTGCGGCACAAGCGGCAATCAGTACAAAAACGCGCCGATTGCCGGAAAGATGATGGCCGCTCTCATTGCCTATTGCGAGGGCGGCGCCGACCACGAAACGGATCCGCTGCAGTTTGAACTGCCCTATCTCAAGCGGTCGATCGATGTCGGGTTTTATTCGCGCAAGCGGCCGATCAATCAGGAGAGCAGTTTTTCGGTGCTGGGATAGTCCCTACGAGATCGCGCAACCGATACAAGTGAGGGCCTATCTGACAGTAACAGCTACAACCATCGGTTCGGTGGGCGGAAATCCGCCGGGCGCATGCAAAGTCAGCGCTGCTTCCTCAAGAGCTTGAATTGAGCGCAGGGTCTGAGCGACAGACGGGATGATTTCGATAACACCCATAACCATCTGCTCCATCATCCAACAAATAGGGCGCCAGACGGTACGATCTCCAAAGAAGCATGTTCTTCTTGCTACTTTAAATATACGTCGCGACATGCCGCGCGACCCGCGCGCGCCTTCAGCTAGACACCGGTCAAAATTCCATTCTAATCTGACCGGTAATCAAAAGAAATTAAGGGGAGGCATGCAAAGGAGGAGATGATGGGCGAGTTGCTCGACCGGCAGACTTTCTCTGTCCCCGAGCATGAGCGCGCCGTCATGGCGTCATGGGAGCGTTTCATGGCCGGCGACAACAGCCCGCCGAATGTGCGCACCGTGATCGACCGGTCCTGGCGTCGATGTCAGACTGGGGCCGTTGACCACAGGCTCGATAGGGCGCCGCCGGCGCTGGATGAGGACGGTCTGCAGCAGCTTCTGGAACGCTCTCGGGATCTCGTGAGCGCAAGCGAACCCGTGATGGCGACGGCGCAGGACTTCCTGCATGAGACCGGTACCGTGATGGTACTGACCGATGCTGATGGCGTCCTGTTGTGTCAGGAAGGCGACAAGAAGCTGGCGCTTCAAGACGCGATCGAAGACATTCGCTTCGTCCCTGGCGCCACCTGGAGCGAGGCTGCGTGCGGCACCAATGCCGTCGGCACCGCGCTGGAGACAGGAAGGGCCGTGCAGGTCCATGGCGGGGAGCATTTCTGCGAGGGCATCAAACGCTGGACCTGCTCGGCGAGCGTGATCCGTGACCCGTTTGATGGCTCGATCCTCGGCAGCGTCGATGTTTCCGGCCTGCGCAGCGCCTATAGCCGCCACAGCATGGCCCTGGTCGCTGCGGCGGCATCGCGCATTGAGAACCAGCTTGCCCAGATCGAAAGCGAGCAGCGTTACCGGCTGCTCGACCGCTGCCTCTGGGAGCTGCCGGCCGGACCCGACGATCATGTGCTGATCCTCGACCGCAAGGGACGCATCGTCCGAGCGAACGGCGACGTGCCGTCCATGCTGCGCGAGCTGGCCGGCTCGGATGAGACCGCCACGGCCGCGCTGGACCGCGCCAGGTGGGTCCGTTCGGATTGGCTGATACCCGTCCATGATGGCGGCAGTCAGCTTGGATCGATCCTGATAGCGCCCAAGGCGGGCGCGCCGCGAAAGACGCGCTCGACCGCACGGCAGCCACGGCCTTCCGCGGCCTTCGATCAGATCATCGGAAACGGGTCGAGCCTGCGCGCGGCGGTAGACAAGGCGAGGCAGGTGGCGCCGACGGATGCGCCGGTCATGCTTCTCGGCGAGACCGGGGTCGGCAAGGAGCTGTTCGCGCGCGGGCTGCATCAGGCCTCGGTGCGCGCCGATGGTCCGTTCATCGTGCTCAATTGCGGCGGCCTCAGCCGTGATCTCCTGGCAAGCGAACTGTTTGGCTACATTGACGGAGCGTTCACGGGTGCACGTCGCGGCGGCATGGTTGGAAAGATCGAAGCGGCGGCGGGGGGCACGCTGTTCCTCGACGAGATCGGCGAGATGCCACCCGATCTTCAGCCGACGCTGCTGCGTGCCCTGGAGGAACGCGAGATCTGCCGTCTCGGCGACACCAAGCCGCGGCGCGTCGATTTTCGCCTGCTGACGGCCACCAATCGCGACCTCAAGGCCGAAACCGAAAGCGGACGTTTTCGCGCCGATCTTTTCTATCGTACTGCCGTGGTCTCGATCACCGTGCCGCCGCTTCGCGACCGGAGGGATGATCTGCCGGCCCTGGTCGAGCATTTCAGCAGGCAGGTCAGCCAGCGCTACGGACTGCCGATGCGACGCTTTTCGCAAGCTGCACTCGCCCGTCTTTCGGCGCATGACTGGCCCGGCAATGTCCGAGAGCTTCGCAATGTCGTCGAACATACGACACTGACTGCACCGCGAGATCTGGTCACGGAAGCTGATCTGCCGGAGGACTTTACCGCCGGTGAATTGCCCTCTGAAGCGCCCGAGGGACTGACGCCGATCGAATGCGCCGAACGCGCGGCAATCCGGCGGGCGATCGAGGTGAATGGCGGCAATGTCACGGCGTCCGCCCGTGCGCTCGGCCTTGCCAAGAGCACAGTCTACGCAAAGATGCGCCGCTACGGACTTGATCCCAACGCCATGCGTTGAAGAGGCGACGTTGATGGGGCGTTCGATAGCCGAACGCCATTGCGGACCAATCGTTCGAAATCCGAACGGCTTCGCACGGCTCGCTGTCTCCGAAAATCCATAAAAATCATAATATTACGCCTTTCCTTTACCAGCACTCAATTCTGGCACGCTGGCTGCACTATTCGTCGAGCGCTGTTCGAAGAGCGGCGGCGCTGGGAGAGGTTCTGCCCTCCCGCAACGACGGAAAAGGACAGAAGGGAGACAGATATGGCGACAACAGCCTCATCCAACGGTGCCGCGGCCAATGGCGGCGCCTCGTCAACAATTGATGCCCTGGTGATCGGCGCCGGCGTCGCCGGCCTCTACCAGATTCATCAGTTGCGCAGTCAAGGCCTCAAGGTATTGGGGGTCGAGGCCGGAACCGACGTTGGCGGCACCTGGTACTGGAACCGCTATCCGGGCGCAAAGTTCGATTCCGAATCCTACATCTACCAGTATCTGTTCGATGAGGACCTCTACAAGGACTGGACCTGGAGCGAGCGGTTTCCGGCGCAGCCCGAAATCGAGCGCTGGCTGCAATATGTCACCGAGCGGCTCGATCTCAGAAAGGACATCCGGTTCGGCAGGACGGTGACAGAGGCGCACTACGATGAGGGTCGCGGACGCTGGACGGTGCATACCGACCAGGGCGACGTCTTCGATGCCCAGTTCGTCATCGGCTGCACCGGAATGCTCTCCGCCCCGCTCGAAAACCGCTTCCCAGGCCAGGAGACTTTCAAGGGACCCATCTGCCACACCGCGAAATGGCCGAAGGAGGACATAGACCTGGACGGCAAGCGGGTCGGCGTCGTCGGTATCGGAGCCACGGGCATTCAGGTGATCCAGACCATTGCCGAAAGGGTGGGACAATTGAAAGTTTTCATCCGCACGCCGCAATATGTGCTGCCGATGAAAAACCCCTCCTACGGGCCGGACGAGGCGGCATGGTACAAGGGCCGCTTTGAGGAATTTTGTTCCAATCTGCCGAACACCTTCACCGGTTTCGAGTATGACTTCACGGACAAATGGGCTGATCTGACACCCGAGCAGCGCCTTGAGAAGCTGGAGGAAATCCACGCCGACGGCTCGCTCAAGCTCTGGCTTGCATCGTTTGCGGAGATGTTTTTCGACGAGCAGGTCAGCGAGGAGATTTCGGAGTTCGTGCGCAAGAAGATGCGTGCCCGGCTGAAAGACCCGAAGCTGATCGACATGCTGGTGCCCACCGATTACGGCTTCGGCACTCACCGCGTGCCGCTCGAGGTCGATTATCTCGAGGTCTATCTGCGCGACAATGTCGAGGCGGTCAGCGTCAAGGACAACCCGATCGCCGAGATCGTTCCCGAAGGCATCAAACTGGAAGACGGCACGGTTCACGAACTCGACGTGATCATCCTTGCCGTCGGCTTCGATGCAGGCTCAGGCGCGATGGCCCGGATCGATATCACCGGGCGGAACGGAATGGCCCTTCGCGATGAGTGGAGCAAGGACATCCGCACCACGCTCGGCATGCAGAAACACGGTTTCCCCAACCTGTTCATGACCGGCGCTCCGTTGGCCCCGTCAGCAGCGCTCTGCAACATGACCACTTGCCTGCAGCAGCAGACCGAGTGGATCGCCGATTGCATCAAATACATGGGTGACGAGGGCAAGTCGGTCGTCGAACCCACGGCGGAGATGGAAGACGCGTGGGTCAAGCATCATGATGAAACCGCGAACGCTACACTGATCGCCAGAGCCAACTCTTGGTACACGGGCGTGAACGTGCCCGGCAAGCCGCGTCGCGTGCTGTCTTACACCGGCGGTGTGGGGACCTATCGCCAAAAATGCCAGGACATCGCCGACAAGGGCTACGAAGGTTTCGCGATGACCTGACCCACGATCCGACACGACAATCCACGGCCCGCCGCGCAATTTGTATGGCGGGCCAAACCAATCACCACCGAACTTGGGAGGCAGAAGTATGACAACCCCATTCGAGACAGCCGCCGACGGGATATTGCAAGGTGTCGTCAGCAGTGAACAGCGCGTGCCCGGCGTCGTCGCCATGGCCACCGACCGCGACGCAAACATTTACGAGCGTGCCGCAGGCGTTCGCAGCATGGGCAGCGCGCAGCCGATGACAGAGGATACGGTCTTCGCCATTTTCTCGACCACCAAGGCCATCACGGGAACGGCTGTGCTTCAGCTGGTCGAGGACGGCAAGCTCGATCTCGACGCGCCGGCGCGCGACTACGCTCCGGCGATCGGCGAGTTGCAGGTCATCGACGGCTTCGATGCAAATGGCGAACCGAAGCTGCGCGCGCCCAAGCGCGACGTCACGACAAAGATGCTGATGCTGCATACGGCTGGCTTCGGCTACGACTTCTTCAACGAAACCTATAAGCGCTTGGCGGACGAGAAAGGTCAGCCAAGCGTGATCACCGCGTCCAAGGCCTCGATCGCCACGCCGCTGCTGTTCGATCCTGGCGAGAAATGGGAATACGGCACGAACATCGACTGGTGCGGCCAGGTGGTCGAAGGCATCACCGGCAAGCGCCTGGGCGAGATTTTCCAAACCCGCATCTTCCAGCCGCTGGGCATGACCGACACCACCTTCGAGATCGACGATCGCCTGCGCGCCCGATGCGCCACCATGCACGCGCGCGGGGCGGACGGTTCCCTCACCCCGATGGAATTCGAACTCACCAACACGCCGGAAGTGCATATGGGCGGGCACGGCCTTTACGGCACGGTCGGCGACTACATGAAGTTTATCCGCATGTGGCTGAACGACGGCGACGGACCGAACGGACGCGTGCTTCAGGCCGAGACCGTGAAGATGGCCGAACGAAATCATCTCGGCGACAAGAAGATCACCATGCTGCCGGGCGTGATTCCGACGCTCTCCAACGACGCCGAATTCTTCCCGGGCCTGTCGAAGTCCTGGTCGTACAGCTTCATGGTGAACGACGACCAGGCACCGACTGGCCGGCCGGCGGGTGCGATCGGCTGGGCCGGCCTCGCCAATCTCTTCTACTGGATCGACCGCAAGAACGGCTTCGGCGGCTTCTGGGCAAGCCAGATCCTGCCCTTCGGCGATCCGGTGTCTTTCACAGGTTATGTCGATTTCGAGACGGCATTCTACAACAGTCTCGAACAGTCGAAGGCCGCCTAGTCAGGTATCCCAGGGCGGCGTCAGCGATAGCTGGCGTCACCCTGATCGGGTCCAAGAACAGAATGGCGGTGCCCGATGGAATGCGCTGCCATTGGACTGTTTTGCGCCCTTGTTCGCCCCGATCCGTCATTACCCGATTTATTCCACTGCTGTCCGGTTTAAGTTCTGTCAAAGGGTAAGCTGATCTGTCGGTGGTCGATCGGCGGTGGGAGATAAGGCTTTTGCAGGTCTTCGATGGGTCGCCGTTGCATGATGTTGAGAGTGACGAGGCGAGCAAACGTGCTTGCGGATGTCCGGCAGGATTTGGCAG
>JBCDLT010000080.1:0-28584 GCA_038745065.1 Pseudomonadota bacterium | reverse complement strand
GGGTCCTCGCCGCCCCCCCCCCCACCCCACCGGGGCGCGCGCGGGGGGCCATCGGGCCCGGGTTGTTCGTCCCCCTGGGGGCGGCACCCCCCCCCGCCCGCAGGGTCGCTTTCAGGCGACCGCCCGCCGCGTCGCGCCCCTCAACCGCAGTCCCGCTGCGCTATTCGGGATCGCTCCTCGCGGGACGAACGCCTGAAAGCGACGCAGACCGTGGCAGGTGTGAGAAATGCAGGCTGGCTGCGTTTGTAGGGTTTCCTGTCCGGTTCCGTCAAACGATCCACCGCGCTTTTACCGGCTATTCACGGTCTTTACATGGTTGCACCGCCCGCGTCGCCCGACAAACGTAACGGCCTTACCTATGCCGAGGCCGGCGTCGACATCGATGCCGGCAACCGTCTGGTCAAGTCCATCGGTCCCTTGCTGCGCTCGACCGCCCGCCCGGGAGCGGACGGGGCGATTGGCGGCTTTGGCGGGATCTTCGATCTCGGCGCCCTCTCCTACCGCGATCCGCTGCTGGTCGCGGCCAATGACGGGGTCGGAACCAAGCTGAAACTGGCCATCGACACCGGGCGCCATGACACGATCGGCATCGACCTTGTGGCCATGTGTGTGAACGATCTGATCGTCCAGGGCGCCGAACCCCTGTTTTTTCTGGATTATTACGCCACCGGCCAGCTCAATCCGGACGCCGCAGAACAGGTCGTCGAGGGCATAGCCGCGGGATGCCGGATGGCCGGTGCGGCTCTGATCGGCGGCGAAACGGCGGAAATGCCCGGCCTTTACGGCTCCGGAGATTACGATCTTGCCGGTTTCAGTGTCGGGATCGTCGAACGCGACCGACTGTTGCCGCGCCTCGAGGCAATCGGCCCGGGCGACCGGCTGATCGGCCTGACATCGAACGGGGCGCATTCGAACGGGTACTCGCTGATCCGCAAGGTCGTCGGCATGACAGGAAGCGAGCTTGAGGCGCCGGCGCCCTTTGCACCTTCCCTGTCGCTGGCAGAGGCGCTGCTGACACCCACCCGGATCTACGTCCCAGCCGTGCTCGACCTCCTCGGCGCAGTCGAGGGCATAAAAGCGATTTCGCACATTACCGGCGGCGGTTTCATCGACAACATTCCGCGCATTCTGCCGGATGGCGTGGCCGCCCGCATCGACCTGAAAAGCGTCCCGTTCTTACCGGTATTCGACTGGCTGCGTATAGCGGGTGGCATAGCCGACACCGAAATGCTGCGCACCTTTAATTGCGGCGTCGGCCTCGTACTTGTGGTCGATGCATCCAGCGCCGATGCGGCCAGCGCTCAACTTCGCGAGGTCGGCGAGACGGTTGTGGATCTTGGCGATATCTCCCCGCTGCAAACCGACCAAGTCGTGTTTCACGGAAAGCTGGAGCCGCGCGAGGCGACCGGATGACGGCCCGCAAGAAGGTCGCCGTCCTGATTTCCGGGCGCGGCAGCAACATGGAAGCCTTGCTGGATGCGACGATCCAGCCGGATTATCCGGCCGAAATCTGCGGCGTGCTCTCGAACCGGGAAACCGCGAAAGGCCTTGAAATCGCGGCGATGTCCGGCGTGCCGACGGCTCATGTCGACCACCGTGCCTTCGCAAGCCGGGCAGCGTTCGACGAAGCCGTCGAAAGCCGGGTCCTGGAATGGGATGCCGACCTGATCGCCTGCGCGGGCTTCTTGAGGATCTTCAGCGAGGAATTCGTCGAGCGCTGGTCCGGACGGATGATCAACATTCATCCCTCCCTCCTGCCCCTCTTCAAAGGGCTCAATACCCATGAACAGGCGCTGGCCGCCGGCGTTCGGGTTCATGGATGCAGCACCCACTTTGTCACATCCGGAGTCGACGAAGGCCCGCTTATCCTTCAGGCAGCAGTCCCGGTCCTGCATGACGATACGCCGGACAGCCTCGCGGCGCGGGTTCTGAGCGCCGAACATCGGCTCTATCCGCAAACCCTGAGACTGGTCGCCTCCGGCCGTGCGCAATTGTCGAACGGTCAAACGCTTATCGCGGAACCGGTCTACGATCCTTCGGCTCGCCTAAGCCCCCGCATCCGCCCCTGAAAGCCCTGCGACCGTTCGAAGACCGCGCTCGAACGGTCAGGTTTGCGGGGCCGGCCGGATCCAGACCTTGTTGTCATGAAAGGCTGCACCGCCAAACGGCGCCACGGGATCGGCACCGACCAGCGTGTTGATCCCGTTGCCGTCGGGATAGGCGTCGTTCGGCCAGATCCCTTCCGCGATCGCGACACCGCGCACAAGGCCATCGAAACACCGCGCATGCAATGTCACCACGCCGCGCGGATTGCCAACGCGCACGAGCGAACCGTCCGCGAATCCTTGCGCCGTGGCGTCGTCCGGATGTACCAGAATTTCCGGCCGGCCTTCCCGATCAAGGGATGCCGTTGTCTCGTTGAACGTGCTGTTGAGGAAGGACCGCGCCGGCGACGTCGCGAGCCGGAACGGATGGTCGGCATCGCTATCCTCCAAAACCGGCCAGTAATCGGGAAATTCCGGGATGTCACCATGCGGACCGACCGGTCCGTAGGGCGGCCGGTCCGGCGCCGGCACCGCGGTCCAGTCCGGCGCGAAGTGGAAGCGTCCGTCCTCTGTATCGAACCCGCTCAGGTAGTGCGCGGTCTCGAAATCCGGCTGGCAGTCGAGCCCCGCCGTGCCCTCGAGGTCGTCAAGCGTGCCGAAACCTGACTTTCGAAGCATCCAGTCGATGTGCTCGCGCGGGCTCATGTCGAAGCCGGGATGCTCGGCGCCAAGCCGGGTCGCCAATTCCTTATGGACGTCGTGATTGCACCGGGATTCGCCCACCGGTTCGATCAGTTTCGGTCCGAAGATAATGTGCTGATGGCCCCCGCCCTTATAGACGTCGTCGTGTTCGACGAACGTGGTGGCCGGCAGCACGATGTCCGCACATTTCGCGGTTTCGGTCATGAATTGCTCGTGCACGGCCACAAACAGGTCTTCGCGGGCAAAACCGCGCTTCACGCGCGCCTGTTCGGGGGCGACGGAAACCGGGTTGGTGTTCTGGATGATGAGCGCGGTAACCGGCGGACCGCCCTGCAGGGCACCAGGATCGCCTTCCAGAATGGCGCCGATCCGGCTCTGGTCGAGATGCCGTATAGCCGGATCCTTGATGTCGAGACCTTCGATCATCGTCTTGTCGAGCGTGTAGATCGCGCCGTTATTGTGAAACGCGCCGCCGCCTTCGTACTTCCAAGCGCCGGTGACGGTCGCGATCGAGGCCGCGGCATGCATGTTGTGGGCGCCGTTGCGCTGGCGTGTGAAGCCGTAGCCCAGCCGGTAATAGGCACGTTTGGTATCACCGGCGAGCCGAGCGAATGCTTCGATCTGGTCGACCTCGAGGCCAGTAATGGCAGCCGCCCATTCAGGCGTCCTTGCGCGCAGATGCGCCTCCAGATCGCGCGGCCGGTCCGAATAGGCCTCCAGATAATCCCAGTCTGCTTTGCCATCGCGAAACAGGATATGCATGACCGCACAGGCGAGCGCGCCGTCCGTGCCCGGCTTCAGGACCAGGCCGAGATCGGCCTGTTTGACGGTATCGGTTTCGTAGATGTCGATCGCCACGATCGTGGCGCCACGGTTCTTGCGCGCGGTGACGGCATGGGTCATGACGTTGACCTGTGTCGATACCGGGTTCGTGCCCCAGATGACAACGAGGTCGGCGACAGCCATTTCGCGCGGATCCGGTCCCGCGAGGCGGCCCGTACCGGCGACGAAGCCGGTCCAGGCCATGTTGGTACAGATCGTATTATGCTGACCGGAATACTTCTTGGCGTGGCGCAGGCGCTGGATCCCGTCGCGCTGCACAAGGCCCATCGTTCCGGCATACATGTAGGGCCAGATCGTTTCCGACCCGAGACGGCGTTCCGCTTCGATAAAGGCCTCGGCCGTCCGGTCGAGCGCCTCGTCCCAGCCGATCGGCCGGAATTGCCCGCTGCCCTTCGGTCCGGTCCGCAGGAGCGGTTGCGTCAGCCGGTCTGGATGATGAGTGCGATCGGCATAGCGCGCGACCTTGGCGCAGATGACGCCGGCCGTATACGTGTTCTCCTTGGCGCCGCGCACCCGGCCGATTGTCTTTTCATCGAGAACGTCGACCACGATCGCACAGGTGGACGGGCAATCGTGCGGACAGCAGGAGAAGATTGACGATACCGGCTTGTTCATCCCTGATCCTTCGCAGTTTCATGGCCAAATGCGGCATGCGGTCTTCCGCTCGGCGCGCATGACGAAACTTTACGCGGCGAACCGGGCAACGCAAGATGGTCAGTCGGGATAGCCGTCGAGCGACCCGTCAATCACATAGCGAAGAATATCGACGACCTGAGCCGGTGTTTCGGTGACCGCCAGCGCTGCGGCATCGACTTCTTTTAGGGCGTGCTGGTGGTCCGGTCCGTGCATGATGATGAGGCTCTTGCCAAGAGCGGCCGCATAGCCTGCGTCGAATGCCGCGTTCCACTGCTTGTATTTATCGCCGAAGCGCACCACGACCACATCGGCCTTTTCCAGGGCATTGCGGGTGCGGATCGCGTTGATGTTGGCGCCTTTGTTGTCATGCCAGAACTTGTTCTGTTCGGGGCCGAGGATCGCAACGCCGCAATCGTCGGATGCCGGATGGTTGGTGACCGGCGAGGAAAACGCAACCGGAAGTCCCGCGTCCCTGACCCCAGCGGCAATTTCATCGCGCCAGTCGGTATGGATTTCTCCGGCTAGGTAGACGTTCCATGTCATGGAAACCTCCTGCTAGTTTGGTGGTTGAGCACGACAAGTAAAAAGGGGCAAGCCGCGCACGCCCTGCCCCTTCAGATCACTATCCGATCTTTGTGCGTACGGCCATCAGCCAACGATCTCGGTCTCGGAAAAGAAATAGGCGATTTCCTGTTTCGCCGTGTCGGGTCCGTCCGACCCGTGCACCGTATTCTCGCCGATCGAAAGCGCGAAATCCTTGCGAATGGTGCCGTCGTCGGCCTCTGCCGGATTGGTGGCGCCCATGACTTCCCGGTTGCGGGCAATGGCGTTTTCGCCTTCCAGCACCTGGACGATTGTCGGACCGGAACTCATCATTTCCGTCAATTCACCGAAAAACGGGCGTTCCTTGTGGACCGCATAGAACCCCTCTGCCTGGGCCAGGGTCATGTGGATGCGTTTTTGCGCAACGACGCGCAGACCGGCATCTTCCAGCTTGGCCAACACCTTGCCGGTGATGTTGCGGCGGGTCGCGTCCGGTTTGATCATGGAAAAAGTGCGTTCGAGCGCCATGGGTCAGGTCTGTCCTTGTGATGAAAAAAGGCGGGTTGGTTGCGCGCTCTATACAAAGGCCGATGCGGCACCGCAAGCGCTTTGCCCGGAACAGACGACGGTTGGTCTCGACCGGCCCAATCGCGGCCTGCCACGCCGATCCCCTCCGCAGAACCGCGCTGCCCGCCATTGCCGTTGAGTGACAGTTCCCGGCTCCACTCCCTTGGATCGACGGTCGGAACGGTGTATCCCGATGCCCGGTGTCGTCTTTTTCATCCCGGACTTTCTCTGTTTGCGAAACCGGATCGGACAACGCCGTTCCCGTTTAACCGAGCCTTTGCAAGCCGACGGCGATCCAGACCATGTTGACGATTTCCGAAGTCACCTACCGCATTGCCGACCGCCTGATTCTGGACCAGGCATCGGTCCGTATCCCGGACGGCGAGAAGGTCGGTCTCGTCGGTCGCAATGGGTCCGGCAAGACGACGCTGTTCAAACTCATAACGGGCGACCTGCAGAGCGAACACGGCTCAATTCATCTGAAGCGCGGGCTGCGCGTCGGCGGGGTCGCGCAAGAAGCCCCGGGCGGCCCGGACACATTGCTCGAATACGTCCTGGCGGCCGATCAGGAACGCGCGACCCTTCTGGCGGAAGCTGAAACCGCCACGGATCCGCACCGGATCGCCGAAATCCAGATCCGGTTGGCTGATATCGAGGCCCATTCGGCCGAGGCACGCGCCGGTGCGATACTGCATGGGCTCGGCTTCGACAATGAAGCCCAGCAGCAACCCTGTTCGGCGTTTTCAGGTGGCTGGCGCATGCGCGTCGCACTGGCCGCGGCTCTGTTCTCGCAACCGGATCTGCTCCTCCTCGACGAGCCGACCAACTATCTCGACCTTGAGGGCACGCTCTGGCTGGAATCCTACCTTGGCCGCTATCCCTATACGGTGATCGTGATCAGCCACGATCGCGACCTGCTGAACACGGTCGTGTCCTCGATCGTGCATCTGGATGCGGGCAGACTTGTCTCCTATCGCGGCGGGTATGACCAGTTCGAGCGCCAGCGCCGGGAAAAGCAGGCCCTTCAGCAGAAGCAGATGGCCAAGCAGCAGGAACAGCGCAAACACATGGAAGCCTTCGTCGAACGCTTCCGGTACAAGGCATCGAAAGCCCGACAGGCGCAATCCCGACTGAAAATGCTGGAAAAACTACAGCCGATCGCGGCCATCAATGATGAAGCGATCCGGCCGATCCGTTTCCCTGACCCGAAAGCGCGCCTCGCGCCACCGATCCTGAGCCTTGACGAGGTTTCGGTCGGCTACACGCCAGGGGCGCCGGTGCTGCGACGGCTGACGCTGCGCATCGACGACGACGATCGCATCGCGCTTCTGGGCTCGAACGGCAACGGCAAATCGACCTTTGCCAAATTGATTTCGGATCGGTTGGCGCCGGAGGCCGGCCACATCACCCGGGCGAGCAAAATCGGCATTGCCTATTTCGCGCAGCATCAGCTCGACGAGTTGCGCCCCGACGAGACCGCCACCGACCACGTCAGGGCCCGCATGCCCGGCGCCGGCGATGCCGCGATACGGGCGCGCGTGGACCAGTTCGGCCTTCCCACGAACCGCATGAACACGGCTGCAAGGGATCTCTCGGGCGGAGAAAAAGCCCGTTTGTTGCTTGGCCTTGCGACATTTGATGGCCCGAACCTTCTCATTCTCGACGAACCGACCAACCATCTGGACGTCGACAGCCGGGAAGCGCTGGTGCACGCCATCAACGAGTTTCAGGGGGCGGTCGTCCTGATTTCCCACGACAGCCACCTCGTCAATGCGTGCGTCGATCGGCTGTGGCTTGTCGACAAGGGGGGAGTCGAACCGTTCGAGGGCGACCTCGGCGATTACCGACGTCTCGTCCTCAAAAAAGAAGCCGGCCCGAAACAGCAAACGAACGGCAGTGATGCCGATGCGCCGCAGCAGCGGCGTCGCAAGGCATCCGCCGAGCGCCGGGCAGAGACGGCACCGTTGCGCAACGAAGTGCGCAAGCTTGAAAAGCGTATCGATGAGCTGAACGCGGAAATCACCAAACTCGACACAAAACTGGCCGACCCGAAACTCTTTGCGTCGGATCCGGATGCCGGCACCCGATCGGCAAAGCGCCGGGCGGATGCGGCCCGGGCGCTCGAACAGGCGGAGGAAGACTGGCTTGAAGCCAGCGCTCGGCTGGAAGCGGCGATGGAAAGCTAGTCTGTCCTCGCCTCGCCCCGTGCTTTGAATCGTCCTTTAGGATCTTGCGTCAGCCGCTGGTGATTGAGGAAGTGAAACCGTTTCCCGGCGGAGGCGGGACGAGAACGAAGTTCCCGAAGTGGTTTTTCTTCATGAACGCTCGCTGCGCGTCCGCGATTTGCTCCAAAGGAAACACCTGCGCGACCAACGGGCGGATTTCACCGCGCTCGATGTAGGAGACAAGGTTCGGAAAGACCGGTTCGTCCCATGCCGTGCAGCCGATCAGGGTAATGTCCTTCAAATACATGTCGCGCATATCGAGGGTCACCATCGGACCGGCAATCGCGCCCGACGAAGCGTATCGGCCGCCCCGCTTCAGGACTTTGAGCATTCCGGGAAATCCCGGACCGGCAACGTTGTCGATGACCACATCGACCGTGTTTTCGCCAAGTGTATCGACGATGTCGCTGTTCCGATCGATCACGGCGTCGGCACCGATTGAACGGACCTGGTCCTTTTTAGAGGCACCGCATATTGCCGTCACCTGCGAACCGCGCCGTTTGGCCAATTGCACAATGGCCGACCCCACGCCGCCCGAGGCCCCGGCAACGAGGACATGGTCGCGGGCCCCGACCTGCGCACGATGGAGCATGTTTTCCGCGGTTCCGTAGGCGCAGGGAATCGTCGCCAATTCCTCATGCGACCAGTCGCAGTCCACGGGAAAGACCTCGGAGGCGGGAACCTTGACGTATTGCGCAAAGGCGCCGTCGAAATCGGATGCCATCCAGATATTGTCCATGGTCTCGTAACCGCTTGGACGCATGCACGCCCGAACGATCACCCGGCTGCCGACGAGACCGCCATTCGCCAGTCCGCCGGACTTGACCACACGTCCACAGCAATCCGTCCCCTGAATGAAGGGAAACGGTGTTGCTTCGTTCCAGCCACCGTCCGCCTTTTGCTGCGCATCGCGCGAGTGATGGCCCGCGGTTTTATCCGTGCTTTCGGTTACGCTTGAGGAATACCAGCCGAGACGCGTGTTGATTTCGGTGTTGTTGACGCCGGCGGCAAGCACCTGCAGCAGCACCTCTTCGGGACCCGGTTCAGGCACAGGGACTTGCCGGTATTGCAGCATTTCATAGCCGCCGTTACCGGTTGTCACGACAGCCATCATGACGTTGTCACATCCGTTGATATCGAACCGATCCGCCATCTTGCCTCAGCCCTTTGCGTTCTCCGAGCGCAAGGTCATAAAGGACAGGCGGGAAAAGGGCGATCCCTCCTCGTTGCTGGCACAACACCGAAACGCCGGAAGCCACACACGGCTACCCGCCAGTTCAGGGTCGTTCTCGAACGATCCAAACAGAAAGCGCGTCGATGTCTCCTGACAGCGAACAGGCATAAAACGCAATCGCTTTCAGTGAGACGCAACCGGCAATAAACGCACAATCACTAGATCAAGGCGATCAACCGGCAAGGCCCGCCGGTTCCGCCCTGGTGCTTGGGCGCTCCGACGATCAGGGTGGCGCCGGTCGGCGGCAGCATGTCGAGATTGGCCATGTTCTCGACGGCCCAGCGGTTCGCCGGCAGCCACGTGTAATGGGTGATGAAATCGGACGATAGGCCATAGTCGATCGACAATGTGTCGACGCCGACACCCGCGACTTCAGCCTCTTCAAGCAGCATTTTGACCGCCTCGACGTGGAACGCGGGAAAGTGCATCTTGCCCTGGTCATCGGCATTGCGGAAGCCGGGCGTGCCGAGGCGCTGCTGCCAACCTGCATTCTGGGCGACGCAGGCGCCCGACGGGATCGGGCCATGCTTTGCGATCCAGGCCTTCAGATCGTCGGGTGTGACCTGCGCATCCGGATCGGCATCGGCCTTTTCCTTGATATCGACAACGACGAGCGGACAGACCAGGGTCTCGACAGGAACCTCGTCGATCGAGGCGCCGCCGTCCGTGAAATGCAGGGGCGCGTCGATATGGGTACCCGTGTGCTCGTTCACGCGCAGCATTTTGAGGTTGAAGCTGTTTTTCGCATAGGTGAACACGTCCTCATCGAAGAATTGCTGTTCCCCGAAATAGGTCGGAAAGTCGTGCGTCAGGGTGTAGGTCAGGTCGATCGCGCGGCTCGCCGCTTGAGCCAGAACGGGACGCGGCGACAGCGCCGTCGAAGCGACAATTGCGGCACCGGCCGCCGCCGATCCACGAAACAAATCGCGGCGGCTGAGCGCTTTTCCTTTCACATATTCCATAATGATCGGATGACACATAGGAATCCTCCCTGGATGGCGACGCAAGAGGGGCGCCGCCGGCCAGACCGGCAATTGCCAGACCAACGGAAAACCCCACGAAACGTTAGATCATAACAATAGGGTCCGCAACGTTCCCCGCCGGGACCGGCCGCGCCGGATCGTTGGCCTGAACTCGTCCCGCTTACTGACGGTAGAACACGGCCTCGATGTGCGGGATCGTGCGATCCGGCTGTTCGACGGCGAAATGCCGAAACGGTCCGGGACGCAGTCCGGCCGCCTCAAAGCCGGCAAGCTCTTCCAGCGTCAACGGCCAGGGCGGCCCGGTAACCGGCTGGTCCGGCGTCCGGCTGCGGGTCACGGCAAGCAATGTTCCCCCGGGAGCGACGAAACGGGCCATGGCCGCAAAAGCGTCCCGACGCAGATCGCCTTGCAGTGCCTGGATCGTATAATATTCATGCACGAGGTCGAAGGCGCCCGACCAGTCTGCGGGCGGATCGAACAGATCGGCAACCCGATAGTCGACAGTGGTTTCGGAAAAACGCCGGCGCGCCCACGCAATGGCGCCCTCCGCGAGGTCGAACGCGGTTGTGCGATATCCGGCCGACGCCAGGGCTTCGGCATTGTCGCCGAGACCGCAGGCGACATCGAGCGCGCGGCGCCCCTCTCCCGGATGGCTGGCCAGAAAATCCAGAAGCGCCGGTTTCGGCGCAAGATCCGCCCACGGCACGGCGGCCGGATCCCCCTCGGCCAGATCGTAGACATGTTCGAACCAGGTCCGGCGTTCATCCGCATCGCAGTCCTGCGCACCTACCAGCCGGTCGATCTGTTCACGGGCCCTGGCCCGTCGTGCCTGGAATTCGGGATCGTCGATCTGGCCGCTCATCTCTATGCCTTCTTCTGCCAGCGTCCGTCCTGATCCTGCTGCCAGTAGGTCACGCTATGGCCGTCCTGACGGGCCGCCTTCCACTGGTCGCGGGCAAGCCCGACTGCGGCCTCGTCGCCGCCATCGAACAGGTATACGACGCGTTCATAGGCCGACATGTCGTCAGGAACGGCCTTTTCAACGAGGAAACGCACCACCGCCCCGTTTGGATTGTCGGACTCCGTTGTCAGGCAGATCGGGTGTTCGGCTGCAAACGTGTCGCCCGATGCACCGTGCGGCAGGAAGGAATCCTCCCGATAGGACCACAAATGTGCATCGAGCGCCTCGCAGCGTTCTGCGGTCGATGCCTGCACAACGGCGCGCCATCCGCGATCGAGGCACTTTTCCAGGAGACCGGGCAGAACGTCCTCCAGCGATCGGCGTTCAAGGTGATAGAACAGGACGTCCGCCAACGTCGGTCTCCAGGTTTCAGACGCTTTACTCGTAGTGGTCCGCGACCAATTGATTGAGCAGGCGCACGCCGAAACCGGAACCCCAGGATTCGTTGATATCGGTCTTCTTTGAACCCATTGCAGTGCCGGCGACGTCCAGATGTGCCCACGGTGTCCCGTTGACGAAGCGCTGCAGGAATTGCGCGGCCGTGATCGCGCCGCCCCAGCGGCCGCCGACGTTTTTCATGTCGGCGATCTTTGAATCGATCATCTTGTCGTAGTCTTTCCCGAGCGGCATGCGCCACACCGGTTCGTCGGCGGCGAGGCCCGCGGCAATCAGATTGTCTGAAAGCGTGTCGTCGTTCGAAAACAGGCCCGCATTATGCCCACCGAGCGCTACCATGATCGCGCCGGTCAGGGTAGCAAGATCCACCATGAATTGCGGTTTGTGCTTGTCCTGGATGTACCAGAGCACATCGGCCAGGACGAGCCGGCCTTCGGCATCGGTATTGATCACCTCGATCGTCTGGCCTGACATGGATTCCACGACATCGCCCGGGCGCTGCGCGTTGCCGTCCGGCATGTTTTCCACCAGGCCGATCGCGCCGATGGCGTTGACCTTGGCCTTGCGGGCGGCAAGCGCATGCATCAGGCCGGTCACGGCCGCGGCACCGCCCATGTCGCCCTTCATGTCTTCCATGCCGCCGGCCGGCTTGAGCGATATGCCGCCGGTGTCGAACACAACCCCCTTGCCGATGAAAGCAAGCGGCTTGTCCTTGGCCTTGCCGCCTTTCCAGGTCATCACGGCGATCCTCGACGGCCGCACGGACCCCTGCCCCACGCCGAGCAGAGCGCGCATGCCGAGTTTGGTCATTTCCTTTTCGGTGAGGATGTCGACTTTCACGCCCAGCTTTTCGAGCGCTTTGGCCCGGTCGGCAAACTCCGCGGGCCCGAGCTTGTTGGCGGGCTCATTGACCAGGTCGCGGGCGAGCATCACCCCGTCCGAAACGCCCGCCATGGATTTATAGAGCTTTTTCGCCTGTGCCTGGTCATCGAGCGCAATTGTCACCTTGGCCGGTTTCTCATCGTCCTTTTTGGGCTCGTCCTCGTCTTCCGGTTTTGTCTTGTAACGGTCGAACCGGTAGGAGCGCAGCCGCAGGCCGTCCGCAAAAGCGGCCGCGTCGGCACCGTCGACCGGATCCTTGTCAACGCTCTCCAGGAGGACAGTTACAACCGCTCCGGACTTCGCGAAGCCGGCACAAACCCCGCCAAGATCGCGCCAATCCGACGGTTTGCGATCGTCCGCACCGCCCAGCCCGATCAGGTAGATCCGGTCCAGTTCCAGCCCGTGCGGCGCGATAATTTCCAGGATCGACTTTTTCTTGCCCTTGAATTCAGCGACCGCCATGGCCCGCTCGATCGCGCCGCCGCTCGCCTCATCCAGCGCCCGCGCGTGGTCGCCAAGCGGGCCGCCTTCGGAAAATCCAAGAATCACAGTACCTTTGGACGGGGTGTCCGGCTTTGAAAAGGCAATCGTCGGGAGGGGTTTCATGAAGTATATCTCTGATTCAGGCAGGTCTGCCACTGGATCACGTCCATGCGGGCCGGGCCCGGACGCGATACTGGTTGATGTGTCTCGTCCCGCGTGACCGGGCATGTCAGGGTCCCGACCGCCGTCCGGCTGGCCGGCCGGTGCTTCGGGGAAAATCATCCCGGAACGCGCGTAAACCGGGATTGCGGCGCCGTCAATGGCCATCGCAGGTATGGATGGCAAGCCGTCGCGTTGCAATCATCCGTTTACCATGTTGATTTCCCGTCCGTTAGTCGATTTGACCCTAGAACGGCAAGGTGGGTGGATTCGACGCGTCGTAAGGGACGCGGTATATCCGGCATGGTCGGCGCAGCGCCGAGTGCCGGATCCGGCGTGCGCGGGGCGTGAACCGCGATCGGGTGGGAGTTTTATGAGCCTTTACGAGCGCCATATTTTTAAGCGCGTCGCCTTTTCATTCCTGTTCGTGCTGGGATCGCTGACCAGCGTCGTCTGGGTGACCCAGGCATTGCGCCGACTGGACCTGGTGACCGTAAAGGGCCAGACAATGTGGCTGTTCGTCGAGATGACGATGATGGCATTGCCGACGCTGATCATTGTCGTAACGCCGTTCGCGATCCTCTTCGCCCTCGTATCGACCTTGTCGGCATTGCACGGCGACAGCGAGCTGGTCGTGATCAATTCAACCGGCGGATCGCGCATGATCGTCGTCCGCCCGATCCTGGTCTTCGTCGTCATTGCCGCCCTTCTGACGGCGTTCACCACCATCTATGTGGCGCCCCACGCAAAGCGGCACCTGCGTGACCTCGTGACCGAGGTCCGCGCCGATTTCATCGCCAGCGTGGTCGTACCCGGGCGGTTCTCCGTGGTCGAGAAGGGGCTGACCGTTCACATCCGCGACCGCGCCAGCGACGGCGCGCTGCTTGGCCTTTTGCTGCACGACGAACGCGAAGCCGACAAGCCGACGACCATCCTCGCCAAACGTGGCCGGGTAGCTGAAATCTCCGGAATGACGCTGCTCATCCTGTCTGACGGATCGATCCACCGCCGCGAGGCGGACAACAACCGCACGTCAATCGTCGAATTCGAACAATACGCCTTCGACCTTTCGAGTTTTTCCGAGACCGGCGAGTCCGATTCTTTCGTCAAACCCAGTGAGCGAACCACCTCCGAATTGTTCAATCTCGACCAGTCGGAATGGTTCGTGCAGTCCCGCTATGGCCGCTTCGTCGCAGAGCTTCATGAACGCTTTTCGCAGCCGCTCTATCCGATTGCCTTCGGGCTGGTCGTGGTGCTTTTCCTTGGCGATCCGCGAACGAACCGCCAGGGGCGCGCCATGGCGGTCGCGGGCGCCATCATCGGCTGCGTCTTGGTGCGCTCGGCGGGCTTTGTCGCAAATTCGGTCGTGCTCACGGTACCGGTTGCCATGCCGTTCATGTACGCCATTCCTCTATTGGTGATCGGCGCGAGCCTGTTTGTCATTCTTTCGGGCCGCTCGTTGGCCGCACCGGCGATGGTCACCGACTTCGTCGATACGGCTGTTCGCACGGTCCAATCGCTCACAAACCGAGCATCCGGCAGACGCAAGGCGATCGAAGCTCAGGCGGGCTGAACGGCTATTCCCCCAACCGACCGGCACCGGGCTTCAGTTCGAACAAGGAAAGACAAGACACGTGGCAACAACCCTGAACATCTATTTCGCGAAACGCTTCGCGCTGTGGATCGTCGGATTGTTCGTCGGGTGCACGCTGCTGATACTGCTTGTCGATCTCTTGGAAGTTCTGAAACGCGCGGGCGAGCGCGAGGAATTCAGCTTCTTTGGCGCGGTACTCCTGTCGCTGTTTCGGGTTCCCTCCTATTCGGAGGAATTGCTGCCTTTCGCCACGCTGTTCGGTGCGATGATTACGTTCGTTGCCTTGAGCAAGCGGCTGGAACTGGTGATCGCCCGGTCAGCCGGTGTCTCGGTCTGGCAATTCGCAATGCCGGCAATCCTCGTCACACTGATGATCGGCGTGGTCTCCGTCCTGGTCTATAATCCGATTGCGGGCAGTTTGAAGGCGATTTCCGACGAACTGGCCGTGCAATATCTCGGCAATCAACGCCAAAGCCTTCTCCAGACCCGCGAACGGGTGTGGTTGCGCCAGGACAGTCCCGATGGTGAAGCCATCATTTCCGCGGCCTATGCCGCGGACCAGGGATTGACGCTGAAGGACGTGACCATCCTGACATTCGGCGACGATGGACGCTACAGCGAGCGGATCGAAGCGACCGAGGCCCGGCTCGGAGACCGGCGATGGATCGTCAGCGATGCCACGGTCTTTGCCAAGGGGCTCAACCCGCAGCGCTACGAGAAATACATCGTCAGCACCTATCTGGGGCCGCAGGAAGTCCGGGAGAACTTTGTTGAGCCGGAAAACCTTTCGATCTGGCGGCTCGGCGATTTCATCGTGATTGCCGAACGTGCGGGTTTGCCGACGCACAGATATGTGCTTCAATTCCAATCTCTTATGGCAAGACCCCTGTTGCTGGCGTCGATGGTGCTGATAGCAGCGGTTGTGTCGCTTGGATTTGCGCGCTTCGGTGGAATCGCGCCCATGATTTTTGGTGGCGTGATAGCCGGCTTCATGCTTTATGTGGCCACCGAGGTGACTTCAGATCTGGGTTCGGCGGGGACGATCAGCCCCATAGTCGCAGCGTGGTCTCCAGGAGTAATTGCGACGTTGATGGGAGTAACATTTCTTTTGCACCGGGAGGACGGATGACAAGCCGGCTCCCGGACGAGGCGCAAAAGAACGCGCGTGCTGGCAGGCAGCGCAAGTCGACGGGCCTGATGGCCCGCACGGCGGCGCTGCTTCTGGCAACGGTATTCATTTGCCCGGCGCCGGCTTTTTCCCAGGGTGCGATCACCGGCAATCTGGGAACCACGACCGAGCAGGATCCGGAAGCCCGGATGCTCCTGAACGCCGACGAACTGATCTACAACCGCGACGAAAACACCATCGAGGCCGCCGGTTCGGTCCAGATCTACTATCAGGGCAACATCCTGCAGGCCGACAGCGTGACGCTGTATCGTTCGACCGGCCGCTTCGTGGCGCGAGGCAATGTCCGGCTCGATCAACCGGACGGCAACGTGGTCTTCACCGACGAAGCCGATCTGACCGACGATTTTGCCGAGGGGTTTGTTCAGGCCTTGCGCGTGCAGTCCTCGCTGGACACCCGTTTTGCGGCCCAGTCCGCCGAGCGACGGGATGGCAATACCACCGAATTCAAGAAGGGCGTCTACGATGCCTGCCGGTATTGCTCTGTCGAACGCAGCCGGCCGACATGGCAGATCAAGGCCCGAACAATCGTTCACAACCAGGAAAAGAAGACGGTGTCCTATCGGGATGCACGGCTTGAATTCCTTGGCGTGCCGATCGTCTATGCACCCTATTTCTCGCACCCCGACCCGACGCTCAAGCGCAAGACAGGCCTGCTCGCCCCTTCCGCGGTCTTCGGCGACGACATCGGCTACGGTGCCCGCGTTCCGTTTTTCATCAACATGGCGCCCAACAAGGACGTGACGCTCGCGGCAACACCCCTTACGGAACAGGGCGTGTTATTCGATGGCACCTTCCGCCACAGGGTCCGGCGCGGCGAGTATTCGGTCTCGCTTGCCGGGATTCGGCAGAGCAGCCCGGACAATTTCGGCGCGACCTCGGGCAATACCCGCTATCGCGGTATCGCGTCGGCAACCGGTTCGTTTACGCTCAGCAGCCACTGGACGTGGGGCTTTACCGCAACCGCCGCGACAGACCGCAGCTTCCTGGCCGACTACAATCGCGACGCCTCGATCAGCGCGTCCACGAATTCCTTCCTTTACCTTCAGGGCCTGCGGGACAAGAACTATTTTCGTGCCGAAGCGCTCGGTTTTCTGATCCAGCAGGAAGAAGGCACGGCGCCGTTTAACAACAATCTTCAGGAGCGCCAGCCGATCGTTCATCCGGTGATCGACTATTCGGTCGTCTTCGACGATTCGTTTTTCGGCGGCGAGTTTACGGCAAACGCCAATTCGACCTCGCTGACCCGGGGCTTTACCGATGTGGACGGGTTCGGACGGATTGTCGGCGCAGAGGGCAATTTCACCCGCGCCACGGTCAATCTGAACTGGCGGCGCCAATTGGTGGACCGGTTCGGCCAGGTCTTTACACCGTTCGCCTACCTGACCGCCGACGCCTATCTGATGAACGAAGAATCGCGGGTGCGCCGGGCAAGCTTCGCGGACGGCACCTCCGCCACGCTGACCGACGATCCGTTCGTCGGCCGGGTCATGCCGGCGGTCGGCCTCGAATACTCGTATCCGCTGGTCAACACGCATTCGTGGGGGTCGCAGGTCATCGAACCGATCGGCCAGATCATCGTACGCCCGGACGAAAACCGGGTCGGCGATGTGCCGAACGACGATGCGCAAAGTCTGATCTTCGACGATTCAACGCTGTTCGAATACGACAAGTTCTCCGGTTTCGACCGGACGGAAGGCGGGACGCGGGCCAATCTCGGACTTAAGTACACGTTGCAACTTCTGAACGGCGCGTACTTCTCGTCCCTGGTCGGGCGTTCCTTCCACATTGCCGGCCAGAATTCGTTCGAGGAGACCGATCTCGTCAGCACCGGCGCCGGCTCCGGTCTGGACACATCGAGTTCCGACTACGTCGCCCGCGCCTATATCAACACCCGCACCGGACTGCAGATCGGCGCGAGCACCCGGTTCGACAGCCGCGACTTCGAAATGAACCGGACGGAAGTGCAGGCCGTCGGACGCCTGGGACCGGCGCTCGGGAGCCTGACCTACGCTTTTGTCAACGAGAACGACGAAGTTGGCATCGTCAATGACCTGACCGAGGTCCAGGCCGCCGGCAGCGTGCGCATTTCCAAGGCTTTCCGCGCTTTCGGAGCCATCCGCTACGATCTTGAGAACGAGAGTTTCGTGCGCGATTCCCTGGGCGTGGGATACGATTACGATGATTTGTCGTTGTCGGTTTCGTTCTCTGAAGATCGCAGCCGCAACAACAGCGAACTCGTTGACCGGACGATCTTTGTCCGCTTCGGCCTCCGCACGCTCGGTTCCAGCACGTTCAGCCAGAACGTGGTGCCGAGCGACGAGTAACGGTGGGGAGCGATACGGGGCCGTATCGGCCGAACAGGTTCGGCGTTCGCGCAACGACCCGAAACGGCCGGGATCATGGCCTGGCAACCGGTTAGAGCGGCTTAAGACGCCCGCCAAAGGTGATGTGATTTTGACGGGATGATGTGATAGGGAAATAAGGAGTCGGAACCATCGCGCCTCGCACGCTGCCGTAGAGATTTGCCGGCAGCGAAGGATGGTTGGCCGGGAACCTGATGAGCAATCTCATCGGAAGCGCCCGTCACGGGGATTGGCATACACTTTCTGGATAGATCGACATGAAGCTTTCTGCATTCACTTTCGTTTTTGCCGCGTTTGCGATCGCCGCCATGCTGTCGTCCCAACCGGCCGGCGCCGGCATGTCCATCCAGGCGATCGTCAATGGCGATCCGATCACCACATACGATATCGATCAGCGTGCGAAGTTATTGCGCCTGACCGGCGGCATGTCGGCAAGTCGGGCAAAAAAGGCCGCGATGGAAGAACTGATCAACGAGAAGCTTCAGCTTCAGGCAAGCCAGCAACGCAATGTCAGGGTCTCCGACAGCCAGGTCGATGAAGCCTTTGCCTCGATTGCCGAACGCGTCAAGCTGAGCCCCAAGGGTCTGACATCCGCCCTGCGCCAGAATGGCGTGAACCCCAAAACCCTCAAATCGCGGTTGCGCGCGCAGATCGGCTGGAACCGCCTCGTGACGGCCGGCACCCGGAACAGCCGCACCGTGAGCGAACAGGAAGTTGTCGCCGCGTTGCGCGCCGACAAGGAACGCCAGGAAGGCGCCGGCGGCCAGTCGGAAGTCGTGGAATACGATGTCGCCCAGGTGACATTCGTCATACCGAAATCGGCCGGCAAGTCCCGAGAGGCCGCCCGTCGAAAGGAATTGAGCAATCTCAGAAACCGGTTCACGTCGTGTGCGGAAGGCCTCGAAATCGCCCGTAAACTGCCGGATGTTGTGGTTCGCACCCTCGGCCGTCGTCTTGAAACGGAACTCAGCGGCCCATTCGTGCCGATGGTCAAGGAAGCGTCTCCCGGCAGTCTGACAAAGGCCCTGCGTACGCCGGACGGCCTGCAGGCAATTGCGGTGTGCAACAAGCGCGATGTCAAATCGAGCGCTGCAGAAATCCAGGCCATGAGCCGTACCCTGGAAGACAAGCAGGCGCGCATCACTTCCAGAAAGTTCATGCGCGATCTGCGTCGCAACGCGACCATCGTCTATAAATAGACCGCAAGCGATCAGCCCTGGCGGCAGCGCGCCCGTTCGGGCGCGTTACCGCCTTCGCGCGGATGGGTCCGGCAAAACCCGCAAGACCCGTTTTATATTGGCTTCATGGCCCAGATCGACGACCTCCCTCCCCTGCGCGATGTGATCCGCACCCATGGACTGAGCGCCCGCAAGGCGTTCGGTCAGAACTTCCTCTTCGATCTCAACCTGACCCAGCGTATTGCCGCAACCGCCGGCCCGCTCGAAGATCACACGGTCCTGGAAGTCGGTCCGGGCCCCGGAGGCCTGACCCGTGCACTGCTTGCCGCGGGAGCTCGCAAGGTCGTGGCGCTGGAAAAAGACAGACGCTTTGCACCCGCGCTGCAGGACATTGCCGATCGCTATCCCGGCAGGCTCGAAGTCCATGAGGAAGACGCCCTGAAAGCGAACCATGCGGCGCTGCTTTCCGGCCCCGCAAAGATCGTTGCGAACCTGCCGTACAATGTTGCGACACCGTTGCTGATCGGCTGGATCGGCGATAGCGGCCCGGATCGCTGGTGGGACAGTCTGACCCTTTTATTCCAGAAGGAAGTGGCCGAACGCATCGTCGCAGAACCGGGCACCAGCGCCTATGGCCGGTTATCGGTCCTCGCGGCCGTTTATGTCGAGGCCCGGATCGCCTTCGACATCGCGCCGCGCGCTTTTACGCCGCCGCCCAAGGTAACCTCCGCTCTTGTGCACGCAAAACCGCGGGACGGCGCGGACATCGCTTTGATGCCGTCCATAGAAGCCGTCACGAGGGCGGCGTTCGGACAACGGCGCAAGATGCTGAGGGCGAGCCTCAAAAGCGTGTTTGCGGAACCGGAAAGGATACTCGAACCGCTCGGCATCGATCCGCGCCGGCGGGCAGAAACCCTGACGGTGGAGGATTTTGTTGCGCTCGCGCGCGAGCATGTAGCGGCCGTGCGTTAACCCGAAATTGTAGCTACGCCATCTCCGCAAGCAAGGCATCGACGAATGGACCTGCCGCGCTGCGCCGCTGCCGTCTCAGACGCTCGACGGTCAGAATGGCCTGCACGTTGGCGAACGCCGCCTGCAGATCGTCGTTCACCAGGACGTAGTCGTATTCGTTCCAGTGCACGATCTCCTGCGCGGCATTTTTCAGGCGCCGGGAAATGACGTCTGTGGAATCCTCCGCCCGACGTTCCAGCCGCGACCGCAATTCCTGCATGGACGGCGGCAGCACGAACACGCTCACGACGTCCTCGCGGCGTGCCTCGTACAATTGCAGCGTGCCCTGCCAATCGATGTCGAACAGGATATCGCGCCCGTCCTCCAGTGCCTCGTCGACCGGATCCCGCGGCGTCCCGTAGAAATTACCATGGACTTCGGCCCATTCCAGAAGATCGCCCCGGTCACGCATGGCCATGAACTGGCGTTCCGTGACGAAGTGATAGTGCACGCCTTCCAATTCACTGGGGCGGCGCTGGCGCGTGGTCACCGAGATCGACAGCTTGATGTCCCGCTCTTTTTCCAGAAGCAGACGTGCCAGACTCGATTTCCCGGCCCCTGAAGGCGAAGACAGGACGAACATGACCCCGCGGCGTCGCAAATGTGTCGTTTCAGCCATGTCTGTTTCCTATTCCAGGTTCTGCACCTGTTCGCGGAACTGATCGATCACTGCTTTCAATTCCAGGCCGATCGCCGTCATATCGACGTCATTGGATTTGGAACAGATCGTGTTCGCCTCGCGATTGAATTCCTGGCAGAGATGGTCGAGGCGGCGGCCGACCACGCCGCCCGCCCCGATCAGGTCCTGTGCCGTACGGCAATGCGCCCGCAACCGGTCGATTTCCTCCCGGATATCGGCTTTGGTCGCAAGCAGCGCGACCTCCTGCATGATCCGCGCTTCATCAAGGCCCTTCTGCTCCTCCATGAGCAGGCGGATCTGTTCGTTGAGCCTTTGCCGGATCGCATCGGGCTGATGTCCCGGCACCGCCGCCGCACGATCGGCCAGGTCGCTGATCTTGGCGAGCTGCTGATCGAAATGCGGGCGCAGCAATTCTCCTTCCTCGGCGCGGGTGCCTGCGAGCAAGTCGATCGCCGCATCGAAGCTTTCCAACAAGGCTGTCCGCAGCCCCGTTTCGTCCTCGTCAGCCGGATCCTCGGCCAGTTCGAGAACGCCCCGCAGGTTGAGGATCGCTTCGGGACGCGGCCGATCGACCTCGGCACGCTCGGCGACCAGTCGAATGGCGTCGAGCACGACGGCAAGATTGTCCTCATTGAGCCGCAACCGCCCTGTGCCGCCTTCCTGACGAACAGACAGGGCGGCGGTCAGGGACCCGCGGGCCAACCGGCTCGCCGCGGACTTGCGTATCAGCGGATCAAGGAATTCGTAGCCATAAGGCAGGCGCGTCCGGATATCGAGATTGCGCCCGTTGACGGACTTGACCTCCCAGCTCCAGGCAGCGGTTTCGGTCGCCCCTTCCGTACGGGCGAACCCGGTCATGCTCGAAAGAACCGTCATCACCCCTCCCTGCGGCCCTGCCGGCCAGCCACCCCGGTGACGCAGGGGACCGCCGTTATTGCCTCCACCACCGGGCCCTTCCGGAGATTTTTAATCGATTCCCGGCGATCTGATGATGGCAAAGGCAAGCCGGACCGGGTTTTCCCGGTAAATTGATGATCCGACCCCGAACCGGCATGGTGCGATCGGACCAGTCGGATCAAATCGGCGCGGACCCGATCAGTTGCTTTGCGGTTCTGTGGACTCTTGCGATGCCGGTGCGTTGTTCTGTTCCTGCGCCCGCTTTTCACGTCGTTCGCGTTCGATCCGCCGCCAGCGAGCAACGTTGCGATTGTGTTCTTCCAACGTCTCCGCAAAGACATGGCCGCCGGTTCCGTCGGCAACGAAGAAGATGTCGTTGGTACGCGACGGATTGGCAACGGCCTCCAGCGCCGCACGCCCGGGATTGCCGATCGGCCCGGGAGGCAGCCCATCGATCTGGTAGGTATTGTAGGGATTGGGCTTTCTGAGATCGCTGCGGAAGATGGTGCGGGGTTGCATCCACGCCTCGCCCTTGTAGAGGCCGTACAGGATCGTCGGATCGGATTCCAGGCGCATGGAACGGTTGATCCGGTTGACAAAGACCCCGGCCACACGGGTGCGCTCGTCGCTGCGACCGGTTTCCTTCTCCACGATGGAAGCGAGGATGACCATGTCCTCCGGTGTCTCGATCGGCAGGTCGCTGCTGCGCCGTTCCCAGACATCCGCAACAACTTGGGCCTGAGCGCGTTTGATCCTGTCCAGCAATTCCTGCCGGGTTTCCCCACGGGTGAAACGGTAGGTTTCCGGCAGGAGGCTGCCTTCCGGAGGAACTTCCTCGATCGATCCCGTAAGAACGGGATTGGCACGGATGCGTTCCACCATCTGTGCACTGGTCCAGCCCTCCGGGAAGGTCACGCTGTGCAGGATGGACTTGCCCTGCACGATCGTTTCCATCACGTCCCGCATGGTCGAGCCGGACTTGAACAGGTATTCCCCGGCCTTCAGCTGGTTGTTCGCCTTGTAGGCCCGCACCGCGCCGGAAAACACCCAGCGGTTCGAAATGATCCCCTGGCGCTCCAGAATGTTGGCAATGCTTTCGGACGCCGTACCGGGCTGAATGAGAACGGTCTTGTCCTGACGCAACGGTCCGGCCGACTCGAATTCGACCTTGCCCCAATAGAACAGTCCGCCAAGCGCCAGGACCGCCAGGACGGAAAGCGTCATGAAGAAGTTCAGGATGACCACGATCGGATGACGCGACCGACGCGAACGCTGCGGCAGCGGCGGCGCTTTTTCGGGTTCGATCAACTCTCTGGGACTGCGCGGGACCAATGGACCGTTCCTATGACAGAAGGACGAAACAATTCAAACCAACGGTAACAATCAGTCGGAAATCTGCGGGGACATCACCGGGCGCACAATCCGCTCGTGCCATGCATCGGCACGGACTTGTGAGGAGCGCTACCGATGGCAAGGTCGACCAACAGGGCCTGTTTCCCGCGTTCCGACTGGGCAAACTCATCCCGATTTATGGCATATTTGTGAGTCGCGAAAGATCGGGACGGGCTATTCGACTGCCCGGAACACAACTGATGCGTTTGTTCCACCAAAACCAAAGGAATTTGACAACGCAACGTTGATTTCCTTGTGTTTCGCCACATGCGGCACGAGGTCGATCGTCGTTTCGACCGACGGATCATCGAGATTGAGCGTCGGCGGAGCGACGTTGTCGCGAATCGCCAGGATCGAAAAGATCGCCTCGACAGCACCGGCCGCGCCGAGCAGGTGACCGACCGCCGACTTGGTGGACGACATGGTCAGTTCCGATGCGTCTTCCTGGACAAGCCGATGCACAGCACCCAATTCGATTTCGTCGCCGATCGGCGTCGATGTGCCATGTGCGTTGACATAATCGATTTCCGACGGCCGCAGACCGGCGCGCTCGATCGCCGCCTTCATGCACCGGTAGGCGCCATCGCCCTCCGGTGACGGGGCGGTAATATGATACGCATCGCCGGACAAACCGTAGCCGACGATTTCGGCGTAGATCTTGGCTCCGCGGGCCTTTGCATGTTCGTATTCTTCGAGAATGACGATGCCTGCGCCCTCGCCCATCACGAATCCGTCGCGCCGCTTGTCGTAGGGCCTGGATGCCTTTGTCGGTTCATCGTTGAAGCCGGACGACAGCGCGCGGGCCGCGGCAAAGCCGGCCATCGAAATCCGCGAAATGGGCGACTCGCATCCGCCGGCCACCATGACCTCGGCATCGCCGAGCGCGATCAGCCTGGAGGCGTCTCCAATGGCGTGGGCGCCGGTCGAACACGCGGTCACGACGGCGTGGTTCGGGCCCATCAGCCCATGTTTGATCGACACGTACCCGCTGGCCAGATTGATCAATCGCCCGGGTATGAAGAACGGGCTGACGCGCCGCGGTCCCTTATCCTTCAGGGCAAAACCGCCGCGCTCGATGCCTTCCACCCCGCCGATGCCCGAACCGATCAGCACACCGGTGCGGATCTTGTCGTCATATTGATCCGGATGCCAGTTCGCATCGTCCAGGGCTTGCTGGGACGCGGTCATGGCAAACAAGATGAAATCGTCGACCTTGCGCCGCTCCTTGAGCTCCATCCAGTCGTCCGGGTTGAACGTACCGTTAGACCCGTCGCCGCGCGGAATCTGGCAGGCAATCTGGCAGGCCAGATCCGACACTTCGAAATGGTCGACCTTTGAGGCACCGCTTTCACCCGCGATCAGGCGCGACCAAGTCGGCTCCGCGCCGCAGCCAAGCGGCGTCACCATTCCCAGCCCGGTAACGACAACGCGTCTCATTCAGGCGTCCTGCATGTCGGGGATCGGATGTCCGGAAGCAATTCTGGCTTACTTGTCCTGGGCTTCCAGGAATTTGACGGCGTCGCCGACGGTCAGGATGGTTTCAGCGGCATCGTCCGGGATCTCACAGCCGAACTCTTCCTCGAAGGCCATGACGAGCTCGACCGTGTCCAGGCTGTCGGCACCGAGGTCGTCGATAAAGCTCGCGCTCTCGACCACCTGCTTGGCCTCTACGCCCAGGTGCTCGACCACGATGTTCTTCACACGTTCAGCAATATCGCTCATTATCTCACCTTCGATTGCCTGTTTTTTTCGAATGAATTGCGGGAACCGGTTCCCTTCCGGAAAGATTGCTCCGGACGCTCGGATTGTTACTGTCGAGAAGCTTTTCTGACCGGCAAGTTGGCGCGGTTGGTATCACACTTTTTTTCCCTTGGCCAGTCGCGCTCCACAACGATTTTTCGCCCTAAAACGGTGCGTTACGCGGTGTTAGGGCTCTCTTCAGACCATGGCCATTCCACCGTTCAGGTGAAGCGTTTGACCGGTCATGTAGGCGGCTTCGTCACTGGCCAGATAGAGCACCGATGCGGCGACCTCTTCGGCACTGCCGAGCCGGCCGAGCGGGATGGCCGCCAGAATGGTTTCGCGTTGTTTGTCGGTCAGCGATTCGTTGATCGCGCTTTCGATCAGACCGGGCGCAACCGTATTGACGGTGATGCCCCGGCTCGCGACCTCGCGGGCGACGGATTTAGAAAAACCCATCATGCCGGCCTTGGCAGCCGAGTAGTTTGCCTGACCGGGATTGCCCATCACGCCGGCGACCGAGGAAATCCCGATGACACGGCCGAACCGGCGTTTCATCATACCTCTCAGACAGGCCCGCGTGAGTTTGAAGCCCGCAGTCAGGTTCAGGGCGATCACTTCCTCCCACTGGTCGTCCTTCATGACCATGGAAAGGTTGTCCCGAAGGATCCCGGCATTGTTGACAAGTATGTCGATGCCGCCCACCGCCTTGTCGACGTCGCCGGCAAGCCGTTGCGGTTCTTCCGGATCGGCGAGATTGGCGGGCGCGACCGTCACCCGTTCGCCGCCAAGCGTGTCCGCAAGCGAGGTCAGCGCACTTTCGCGGGTTCCCGAGATCGCGACATGCGCACCCGCGGCATGCAAGGCCGTTGCAATTGCGCTGCCGATACTGCCAGACGCCCCGGTGACAAGGGCCTTGCGTCCTGTCAGATCAAACATAGTGAGCTCTCCTCAGGTTTCGGCAAGGCCGGTTGTCAGCGCCTCAAGATCGTCGGGCCCGGCCATCGACAGGGCACCGAGAGAGCGGTCGATGCGCCGCGCAAGGCCCGTCAGCACCTTTCCAGCTCCCAGTTCGACGACGCGTGTCACCCCGTTTGCAGCCAGCCATTCCACGCTCTCGCGCCACCGCACGGTGCCGGTGACCTGTTCGACCAGACGGTCGCGGATTTCGGCGGGATCGGTTATCGGCCCGGCAAGCACGTTGCATACCAAGGGCACGGACGGGGCCTGGATATCGGTCTCGGCAAGCGCTTCGGCCATGCGGTCCGCCGCGGGCTGCATCAGCCTGCAGTGGAACGGTGCACTTACCGGCAACGGGATTGCCCGCTTCGAGCCAGCCTCCTTGGCAAGTTCGATGGCCCGATCGATCGCCTTGCGATCGCCCGACAATACCACCTGCCCCGGCGCGTTGTCGTTCGCCACGTCGCAGGCACCGGCGCTCGATGCCGCCTCGGCCACGGCGCGTGCCTGGTCGAGCGTCAGACCGAGCACGGCAGCCATCGCCCCCTCACCGACAGGAACGGCCTCCTGCATGGCCGTTCCGCGCAGGCGCAACAGGCGAGCCGCATCGGCAAGCGACAGGCTTCCCGCCGCCGCCAGCGCCGAATATTCGCCAAGCGAATGGCCGGCCACATATGACGCGCGATCTGCAATTGTATGGCCCTCGGCATCGAGCACGGCAATTGCCGCCAGACTGACTGCCAGGAGGGCCGGTTGCGCATTGGCCGTTAGGGTCAGCGCGTCCTCCGGGCCTTCCCACATGACCGTGCTGAGCTTCTCGCCGAGCGCGTCGTCGACCGTATCGAATACCGCTTGCGCGGCCGGAAAGGCTTCGGCAAGGGCCTTGCCCATACCGACTGCCTGACTGCCCTGTCCGGGAAAGGTGAATGCTGATGTCATGCGTCTTCTTTTTAATTCATGTCGAGCATGCCGACGGGATCTGAAGCGTTCCTGTTTGCGGCATGCGCCCTCCGGGTGGTCCGCCGAAAGTTGCCCTCGGACTGGCCTCGGTTGATCGAGATCGCCCGCGCTGGTCCGACGGGCGCAGGCCGGACGGCTGCGTGCGCCCGCTTAGAGACATGCCGTCAGACAATGTCAAGCGTTCGAGCGGTCAATTCCCCGCCCGATCCATCCCGAACGCGTAAACGCGGCAGAATTCTGCTTGATCCGGCGGCAAGGACGTGTATACCTCCGCGATCTCTGTCAGCCGGGGGCTGAACGGAAGTCCGTTGCGGCGTGTCCGCACGGCAGGTTGTTACGGCGACCGTCTTCCCGTGTTCCCGCTTCCGAAGGATTCACGGCGGCCTTTTCCAGGGCTTCGGTGAGGCTTAGCGCTGGCGACAACAAAAAGGCGAAACACCAATATGCCCACATACGAACATGTATTTCTGGCCCGGCAGGATGTGTCGAGCCAGCAGGTTGAATCCCTGTCTGATCAATACAGGGCACTGATCGAAGAAGGCGGCGGCAAGATCGAAAAGATCGAGCAATGGGGCCTGAAGACCCTCGCCTACCGGATCAAGAAAAACCGCAAGGCGCATTACACGCTGATGAACATCGACGCTCCGCACACGGCCGTCGCCGAGATGGAGCGTCAGATGAACCTCAACGAAGACATTCTTCGCTTCATGACGATCCGCGTCGAGGAATTCGAAACCGAGCCGTCGGTGATGATGCAGCGTCGCGACCGCGATGACCGCAAGCGACGGGATCGCGGTGACCGAGGCGATCGGGGTGATCGTGGCGACCGCGGTGATCGCGGCGACAGGGGCGATCGTGGCGACAGGGGCGATCGCGAGCCGCGCGCCAGCGAGGAAAGGAACTAGACCATGGTCGATATCGCACAATTGCCGAGCCGTCGGCCGTTTCACCGTCGCCGCAAAACCTGTCCGTTCTCCGGTGCGAACGCGCCGAAGATCGACTACAAGGACGTCAAGTTGCTGCAGCGCTACGTCTCGGAGCGCGGCAAGATCGTGCCGAGCCGCATTACGGCGGTTTCCGCACGCAAGCAGCGCGAACTTGCGCGCGCCATCAAGCGGGCCCGCTTTCTGGGTCTGCTGCCATATGTGATTTCGTGATCAGGACCGGGCCGGTGCGCCCGGTCTCCATTGGGCGGCGGGCATTCCTGCCCTGCCTGCTCTAACCGGCCGCAGGCCGGGACAGTAGGAGAATGAAATGCAGGTAATTCTTTTGGAACGGGTGGCCAAGCTCGGCCAGATGGGAGACGTGGTAAAGGTGCGCGACGGATTTGCGCGCAATTATCTGCTTCCCCAGGGCAAGGCCCTGCGCGCGACAAAACCGAACATGGAGCGGTTTGAAACCGACCGGGTGCAGCTCGAAGCCCGCAACCTCGAACGCAAGACCGAAGCCGAGAGCGTGGCATCGAAGATGGACGGTCACGGCCTCGTCGTCGTCCGCCAGGCCGGCGAGACCGGACAATTGTACGGTTCGGTATCGACCCGGGATCTTGCCGAACAACTCAGCGAAGAAGGGTTTTCGGTAAGCCGCAGCCAGGTCAATCTGAATACGCCGATCAAGACGATCGGCATTCACGCCGTTGCCATCCAATTGCACCCTGAAGTCGAGGTGGCGGTCTCCGTTAACGTCGCACGTTCAGAAGACGAGGCCGAACGTCAGGCTCGCGGTGAAGACCTGACCCAGCGGGCCGACGGCTTTGAGTTCGAAGAAGACGACGAAGAGGATGCGGACGAAGACGCCCGCACCGACGTCTTTGATGAGGACGCCGAAGCGAGCGCGGAGACGGATCAGCCGGAAGAGACCGCGCCTGAAGGCGACGGTTCCGAAGAACAAACACAATAAGAAAATCGAGGCCCTTCGGGGTCCAAAACCCTTTGACGGCGCGCCTCACGGCGCGCCGTTTTGTTTTGTTCGCCTTGTCCACGGCAAGCCATTCAAATCCGG
>JBCDLT010000079.1:0-29349 GCA_038745065.1 Pseudomonadota bacterium | reverse complement strand
CGGATGTTTCCGATTTGCGAACCCCGCTGCCAAACACGGAAACATCCGTGTTTGGTGCGCCATATCAGGCCGTCGGCAGCGTTAAACAGCTTGCCCGATGTAGAGCAAATCGGATGTTTCCGATTTGCCAGGCAAAGGGCAACGGCGAAACATCGCCGTTGCGATCGCGCTGCGCTGTTTGCCTCGCCGAACGACCTGATCTGGCACATCAAATGGGTCAATATAATCACACAATGCTCTAGCAAACCGAAAAACGGAAACGCCCCGCCCAGGGAACGCGGCGGGGCGTTTTCCATTCAGCCGGCCGGCAGCGGATCGCTCTTGCGTTCGACCAACGAGGCCAGGATCGGCGATTTCAGCACGGCCTCGAAGCCAAAGGCACCGAACACGGCGAGCACGCCGAAGCCGAGCATCCAGACCAGCAGATCGACCTGTTGGTCGCCGTCGAGACCCGGCAGGGCGTAGACAGCCGAACCGTAGGCCAGCGCCGCCATCAGGAAGGCGATCTCGCGTTTGCCCGTGGTTTCGCGCGGAATGGATAAGATCATTCTCAGGAACCGGAACATCGGATTCTCCTTCGCTCAGCGAACGGTTTGATCAAAGACGCGCCGCCTGGACGTGCATCCAGTCGAAATCACGCGCGCGCCCGAGCGACACCCAGCCCTCGTCTTCCCAGATCCGCCAGAAGGTCTCCGCGTCCTGGTGCGACAACCGCGCCCGCGGTGCCTTCCAGCGCAATTGGTTGCGTTCCGGGTCGAAGTCGATCGCGATACCCCAGGCATGGGTCGACCAGCGCGACCCGCCGCGCATCCGGCGCACGTTGAGGGATCCGCCGAACAGATCGAGACCGAGATCGCGGCGCGCATCTTCGTCATAGGCATCGGCAATGCGCGCAAAACAGCGGGCCGCGCTGTCATGCACCTTCTGGTGCACCGAGATACGGCGCACGATCGTGGATTTCTGCCAGGCAAGCCGCATGGGAAACGGCAGCGCCAACCGGGTCTGGTTCTTGCCCACTTCGCCATAATACCGGACGAGATCCTTCTGGCGCGGCCAGACGTTGCGCACGGTTTCGGCAACCGGCTCCTCCTGGCCGTCCCGGTCGCGGTCGATCGGCAGCGGACCGCCGGGGTCATCGTCGCCGAACAGCAGCGCGACGGTTGCCGCATCGAGCATTCCGGATTCCGGCAGACCGTGTTTTTGCTGAAAATCCTCGATGGCTTCGCGGGTCTCGGTACCGTTGCGGCCGTCCGCACCGAAGCGCGGCAGCGGAAACCCGTTGTTGATCAGACGCTGTTGCGCGTCGCGGATAAAGGGATCGAATCGCATCAATCGCTCCGTCGGTTCGCGCCCCGCCGGGGCGCCGTTCAGGAAGAGCCGTATCGAACGGGCTCGATTGTCCTGAAAACGGTCAGCGGGCAAGTTTAGTCCGTCGGGAGGAGCGAATGGCGGCAGCAGGACGTTACGCACGCAATACCGACGCGGCTGTCATCGGCGCAGGAACGCTGGTGTGAGGCAGCCTTTGCCAGCTGCGTGGAAGTCAGAGATATTCGAAAACGATTGCCTTGAAATACGCGGATTCGACCATCGCCATGGTCCAGTCGCCGAAGCGCCGCGTTTTGCTGTCGCCTTCTTTCAGCACGCGGATGTCTTCGTGTCCCTGATCGTTGCGGATGATATCGAAGATCTTCAGAACCGCGTCCTTCGGCCCTTCGAGGATCTGGACATAGGAACGCGTTTCAGGGTCATAAGCCAGGAGGCCCGTAACCCCGAGTTCGCTGTTGCGCTCGCGTGCCCGCGTCAGGAGCCGCTTGAGATCGTCGTGGGTCGGTGCTCCCTTGGCTGTACTGACGTAGATCAGGTCGTACATTTTGTCTCTCATGCCGCCCCTGCTCGAGGCGCGTTGCGAACGTCGAAGCGATCCGCTCCGCCGAACCCAACACGCGGTCGAAACCCCTGCAAACCTGGCGCTTTGTCGCCGCATTCCGGTTCTGACGGGCAGAGTCGGATCACATACGTATTAGTTCGTATCAAGACTGATCCGACACAGGGTTGGAGTCAAGGTCGTCCCTGTCGCATTGTCGATGATCCTGAACAACATCGAACGAGGCCTGTCCGGCAAAGGCATGCAAGGCCTACCACGACGCGGGATGCGGCCGAGCGGACCGGATCGGATCAAAGTGCCGTTTTTGTGGTTCAGCCCCCAAGAGGCCGGCCTAAAGCGCTGAGTTCGATACCATTACAGGCAAACGCAGATGCGTTGATTTGACGATTGGCCGACGACGCGGAGAGCGCGTTTACCGAAACTTTGGAACACGGAAACCGCGTACCTCCCAATTAGTGCGTCATGGTGTCGGCCCTCGCCGTAACCGGCCCCACAGGACCTCCGCAGCCAGCGGTCCGACGAATCGCGCATGGGATGAGGACCGAATGACCGAAGGCAGGCTGAAGCGTGCCGAAGGCGCCGCAATCCGCTCGGCAGACTTTTGCTCATTCTTCGCCGGACGGGATCGGCGGTCCGGCGCCCTGCCGCTCGACGATCAGACGGTAGGCCTGTGGGCGCCGATAGGTATCGAAATCGAAAAACCGCTTGTAGGCCCGCGTGGCATCCAGGTCGATCCGGCAGCAGACAAGTTCGTCCGCCAGTCCGGTGGCGCGTGCCACGACTTCGCCGGAGGGTGCGATCACGCAGGATTGGCCCATCATGTCACAGCCGTCCTCGCATCCCGCCTTAGCGGTTGCGACAATCCAGATGCCGTTCTGGTAGGCCGCTGCCTGCATCGGTACAAGATGATGGAAGGTGCGCAGGGAATTCTGTTCCGGCGTGTCGGGCAGAAAAGCCGGGGAGTTGTAGCCGAGACAAACCAGTTCCGCACCCTGCAGGGCAAGCACCCGATAGGGCTCCGGCCAGCGCCGGTCGTTACAGATCAGCATGCCGACACGGCCGTCAAACGCTTCGAAAACCGGAAAGCCGAGATCCCCGTCCTCGAAATAGCAGGCTTCCAGATGTTGCAGGCTGAGCGTCGGGTCGTAGACGGCGTTCCCCGGCAGATGCACCTTTCGATACTTTCCGACAATCCGTCCGGCGCCGTCGACGAGTACTGAAGAGTTGAAACGCCGGATTTTCTGGCCGTCGTGCATCGCTTCGCAAAAACCGAGATAGAACCCGATGTTCAGCGCCGCTGCAGCATCGAAAAGCGGCCCGGTCTCCGGAGACGGCATCGCAAATTCGAAGTAAGGGTCGCGATCCGCCTCCCGCGGGATCCAGCGACGCGGAAAAAACGGCGTAAGTGCCATTTCGGGAAAGACGACAAGGGCGCAGGCCCGGCGCTTCGCCTCCTCCAGAAGCGCGATCAGGCGCGCAACCACCGATGAACGATCCTCGTCCGGCCCGATCGGGCCGAGTTGGCCGGCCGCCACCGTAAGCATCCGCGCCATGTAAGCATCCCCGCTTGCCCTCAAGAGAACCGCGCGCCAGTGTAGACATCCAGTTGCGCTTTCCCAGCGGGAAATGCGGCAGGTTTCCCTCACCGCCGACCAGCCGGAAACAGACCATGTCCGATGTGCGCCCGCCCGCCAAAGCCGATGCAGACCCGGCTCCGGACCAGGATCCGCTGGCAGGGACACGGGTCCTTGACGCCTATTGCGCGCAAACCGCCCGGTCGCGCGCTTTGGCCGAAGAAGCCCATACGGTGCTGCCAAGCGGCATCACCCACGACTCCCGGCGCATGCGTCCGTACGGACATTACATCGATCGGGCCCTCGGAGCTCTCAAGTGGGACGTCGACGGAAACCGATACGTCGACTATTTCGGCGGCCACGGAGCGTTGCTGCTTGGACACGGCGATCCGGCCGTCCGCGCGGCAATCGACGCAGCGCTCGATCGCGGCACGCAATTTGCCGCCGGCCATGCGGATGAGGTCGCCTGGGCCCGCGCAATCATCGACCTGGTGCCTTCCGCCGAGCGCGTGCGCTTCACGGCATCGGGCACGGAAGCCACGCTGATGGCTGTGCGTCTCGCCCGCGCCTTTACCGGCCGCGACCTCATTGTGCGCTTTCCCGGCCATTACCACGGCTGGCAGGACGACATGACCACCGGCTATGCCTCGCATTTCGACGGCTCGCCGGCGCGCGGCGTACCAGGACCGGTTGCGGGTAACACGCTGTTGGCCGACCCGCGCGACCGGGAGGCGCTGCGCGCCGTGTTCGAGAGGAACCCTCCCCCGGCGGCCGTGCTTCTGGAACCGCTCGGTTCAGCGACCGGCCAGGTACCGATCGCGCGCGACTTCATTGCGGATCTTCGCGAACACACCCGCCGCGCCGGCACGGTCCTGATCTTCGATGAAGTGATTACCGGCTTCCGCGTTGCGCCCGGCGGCGTTCAGGAAAAGATCGGGATCGTGCCGGAACTGACGGCCATGGCCAAGATCGTTGTCGGCGGATTGCCCGGAGGCGCCGTTGCCGGTCGCAAGGAGATCCTGGATGGCCTCGACTTCGATGCGGCAGCGGCCTCCGGAAGAGAGAAAATCTATCATCCCGGAACCTTCAACGCCAATCCGATCAGTGCTGCCGCAGGCATTGCAACGCTCGCCCGCATTGCCGACGGTTCGCTCCTCGGCCGCATGGATTCGGCGGCGAAAGACCTGCGGCAACGCCTGAACACGGTGCTGGCCGCAGAGGGTGTGCCCTGGGCCGTATACGGCCAGTCCTCGGCGTTTCACCTGTTTCTCAATCCGAGCGGGATCGAGGTCGATCCGGAACGCTTCGATCCGATGCAGCTGACACCGCGGGCGCTGACGCAGAAGTCCGAAACCACAAGCCGGGCCCTGCGCCTTGCCATGCTCGTCCACGGCGTCGACCTTGCCGGCTGGCCCGGCGGTTTGCTGTCGGCACGCCATGGCCCCGAGGAGATCGACCAGACCGTCGACGCCCTCCGGGACAGCCTCCGCCTGTTACGACAGGATTCGATTATCTGACGTTCCGGCGTTAAAGGCGGCGTCCGCTAGGACAAGAGCCAGCCCCCGTCGACGTCGATGGTCGTACCGGTGACGAAGTCGTTCTGCACCATGAAAACGATCGCCTGGGCCACTTCGTCCGCGGTCCCGGCGCGCTTGATGACATGGTTTGCCGTCATCTTCCGATAGAATTCATCCCGGTCCGCGCCTTCCAGCGAGACCATCGGCGTATCGATCTGTCCGGGCGACACTACGTTGATCCGACGCGGCGCGATTTCCGGCGCGATGGCGCGCACCAGGGCTTCAACGGCACCGCCCACGGATCCGATCGCCACCTGGCCGGGTTTTGTCTTGCGCGCCGGCGCGCCGCTAACCAGCACGATCGTCCCGTCGGCACTCAGATGATGCGTGCCGTACCGCACGACATTGGCGTAGCCCCAGAGCTTGTCGAACGAACCCTTGAAGCCGTCCATGTCCATGTCGAGAAACGGCCCGACGGCCCGGGCGCCGCCGGTCGCGGCACTGATCAGAATGTCAAATGGAGCGACGGTCGAAAACAGGGACTGAAGCGCATCCGGATCCCGAACGTCGCAGGACATCACGCTGATGCCGGAAGGCAGATCGCCGGCCTTGTCCGGATTACGGCTGATTATGACGACCTCGGCCCCCAGATCCGCCAATTGTTGTGCTGCCGCCAGTCCGATGCCGGACGAGCCGCCAAACACGATCGCCTTTTTGCCGGATACATCCATCGTTTCCATCCCCGGGTTCGATTTTGGAGGGAAAGGGCCCTGCGCCCGTTCCTGCAGTCAGGATGCGTAGGACACCGGTACCGCCCCTGTCCAGTTTGCATTCGCCCAAGTCGCGTCGGCGCCTCATTCATTTGCCCCGGGTGCACACCGAACCGAGTTCGCACGCGCCGACCGGATGGGCCGAGCAGCGATCGGAGCGGCTGATTTCGAACAGGAGCGCCAAATCGGCGGAAGTGCGCGAACTTGATCCTGCTAAAGTTGAGCCGACTTTTAAATAATAGAATTTATCTTATTTCTATTTCTGCGCACTATAGCACAAAGACAGAATGTATATGTGATGATTACATATTACAATGTAATAGCATTACTTAAATTATCGAAAATAAAAGAGGCTCTCTGGCAAAAAAATTAGAACAACAACTCTTACAAACTCACTGTGATTTATGACAATAGGTATTCAAACGTATGATTTTACTGAGATATTGCCGCCTCAATTAACGGCACTTTAACAGAAAAATGGGTTCCTTCAGTAGTGCATTCTGGGGGAGAACAGCCATGTTTATGACAAAAGCAAAGTCCGGATTTAAGGTTGCAGACGCGGCACTGTTCCAGACGATCGTCGATGATCTGCCGGTGGCGATCATGACCTGCGAGACGAAGGACTTCGTTATCGATTACGCCAACAAGGCGTCTATGGAGATGCTGGACAAGATCAAACATCTGCTCGACATCGACGTGCATTCGATCATCGGGACCTCGATCGACACCTTCCATAAGAACCCGGCGCATCAACGCACCATTCTCTCCAACCCGGCCAATCTGCCGCATTATGCGCAAATCGAGCTCGGCGAAGAATACATCGACCTGAACATCAGCGCGATCACCGACAAGAATGGCGTCTACGTAAAGACGCTGCTGATGTGGAGCATCGTGACCGACAAGGTCAAGGCGGACCGGGAATCCAAACGGCTGCTGCAGATGATCGACAAGATGCCGATCAACATCATGACCTGTGATCCGGCGACGTTCGAAGTCAATTACTGCAATCATACGAGCGTCAACACCTTGAAGGCGGTCGAGGAATATCTCCCGATCAAGGCGGACCAATTGCTCGGCACCAATATCGACGTTTTCCATAAAAACCCGGGACATCAGCGCACGATGCTGGCTGACCCGGCAAACCTGCCGCACAAGGCAAACATCAATGTCGGCCCGGAAGTCCTGAGCCTGGACGTCAATGCAATCACCGACCAGGACGGCACCTATCTTGGTCCGATGGTCTCCTGGTCGATCATCACCAATCAGATCAAGATGGCCGAGGAAGTGGCCAATGTCGTGGAAGCGATGGACAGCGTCTCCGCCGGCCTGGAGACAGCCTCCTCGGAACTGTCCGGCATTGCCACCGATGCCCAGCAAAAGGCGGGCGCCGTGTCGACGGCCTCGGAAGAGATGAGCGCCTCGATCAAGGAGATTTCGCAGCGCATGGCCGAAACGGCGGCGATCACGCAACGGGCCATTGAACAGGCCAGCCTCTGTACCGAGCGCATGTCGAGCCTGTCCGAAAGCAGCGGACAGATCGGCGAAATCATCGCCATGATCGAGACGATCGCCGATCAGACCAAATTGCTGGCGCTCAATGCCACGATCGAGGCGGCACGCGCCGGTGAAGCCGGCAAGGGGTTTGCCGTTGTTGCCGCCGAGGTCAAGCAGCTTTCCGAGCAGACCGGCCGCGCCACGGACCAGATCCGCGAACATATCGGCTCGATGCGCGACGATACTGAGGGCGCCGTATCTGCCACCGCCGACATTCAGAATGTGATCGAGGAGATCAACCAGTTCACCACGACCGTGGCCGGTGCGATGGAAGAACAGCAGGCTGCCACGGACGAGGTCGTCAGCCTGATCAGCGGCGTTGCACAATCCTCCGAAGCCACGATGGCATCGGCCGACAATGTCGGCGGCATGATCGTCAAGGTGAAGGAAGCGACCGCCCTCAACGCCGAGATCGAGAAATACCTCAACAAATGACGATCGGATAAAAAGCCGGTTTGGACGCCCCGACTAAAACAGGCCCGCTCGATGAGCGGGCCTGATTTGACTTATCGTACTTCGTCACACTTACGCCTACATACCGCCCTGGCGCCGTACCTTGCTCAGTTCCAGCATCTCCCGGACGAAACCCAGTTTGGAGAAGTCTTCGGACAGCTTGCGGAACTCGGTGGACCGCCCCTGCAGATCCTGGGCAATGCGCTCGACCGTGTTGAAGCCGGCCGTAACGCCGGTGCCATGAGTATTGGAAGAATGGTACGTGGTCATGGATCCTGCTCCTGTAAGCGTGTTTTTACGTACGTGTGACTACGTAGGCTTATACGTAAAAACCCTCCCCCGAGTCTTAATAGCCGGTCGGAGCTGGCGGACAGCGTTAGAAAAGTATTAAGTCCACAAGCCTTGCCGACGCCGGCATATCGTTCGCCGGGCTAGTGTTGCGCGGGGCCGGACCCCATCCTCTATCGGCTTAATATCTCGACACATATCTCCAGGACCTACGAAAAGATTTCCCATGTTTGCTCCGAGATTTGGCACACGATTTCTCGATCGATGCGGATCCTCCACCTAGATGACAGTCATCACTGAAATCCGCCGGCACGGCGGTCTGAATTGACCGAGATCAAGGGCCCCGGGACCGTCTTGCCTTGATATCGGTTCGAATGTAACAAGTAGCCGAACGTGACGGGCGAGGCGCTTCGCCGCTTTGCCGACCGCACCAATCCGAAAAGGCGGCCAAACCGCCAATCTCCGGGAAACGCAGAGGACTTAACAGGCGTCGGACACCCGTCGGCCGTCCGGCCAGCGCTTTGACATGGTCGTTTGCCTGTCCGCACGGCGACAGTCGCGCGACAGATGAAGGGCCAGGTCGCCGGAGCGCACCAAAGACGATGGCAACGATGGGGCGCAGTCCTGGCCAGGCCGGCACGCGCCAGACAGCAGATGGAGAGTACGGTCCATGAGTGCCTTGAACGAAGAAAAGGTCCTGTCTGTTCACCACTGGAACGACACCTTGTTCAGTTTTACCACGACCCGGGATCCGTCATTCCGGTTCCGCAGCGGCCAATTCACGATGGTCGGCATGGAAATCGACGGCAAGCGCGTGATGCGGGCCTACAGCCTGGCGAGCGCCCATTACGACGACACGCTTGAATTCTTCTCGATCAAGGTCCCCGACGGCCCGCTGACGTCGAAACTGCAATATCTCAAGGAAGGCAATGTCCTTTATATCGGCAAGAAGCCGACCGGTACGTTGTTGATCGACAACCTGAAGCCGGGACGCAATGCCTACCTGATCGGCACCGGAACCGGCCTCGCCCCGTTTCTCAGCCTCATCAAGGACCCAGACATCTACGAGCGGTTCGAAAACGTCATTCTCGTGCATGGCTGCCGCAACACGAGCGACCTCGCATATTATGAAATGATCACCAAGGAACTGCCGGAACACGAATTGCTCGGCGATCTCATCCGTGAGCAATTGCGATACTATCCGACAGTCACCCGGGAACCGTTCCGCAATCGCGGACGGGTGACCGACCTGATCACCAGCGGAAAGCTTTTCGACGATCTCGACCTGCCCGGCATGGACCCTGAACACGACCGCTTTATTTTGTGCGGCAGTCCGGGCATGTTGGCCGAAACAAAGACCATCCTGGAAGACGCCGGCTTCGTCGAGGGCAATTCGTCCGTGCCCGCAGACTACGTGATCGAAAAGGCGTTCGTCGAAAAATAGCAAGGAGTGCCCATGGCGGGGTCCAATCGCGAAACGCTTACCGGCGGCTCCGCCATCGTAAAATCCCTGCTGCGGCACGACGTCGACACGGTCTTCGGCCTGCCGGGCGTCCAGACCTATCCGATCTTCGACGCGCTGCACGTCCATCAGAACGCCATCCGTACGATTACGCCGCGGCACGAACAGGGCGCGGCCTACATGGCCATGGGTTATGCCCAGGTGACCGGAAAGCCCGGCGTGTTTTCCGTTGTGCCGGGTCCCGGCATTCTCAATACGGGAGCGGCGCTGAATACGGCCTGGGCCAGTTCGTCGCCGATTCTCGGCCTGACCGGTCAGGTGCCGTCGAGCTATCTCGGTCTCGGGCACGGCCACCTGCATGAAATGCCCGACCAGCTGGCAACGCTGCGGTCGTTCGTCAAATGGGCCGATCGCATCGATCACGCAGGCGACGCGCCGGGTTTGGTCGACGAGGCATTTCTGCGCATGCAGACCGGCCGCAAGGGGCCGGTCACTCTGGAGATGTGCTGGGACAGGCTGGCCGAACCCGACGAAGTCGCCTGGCCGATGCGCCGGGCCGTGCCGGATGCGGCGGACCCCGACCCGGACACGATCGCGGCGGCGGCGGAACGCGCCGCAAAGGCCCATGCGCCGATGATCATGGTCGGGTCCGGCGCGAAACACGCGGCGGCGGAAGTCCTGGAATTGGCGCGCCTTTTGAACGCGCCGGTACTGTCCGTGCGCGGCGGGCGTGGGGTCGTTCCCGCCGACGATCCCCTGTCGGTCGGACCGGCCGAAGCCTTTTACCTATGGAAACACACGGATCTTCTGATCGGTATCGGCTCGCGATGCGAACTGCCCTACATGCGCTGGTCCAACAACATGGCGCCGGCCCGCCATCGGCCGGCCCCGCCGGACCTGATCCGGATCGACATCGACCCGGTTGAGATGCACCGGCTCCAGCCCGATATCGGCGTTCTCGGCGACAGCCGGCGCGTAACGTCCCTGATTACCGAAGCCGTATCCAGACATCCGGGCAAGGTGGGCGGCGATTCCGACCGCATTGCCGTCGCCCGGTCCAAGGGCCGCGCCCTCGTAGAGACGATCAAGCCGCATGTCGAACATCTTGAAACGATACGCGACGTGCTGCCGCGCGACGGCATCTTTGTGGAAGAGGTCTGCCAGGCCGGCTTCGTCTCGTTCTTTTCGTTCCCTATCTACAGCCCGCGAACCTATGTCACCTGCGGTTTTTCCGGCACGCTCGGCTTCGGCTTTCCCACCGCGCTCGGCGCGAAGGCCGCCTTTCCCGACCGGCCGGTCATCTCGATCACCGGCGATGGCGGCTTTCTGTTCGGCGTACAGGAACTGGCAACGGCCGCCCAATTCGGCATCGGCCTGACGACGATCCTGTTCAACAATTCCGCTTTCGGCAATGTCCGCAGGGATCAGGCGGCATTGTTCGACGGCCGCGTCATCGGCTCGGATCTCGAAAACCCGAATTTCGAAAAGATGTGCGACAGCTTCGGCGTAGGCTATCGAAGGGCGGTCACGAACGAGGATTTGAAACGGGAATTGGAAGCGTCCCTCGCCGCCAATCGCCCCGAAGTGATCGAAGTCCCGGTCGATCCTGCAACGGAAGTTCCACCCTGGAGGGTTCTGATCCCCGAACGGTTCGGCATTTCGCCCGACTGATCGACCCGGCGGGATCGACGCGTCAGGTCTTGGTGAACATCGACGTATCGAGATCGCGGATTGCGCCCATCCAGATGGCGTGATCGGTGTGATCCGCCAGATCGTTGCCGGTCTCGGGATGAATGAAAACCACGAGGCCGCCCCGGTTGACCGCCAGCCAGGCGAACACGGCGCCGGCAATGTCGGGTGTGAACGCCAGCTGGCAGCTCCAATCGGGATGCGGTCCGACCGGTTTTTCATGGACCCGGCCCATGACCAGACCGAAACGGGCCTGCGCCCTTTCACACAAGGACCGCGCCTGCTCGAGCGTCGACCGGTCGAAATAGACGTGGGCGTGGAACCCTGAAACCGCATCGGCGTCGGTCATGGCGTTCTCCTGAACAAGACGGCTTTAGCGGGCCGCGACCCGCTTGCATTCCGCCTATATCGGGTGCTGCCTTCATCCGACAACCCTCGCGTCCGGGATCGGCAAAACAGACTCTGATCGACCCGGATTCCGCCCCTGTCCCTGTCGGGCGGTCGCGGCATCGCGATTGCGTCACAATTTGGTCGCATCCTACGCCCGAGTCCAACCAATCGTCGGGATAACAGACCCGGTAACGTCCGCAGCACGGCTGAGAAACTGCGTTCGGCCCTGTCCCAGCGTTGCGATCGGTGTGCGGATTGAGTGAGGAACAGGGATGATGTCCAGAGTCCAGGCCGGCGGTCTATCGAGGACCGCACTCGTTTCCGAAAAACAGGATGGTCCGACTGCGGATCAGGTTTCGGCAGCCGGCGATCATCAGGCGTCGCAATACCGAAACGTGTATGCCGAACCAGCGGACCCGCCGGTCGGCGGGATCGTCCTGCACGAGGATCAGCCGTTTCATATCGTTCCGCACATACCGGCACAGGAAGTGCCATACGGAACGCTTTGCCTGCGCCTGAAACCGCGTGCGACCGGTGGCTATCGGCCGCTGGTGACCAAGGGCGGCGCGGATCACGGCGATCCGCAACGGCTTAGCCTGGCGATGCGGGACGATCGCATCGTGCTTTCGCTGTCGCTGCCCTACGCGCCGGCGCTCTGCGAGTGGATACTTGACGCGCCGACACTACAGATCGGGTCTTGGGTGCATCTTGCCCTGACATTCGATCATTGCGGGACAGCGCTTTATGTCGACGGCACAAGAGCATCGGACGATGCGTGGACGCATGTGCGCGGCCCGCATGCTACACCCACGGCGGTCACCGACTTCTCGCTTGAAAACAATGCCCGTCCGATCGTGCTCGGTTATCCCAGGCAATTGCCGCCTGAGGCCTCCGCGTCCGATGAGACCCCGGACCTGGAGGAGCGCTATTTCGGCCCGCTCGAATTCGCGCTTTGGGGCGGCTTCTCGACAGAGTGCACGCTCACGCCGGAGCAGATCCTGTGGCTCGCCACGCAATCCTCCGATCCACAAGCCGTTGACGAAGCGCCTTCGGCCCGACCGGACCCGGTTTCCGATCCTGCCGAACCGGAACGCCTGCGGGCCGACGCGCTGCCGGATATCTCCGAAGCGGATGACATGCCGACAGCACCCGCCGACCGCGAGCCCGAACTCGCATAACTCAGGGTTACAACCGACCTGTCGCGGCCGGAGCGGACAACCGCTCCTTGTCAGTTCTGTTGGTTTTCCCGCTGCGCATCGAGCAGCTTCTGGCGCAGCGTATTGGATCGCGTCCGGGCCTTTTGCTGCAACGCTCTTTGTTTTTCCGCGACCTGATCCTGGTTCAGCGCTTCGCCATCATAGACGTCGGAAAAACCGGCAAGGGTGAATTCGAACGGCCGTTCCACGCCCTGCTGGTTGAAGGCGATGAGATTGAGGGTTTGCCCGGTCTTCATGGACGCGACGAACTCCTCCTTTACGGCAAGTTCCGCGACACAGACATTTTCAAAGCAGATGCCGAACAGGATCGACTGTTCCGCCGTGTCGTCGATCTTGAGTTTCATGCCCGGTTGAATGAGCAAGCCCGGAGGCACCGATGCCCGGATACTCTTGCGTGCCTCGCCGGCAACCTCGAGCAGTTCCAGCGAAGCCAGAAACTGTCCGGCATCCGTCAGCAATTCGTGCCGGATAACGCAGACATCCTTCTTGATCTGCTGATTACGGCCGCAGACTTTCCACCACGGATTTTCTTCCTCGGCCCCTTGTGCCTGTGCGGGCTGTACCGTTGCTCCGGGTACTAGCACAAGCATCAGGGCGGTCACGGCTCCACACACCATTGCGCGCAAAGCTCCGGTTTTCATGGTTCGGCTCGTCACGATTTGATCCTCTTGTTCCGTTCCCCGGCATGCGGGCTGTTCGGGCGCCACTGCCGGCCCTTATCAGGAATCCGGCAGACCTCGTTGGTTCGGACCCGATCGGTCTCGGCCGCCGGAGCGCCGAATCTCGCTGCCGGCATATCCGGACTATTGACTCTGATTTTGGTTATTCTGTTGATCCAGCAGCCGTTTGCGCTGTTCCTCGGCACGCCGTTCGAGTTCGCTGCGCAGGTTCTGCTGTTGTGTCTGCAATTGCTTGGGATCGAGGCCCTCGCTGTCATAGACGGCGGTAAACCCGATCAGCGTAAACGGAAACGGCCGCGGTTTGCGCTGCTGATCCAGCGTGGTCAGGACCAATTGCCCACCGCGCTTCATGGCGACCACGAAGTCGTCCTTGACCTTCAATTCGGCGAAGCAGGCATTTGGGAAACAAATGCCGTATTTGAGTTTGGTCGCCTGTTTCTTGTCGATCTGGATCTGAAGACCCGGCTGCAAGAGCATACCGGGCGGCACGGCGGCGATCAGGCTTTTTTCAGCCTCGCCCTCGACTTCGCGCAATTGCAGCGACGCGAGGAATTGGCCGGTATTCGTCAAAAGGTCCTGCTTGATGATGCAGACATTCTTGTTGACCTGGTCGTCCAGGCTGCAGACTTTGAGCCAGGCATCCGGTTTGGAATCATCGTCCCCGCCAGCCGCGTTCTGAGCCGCCGCGCTTCCGGTTGCCAGCGCGAACCCGAGTGTCAGCACAGCCCCCATGATACGCAACGATGTGTTAGCGCCCTTGGTTGCGAATTCTACCATGTCGTCCTCATTTTGCGGTTCCGCCCCTGCACCAGCCGGGCGGAAGGTCGTTAAGGGTGATCGGTTTCCTTTGCCGCCACGCGTCACCGCTGCTTTCGCACGGTTTGCCGGTCGTTGCAACGACGATCCGGTACGCGGCAGGCCGGCCCGATGGCTCTGTCGAGTGCACGAAGCAAGCGGTCCATCGACATCTTTGCGCGACGAACCCTCGGTTCGGCGGCCAGCATTTCTCCACTGCTCTATATATCCACTTTTGCGCCTTGCCAAATGACCGAACCTCGCAACGGCCGGCGCGCACTATGGTAAATTGGGTCCGACGAATCGCGGGCTTGCGCTGCAAAGAGGACAAAATGCGGTTTCCATGGGTGTCAGAAGCAGGCCGGATCAGCGGCCTTGGCATCGTCGCGGCCTGCCTGTTTGGTCTGGCATGGCCCGCCGCGGCCGAACACGGCATCGCCCTGCATGGTGAACCGCTCTATCCACCGGATTTCGAACACTTCAACTACGTCAATCCGCAGGCGCCGAAGGGTGGCACGATCACCTACGGCTTGCTCGGATCGTTCGACAGTCTCAATCCTTTCGTCGTCAAGGGGGCGTCGGCCCGTGGCCTGCGCGACGGCGGACTTGGCAATAATGTGATCGAAAGCCTGATGACCCGCGGACGGGATGAGCCGTTCACGCTTTACGGTTTGCTCGCGGAATCGGTCGACATGCCTGAAGACCGCACGTCGATCACATTCCGGATCAATCCGCTCGCGCGTTTCTCCGACGATCGGCCGGTAACGGCAGATGATGTCGTGTTCTCGCTGGAATTGTTGCGCGATCAGGGGCGGCCGAATCACCGCAGCTACTATTCGAAGGTGACGAAGATCGATCGGGTCGACGACCGTACGGTCACTTTTCATCTTGGCGACGGATCCGATCGGGAATTGCCCCTGATCCTCGGTCTCATGCCCGTACTGGCAAAACACGCCACCGATCCTGAGACCTTTCAGGAAACCACGCTTCAGCCGATGATCGGCAGCGGACCGTATCGCATAACAGGCGTTGAGCCGGGCAAGCGCATCGTGCTCACGCGCAACCCCGACTATTGGGCGCAAGACCTTCCGGCCAAGCGCGGCTTCCACAATTTCGATGAAATCCGCATGGAATATTACCGGGACAACAATTCCCGGTTCGAGGCCTTCAAGAAAGGTCTTTACGACGTCAATCCGGAAAGCGATCCCGGCCGCTGGCGCACGGCATACGAGTTTCCGGCCGTCGCCGACGGGCGCGTCGTCAAGGACGTGTTCACGGCGGACACGCCGAAGGGCATGTTCGGTTTCGTCTACAACACCCGTCGGCAGGCCTTCCAGAACATCCGCGTGCGCGAAGCGCTTTCGTACGCGTTCGATTTCGAGTGGATCAATGCAAACCTGTATGGCGATGCCTATCGCCGCACGGCCTCCTTCTTCATGGCGTCTGAACTCTCGTCGCACGAAAGGTCGGCATCGCCGGCGGAACGCGCGCTTCTGGAAGCGGCCGGAAAGACCCTGCCGCCGGCGTTCCTGGACGGCACCTGGGCTCCGCCGGTTGCCGACGGCAGCGGCCGCGACCGGCGCAACCTCAGAAAAGCGTTCCAACTGCTTCAAAAAGCCGGCTTCGGATCAACAAACGGCCAGATGACCGATAGCGCCGGCGCGCCGTTCGAATTCGAGATCCTGGTGGTGAACAAGGATTCGGAGCGGCTGGCGCTTGCCTTCAAGCGCATGCTCGCCCCGCTCGGGATCGTGCCGACGGTCCGACTGGTCGACAGCGCGCAATACCAGCGGCGCCTCCAGGCTTTCGACTACGACATGATTCTGTCGAGCTGGTATGTCTCCCTGTCCCCCGGAAATGAACAATCCTTTCGCTGGAGCTCGACAAGCGCTGGGCGGGAGGGCTCCTTCAATTTTGCCGGTGTAACCGATCCGGCGGCCGACGCCCTGATCGAAGCCATGCTGGCGGCGCGCACCCGAGAAGACTTTGTTGCCGCCGTGCGCGCCTTCGACCGTGTCCTGCTTTCGGGACATTACGTTATCCCGCTGTTCTACCTGCCGGACCAATGGGTTGCCCGCTGGGCGCATATTGAACGCCCGGAAACCACATCGCTTTATGGCTATCGGCTCGACACTTGGTGGCGCCGCCCATGACAAAAAGACTGAGAATGAGAAGCAAGGAGGCGTTTCCGATGATTTTGGCCGATGAGGAAACACGCCAGCGCTACACCGAATCCGGTGTTTGGGGCACCGTGTCCCTGGATGCGATCTTTCGAAAATCTGCCGCCGCGCATCCCGATCGCGTAGCGATTGTCGATGCGCCGGACCGGACATCCTGGACGTCCGGGTCTCCGCAACAGCTGACCTATCGGGAAGCCGACGAGCGGATCAACCGGATAGCCGCCCTGTTTTCCCAGATGGGCCTGGCGCCGAACCACGTCATCGGATTGATGCTGCCAAATACGGCGGATGCCGTTCTGACCTATCTGGCTGCCTGGCGGTGCGGCCTGGTCGTGGCGCCCTTTCCTCTGACCTGGCGAAAACGGTCCCTCCAGCCGGCGCTCGAGACGATCGGCGCCAAGGCGATCGTGACCCAGGACCGGCTCGAGCAGAACGACCTTGGCACGCTGATGCGCGATGTGGCCGCCGAGGTTTTTGGAATCCGATACATGCTGGGTTTCGGCAAGGGACTGGCCGAGGGCATCCTCAACATTGCCGATGTCATCGGCGAGTTCGGCGATGCGCCGGTCTCCGTCGACGTGCAACGCGGGGACCATGCGGCCGATCACGTAGCCACCCTCACCTTTTCGGCCACTGCCGACGGCCAGATCATCCCGATTCCGCGCAGCCATAACCAGTGGATTGCCACCGGCCTCATGACGTTGCTCGAGGCCCGCATTGAAAACGGCTCGGCTTTCCTGTCGCCCTTCGTGCTAACCGGAACGGCAGGCCTGGGCGGCGCGCTGGTGCCCTGGCTGCTTTCCAGCGGGACCTTGCATTTGCACCATTTCCGGTCGTTGAACGGATTTGCGGCGCATGCGTCCAAGGTCGGGCCCGACCATGTGCTGTGCCCGGCAGCTCTCGAAGGCAATGTCACGGAACGCCTTGATGCCGCCGAGGTGTCCGCAACGCTCCTGCCGGTATGGCCTGGAACGCATGCCCGTACGGTGGCCCGACCGGACGGCGACCGCCTCGTCGTCGACCTGACGGTGCTTGATGAATTGGCGCTGTTCGCAAGCCGGCGCGAGGCTGGAGCACCGGTCGGCCTGCCGCTCGGCCCTGTCACCGTGCCCGGCGGCAGCCAGCAGTCGCTGACCCTCCTGGAAATCTCCAGCAACGCCGTTGCGACCGGCATGTCTGAGAAGAAGGAGACCCGCGAGGTGCTGTGTGTGCGGGGACCGATGGCGCCTGCCCGGGATACGATGGCATCTTTCGTCTATGTTCCGACCACAAAGGACGGCTATCTCGAAACCACGATCCTGGCCCGCATTGTGCCCGGGTCGACACGGCGCGCCGTCCCCGAGGCACGCGCCGGCCGGCTCCTGATGGTCGGCGGCCTGCCGGTCGGTGTGAATGAAACCGACGATGCCTATACCAGCCACGAATCGGTCCGCGACGCGTCCCTTTATGTTTCGGACGAAAACGCCGGCATCAGCCAGTTGGCGCTTGCGGTCGTGCCAGAACACGCGGCCCCGTTCACCCAGGCCGAGGCCGAACGGGTGGCCGATGCAGAAGGCCTTGCCGAACATGCACGCCCGACGCGCGTAACCCGGGCGGCCTCCCTGCCCCGCCGCCTCGCCGGAGATCTCGACGAAAAGGCGAAAAAATCCGCGTGAGTTAGGGCGGCCTTTACCGGATTTGGCAAAGCTTGTTGGCTTTCCGAAGAGGGTGCCATGCAACACACACCGCACATTCTGGTTCTGCGCGAACAAGGTGCTGCCATCGATCCGGCGCTGTGGGCTGATCTGTCCGCCCGGGGATATGCGCTGGATGTCGAAACCGCGCCCTTCAGACCAATCGCAGAAAGCGGAGACCGCCCGGTCGATGCGATCGTACTGGATCTCCTGTGCGCCGGTGCCAGAGCATCGGCCGCGGGCTTCCGCCGGCACGCGGAAGCCGTGGCAGACACACTGCCCGGCGGCCGGGTCCCGGTCCTCGCCCTTTGCGACGGTTCACAGGCGCAGGATCTTGCTGGCGCCGGAACGGTCGATGCGATCATGTCCCCGCCCCTTTCCGCGGCCCAGATTGCCCATCGGGTGGCCGACCTGACCCGCCTCAATCGGCTTCAGGTGGAAATGGCACGTCGTTTGGAGACATTTTCGCATTATGGCCTCGATGCTCCTGAAATCGAGCGCCCCGCGGCGGTCGAAGAAGCGACGCTGCTGGTCGTCGGAAACGGCCAGCGCTTTGCTGCGATCGAACGGGCGCTGGCGGGACGAGCGCTGCTGATCGGCGCTTTCACGCGCGACATGGCCGAAACCTATCTGCAAAGCCGTGATTTCGATGCTGTCCTTCTCGACATCGCGACGACCGACGCCACCGATATCTTGCAGGCGTTGCGTCGTAATCCGCGGCATTTCACGCTGCCTGTCATCGTGCTTTGCGGCGACGGCGATACCGAAGACCGCAAACGCCTTTTCGAAGCCGGTGCCACGGAAGTGGTGACCGATCCGATCGACACCGATGAGGTGGGCGCGCACGCAACAGCGCTGATCCTGGAAAACCGGCATCGCGAAAAGCTCCGCGCCGCCTACCGGCAGGCCCGGCATGTGGCAACCGGGGATGCCCTTACCGGGCTGTTCAGTCGGGGTTTCCTGCTCCAACACCTCGACCGCATAGTCCGCGATCACCGCCTCTCCGACGAACCGTTGACCGTTTGCGGCCTGAGCATCGACAATCTCCGGGAAATCAATACCGAGCACGGGTACGCCGTCGGCGACCGGATCATCCGACAGGTCGGCGCGCTGATCGCCCAACTCGTCCGCGGCGAAGACATGACCGGACGCTGGGGCGGCGGCCGCTTCGTCGTGGTGCATGCTTGTTCGCGACCTGACGAAGCCGAGGGTGCGGTGCGACGCATCGAGGGCGTGATCAATGCAACACGGTTCAGCGTCGAGGAATGCGCTTCGCCGATTGCCGCGCGCGTCTGGTCACGATGTGTGACGCCGGAAAAAGGTGAGTCGGCCGAAACCATGATACGCCGTGCCTTTGCCGGGACCGATTCCCGGATTTGACACTGATCGCGCGAATTTGTTCACGCGCTTTGCGCAACCTGCCATCGGGTCCGGAAGGCTCGGATGCAGCGTTTCGATTGCAGCGCTTTGCCAGCCATTGTTCGGCAAAGACAAGTGTTGGTACAATAACATAATACCCTGATCGGCTGGTCCGTAACGGGCTTGGGAATATTACGCGCCGAAATAAATCCCGATGGTGTCGGCACCAGGATTAAGCATTCTGGTTAGGGATAGTCTGTGTCAGTTTCGCACAGTGCATTGACAAGTCGCGGACCATCCACGATGTTGCGGCGCATCGTAATAGCGTCCGTGTGCGGGTTTCCCACCGGACCGGCAAAGAACCCCGTTCCATATGAGCTTTAGTGAACTTGGCCTGAGTCCAAAAGTCCTGTCTGCTGTCGAAGCCGCCGGGTACAGCGAGCCGACGCCGATCCAGGCGCAGGCCATCCCCCATGTCCTGGAACGTCGGGACGTCATCGGTATTGCCCAGACAGGTACGGGCAAGACCGCCTCATTCACCCTGCCGATGCTCAGCATTCTGGAACGTGGCCGGGCCCGGGCGCGCATGCCGCGCTCGCTGATCCTGGAGCCGACACGCGAACTTGCCGCCCAGGTTGCGGACAACCTCGTCAAATACGGCATCAATCACAAGATGACCGTCGCCCTTTTGATCGGCGGCGTCTCTTTTGACGAACAGGACAAGAAACTCGATCGCGGCGCCGATATCGTCATTGCGACGCCGGGACGTCTGCTCGACCATTTCGAGCGCGGCAAACTGTTGCTGCAGGGCGTGGAAGTTCTGGTGATCGATGAAGCCGATCGCATGCTCGACATGGGTTTCATCCCCGATATCGAACGGATTTGCAGCCTCATTCCCTTCACACGGCAGACTTTGTTCTTCTCAGCGACTATGGCGCCGGAAATCAAACGTCTGACGGATACCTTCCTGCAGAACCCCAAACAGATCGAAGTCGCCCCGCCATCCTCGACGGTATCAACGGTCAGCCAGGTTCTGATCCGGTCTCAGAACGACGACTGGAAAAAGCGCGAAGTCCTTCGCCGGCACTTGAAACAGGCCGAAGATCTTCAGAACGCGATTATTTTCTGCAATCGCAAGCGCGATGTCAGCGTGCTGTTCCGTTCACTCGAAAAGCACGGCTTCATGGCCGGTGCGCTGCACGGGGACATGGATCAGCGTTCGCGCATGATGATGCTCGAGAACTTTCGCACGGGCCGGATTCCGATCCTCGTCGCCAGCGATGTGGCCGCGCGCGGCCTCGACATTCCCGCGGTCAGCCATGTCTACAATTATGATGTGCCGCACAACGCCGAAGATTACGTGCACCGCATCGGACGCACCGGTCGGGCCGGCCGCACGGGAACGGCCGTTACAATCGTCACGCCCAAGGATCGTGCCTCGCTTGACGCCATCCAATCCTTGATCGGCAAGACAATCGATTGGTCGGACGACCCTGTCTTCTCCACCTCCGTCGACGACGAAGAGACCAAACCGCGCGAACGCGGTCGAAAATCCTCCGGTCGGTCATCGCCAAAGAGCGCAACGGGCGGCCGCAAGGAAAAGCGAGCGCCACGCCGTGAGCGCGAAGAGGAGAACGAAGCACCGGTGGTAGGCATGGGCGATCATGTGCCGGATTTCCTGCTTCGGCCGGTCTCGCTTCCCAAACAGAAGAAATCCAAGGTCGCTTGACGTGGAAACGGACGGGCCCGGTTCGGGCTCTGTTCAGCCAGCGATCCTACTGAACCGGCGGCGTCGCCCGCCTCCATCCTCAATCCGTTTCAGGCACCGGACAATTCCGCAACGGGTTCGCCGTCGGACGACCGTTTCGGCAAATTCGCGGCCACATGGCAGCGCCGGCACGCCAAAGAGCCGATGCAGGGCCCTCCATTCTCTATCGGTATTTTTGCCTATTTTTTCATCAATTTTTTGGGGAGTTACTGAAAACAATCAATTAATCTACGAATTACAACTGGTATAATGTCAATACGCCCCGCAGGCTCACGTATAAATCACTATTTCAATGAGACTTCAGTCCTGTGTAACTAGAATTTCGGCCGGAATGAGACTCCGAAGATCATTGGCACGTTAACGGCGCCTTAAACCCCTAAGTATAGCGTGGCACAAGATGAGGTCGTCTGCGGACGATCCCGGCGCTGCTCTCGGGGTTTAGAGAATCCAAATGGGTAAGAAAGACGACTTTCAACGCACGATTGCCTATGGCGATGCAGCGCTGAAGCAGATCAAGCGCAACGAGATTCCCGCTTATCCGAAAAACTATGAGCTTTGGTACACTTACTCGGCCGGTTTCAACCACGCGCTCAACAAGGCCGTCAACGAAATCCTGAAAGCCAAGGGATCGATCTCGCCGCAGGAAGTCGATCAGATCTACAACCGGTTCATGTCGCCGCAACGGCTCGGCGAGCGCATCGAGGAAGTCGGCAATCTGATTTCCGACGAGATCGGCCAGATCGTCGATACGATTTCCGCGTCCCAATCCTCTGCCTCGGACTACAAGACCTCACTCGAAGGCGCCAAGACGGAGCTGACGTCGGAACAGGATACCGACAAGATCCGTGAAATCGTCAGCAATCTGATTGTCGCAACGCGCCAGACCGAAGCGATAAACCGCAATCTCGAAGTCCAGCTTGCCGAATCCAGGCGTCAGATCGAGGAGATGAAGGAAAGCATCGAAGCGATCCGCTTCGAATCGCTGACCGACGAGTTGACGACGCTGGCCAACCGCAAGCATTTCGACCAATCCCTTGAGCGAGCGATCGACGAGGCAGAACACTCCCGCGAACCGCTGTCTCTGCTGATGACCGATATCGACCGGTTCAAGAACTTCAACGATACCTATGGCCACCAGACCGGTGACCAGGTTTTGCGTCTGGTTGCGCTTGCCGTGAAACAAAACGTCAAGGGCCAGGACGTTGCCTGCCGGTATGGCGGCGAGGAATTCGGCGTCATCCTGCCGATGACCAGCCTCAAACAGGCGATCTCGGTGGCCGAGAACATTCGCAAATCGGTCATGTCGAAGGAATTGGTCAAGCGTTCGACCGGCGAGAATCTCGGCCGGATCACGATTTCGATCGGTGTCTCGACATACACCGCCGGCGACACGCCGCAATCCATGATCGAGCGGTCCGACCAGTGCCTTTATGCAGCCAAGCGCAGCGGCCGCAACCGGGTCGTGGCCGAGACCGATCTCGAAGAGCCGGAAACCATCCAGGTCGCCTGAGCGATTGGCGACACCGTCAATCCGCGCAATCCAGACCCATTTGCCAGAAATCGGCCTCCAGGCGCGTTGCCTGGGAGAACACCCGTGACAGATTGTCGAAACGCGTCGATGAAACGGGACCGCCTGCCAGCATGTCCAGCTTCTTCCGCGCGTCATCGGCCAGCGCCTGATAGGCCTCGCCGGCATATTCGTTGATCCACACGCCGTATGGGTTGCCGCCGGCCGCCTGACCGTGCGGCCCGGCGATGCGTTCGGCGATCTCGGCATATCCGATCACACACGGCGACAACGCGACATGCAAGTCCAGCAGATCGCCGCGCAGGCCGGTTTCCAGAACGTACCGCGTATAGGCCAGCGTTGCCCGGGATTCCGGTGCCTGCTCGATTTCTGCCGGTGTCAGACCCCATTCCCCGCAGAGCTGGACGTGCAGCCCCATCTCGACGTCGAGAATGGCTTTCACACCGTCCAGACCGGCCCGCATTTCCTCAAGGGTGCGCGATTTGTAGATCGCAAGCGCATAGGCCCGGGCAAAGTGAATTAGGAACAGGTAGTCCTGGACGAGGTAATGCCGGAAGCTCGCCTCTGCAAGACTGCCATCGGCCATGCCCTCAACGAAGGCGTGATGGGTATAGGCCCGCCAGGCGTCCGCATTGGCGGATTTCAGATCGTCGAAAAGCATGAATGTCCTCGCCGGCGAGGCCGGGCGGCCTCACGCATTGACCTCGGATTGGAACGAAAGACCGGCGCGCGGACCTTATGTCCGGGACCGTCGGCCTTGTCGGCAGTTGGTGTAGTGGGTCAGGCGGATTGCAAGGCTTTCGGATCGGCCGGCTTGATTGCAACGGATTCGCCGCACCCGCACGCCGACGTCTGGTTCGGATTGTTGAAGACGAAGCCCGATGACAGCGTCGTCACCTCGTAATCCATCTCCGTACCGAGCAAAAACAGAACCGCCTTCGGATCGACGAAGACCTTGAAGCCGTCCTCTTCGACTACGTCGTCGGCCGGGTCGACCTCTTCGACATAGTCCAGCGTATATGCCATTCCGGCGCAGCCGGCATTCCGCACACCGACCCTCACACCGGCGACCGGTTTGTCGGCGTTTTCGATGATTTCCCGAACCCGTTCGCGTGCGGCGTCGGTCAGGGAGATGATGGCGAATTTCGGCAAGGCGTTCATGATCGTTCCAATCATCACCAGAAATCGAGAGCGACCCGGGCTTCGTCCGACATGCGGCTCGGATCCCAGGGCGGATCGAATACCATATCGACCTTAACATCGCCGACACCGTCAACCGATGCGACCGCGTTCTGGACCCAGATCGGCATTTCACCGGCCACCGGGCAGCCTGGCGCCGTCAACGTCATGTCGATGCTAACCGTGCGATCGTCCTCGATGTCGACCTTGTAGATCAGGCCGAGTTCATAGATGTCGACCGGAATTTCCGGGTCGTATACGGACTTGAGCGCCTGGACGATGTCGTCGGTCAGACGCGCCAGTTCCTCCTGCGGAAGCGCCGAGGTCGGTTCTGCAAGATTAGCCGCATCTGCCTCTTTGTCCTGCGCAGCGGGCTCGAGCCCGACTGGTCCAGCATGATCCATGATCATCCCCATGGTCTACAAGAAAAAGTCACGTGCCTTGCGCAGCGCCGTCGCGAGCGCGTCGATCTCCTCGACTGTATTGTACATTCCGAACGAGGCCCGGCAAGTCGATGTCACACCATAGCGTTGCAACAGCGGCTGAGCGCAATGTGTGCCGGCGCGCACAGCGACGCCGGACCGGTCGAGGATCGTCGCCACGTCGTGGGCGTGGGCACCGACAAGTTCGAATGACACGATCGCCGCTTTGCCCGGCGCATTGCCGAAGATGCGTACATCGTCGATATCCTCAAGACACGCATGCGCGTAGTCTTTCAGACCGTCCTCGTGCGCGGCGATCCTGTCGCGCCCGACGGACTCCATGTAATCAAGCGCAGCGCCCAATCCAATGGCCTGAACGATCGGAGGTGTGCCGGCTTCGAACTTGTGCGGGGTTTCGCCGTAGGTTACGCCCTCTTCGGTCACATCCAGGATCATCTCGCCGCCGCCGTTGAACGGCGGCATGGCGTCCAGATGGGCACGCTTTGCCCACAGCACGCCGATCCCCGACGGTCCGTACACCTTGTGACCGGTGAAGACGTAAAAATCGCAATCCAGATCCTGCACGTCGACCGGCATGTGCACCGCCGCCTGGCTGCCGTCGACCAGGACCGCAATGCCGCGTTCCCGGGCGATCCGACAGATCTCCTTGATCGGCACCACGGTGCCGGTCACGTTCGACAGGTGGGTGATCGCGATCATCCGGGTGCGATCGCCGAGCAGCGCCACGAACGCATCCATGTCGAAACTGCCGTCTTCGGCAATCGGCGCCCACTTGATCACTGCTCCCTGGCGTTCCCGATGGAAGTGCCACGGCACGATGTTCGAATGGTGCTCCATGATCGAGAGCACGATTTCGTCGCCCTCCCCGATCACCATCCCGCCGAACGATTGGGCGACGAGATTGATCGCCTCGGTCGTCGACCGCGTAAAGATCACCTCTTCGGTGCTCGGTGCGTTCAGGAACCGGCGAACCGATTCGCGCGCCGCCTCATACCGGTCCGTAGCGGTATTGGACAGGAAATGCAGGCCGCGGTGCACGTTGGCATATTCCTGCGAATACGCGTGCATGATCGAATCCAGCACGGCCTGGGGCTTTTGTGCGGACGCGCCGTTGTCCAGATAAACCAGCGGCTTGCCGTAGACCTCGCGCGACAGGATCGGGAAATCCTTCCTCAACGCATGCACGTCGTAGGGTACCGAGGTCTCGGCGATTGATGCCAAAGCGGTCATGTTTCCGCCTCCTCTCCAAGCAGCCAGACGCGGCTCAACGCTTCAAGCCGGTCCGCCAGGTCGTCATTACCGATCTCTTCGATCGTTTCGCCAACAAACGCAAGCACCAGCAGCGTCCGCGCTTCTTCCTCCGGAATGCCGCGTGCCATCAGGTAGAACAGCAAATCCTCGTCGATCTGCCCGGTGGTCGCGCCGTGGGCGCATTGTACATCATCGGCGAAGATTTCCAGTTCCGGCTTGTTGGCCACCTGGGCATCGTCCGACAGCAGGAGCGTCTGGGTCATCATCTGACCGTCGGTTTTCTGTGCATCCGGACGGACGATGATCTTGCCCTGGAACACGCCCTTGGCCCGATCGTCGATGACAGCCTTGAAGCGTTCCTGGCTGTTGCACTCCGGGACGGCGTGATCGACCATTAGCGTGACGTCGGCATGGTTGCGATCGCGCAGCATCGTCACCCCGCGCAGATTGGCTTCTGACCCTTCGTCGGCGAACGTCAGGAACGATTGCGAGCGGGACAGTTTCGATCCGACCGTGAAGATGAAGTGATCGAACGCCGCTTCGCCGCCAATGCGCGACAGGGTTGTTCCCAGATGCAGCGCGTCGCTGCCGCACTGCTGCACCTTGATCCAGGTCGCCTTGGCCTTGTCGCCGATCGCGGCTTCAAACACCACGTTCGAATGGGCCGCGATGCCGTCACGACCCATATGGGTCTCAAGGATCATGGCCTCGGCGCCGTCCTCGACGGCGATCGTGGAGCGCACATATTGGGCGCGCGGTTCACCGAGTGTCGACACGAAGACCAGTTCGATCGGCATGGCCGGATCGAAATCGGCACCGATGGTCACCATCACGCCGTCCACCATGAAGGCCGTATTGAGGTCCAGCGCCGGATCGGCTTGTTCCGGACGCATCTGCGCGATGCGGCCGGTCAGGTCTTCACCGGCGGCAAGACCCGCTGCGACCCCGCCGACAGTCAATCCGGCCACGCCCGAAGCGGACAGCGACGGAAAATAATATCCGTCGGCGAACACGATCCGGTGACGCGGTGTTTCGCCCCACATGCCGGCGGCTTCAAGCGCCGTGCGCGCGGCATCTTCCGACGGCCGGTCGGCGACCTCGGGAACCGACCCGAAAATCGATTTCAGGTCGGTATATTTGTAAGCCTCGACGCGCCGGTGCGGCAGACCGTTCTGGCGCAGTTCCGCCATCGCGTCATCGCGCAATTGGCCAATCCCATCGGAATCGTCCGAAAACCGCTCTTCGAATTGCCGGATCAGGTCCTGCTCGGCCTGGGTCCGCAGGATTTGAGGTTTTGCCGTCATTTCCTGCCCCTTATGCCGCGTCGGCGGTGTACTGGGCATAGCCCTTTTCTTCGAGCTCGAGCGCCAGCGACTTGTCGCCGGTCTTCACGATCCGGCCTTTCGACAGAACATGCACGACATCGGGCACGATATGATCGAGCAGGCGCTGGTAGTGGGTGATCACGATCATGCCGCGCTCCGGTCCGCGCAGCGCATTGACGCCTTCCGACACGATGCGCAGGGCATCGATATCAAGCCCGGAATCGGTCTCGTCCAACACACACAGCTTCGGTTCGAGCAGTGCCATTTGCAGGATTTCGTTTCGCTTTTTCTCGCCGCCGGAAAACCCGACATTCAACGGACGTTTCAGCATGTCCTGCGAGATGTTCAGGGCACCGGCCTTCTCACGCACCAGGCGCATGAAATCCGGCGTTGCCAGTTCGTCCTGACCGCGGCTGCGGCGCTGGGCGTTCAGGGCAGTCTTGAGGAACGTCATCGTCGCGACGCCCGGTATCTCGATCGGGTACTGAAACGCCAGGAACATGCCCGCAGCCGCTCGCTCGTGCGGTTCCATTTCCAGCATGTCCTCACCGTCGAACAGGATTTCGCCTTCAGTGATCTCGTAGTCTTCCTTGCCCGAAAGCACGTAGGACAGCGTCGACTTGCCGGAGCCGTTCGGCCCCATGATCGCGTGCACTTCACCGGCTTTCACCGTCAGATCGATGCCGCGCAGGATTTCGTTTCCGTCAACGGCGACGTGGAGGTTCTTGATCTCAAGCATTGTCATTTTCCTTTAGAACGGCGCCTGGCGCCTCATTCTCCATCCCAATAGTCGAGCGATGTCTCAAGGCGGCCGACAAAGCGGACGCGCGCCGTCATCGGGCTGCCGTCCGTCGACTGGGAGAACATCGTGAACTTGTTCGAATCCGGGTATTCGACGACTTCCGGCTCGGCCTTCGTTGAGATACCCAGATAATGCAGATCGGTGTCGCCGGTATTTCTGATCTGGTGCGCACGGTCCGGACCGCCGGCAGGCGCGGCAAGCACGTCTCCTTGCCGGATCGGATAGACCGCGGATCCGAAGCGATATTCTCCCGTGCCATCCAGCACGACGAACATCTCTTCGTTGTTGTGATGCACATGAAACGGAAACGCGGTCTTGCCCGGTTCGACGACCGTCAGCATGCAGCCGAGTTTTTCCATACCGATGCGTGCTCCGATCGGTCCGAGGCGAGCGCCGAAACGCTCGCCGTGGCCAAACGGAAACGTGTCCAGATCGGCAACGTTCACGACCGGTCTCAGATCGGAATCCGTCATGTCAGCATCCCTTGTTCGGAACATACCCGCAGGCGGCGACACCCGGTGCGGGTACGCGGTCTGACGAGCGGGACGCCGGTAGCGACTTCCGGGACTGACCTCAGGCAGCCCTGCAGCAATCGCGCGCGGCGCCAACCCTGGCGTCAGCCGACGCTTCCCTCCAGGCTGATCGAAATCAGCTTTTGGGATTCGACCGCAAATTCCATGGGAAGCTTTTGGATGACTTCCTTGACGAACCCGTTGACGATCAGCGCGACGGCCTCTTCCTCGTTAAGACCCCGCTGCAGGCAGTAGAACATCTGATCGTCGGAAATCTTCGAGGTTGTCGCTTCGTGTTCGAACACGGCGGACGCGTTGCTGGATTCGATATAGGGAATCGTATGCGCGCCGCAGGTCTGGCCGATCAGCAGCGAATCGCACTGGGTATAGTTCCGCGCATCGGTTGCTTTTCTATGCGCCGAGACGAGACCGCGATAGGTGTTGTTCGATTCCCCCGCCGAGATCCCCTTGGAGATGATGCGCGAGCGGGTGTTCTTGCCCAGGTGCACCATCTTGGTTCCCGAATCGACCTGCTGGCGACCGTTGGAAACGGCGATCGAATAGAACTCGCCGACCGAATTGTCGCCGCGCAGGATGCAGCTCGGATACTTCCAGGTGATCGCCGATCCGGTTTCCACCTGCGTCCAGGAAATCTTGGAGTTCTGGCCGCGGCAATCGCCGCGTTTGGTGACGAAATTGTAGATCCCGCCTTTGCCTTCCTTGTCGCCCGGATACCAGTTCTGCACCGTCGAGTATTTGATCTCGGCATCGTCGAGCGCGATCAGCTCGACCACGGCGGCATGCAATTGGTTTTCGTCGCGCTGCGGCGCGGTGCAGCCCTCCAGATAGGAGACGTAGGATCCCTTGTCGGCGATGATCAAGGTCCGCTCGAACTGACCGGTATTGCGCTCGTTGATCCGAAAATAGGTCGACAATTCCATCGGGCACCGGACGCCTTCGGGAATGTAGACGAAGGACCCGTCCGTGAAGACCGCGGAATTGAGGGTGGCGTAGAAATTGTCGGTGATCGGCACAACGGTGCCGAGATATTTCTG
>JBCDLT010000078.1:0-30188 GCA_038745065.1 Pseudomonadota bacterium | reverse complement strand
GGGGGGGGGGGGGGGGGGGGCCCACGTGACCAGATCGAAACGCCACCAAAACCTTTGTTCCCAATCCGTAGCTCCTAGCGTTGCGCGATGTTCATCGACCCGCGCTGGCGATTGTCGGCAATGGCTGTCCATTGCGCGGCGTCGCGTTCGGATTGCCGCTTGAGATAGCGATAGGGCGTCTGATCCCAGGTCACGATCTGCTCGGCCTGATTGTCGAGGATCAGGTCACCGCGGTCGGTCCGCACGGTCAGCACCGCATGCCCGCCACCGTTCTGGTCGCGCACCACCGTGATCAGCAGGGTGTTCAGCGGCCAACCGGCGCGGTGCAGCATTTGCCGTTTCAGGAGCACGTAGTCCTCGCAATCGCCCATGAAGGTGGGGATCGCCCAATGCTCCGCCTGACTGTACTGCTCCTGATCGGTGACCGGCTGGATCAGCGAGTTTACCGTGTAATTGATGTCGTTCAGTTCGCGCCACAGATCGAGCGTCAGCACGCGCTGGCTCGGACCGGAAGAGCGCACCTCACACTCGTCCGCGTTGGCCTGGCAATACCGGACATGCCCGATCGGCGGTGTCGTCGCGCCGATCTTTTTCATGAACGGCGTCGCCTCAGCCGAAGGAGCCAGCGCACTGATTCCAATGGCCGCGAATGCTACAGCAGCAAACAGGCTCCGAATACTTTCGAAATTCATAGATCAACCCTCCCCAATGGATGGCTGAACCATGACAAAGAACTTTTTATACTCAGAAAAAATCAGTATTCGAATTTTATTACAATAAAAATCAAATTATACTCGAATAAAATCGTTGTTTTAATCGATTTGGATTCGAATAAAGCGCAAATTTTAATGAATTGCGGGCGCGCCGACCGGCACGGGCGGCTTAGAGATGCGGATCGGAATGCCGGGCGTTTCAGGGCCGCAGACGGCACCGACCGGCAATGTAGTCGATGCGCGGGGCGACGTACTTCAAGCGGTCAGAGGGCCCACAAGGCCTCGCTGTCGCGCCGACACACGATCCGAAGCCGGGATCGCAGGTTGACGCGCGCCAAGTCGCATGCCGGGGGGCGGCCGCCTAGGGAAACCTGAGTTTTCGGGGGATTAAACCCGTGTCAGACCGCGAGGTTTTCCGTGATTGCCTGAGCGGATTGCACGTTCGCAAACTCGACGGCGATCCCGTCCTCGAAATGGCGGACCACGCGGCCCTTCATCACGCCAAGGGTGACCGGTGCGCCGATAGCCGGTTTCACATTCAGCGCGACGGCGGCGCCGGAAAGTGAGATATCGATTACCTTGCAGCGGTATTCGCGACCGTCGGGAAGCTTGATATGGGAAAACGGATTTTTCGGCGGGGTCCGGTCATGCCGGCGATCTTCCGGCAGATTCAGCTCGTGACGGTTAGCCAACCACGTCAATTGCGCCGCCAATTTGTCGCGTTTGCGTGACGTGGCATTAATCTTCATCGCAAGTCCGCCGGTAATCTGGCGTTCGACTTCGCCTTCGACCCGGCCGATATGATCCACGTAGGCGATGATGCGCTCGCCGACCTTGCCCGATACCGGTGTGATCAGCGCCGCGTCGCCCGGCGACATGTTGACGATCTGGCACGGATATTCCCGCCTGTCGGAGAGCATGAAGCGACCCAGGAGGTCGACCTTGACGCGCTGAAAGCGACGCCTGTCGAGTTTTTGTAGGCCCCGGATGCGTTCGCTGGCACTTTTGGCGGCTTGCTCCATCGCCCGCTGTCTCCCGTAACCGCATGATGCGGTCTGATCCGTGTCGTATGGCGGAGACTAGGCGCGCTTGGTTAATAAGCGGTAATAGCCGGACGGGTTTTGTCGGAAATCCGCATCGGTCCGCCCGGACCCGGATACCCGAACGGCGACGTATCCGGACTCCAGGATCGATGATCAGGCGGAGATATCGGCGGCCTCTGCAGATTCGCCGGTCTTTCCGCCATCATAGACGAGCAGGTGGCCGAACCGCTTTGCCATCTGGCCGGTCTGCGGGTTTACGGCGATCGGCGGCGGTGCGTCGCGGAGTTGGGCCTCGCCGTCCTCGGGAAGGGAGGTCCCCGCGGCCAGGCCCCGGGTCTCGTTCGGCCAAATCATCCGAAGGCTGACGATCGATTGTTCGATGATCGGATGCACGCCGAGCCAATAGGGCTTGTCCAGGGCTGCCATGCTTCCCAGGACGCGGTTGTATCCGCCGCCATCGGTGTGCAACGGCAGGAGAACCGTCTCCAGCATCAAGGACTGTCCGCGCAGGTTGCGGCCTTCCCATCCAATGACGGCTGCCGCAGCATCTTCACGGATCGCATCCATGACAGTGTTCAAGGCGCTGAGATCGGATCCGCCCCAGAACGCAAGGTAGTCCTTTTGTTTCAATTCCCGGCAATACAGCGCGCAGACCCGGCTTCCGGCTAGCCTGAAGCGGAAGTCGCGGTCGCTGTTGGCGTTCAGGATAAAGGTCTCCGCCAGCACATCGCGGATGTCGCCCGGTTCCACTTCGGTGCGCCGCGGTGCCGATCGCTCGCCGCGCAGATCCGTCCAGTATTTGTGCAACCTGAATGTGGTTTTGTGTTTCATTCCGAAAGGAGCCTTCCTGCTACGTCCCGTTTTCGGTCCTGTTGTGTCGGCAGTGTTCGAGTTTGGGACGCTCCGGCGCATCGGCCGGGCGACCGACGACTGACTTGCAGGGCGCGTGCCAGTTCCGTGTAGAGCGCGTTGCGCACAACCGATGCGGCATTCCGGTAAGGTTAATGCTTCGTTTCCGTTGCCGAAGACCGCGTTTCAGCGGACAAACGCGGCGCTTTCGATCGGTTCGGGTCGACCTTGACCCACGGAATGACGTCCGGGACGGGTAGGACGTGACCGACGGGCCTGCCTGGGATCCCGGCTTTGCGGGGCAGGCGGGCCCGTCAGCCTTGCGATCACCCGCCGCGCTTGTCGTCAGCCCCAAGACCCCCTATGTGTCAGCGACAATCGGCCGGCGCCCGGACAGCCCGGATCCGGCTACGGCGTCCGACCTCCGGCCGCTTCCGACCGGACCAGCGCACCGTGTCGATCCGAAATGAATCCGTTGGAGAATTTGCGTCTTGTACGATGTGCCGCCCGCTCGCGAGCCGATGTTCAACATTCCGGGGATCGTCCTGATCTGCGGAGCGCTAATGGCGGGCATCCACCTGTTCCGCGACGTATTGCTGTCGCCGCAGGCCAACGAGATGCTATTGATCTGGTTGGCTTTCATCCCGCTGCGTTATCTGCCGGAAGTGACGTTTCCCGGCAGCCCGCTCGCCGAAGTGTGGACGTTCGGCACCTACGCCCTGCTGCACGGAGACCTGTTGCATCTGCTGGTCAACCTGTTCTGGATGGCGGCGTTCGGATCGGCGCTGGCCAAAAGATTCGGTCCGACCCGTTTCGTGGCGTTTTCCCTGGTCTGTGCGGCAACCGGTGCGGCGCTGCATCTCATGATTTTCTGGGGCAATCCGGTTCCGATGGTCGGCGCTTCGGCAGCGATTTCGGGGCATATGGCCGCCGTTGCCCGGTTCGGTTTTTCCCCGGGCGGACCGATGGAACGCTCCGTAAGGCTTGGAGGCCAGGGAGCCTGGTCGGTTCGGGCCCTGTCGATCGGTGAAACGTTTCGCAATCGCCGCGCGCTAATTTTCCTGGCGGTCTGGTTCGGGATCAACCTGGTTTTCGGTATCGGGGGCGGTTCGCTCGTCGGTGACGGCGCGAGCATTGCCTGGCAGGCCCATATCGGTGGATTTCTGGGCGGTCTGCTGCTGTTTCGCTTTTTCGATCCGGCCAATCACCGGCCAAGCGGGCCGTCGATCCATCGGCCGGACCGGTTTGCAGCCTGAAAGCCGCATATCGCGATGCTCCTGCGTCTGCGTGCCAGGCATGCTGACGACACAAAGTGGCTTCACTTCCCCGTGAGTTGTGGCAGACTGAACGTGTGATCCGGCGGTTGAGGCCTTTGGCTCGCGGACCTTTCACAGCGTGCCCAAACCCTGAAACGCCGTGCCGCGCAATGGCTGTCGGAAACACATCCCGCGAAAAGAACGGGATCCACTTTGCGGCCTGTCGCTCCCTTTGTGCCGGCCGCCAGGGGCATACACGATGGTAGGGAAGGAAAATTCGCTATGATGGTTGCAAACATCCTCGCAACAAAGGGGCGCTCCGTAACGACGGCGTCACAGGCCAATACGATTTCCGATATCTGTACCGTCCTTGCCGAAAAGAAGATCGGAGCCGTGGTCGTGCTTGGCGATGACGAACGCATTGCCGGCATCGTGTCGGAACGCGACATCGTACGGGCATTTGCCTTGAACGGTGCAGCGGCTCTGGATCAGGCGGTTTCCACCGTCATGACCGCTGACGTGGTCGCATGCCACGAAGGCGATACGATCAATGACGTCATGGGCAAGATGACGGAGGGACGGTTTCGCCACGTGCCAGTCACGGAGAACGACCACCTTGTCGGACTGGTTTCGATCGGTGATGTCGTGAAGGCAAAAATCGCGCAGATCGAGGCGGATGCGGAGCAATTGCGCTCCTACATCGCCTCGGCGTAGGCCACGTTCCGATATACGTGAGTCCGTCGGGCTGCGGTCGATCACTCGGCCAGCGCAGTAACCTGTGCGTGGATGTCGTCCATCATCCGCCGTGCATTCTCGTAACCGATCTCGATCGCTTCGGCGGCGCAATGGAAATCGAACAGACCGACCGAACCGACCCGCGGCGTGATCAGCACGTCCGGCGGGTCGCCGGCAAGGCGTGAGCGCGAGATCCGGTCCTGGATGATATTGAAGGACTCGATCATCACGCCCGGAATACCCGGCAAACCGTTGCGCCCCATCATCTGATTGCGCCACAGCGTGCGGGCGTTCTTTGGTCTCGGTGTCGCGTCGGCCTGCGGCGGACGGGAAAGGGCGCCTGGATCGCTGCCCAGCACAGTCGTGCCGCGCGCCGATACCGAATTGTGAAGATTGACTGCGATCACGCAGCGGGCATCAAGGGCCCGGCAGGCGGAAACCGGGACCGGGTTGACAAGAGCGCCGTCGACGAGCCAACGCCCGTCGAGGAAAATCGGTTCGAAGAGACCGGGCAGGGCAAACGACGCCCGCATCGCCGGAGCAAGGGGACCGTTGCGCAACCAGACCTCGTGGCCGGCTCCGATTTCGGTGGCCACACACACAAACGGGCGGTCGAGGTCTTCGATCGTCGTGTTCTGCAGCGTGCCTTCCAGAAGCGCGACAAGTTTGGAGCCCGAGATCAGGCCGCTGCCACCAAAACTGACATCAAGCAGCGAAAGCATCTTGCGCCGGGTAATCGAGCGCGCCCATTCCTCGAGCGAACCGAGATGGCCGGCCAGATAACAGCCGCCGACGACAGCGCCGATCGACGTACCCGTGATCACATCGGGAACGATCCCGGCTTCGTCGAGCGCCCGGAGCACGCCGATATGCGCCCAGCCGCGCGCGGCGCCGCCGCCGAGCGCAAGTCCGATGCGCGGCCTGTGCGGCTGATCCGAAGACATGTCGTCTTCGATATCGTCTCCCCTTTGACCGGCGAGCCGTTTTGTTACGACTTCGAACACTGTCCCGTTCCCGACCGGCGACGACGCCGTGGATCCACCCGGACCTCCGGTCATCGTCGCGTTCGCGGATGTGTGGCCCGCACCGTTACCGGTCCGATCCCAAGCCCCCGCAGGCCCACCGCACAACGTTGCGCCCTTGACGGGCGAAGCCGTCCGGCAGGTCCCACGAAGAGCCTACCTGCAACGTTTGCACATTTTGTAAATGGCCCGAATGGTCGGTGTCCTAAAGCGGTGCAGTGCTGTGTCCGCACTGTCGACAAGCGGGCGTTTTGAAGAGGACTAGAGGCGCACGGTCGACATGAAGCGCGCCTGATGTTCCGGCTCGTCCTTGAACGTTCCCGTGAACGTCGTCGTCAGTGTCGTCGATCCGGACTTGCGGATCCCGCGCATGGCCATGCACATATGTTCGGCTTCGATCATCACGGCAACGCCACGCGGCTTGAGATTTTCATCGATCGTCGAGGCGATTTGCGCCGTCAGGTTTTCCTGGGTCTGCAGGCGGCGTGCAAAAACGTCAACGACCCTTGCGAGTTTTGACAGACCCACCACGCACCCGTCGGGCAAATATCCGATATGCGCCTTGCCGATAATCGGCACCATGTGGTGTTCGCAATGGGAGTGAAACGCGATGTCACGCACCACCACCAGGTCGTCATAACCGCCGACCTCTTCAAAAACGCGACCAAGGATTTCGGCTGCGTCGACTTCGTATCCGCCGAACAATTCCCGATAGGCCTTGGCCACGCGCTTCGGCGTGTCCAGAAGGCCTTCGCGTGTCGGATCGTCGCCCGCCCACAACAAAAGGGTGCGCACGGCAGCCTCGGCCTCCTCCCGGCTGGGACGCTCGGTCGGAACCCGGACTTCTTCACGGGCAGGTCTGATATTTTTAACGATCGCGTCCATGCGGACCTCCGTCGATTAACTACGCGTTTTTGCGTACGGCGACACACTACATTCGGACCACTACGCCGTCGCCAAACTCAACATCGGCGGGTCGGCTGGTTCCGGGGCTGACTTGCAGCACGGTGACCATGCCATCACATGGGCTTTCAATACGGCATTCTGCGACAATCAATAAGGCATTGTTGCGACAATCTCCATCCTTCGTTAGACAGGATTATCAAGGCACTCTCGCAGAATGGCCACGACCGACTATATAATCGTCGGTCCAGACTTTGGTATGGTCGTCAGTCTAACACTTTCTTGAGGGCATGCGCATGCTTGACGAGATCTACAACACCAAGATCTTGGAGTTTGCCGGCAATATTCCGAGGCTCGGCCGGCTTGAAGAGCCCGACGGAAGCGCCACGGCCCATTCAAAGCTCTGCGGGTCGACGGTAACCGTCGACGTCACACTGGAGGGCGATGTGGTCAGCGACTTCGCCCATGAAGTCAAAGCCTGCGCGCTCGGTCAGGCGTCGTCTTCCATCATGGCGCGCCTGGCGGTCGGATCGAGTGTGGCGGAACTGCGCGCCGTGCGTGCTGAAATGCAGGCCATGCTGAAGCAGAACGGACCGCCGCCGACCGGCAAATGGGCCGACCTCAAATTCCTTGAACCGGTTCGGGAATACCGGGCCCGACACGCCTCCACGTTGTTGACCTTCGATGCGACGCTCGAAGCGGCGGAGAAGGCGCTTGCCGGTAATCCTCAGCCGGAACCCGTTTGATACCTGACGGTCCGATCGCGGATTCTTCGGCGTCTTAGATGTCCGGGCGACACCTCGCCGGACCGATCGGAATCGGGGGTCGCTTCGAAGGAGAGGGCGGATTGATAGGGCGTACGCTTGCTCGCGGGACCATCCGGATCTACCAGCTTACCTTGTCGGCGTTTATCGGCCGGCACTGCCGCTACCTCCCGACGTGCTCGCAATATGCTGACGAAGCAATCGACCGGTACGGTCTGTGGATCGGGTTCTGGATGGCGCTCGCCCGCTTCCTGCGCTGCAACCCGATCGGCGCGTCGGGTTACGACCCGGTACCCGAAACACTGCCGAAAGCGGCACGCTGGTACACGCCGTGGCGGTACGGCGTATGGCGAATGAGGCCAGAACAGGACTGACTCGATTTCGGAGAATTGCCAGGTCGCTGACCCGACAAATGGATCGACGGTTTCGTGGCACTGTCAAAAGCAGATGACGCGGTGCCCGGCAGGCTTCGCAATAGGGGTTTTTTTGGAAGCCGATACCGGGACAACCTATGGGGACGATTGACCTTGCGGACCTGTTCAGCGGCGCTTAAGGCAATACACCTAGTTGAGTATAACGCCGCCATCGACGACAAGGCTTTGGCCGGTCATGTAGTCCGAGCCCGATGAGGCGAGGAACGTGGAAACCCCGATCAGGTCTTCGGATTCCGAGGGTCGGCCCAAGAGGATGCCTGCGGAATACATTTCAAATGCCTCATCATCACGTTCGGTCAGGCCCTCATTCCTGAAGCCTTCTCCAATCACCTTCCACATGTTGGTTGCGACGATTCCGGGACATATGCAGTTCACGTTGATCATGTCGCTTGCGTAGGCCCGTGCTGCCGCTTGTGTGAGTGCGACGACGGCGAATTTGCTGGCGGAGTAGTGGGCCAAAGGCTCGTAGCCCTGTTTGCCCGCGATAGAGGCTGTATTGACGACCTTTCCGCCGCCTCCCTGGCTTTTGAATTGCCTGGCCGCTTCCTGGGTGCCGATCAGGACGCTCATGGCGTTCACATCCATCACCCGGTGCCAGTCGTCTTCGGTAATGTTGCCGAAGGATTTAGCCTGAACGATTCCCGCGTTGTTGAATATGGCATCAAGGCGGCCAAATTGGTTGACGGTCGTTGCGATCATGTCCCGCACGCTTTTGCGATCTGAGACATCGACCACGTGGCTCATTGCCGTTCCTCCATTCTTCGTAATTTCACCGGCCGTTGCTTTGGCGGTTTCCTCGTTGATATCGGCGATAACAACCTTGGCGCCGTCCTCGGCGAGGCCCTCCGCGATCGCGCGACCTATTCCGCGACCCGAACCCGTCACGATGATGTTCCGTCCTTCGACAGAAATACCCATCCCATTCTCCCTCTGGTCTTTCCTCCCGATCCGGAAATTGACGCGCCACGATGGGAGGTTTCGGGCGCGCCGAAACCTTTCGGTTCAACTGAGTGGAGTTGCCCGCGCAGTCGCTTGACTCTTGTTGGCCGAGCCGGGTTGGAGATGAACAAGGCACTTGGGATCGGCCAACGGACCTGCGGTTCAGCTGAGGTGATGCACCTCTTGCAGGCCATAGACCGGCGTCGGAATGCCTTCCATCCGGGCCTTGATCTGCAACGACAAGAATTGGGAATAGTGCCTCGACTGGTGCAGGTTACCACCATGCATCCAGAGGTTAGGCACTTGTGTCGGCTTCCACATGTTGCGTTGCTCGCCTTCCCAAGGCCCGGGATCCTTTGTCGTACCGGAGCCCAGGCCCCAGCATTTCCCGAGCGTGTCGGCCAGTTCCTGGCCCATCAGATCGGCCACCCAGCCATTCATCGAATTGTAGCCGGTGGCATAGACCACAAGATCGGCGTCGAGGTGAGTTCCGTCGTCGAGCATGACACCGGTTTCATCCAGCGCGGTGACCTGACCGCGCTTCAGCTTGATTTCGCCGTCGATGACAAGCTGGCTCGCGCCTACGTCGATGTAATACCCGGAACCGCGCCGCAGGTATTTCATGAACAGCCCGCTTTCATCATCGCCCCAATCCAGCCAGAAGCCCGCCTTTTCCAGCCCGTCGTAAAACTCCTTGTCCTGCTCCTTGATCGCTGCGTAGGTGGGGATCTGGAATTCGTGCAGGATGCTGTAGGGCAGGGAAGCAAAGATCAGATCGGCCTTCTCGGTCGTCATGCCCGCCCGCACGGCACGCTCTGAGTAGAGGTCTCCCAACGCGACTTCCATGAGCGTGTCCGAGCGCACGATGTGCGTGGACGACCTTTGTACCATCGTGACATCTGCGTCGACCTCCCAGAGGGCCGCACAAATGTCGTGAGCGGAGTTGTTCGAACCGACGACGACGACCTTCTTTCCTGCCCATCGGTCGGGGCCGTCATGTTCTGAGGAGTGTTGCTGCTCGCCCTTAAACGTGTCCATTCCGGGGAAGTCGGGCATGCGTTTTTTCCCGGACATGCCCGTGGCCATAATGAGCTGTTTGGGCTGCAACACGACCTCTTCGCCGTCGCGGTCGACAACCAAGGTCCACTTTCCGGTCGTCTCATCGAATTGGGCCGACTTTGCCGTCGTGCGCGTCCAGTAGTTCAACTCCATTACCTTGGTGTACATCTCAAGCCAGTCACCGATCTTGTCCTTCGGCGAAAACACCGGCCAATTGTCCGGGAACTTGATGTAGGGCAGGTGGTCGTACCAGACCGGGTCATGCAGGCAGAGCGACTTGTAACGGTTCCGCCAGCTGTCGCCGGGCCGGTCATTCTTTTCCACGATGATCGTCGGAACCCCTAGCTGGCGCAGACGCGCACCCATGGCAATGCCGCCCTGTCCGCCGCCGATGATGACGCAGTAGGGCTGGGTCTTGTAGCCAAGATCCGCGGCTACGCGCGCGCGTTCCTCGGCCCAGGTCGGACGGTTCTTTGCGGCACCGTGCTTGGCGCCCAATGGCCGGTTGAAACCTGCAGGTTCTTCGTGGCCCTTCAACTCGACCATTGTCGTCAGAAGCGTCCAGATCTTGTCGCCTTTCAGGCGCACCAATCCGTATCCGCGCGCGACCTCGGTCTCGAATTCGATCCAGGCCGTCGTCACGCCGCCGTCCGTCGTCGGGCTTTCGCCCTCGGCGACTTTCCAACCGCCGGGTTTCGTTGTGGCCAATTGGTGCTTCAGCATGTCAGCAACCTGGTCTTTGCCCTGGACGGTTTTGATGTTCCAGGTAAAGCTGACGAGGTCTCGCCAATAGCAATCGTCGTCGAACATGTCACAAGCGGCGGCAACGTCTCCGCGTGACAAAGCCTCACCAAATGCGTCCAAAAACGCCTGCGTCTGATCCGAAGTCGTTTTGTCGAGCATGCCATCCTCCCTCTGTCCGATCTTTGGCGGGGAGACTGGCAAATGCACGGCGGGTCGGGCAAAGGCTAATTCGACAATTGCTTGGCAAAAACGACAAGTGCCCGCATCCTTGTTGCGCGCGCAACAAGAAAGCAACACGACTTGACGGATCTCACTCCGGCGGCGTGAGCCCGGCCTTGCGCATGCGGCGAAGAACGGTCGATCGGTTCAGTCCAAGGCGGCGCGCTGCTTGTGACATGTTCCAGTCGCACGCTATGAGGAGTTTCTCCAGATGGTCTTTCTCTTCTTCGGGTGACGAACCTGATGTCCGGCTCAAGACCGGACTGGGCAGGTCTGTCAGGTCAATGATCGCGTCTTCGCAAAGCGCGACGGCGCTCTCCAGCGTGTGCTCCAGTTCTCGGATATTGCCGGTCCATTGGCGCGACTTGAGTTCGGCGCGTGCGACGGGAGAAAGGCGAATGTCATCACTGGAGCAGCGCCGCAGGATCCGATCGATCAACCAGTCCAGATCAGTCCTGTGACGGAGCGGCGGTAAAGCCAGTGTCGCTCCCACCAATCGGTGAAGAAGATCGTCCCTCAATATACTTGCCAGTTCGGACGGAGCGCACCGACAGGATGCAAGGATCCGCAGGTCTGACCGGTTTTCCAGCTCGGCCAGGAGCGAAGTCTGCGCAACCGCGGTGAGGTCTTCGATCCCGACTAAAAACAGGGTTCCCGGCGCAATCTCACGGCAAAAGCCGAACGAAGAAGTGCCTCCGCACGGCACGCTGTTAAAACCGCGCGCCTTGGGATTTGCCATGTGAATGGCTCGCGCAAGCTTCTCCTTGCCGGTTCCTGTTTCTCCGTAGAGCAGGAGCGGCACGCTGGTGGATGCAAGACGCGCCGCTTTTTTCAACATGCGCTGCAGGTCAGGATCGGCTCCGGCAAAGCTTCCCAATGCGCCCGGCAAGACTTGTTCGCGACGCCTGAGTGCGGCGGTCACTTGCGGGGTCTGCGGCGCAATGGCATGGCCGTAAAATGCGCGTCCATCCTTCATCCGCAGGACCCGTTCCTCAGACGGTCGTCCCCGCATGAATTCCGGCAAATCATCAATGCTCATTTCGAGCCAATCATCGAGTCTTGACCCGATGAGCTTTCCGGACCCCGCAGGATCCAGGGAGCAGCGCGCGCCAGCCGTCATGCCGACAATGTGGCCCGATCCGCTGAGCGCCACGGCGGCTTCCGGATCCACTTCCAGAAATTCCGGGCTGCCGGAAAACCGCAGTACCCAGTCCCGGCGGGTCGATGCCATGAGGTTTGCCATCTCGACGCGCCTGGCCGCGTTGCTGACCAATGTCATGGCAAGGTTCTGCGACGATTTCGGCGACGGTCCGCGAAGCAGAGACACGTCCAATACGGCTGCCAGCGCACCTTTGGTGTCAAAGATGGGAGCCGCGGTGCAGGATAGAGGCGTATGGGTCAGAGAGAAATGATCGCCCTGGTGAATGGTGACCGGCTCACCCGTCACGAGACAGGAACCGACGCCGTTTGTCCCGGCCAGGTTTTCCGTCCACTTGAAACCGAGATACAGACCGGCATCCCGCAACTCTTCTTCGAAGCTTCGATCCCCGAAAAAGTCGACGCAAACGCCGTCTGCATCGGCCAAAAGCAGTATGTAATTCTGGCCGGCGACTTGACTGAACAACGCCTGCAAGCCGGAACGCGCCGTCGCAATGAGACGTTCGGACTGCTCAAAGTGTTCGCGGAACTCGTTTTCGGGGAGAACATGTGCCGGTTCGCGCGTCGACGGATCCATACCGTATGCATCAACGCACCGCTGCCAGCTATCGGCGACAAGCCGGTCGCGACCGGTATCCACGCCGCGCAAAACCCGGTCGATTTCCTCCACGTGTTCCCGCTCAAGCATGGCGGCCTCCCTGCATCGGCCAATGGCATGGTAACACAAGGGACGGCGCAAGGTCTCGTCCCGCTCGGAATTGAGTCCGCAACAGTCGTCCCGCATCAACCCGGCTTTTGAAAGATCCTCTCCTCGCAGAATTCGGTCATGTGAGAGGTGCGCGGGTATCGCATTGAAAGCGATTGCCGAGGCCATTCGGCGCTTCGGCATGTGTACCCGATGCCGTAAACCCGGCTAGCGGCCAGCGGAGGGCACTGTCGTCCAGCGCCTCAGTTCCGGCCGGATTGATCGTTTTCCGCCCTATGATTGCGGGCGCTGGTCGGCCGTCCGGGAAAGCACGTGGCTGGTATCAGACCGGCTTGCGACAGCCGGCGATGCGCTTTTCGATGTCGGCGAGCGCCTGGGCCCTCGATCTGCTGTCGTCTGCGAGCGCCAGACGGTGATCGCGAAGATGCGCGTTGTGCGCGGCTTCGGCCTGGCGCCGTTCTTCGACGACGCAGGCCACAGCCGTATCGATCGCGTTGTTCCAGACCCTCCTGAACGGGCGCGTGTTCATCAGCCGGATTTTTAGCGCGGTCAGCAATCCCAAAACGTGTCTTTCCTGTGCAGGCCAACAAACGGTTGTTTGCCCTTGGCGGTCGGCCAGCCATTTTGATGGAAAATGCCCCGCCATGAGGTGACCGGGTCGCGCATCGGACGTCTGACCCTTGTCAATAAAATCGATGGCAGGTGCGGTCAATAGGTGGAAAAATGACGGCCAGGGCGATCAGGCCGTGGCGCCGGCCGGGTCCATCCCGAAGACACGATCATACAGGTAATCGGTCAGCATCTTGCGGTCGCGGATCTGGGCGAAATCGTCGTACGGGATCATGTCACCGATATGCACCGGTACGATCGAACCGGCGAACCTGCTGAATTCGCGCACGAGCAGGGACAGCCGCAAGGTTTCGCTGATCTGGCTGGCCAGGTGGAAGATCCAGCTGTTCTGGCCCTGAAAATAGACCGGCAGCACCGTGGCTTTCGATTGCTGGATCAGGCGGGCCGGAAACAGCTTCCAGGGCAGGTCCTCGGCCTTGCCGAACGGCTTTTTCGCTGTCGCCACGCCGCCCGCGGGGAAAATCACGATCGTGTAGCCTTCCTTAAGCAGGCGGATCGCTTCACGCTTGGTGCGCAGGTTGGTCTCCAGGGCCTCGCGGGTTTCGTCGAAATCGACGGGCAGCGAGTATGAGCGGATTTCGGGAACCTTCAAAAGGTCCTTATTGATCAGGATCTTGAACGGACGATCGAGCGCTTCGGCGATCGACAGGATTGCAATGCCGTCGCCGATGCCGAAAGGATGGTTGGCGATGATCACCAGCGGGCCGTCCGGCAGATTACGCGGCGGCCATTCGCGGGCCGTCACCTTCATGTCGACATCGAGCAGACCAAGCAACTCGGTCATGATGCGGTCGGAGCGGCCGACAATCGTCTCCTGCCAGATCTCGTAGAGATCTTCCAGGTGCTGGCGGTTGGAAAACCGTTCGATGCTTCGGATCACCTGACGTTTGATCCACGGCTGGTCCGGCGAGGCGTAGGACAATTCTTCAAACCGCATGGTCTGACCCTGAGTAAGCGATCCGAACGAGGCGCCCCGAGAGGCTGCCGAGAAACGTGCATCCACGTCATACGATCGGAGATGTGACAGTTTAAAAACGAACGCGACGCAAAACCAAAACGTGTGCGGACATGCCCGCACGCATCAGGCGCAGGTAGGCAAACCGGACGCGAATGTCAATCGTGCGCGATCCGGTCGCCTTGCGGCGACCGGGCCTTCACGCGGTTGCCCGATTTCAGGAGGCTAGGCGGCTACCGCATTTTCGCGGGCGCGGCGGATGTCCGGCGGTGTCGCTTCGTCGACGAAGCCGGCAATCGCGGCGTCAAGCGTCAGAACGTTCTGTTCCTTCGATCCGAGGCGCCGGATGTTGACCGTGCCTTCTTCCGCTTCGCGTTTGCCGCACACGAGAATGACCGGAATCTTCTGCAGGGAGTGTTCGCGGACCTTGTAATTGATCTTTTCGTTCCGCAGGTCGATCTCCGCCCGCAATCCGGCCTTTTCCAGAGCGTCGAACACCGATTGCGCATACTCGTCCGCGTCCGAGGTGATCGTGGTTACAACGATCTGTACCGGTGCGAGCCAGAGCGGGAAATGGCCGGCATAGTGTTCGATCAGGATGCCGATGAAGCGTTCCAGCGACCCGAACATCGCCCGGTGGATCATAACCGGTGTCACTTTATCGCCGGCAGGATCGATGTAGAAGGCGCCGAGCCGACCCGGAAGATTGAGATCCACCTGGTTGGTGCCGCACTGCCAGTCGCGTCCGATGGCATCGCGCAGGACGTAGTCCAGTTTCGGGCCATAGAACGCGCCGTCGCCGGGATTGTATTCCCATTCCTGGCCGGCCGCTTCGAGCGAGGCCTTCAAGGCCGCCTCGGCCTTGTCCCAGATCGCATCGGATCCGACCCGCTTTTCCGGCCGGTCGGAAAACTTCACGACCAGATCGGTAAAGCCGAAATCCTCGTAGATCGACATCATGAACTGGTGCACGTCGATCGCGGTTTCCTCTATCTGGTCCTCGGCGCAGAAGATATGCGCATCGTCCTGCGTGAAAGCGCGCACGCGCATCAGGCCATGCAGGGCCCCGGACGGTTCATACCGGTGCACCGCGCCGAACTCGGTGACCTTCATCGGCAGGTCGCGGTAGGATTTCAGGCCGTTCTTGAAGACCTGCACATGTCCCGGGCAGTTCATCGGCTTCAAGGCGAAGACGCGATCGTCCTCGGTCTGCGTGATGAACATGTTTTCATGGTACTTGTCCCAATGGCCTGACGCCTCCCAAAGGGCGCGGTCGAGCAATTGCGGGGTGTTGACCTCGACATAACCGGCTTTTTTCTGCCGCCGGCGCATGTAGCCGATCAATTCCTGGTAAAGGGTCCATCCCTTGGGATGCCAGAACACCACGCCCGGACCTTCCTCCTGGAAGTGAAACAGGTCCATTTCCCGGCCCAAGCGCCGGTGATCGCGTTTTTCGGCCTCCTCCAGCATGGCGAGATAGGCCTTGAGCTGTTTCTCGTCGTGCCAGGCGGTTGCATAAAGGCGCGTCAGCATCGGATTGTTGGCATCGCCGCGCCAATAGGCGCCGGCCACTTTCATCAGCTTGAAGGCGTTGCCGATCTGGCCGGTCGAGACCATGTGCGGACCGCGGCACAGGTCGAACCAATCGCCCTGCGCATAGATCTTCACGTCTTCGCCTTCCGGGATCGCATCGACCAGCTCCACCTTGAACTGCTCGCCTTTTTCCGAAAACACCGCCTTGGCCTTTTCCCGGGTCCAGACCTGCTTGGTGAACGGCCGGTTGCGCTGGATGATTTCGCGCATCTTGGCTTCGATCGCGGGAAAGTCCTCCGGCGTGAAGGGCTCGTTGCGCGCGAAATCGTAATAGAAACCGTTTTCGATGACCGGACCGATCGTGACCTGGGTGCCCGGAAACAATTCCTGGACGGCCTCGGCCATGACATGCGCGCAATCGTGACGGATCAGTTCGAGCGCGGCAGGATCGTCGCGGGTGACGATCGTAACCTTGGCGTCGCGCACGATCGGGTCGGCAAGGTCGGTCAGTTCGCCATTCACAGTCATGGCGACCGCTTTCTTGGAAAGCGATTTGGAGATGCCGGCGGCGATCTCGGCACCGCTGATGCCGGGTTCGAAATCGCGGACGGATCCATCGGGAAAGGTGAGGTGAATCATGGTGTGCTCTCCGGCTCACTCACTGCTTACGAATGCAGGTAAGCGGGTTAACGATGGCGCCGCTATAACGGAGTCTTCGGTTCGGGTCCAGCACTGACCAGAGGTACTTGGGCGGCCGATCGCGGCGGCCGGGCCTATTGCGCTTCCGGGGTGACCGTCAGCACTTCCACATCGCGGGAATGGCCAGCTTCAACGGAGAACCTGCGCGTGAACGTGCCGATCTCGTGTTTGGCGACGATGTTGTAGGCACCTTCGGCGAGGATGACGGTCGGGAATGCCCCGGTTTCCTGAAAAACCACCGCGCCTTCGTCTGCCAGGATGGACCAGGCCGTGTTGGCGAGCGCCTCTCCGCCCGGTTCGTTGACGAGCTTCAACGTCACCTCCGCCGCGCGATGGTAGATCGTGGCGTCGGTCAATTCGCCGGGCCGCACGGTGATTTCGGCGCGGATTTCCGCATTCACGTCGCCATAGCGGCTGACGACTTCATAAGTGCCGGCGTTCAGCCGATAGATTTCGCCCGACCGCGCATTGGCGGCAATCACCTCGCGCCCGTTGGCGACCGCTTCGTCCCGGTGAAAGATGTCATAGGTCACTTCGCTGGCGCTGATCGGGAGGTCTTCGGCAATGGCGGCAGACAGACGCAGGCCGCCGGCGTTCAGCACAATGTTTTCGGTGCGGGCCTCGCCGTCGATCCGCACCCGCTTGGTCTGTCCGGCCCGGCCGTAGGCGGCATGCACGACATATTCGCCGGCCGGCAACCGGAACCGGGCTTCGCCGCCGGTCGCAGATTCCAGCAGCGACAGGGGAGAGGCAGCATCGCCGGTTTCGTTGAAGATGCGCCAGACGATGCCGCTATCGAGAGGAGCACCGGTATCGGTCAGGCGGGCGACGAGAAAGACCACACCGTCCCGCACTGGTACGGGCCCGGCGGTGCCGGGTGTCGGCTGCTCGGAAGAAAATCCCCGTGTCGTTTCCGTCGCGTCGGCATCCTGTTCCGTGTCGGCGCCACCCGGTTTTGCCGGTGGCCGCGGTATGTCGGCCAGGGTAAGGCCAGGCATGCCGGCGAGAAAAACAGCGACCAGACCGGTAAGGAGGCCTTGCCGGAGTAGGCGGCTTTGTCTTCCGCTATTGCGGGGTTTCATCAGGAGTCCCAGCGTTTATTGGTGTTCGCGATCGTGTCGCAAAATCCGGTTTTTTCAAGACCATCGTCGCCTGTATCTCGGCTGCGGACGGTCGAAGTGTGCCGATTCGCGCAATAAGAAATCCTTTGGCCGCTTGTTTCAAGCGTGTTTTGCCGTAAATGACTTGCTGTTTGAGTTCATTGCCCGCAATCCGGCCGGTCGCCTGAAAGCCCGCCCGATCCCACTTTGGATGCTCTATCATGAACGATGCGCTGACGCTGCTGTTGAAGCGGCGCTCCATTCCGGCGAAAAACCTTGGCGAGCCCGGTCCGGACGCCGACACGCTGCGCACTCTATTGACGGCCGCCGCGCGCGTACCGGACCACGGCAAACTGGTGCCGTGGCGGTTCATTGTGTTCCAGGGCGAAGCGCGATCGCGAGCCGGGGCGCGCCTTGAAGCCCTTTGGGCGGAGCGAGAGCCTGATGCCGGCGCGGACCGGCTGGAGCTTGAGCGGACGCGGTTTTCCCGCACCCCGGTCGTTGTTGGCGTCGTCAGCCGCGCGGCCGAACACCCGAAGATCCCTGAATGGGAACAGGTGCTTTCAGCCGGCGCCGTCTGCATGAACCTGCTCACCGCTGCGCACGCCGCCGGGTTCTCGGCGCAATGGCTGACGGAATGGTATGCTTTCGATGAGGAGGCAGGACGGATACTCGGTCTTGAGGCGGGCGAAAAATTCGCCGGCTTCATTTATATCGGTACGGCCCTGGAGCCTCCCTTCGAGCGGCCGCGGCCGGATCTCGATGCCATCACGACTGACTGGACAGACTGAACCCCGCTGCTAGGACGACACGCGCCATGCATTACGATGCCAAGACCAACAAACACGGCCTGAAACACGATCCATTCAAGACCCTGGTATCACCGCGTCCGATCGGTTGGATCTCCACGGTCAGCGAAACCGGACAGCTCAACCTGGCGCCCTACAGCTTCTTCAATGGAATATCCGACAACCCGCACATCGTGATGTTCGCCAGTCAGGGCCCGAAGGACAGCCAGATCAACGCCGAGGCGACGGGCGAATTCGTCTGCAATCTCGCGACATGGGATCTCCGCGACGCCATGAATGCCACTGCGGCGCCGCTCGAGCACGGCGTGTCGGAATTCGAACGGGCCGGACTGACGCCGGTGCCGTCGATCGAGGTTGCCGTCCCGCGCGTCAAGGAATCGCCGGTCGCCATGGAATGCAAATACCTGAAGACGGTCGATCTGTCCGATGTCGACGGCGTCAAGGCGACCTATGCCATCGTGCTCGGCCAGGTGATCCGGATCCATATCGACGACGCCTTCATCGAAGACGGTTTGGTCGACATCACCCGGATCCGGCCGATCGCACGCCTTGGCTACCGGGATTACACGGTCGTCGATTCAGTGTTTTCCATGACGCGGCCGACAGCCTGAGCGGCCAACGGATCAAACGTCCTCGACCGTGCGCCCGGCGCGCGCCAGTGTGCCCAGCGCTCGTTTCAGGTGCGGCCGATCGAGCATCTCTCCGTCAAGACCGATGACGCCGGCGTCCCCGGCCGTCCTGAAGGCGTCAACGATGCGCGCGGCCCGATCGACGGCGGCATCGGAGGGCGTGAAGACGGAATTGATGATCGGCACCTGTGCCGGATGGATCGCAAGCTTCGCCGTGAAGCCGTCGCGCTCGGCTTCCCGGCATTCTTCGGTGAGGCCATCCGTGTCGCGGAAGGCCGTAAACACGGTGTCGATGGGGGCGACCCGTGCCCCGACCGCGCCGAACAGGCACAGGTTGCGGGCGAGGCGATAGGGCTCAGTGAAGCGGCCGGCTGCGTCACGGTTCGCCGCCGCTCCCAGATCGGCCGACAAATCCTCCGCGCCCCAGGTCATGCCGGCAAGCCGTTCGCTCGCGCCGGCATAGGATCCAAGGCCGAAGACCGAAGCCGCGGTTTCCGTTGCAACCGGAATGATGCGCGTCACGCCATCGGCAAGGCCGGCCTCGGCTTCCCGAACGTCGAGCATCGCATGGAGTTTCTGGATGTCGCGGCCGCTTTCCGTCTTCGGCACCATGATGCCGTCCGGCGCGCCGGGCATGACAGCATCCAGATCCGCTTCGGCAAGACCGGACTGAAGGTCATTGATCCGTACGTAAAACCGGCTTTCGGGTGCAGAAGGGGCCCGGTTTTGCAGGAATTCACGGGCAATGCGCCGGGCTTCCGGTTTTGCCGAAAGCGCAACGGAATCCTCCAGATCGACGATGATGACGTCTGCGCCGCTCGACAGGCTCTTTTCGAGCTTGCGGTCGCTGTCGGCGGGAACAAAGAGCAGGGAGCGCATCGGATCAGGCCGGCCGCTTGCGCATGAAGGCCTGCCGGGTGCATTCGGCGACGAGCTTGCCGTCCTGCTTAAAGGCCCGATGCACGATTTCGACGATGCCGGCATACGGTCGGGATCGCGATTCCCGTTTGCCGATGATTTCCGACGTCACATTAACCGTGTCGCCGTGAAACAGCGGGTTGGGGAACTTGACATCCGTCATGCCGAGATTGGCGATCGTGGTTCCGATGGTCAGATCATTGACCGAAATGCCGATCATCAGGCCAAGCGTGAACAGGCTGTTGACGATCGGCTCGCCCCATTCGGTCTCGGTTTCGCAAAAATGCCGATCGATGTGCAGGGGCTGCGGATTGAGGGTCATGTTGGAGAACAGCATGTTGTCCATTTCGGTGACCGTGCGGCGCAGTTCGTGCCGATAGGTCTTGCCGATTTCGAAATCCTCGAAGTGAAGGCCGGGCATGGTTTTTCCAGTCTGGCTTGGGCTGTCGGGCGCGCGACCGGTACGGGATCGGGCCGGTCCCGTCGGCTGCCCGGGCAAAGGATACGGACCGGATCGCAATGTCAAATTGCCGCCGGTGGATCGAACGGCTTCGCGGCAGGTGTGAGAAGTGCAGGTTAACCTGCCGTTAACCAAGGTTGAAGCAGGTTAACCATGTTCTGCTCAATCGATTCCGTGGGAGCCCTGCCGATGCAGGTAACCGGTCAGCCATCCGTCAACGACCGCATCGAAAGGGCGTTTCAGGTTGCCAGTTCGACAACCGGAACATCGTTCGACTATCTGGTCAGAACCGCCATTCGCGAGAGCAATCTCGATCCTCAGGCCAAGGCGGCCACGTCGTCCGCGGCCGGGACCTTCCAGTTTATCGAAAGCACCTGGCTGGAGACGCTGAAGCAGGCCGGTGGACGGTTCGGCCTTGATCGCTATGCCGACCAGATCGAACGCACGTCGTCCGGCCGGTTTGTCGTCGAAGATCCGGCCATGCGCCAGAAGATCCTCGATCTGCGCCACGATCCCGAGGTTTCAGCCCTGATGGCCGGCGCGTTGACCCAGAAGAACTCCGACATATTGCAGAACTATCTCGGCCGGCCGCCCAGCGACGGCGAATTGTACATCGCACATTTCCTCGGCGCTTCCGGTGCGAAACGGCTGATCGGGCTCGCGCAATCCTCGCCGCAGGCCGATGCCAGCGCGGCATTCGCCAAACAGGCGCGGGCAAACAAGCCGATCTTTTTTGATGCAAACGGCGCCGGTCGATCGGCGCAGGCCGTCTACGAGAACCTGATCAATCGCCATGACGGAACCCAATTGATCGGGGCCGCACTTGCCTCAGTACAGCCCATTCCGAAACCGAACATCGCCCCGCGGACGGTGGCCGCCGTCCTGCCGGTGGCCAAACCGGAAATCGACCCGACGCCGGTCACGGCAGCCGAGCGCGTCGCGGCCGCCTGGAACATCGCGCTTGCCGGCGATGAGCCGGTCAATGTGTCGAACGCGCTGAAAATCGCCGCCCAGGCCGTGGCGCCGGGCTCTCCGGACCCGGCAGCAGGCAATCGACCGTCACGCTTTGCCCAGGCCGACGCAGATGAACGCGACCGCAATGACGATCCTGAAAGCGTGGGCCGGGACAATCCACCCGCGGTTCCGGTAACCGTTTCCAGCACTGTCGCGCAATTGGCCGGTTCGGCAGGGGTGCTACCCAAGGATCCCGTCACGACGCCGTTCAATGCCAAGGCGCCGCGCACGGCGTTCGAAAGTCTCTACCGAACGGACGCCCTGTCGCCCCGTCACCCGGTTGGTGACCTGTCCGCGATGGCGTATGCGACCCAGACCAGCCTGTTCTCAACGCTTGACAGCGCAACGGAACAGGCCGTGTTCGGCGCAGCCGGTCTTGCCATACCGCAATCGCGCGGAACGGAAACCGGCCTGCCGCTCGATCTCGGAAATTACCGGCGCCGCGACGAAGAGCGCCGGCAGCGGGACCTGCTGCCGCCGGTCTGACGCCCGACCCGTTCAACTTCCTTTTTCGGTTGTCCTTTCCACGCACGATCGACCGGTCGGCCCAGATCGTCGGCGGATTGCGCGCTGTCCGGACGGCGTCGTTTTTATTTTCGGTTCAAACAAGCGTTTGTTTTAACATCAAAGAAGAGAAGAAATCTTGATTTCGCCACAATTCATTAACCATTTGCAGCCGCTCCGCGGATGCTCGGGTTTTTCATCGGGAATGCAGAATTCGAAGTAGTTCAGCGGTTTGCCGGGCAATCTTTCGACATTGCGTTGATGTCTATGTCGGAAATACGGAGGCCGGACCGTTAAGAATTACGGTGAACGATCCGTTAAGTCTTTAATGCGACCATGTTTTTGCACAAGATTGGCGAAAGCGTGGTCGAAATATGATAGTCGCACGTTTCCTGGACTGGGTCGTAACGGCGCCGGCCGAAAGGCGGGCCGAAGCCGTCGGTTTGCTGGCGCGAGCCTGGCTTTACTCGGATCTCAGCGTAGACGAGGCCGAAGCCGCTGAGGCGGCGCTGACCGCGATGCTCGACGATCCCTCGGCACGGGTCCGACGCTCGCTTGCCGAGGCGCTTGGCCGGGACCCGAAATCGCCCAGCCATATCATTCTGTCGCTCGCCTACGACCATGTGGAAATCGCCGAGATCGTGCTGCGCGCATCGCCGGTGTTGCTCGACGAGGATTTGATCGACATCGCCGCTGCCGCGTCCAGCCGGATCCAGGTCGCGATCGCCTCCCGGGCATGGGTCTCGGTTCCGGTCAGTGCCGCAATTGCGGAAGTCGGATCGCTGGCCGCCTGTATCTCGCTTTGCAACAATTACGGCGCCGAGATGACGGCAAGCAATCTCCGGCGCATCGCGGATCGCCACGGTGGCGACCCGATCCTCCGACAGCTCATTTTCAACCGCCACGATTGCCCGGTCGGTGTGAGGCAGGTGCTGGTCAGCAAGATCGGCGAGGCACTTGGCAACCTGACGCTCGTCAAGGCGACGATCGACGATGACCGCCTGTCCACCATCATGCGCGAGGCCTGCGACAAGGCCACGGTCGCCCTGTCCGCGAACATTCCGGACGAGGACGTGGCCGGTCTCGTCGAGCATTTGTGCACGAGCGGTCAGATGACACCCTCGCTGTTGCTGCGGGCACTGTGCACGGGCCATCTGCGCCTGTTCGAACAGGCTGTCAGCCGGCTGTCCTGCCTGCCGATGAAGCGGGTGAAGCAAGTGCTGTCCAACGGGCGGACACGTCCGATCTTTGCGCTGTTCGAACGCGCCGGGCTGCCGCGCTCGACCTGGCAGGTATTCTCGACCGGGTTCGAAATCATCGTCGAGCTCGATCACCAGGGACAGTCCGGCGACATCTACGCCTTTTCGCGTCTCCTGCTGCAGCGGGTCCAGGACCTGGGCGTGCAGTCGCCGGACCGTGACGTCCAGCGTCTGCTCGCCCTGTTGCGCCGGTTCGCGGCCGAGAGCGCGCGCGATGCGGCTCGCCGCAATCCGCACCTGGCGCGCCTGGCCGCCTGACGGTCCTTGGAATCTCGGGCGCCAACGCCGAGTCGATACTGCGGATCCAACGGATCCAGCACTGTCGTCTTGGATTGCCGAAAAGGCGCGCGGATTACGTGAAAAAGCGTTTCAGGTCAGCGCGTTAGGCAGTACGGACGGCTTGCCGAGTAGCTCAGGCGCCTTGCAGGGAAGCCACAAATTCTTCGGAAATCTCGTGCAAGGCAGCGACCAGCTGATTTCCGATCGGGTTTTTTTCGTCGGCCTTTTCCTGGACGATGGCAATCATCGCCTGGACATGTTTTTCCAAGAGGGAAATCTCTATCTGGCTGCGGTCCTCACAGGCTTCCAGGACCTTGCACAGACTCGCGGCGACCTGGCCGGCGAGCGGAAACCCGAAGGTCTCGGCCTGACCCTTGATGTCGTGCGACGCGCGATACAGCATTTCTTCGGATTCTTCGGTCAATCCGTCATTCTTGATCTGTCGCCACGCCTTGTTCAGGTTTTCGACCTCGGCCACCATCCAGTTCTTGAACTGAAACGACAGTTTGTCGATCGCCGCTTCCGCGGCCTTGACCGGGTCGACCTTGGCACGAAACGCGGGCAACGGCGGAGCCTTCTTGCGAAGATCGATCTTGACCGGAATGATCTCCACCGATCCGTTTTCTGTTCGTGCCATTCTGTCTTCCCTGAAGCGCCCTGCATGACATGCACCGCCGGGTCGCAAATCTCGCTGTCCGACCAGCCGAAAGGCGAACCCGTTTCGGACAATCGGCTTTCGGACAATACGGTCCACCTTGGCGGGATGCTAAAACAGGTGATTTAACATTCGGTTTCCACCATTTCGCCGACAGTCGATCCTGCACGGAGACCTGAACGATGACCGGTACCCGAAGAGCCCCCGGACCATCGGCCTGGAGCCTTGACCCGGTTATCGAATGGGTGCTGGGGGAGGGTAGGCGTGCGCCCGATATCGACGACCTTACTGCAAGGCTGGGACAAAAACTGCTTGCCGCCGGCGCGCCGCTCTGGCGGCTTCGGCTGTCGATGCGGACCCTGCATCCTCTGACCACTGCACGGACAGCCGTGTGGGAACGGGGCCTGGCCGCCTCGACGCCGCGCGCTTCGCCACACGGGCTTGAGAGCCGGTCGGGCTATGTCGGCAGCCCCCTGGAAGTCATCAGCCGGACCGGCCTGCCATTCAGAAAGCGATTGAGCGAGCCGCTGACGGAGGCCGATCACAATGTGCTGCACGAGTTGAAGGCCCGCGGCGCGACGGATTACCTTGGCTTTCCCTTGCCCTATTCGGACGGTGGATCGGCGATCCTGGCCCTTACAGGCGATCGCGATTCCGGGTTTGCAGATGCCGATCTCGACAATTTCGAGACCTTGGCATTGGTGCTTGCGCCGCTGATCGAAGTGATCCATGCCCGGCAGGTCTCGCGTGCGATTGCCGAGGCCTATCTCGGCTTGCGGACCGGTCGCCGTGTCCTCGACGGATCGATCACCCGCGGCGATATCGAAACCATCGAGGCAGCCATCTTCATCAGCGACATTCGCGACTGGACGGGCCTCAACAACAGGATGCCCGCCGTTGATGCGCTGGCGCTCGCCAACCGGTACTTCGATCTCATCGTCGATGCGGTGGATGGCAATGCCGGCGAGATCCTCAAATTCATGGGCGATGGCGTGCTGGCGATCTTCCCGACCGACAGCCATGCGGGCGATGCGGCCCGGGCCTGTCAGAGTGCCCTTGATGCCAGCCTGGACGCCGTTCGTGCCCTGTCCGATCCCGACCCGCCGCTCGGCGCCCGCTTCGGCATCGGTCTGCATTTCGGCAAAGTGCTCTACGGCAATATCGGGGCCCGGGAGCGGCTGGACTTCACGGTTCTGGGCCGGGCCGTCAACATCGCCGCGCGGATCGAGGGGCAGTGCGCCCGTCTCGACCGGCCCATTCTGTTTTCGCGCGAGATTGCCGACCGCCTGCCGGAACAGTCGGTCCTTGCCGGCGAGGCCTTGCTCAAGGGAAGCGAGACCGCAACGGGCCTCTATGCGCCGTCGGAACCGCACTGAAGCCGATCAATACCGGAATTGCTCGGTCAGAATGCGTTCGTCCCAGGAATGCTCGCTGTCGAACATCAACAGCGCCTGAGACGTCTCGTCCTCGCGGATGGCGACGCTCTTTACATGCCGGATCTCGATCTGGTCGGCGGCGGCGGAGACCGGCCGCTCGGTGGGATCGATCACTTCGATCCGGACATGGGCGCGGTTCGGGAGCAGCGCGCCGCGCCACCGGCGCGGCCGAAACGCGCTGATCGGCGTGAGCGCCAGAAGCGGTGCGTTGATCGGGATGATCGGTCCGTGGGCCGACAAGTTGTAGGCCGTGCTTCCAGCCGGGCTGGCGACCAGGATGCCGTCGCAGATAAGTTCGTCCAACCGCTCCTTGTCGTCGATCAGCACGCGTAGCTTGGCGGCCTGATAGGTCTGGCGCAACAGCGAGACCTCATTGATGGCCTGGGCGGTATGGCGGGCATCATCGGTATCGAGGCAATCCATCATCAGCGGATGGATTGCCGATGTCTCCGCATTGGCGAGCCGCTCGGGCAAACCCTCGACCCGGAACTCGTTCATGAGAAAGCCCACCGACCCGCGGTTCATGCCATAGATCGGTTTGCCGGAATTCATGAATTGTTTCACCGTGCGCAGCATGAAACCGTCGCCGCCGAGCGCCACAATTACATCCGCCTCTTGCGCCGGAACGCCCTGATACCGGGCTTCGAGCGCCCGGCAGGCATCCTGCGCGTCCGCTGTCGGGCTGGCAACGAAGGCCAGGGCGGCCGTCGTCTCGTTCGGGGACGTCTGTGTCACTCTCATGGCGCTCCGTTGGCCGCGCGCGATACGGCAGATCCGGCCCGGCGGGCGAGCCGGCCGACAAGCGACCCGATCTCGGCAGGGCAGGGGAGACATACCCGATCGGCGCTGCAAGGCAAAGGCATCTCACGGTACGAAGACCTTCCAAAGCGCGCAAATGCCGGCGGGTACGCGTTCGCTCCGGCGCGTTCCGTTTTTGCATTTGTCTCCTCGATGGCGGTGCGCTAAGCACGGCGGGAAACCGTGCCCTTCAGAGGGCAAACGCATGCAAGATTCAGGGAGACGGCGCATGACCCGAGAGATCGGCCATTTCGTAGGCGGGAAAACACAGGCAGGTACGTCCGGTCGGTTCGGCGACGTGTTCGATCCGAATACCGGTGACGTCCAGGCCAAGGTCTCGCTCGCGGCCCGGTCCGAAGTTGAGGCAGCAATCGCCAACGCGGCGGACGCCCAGGTCGAGTGGGCCGCTCAAAACCCGCAGAAACGCGCCCGGGTCATGTTCAAGTTCCTCGATCTGGTCACCCAGGAAAAGGAAAGCCTCGCCGAACTGCTGTCGAGCGAACACGGCAAGACCGTGCCCGACAGCCACGGCGACATCCAGCGCGGCCTCGAAGTGGTCGAATTTGCCTGCGGCATCCCGCATCTTTTGAAGGGCGAGTATTCCGAAGGTGTCGGACCGGGCATCGACATGTATTCGCTGCGCCAGCCGCTTGGCGTCGTCGCCGGCATCACGCCGTTCAACTTTCCCGCCATGATCCCGATGTGGAAGTTCGCGCCCGCAATCGCCTGCGGCAACGCCTTCATCCTGAAGCCGTCGGAACGCGACCCGTCGGTGCCGATGCGGCTCGCCGAACTGATGATCGAGGCCGGGCTGCCGGAAGGCGTGCTCAATGTGGTCAACGGCGACAAGGAGGCGGTCGACACGCTTCTGACCGATCCGCGCGTCCAGGCAATCGGTTTCGTCGGCTCATCGGCGATCGCGGAATACATCTATGCGACCGGCGCGGCGCACGGCAAACGCGTCCACTGCTTCGGCGGCGCCAAGAACCATATGATCGTGATGCCGGACGCCGACATGACGCAGGCGGCCGATGCGCTGATCGGGGCCGGCTACGGATCGGCGGGGGAGCGCTGCATGGCGGTTTCCGTCGCCGTTCCGGTCGGCCAGCAGGCGGCGGATGCGCTGATGGAGAAACTGATTCCAAAGGTCGAAGCCCTCAAGATCGGCCCGTCGTCTGATCGCGAAGCCGATTACGGGCCGGTCGTGACCCAGCAGGCGCTCGACCGGATCCGCGGCTATGTGGACCTCGGCATCAAGGAGGGCGCGGACCTCGTCGTCGACGGCCGCGACTTCGTCATGCAGGGCTACGAAAACGGATTCTTCATGGGGGGCTGCCTGTTCGACAATGTGACGTCCGACATGCGCATCTACAAAGAGGAGATCTTCGGTCCGGTGCTTTCCGTGGTGCGGGCCAAGGACTACGATGAGGGTCTGCGCCTGGCCAACGAGCACGAATACGGCAATGGCGTTGCGATCTATACCCGTGACGGAGACGCGGCGCGGGATTTCGCGGCCAGAGTTCAGATCGGCATGGTCGGTGTGAACGTGCCGATCCCGGTGCCGCTCGCCTATTATTCCTTCGGCGGCTGGAAGCGGTCCGGTTTCGGCGACCTCAACCAGCACGGTCCGGATTCGGTGAAGTTCTACACCAAGACAAAGACGGTCACCTCGCGGTGGCCAAGCGGCATCAAGGACGGCGCCGAATTTGTGATCCCGACCATGCGCTGATCGAAAGACCGCACGCCTCATTCGCAAACAAAAAAGGCTCGGAGCGATCCGAGCCTTTTCGATTCCCAGACCGGAAAATGTTTAAGAGCCGGCCTTGAACGTTGCGTCGTGTGCTGCAGTGAAACCTTTCAGCGAAACCTGGATCGCGGCGTCGCGCAGGGCGCGATCCTTGAAGGCCAATGTCATGACCTTGCCGTCCTTCAGGCGTTTCAAGGCGGCCGGATCAAGATCGGACCGGGCCAGGCAGAAATTCGAGAAGCAGGATTGGAACTCGGCGTCGCCGACCGCGTCCGTGCCGACCTTCATTGCAACCCTTGAGGGCAGGTGCACGCCAATCGGCAATTGCACGACGAGGCGAACCTTGTCTTCGCCCGGCATGCGGCCGACCGCGAGATTGGCAACGGCGCCTTGCTTGTTCTTGGCCGGCACGACCTGGATCATTTCACACAGCTTGTCGTCCTTCTGAGCGACCGAGCGACACCGTACCGTCCAGTCGCCATAGGTGGCGGTGGTCTGAACCGGCTGTTCCGCCTTGGTGGCGGACTTTTCGGCCGCGAAGGAGATCTGCGAACCGATACCTGCGGCAAGGACAAATCCGATTGCCAGAAACGAAGTACGGCGCAGGCCATTGGCGAGTGAAAACATGGAATGCCTCCGAAAACATGATCGACAAGGCAGCGGATCATTACACAGGAGCCACGGATCCGCTGATCGTGGTCGCGACTGTCCGCTTCGGAGAGACGAAGGTCAAATGAAACCAACCGTTTACCCTAACGGGTAACCAAGACGGGATTTGCCGAAGAGAGTGCACTCGAAGTCGCGAATGAGGTGCGCAAACCGCGGTCCGGAACACAGCCCGGCACCGCGGCTTGAAACCTGGCTAGCGATCGCGGCCGCTCAAGTCAGCCATGAAGTCGACAACGAAGGGCGAGATGTCCGAGCCACCCGCCGGCGCGATGCACGCGAAGCCGGTGACGGCTCCGTCGGCGTCCAGGACGGGGCTGCACCCGCCGAGACCGTAGCGGTCGGCCAGAAGGTCGCCGAACACTATGTCGAACGATACATCCGGCCGCAGAATCCAGTCGCCCGGCGTCTGGGGATTGCCCACCCGGGTGAAGCCTTCGGTCCGGAACGCGAACTCGGAAACGAGGCCGGGAAGGTCGCCAACGTCGGCGAACGTGAGCGAATCGAAGAAAATCTGACCCAGCGTATCCGCGTCATCAAAGTCGATGATGCGGCTCTCGACCGACTGGACGAGGAATGGCTCGGAGCCCGCCGGCACCTGAACGCCGTCAAAGAGGGCGGTCGTACCGTCGATGATCGTCGGACGGCCCGGCTCGAAGAGCGCGCCATTGGCCAACTCAATGAAATTGCCGCCGTTGACGCTGTTGAACACCGTGTTGCTCAACGTGTTGCCGACCAACGACTGGTTGGGGCCAGAAAGGGCGAGCGCGGGATTGCCCGTCAGCGTCAAGTCGGTGCCGAGATCCGTGGTCACGCCGGAACCGCCCGCTGTCGTGGTCACACTCAGGCCCGCACCGGCCCGGCCGGTAATCGCGGAGTTTGCGAAGGTGAGAATGCTTTCCGCGCCCGCGGTCGTCGAAGCGGTCGCCATGAAGCCGTTCATGGCCCCGGTGATCGTGGAACCGACCGTCTCAACGGTGGCACCGTCGAGGCTTACGAACCGCACGCCGTTTGTGGCGCCGACCACGTTGGTATTGTCGTTCAGGGTGACGCCGGCGCCGGTGACGGCGGCGTTGAAGGCGACCGCATCGGCCGTGGTGCCGGTGATGCCCGTATTGGAATTGATCGCGACGCCATTGGCGTTCGTCGTCGATACGACGCCGTTGAAGGCAATGCCGGTCTGGCCGGTTATGGTGTTGCCTGTAATGGTCGTCGTCGCCGTACCGACAATGCCGCCATTGTGGCCAATGCCGTTCTGGCCACCGGTGATCGTGTTGTCGGTGACTGTCATTGACGCGTTGTCTGACAGACCGGCCACACCAATACCGGCCACCGTCGTGCCGGTGATGGTATTGCTCATGATGGTCGTCGTCGCCGCGCCGATAATGCCGGCATTGTGGCCAATGCCGTTCTGGCCACCGGTGATCGTGTTGTCGGTGACTGTCATTGACGCGTTGTCTGACAGACCGGTCACACCAATACCGGCCACCGTCGTGCCGGTGATGGTATTGCTCATGATGGTCGTCGTCGCCGCGCCGATAATGCCGGCATTG
>JBCDLT010000077.1:0-30827 GCA_038745065.1 Pseudomonadota bacterium | reverse complement strand
TCCTGCAGGTAATAGGGTGCGCCCAGGAGCACGAGGCCGTTCGCCAGGACCGCGATGATCAGCGCGCCGCAGAACGAACCGGCGATGTTCGGCTTGCCCGGTGTGAACATGGTCATGCCAAGGAGAGCCGCGGCAATGCCGTTCAGAAGAAAATCGCCGGCCATCTGCGGCGCGGCGGAGGACAGGTTGGCCACCAGAAGCACGGCCGTCAGGCCGGCTGTCAGGCCGGAAAACACCATGCCCAGGAACTTCATGCGCCGCACGTCGATGCCGTTCCGCCGCGCCGCCTCGGCCGCTTCGCCGGTTGCCTGCATGTGCACGCCCAGGCGGGTCCGGGTCGATACGAAGAACGCCAAAAGGACGATGGCGGCCATGATCAGTACCAGATAGGGGATGCCGGCGATCTTGCCGCGCGCCAGCGCGAGAAACGCCGGATCCCAGCGTCCGACAAAGGCCACGCCGCCGGAAATCATGAACGCAAACCCGTTCGCCACCGACGCGGTGCCAAGCGTAGCGATCAGCGACGGCACTTTCAGGCCCGTGATCAGCCATCCGTTGAGCACACCGCCGGCCAGTGCCAGCGCCAGCCCGGCCGCCACGGCAAGCGGTATCGCGACCTCGCTGTGTATGAGGCCGCCGATCACCACGCTGCACAGGCTGCACAGATTGGCAAACGACAGGTCGAGTTCGGCAGTGATCAGAGCGAACGTGAAGCCCATGGCCAGAATGGCCAGGAAACTGACCTGTTTGAGCACGTTGAGGAGATTGGCCGGCGAGGCGAAATTGTTGGCGAACACGACGAGGAACACCACAAGCAGCACGCCGGCCAGTGCCGTGCCGTATCGTTCGATGACGCGGCCGGGCGTCACAATAGGCCGGCCCGCTGATTGCCCGCATGAGGGACGGCGGTCACCTGTCGCTCGGCGTCGCCGCATGTCTTGCATACCCGGCCAATCGTCTTGGCGCCCGACATTCATCCCGCCCCGCGCTTTCCCATGTCCCTGTTGGGTAAGTATTTTTTACAGAGTCTGCAGTGGGCGCAACACCTTTCTCCCGGTTAGCGGGCTTCCGGAAAACCGGCGCGGACGTGGGCCGCCACCCCCGCGGAAACGGCGGGCAGAGCCGCATGCGCCTGGAGGAACAGGTGATAGCGTTCTTCAAGCGCACCGCGCCTTCCGGCATCCGGCTCGAACCGGGCTCTCTCAGCGCAAAGACGATCGGCGCGGTCGCCGAGCGCTGCATCGCCGGCAAGCCCCGACAGAGCGACAAGCAGGCCGCCGATCAGACCGGCTTCCGGGACAGCCGAAACGATCACCGGGCGGTTCAGTACATCGGCCTTGAGCTGCGCCCAGGCAGGATTGCCCGCAGCACCGCCGGCAAACCGGATTTCCGTTGCGCTCAAGCCAAGGGCAGTTTCCGCTCGATCGAGCACAAGCCGGTTGAGGAAACAGACACTTTCCGCCGCCGCCCGGATCATGTCGCCAGTGTCGTGATCGGCATGCAATCCGACAAAAGCGGCCCGCAGATCCCGCTCCCAGAACGGCGTCCGCTCGCCATTGAGATAAGGCAGGAAAACCGGCGGCCGGCGCGATACCGAAACAAGGCATTCCAGAAGGGTGCCGGCATCGGCGTCCGGTCGAAATCGGTCGATCGCCCAGGATAGCACTGACGCGCCGCCCTGGCTGGGACCGCCGAGCTGCCACAGACCATCCGCCCATTGCATGCTGATCAGCCCTTCGGCCTCCGCCGGCCGGTCGGCGACAAGTCCGAAGACCTCGCTGGTCCCGGAAATGTTGTAGCCGCGCCGATGTCCGAGGGCGCCGATGGCGACGGCGCCGGTCCACGCATCGTTCGATCCGCAAAAAACCGGTCGCCCGGCAAGGCGCGAAAGCGCGCCGGCCAGTCCCGGCCGGATCGATCCGACGGCATCCACCGGTTGTCTCATCTCGGGGCGTACATCGCGGTCGATTCCGAACCGGGCTGCCAGGCAGGAACCATCCGAATCTTCCGTAAAGGCGCCGGTCAGCCAGTGTTGGGACACCGGGTCCGAGCAGGCCATGCCCGTCAGTTTCAGATTGAGGTAATCCTTCGGCTCAAGGATAGTCCGCGTTTCATTCCAAGCCTCGGGCTCGTTGTGCATCACCCATACGAGCCGGGACAACGGATGAAACGGCGTCAGGTGCGGTAACAGCGCCGGATCGAAGTCCTCCGCGCGGGCGAGGCGCTGATCGAAGGCAGAACATGGGCGACTGTCGGTAAACGCGATCGCCGGACGCACGACACGGAGATCCGCGTCGAGAAAAACCTGGGTTCGCGTAAACCCGCAGATGGCGACAGCAGAAACGCCGTCGAGGTCGGCACCATCGCCCTGCAGACCATCCAGCGCGGTAAGGAGGGCTTGCCACCAGGTTTCCGGATCCGCCTCACACGCCCCGCTCGGCTTGGCCTCGAGCGCGATCGGCACCCGTCGAAGGGCGCCTATGCGGCCGTCGGCGGTCACAAGCGCGGCCTTTAACCCGCTCCCCCCGAGATCGACGGCGAGAACAGAAGTCAAAGGACAAACGTCCGCGGTTCGCAGCGGACGTCCCGCGCAGCAGACGCCAAAGTTCGAATGGTGACCATGGAGCACTCCCCTTGGCTCCATGGGAGCAGACCGAATCTTCCGCTGTCAACGTCCGGCGCAAACCGCCGCGGACCCGTCGAACGGTTCGGCGTGATCAGACAATCCGCAACTGCCGGAGCGGCCGACCCGGCGCGATGCTCTGCGCCGCCCGCAGGATGCCTTCCGCATCGATGCCGTAATGCCGATAGAGGTCTGCGACCCGTCCGGTCTGGCCGAAATGCTCGACACCGAGCGACCGGGTGCGGTGGCCGGCGACGGCGCCGAGCCAGGCAAGCGTTGCCGGATGGCCGTCGATGACGGTCACCAGGGCACAATGCGGCGGCAGGCGATCGAACAACCGCTCGATATGCGCGCGCGCCTGCGGCATCCCTCTTTCACGCGCCGTCTGCGCGGCTGTCCAACCGGCGTTCAGCCTGTCTGCAGAGGTGATGGCGAGCAGTCCCACATCCCGTCGGTCCTCTCCCATAAGGCCGACCGCCTCGATGGCTTCCGGCGCAACGACGCCCGTATAGGCGACGACGATTTCCGCATTCGGACCGGGCTCGCGCAGCCAATAACCGCCGTCGACGATATTGCGTTCCAGTTCCGGGGACATGTCCCGGGACGGTTGTTCCAGCGGCCGTGTCGACAATCGAAGGTAAACCGAACCGCCTGTCTGGTCGCGCAGCCATGTCCGAGTGTCCGGATCACCGTCTCCGTCGCGTTGCATGTAGTCGAAACCGAACCGCATGATCGCGGCCAGTTCATCGACAAAGGCTGGCTCGAACGCTGCCAGACCGTCCTGAGCGATGCCGACAAGCGGCGTTCCGATCGATTGGTGCGCCCCGCCCTCCGGCGCCAGTGTGATACCGGACGGCGTCGCGACCAGCATGAACCGCGCATCCTGATAGCAGGCGTAATTGAGCTGGTCGGCACCGCGATAGATGAACGGATCGTAGACGGTACCGATCGGCAGCAGCCGTTCGCCGTTGATCGCGTGCGACAGGCCAAGCGCGGACAGGAGCAGGAACAGGTTGGATTCGGCAATACCCAGTTCGACATGCTGACCTGTCGGCGAGAATTCCCAGGCGAAGGTGGACGGGATCCGTTCGGCCTTGAAAGTGTCGGCGAGACTTTCGCGCGCGAACAGACCGCGCCGGTTGACCCAGGCGCCGAGATTGGTCGACACGGTAACGTCCGGCGCGGTGGTCACGATCCGTTCCGCGAACGATCCGTCCGTGCGGGCGATCTCGTTGAGGATCTGACCGAAGCCGGTTTGCGTGGAAACCGGTTTGTCGCGATCGGCCGGCCATTCCAGCCGCCCCGGAACCGGAACCGGCGGCGCGGTCAGTTGACGGCTCCCACCGGAAAAGAACGGCGCGTCCGCCACAAAACGCTGCAGCCTTTCCGCCGGCAGGTCGGTGCCCTCCCAAGGCTCCCACTCCCGGCCGGTCCGCACGTCCATCGTTTTGCGAAAACCGTCCATCTGATCCGGCGTCATCAGGCCGGCATGATTGTCCTTGTGACCGGCAAGCGGCAGGCCGAACCCCTTGACCGTATAGCACAGGAACAAGGTCGGCCGGTCATGCGCCGACGCGTCCTCGAAGGCGCTCAGGAGCGACGGCAGGTCATGGCCGCCGAGATTGCCCATCAGGCGGGCCAGTTCGGTATCGGACCGCCGCTCGATCAGCGCGCTGACCGGTCCCTGATCGCCGATATCGTCGAGCAGCCGCCGCCGCCAGGCCGCGCCGCCCTGAAACGTCAACGCGGAATACAATTGGTTCGGACAGGTCTCGATCCAGGTCTTCAGGCGGTCGCCGCCGGGCTCGGCAAAAGCCGCCTCCTGCAACGCACCGAACTTCACGATGACCACATCCCAACCGAAACTGCGGAACATCTCCTCGAACTTCTGCCAGAGCCCTTCCCGGATGACCGCGTCCAGGGATTGCCGGTTGTAGTCGACGATCCACCAGCAATTGCGCAGGCCATGTTTCCAGCCTTCCAGAAGGGCCTCGTAGATGTTGCCCTCGTCCATTTCCGCGTCGCCCACCAGCGACACCATGCGGCCCTCCGGCCGATCGGCCATCCAGCCGCGGGCGGTCACATAATCCTGGACCAGCGAGGAAAACAGAGTCTGCGCTACGCCGAGGCCGACGGAACCGGTTGAAAAGTCGACGTCGTCGCTGTCCTTGGTCCGGGACGGATAAGACTGCGCGCCCTTGAACCCGCGAAAATTCTGCAGTTTTTCAAGAGTCTGAAGACCGGAGAGATAGTGAATGGCATGAAACACCGGCGAGGCATGCGGCTTGACCGCGACGCGGTCCTCCGGCTTCAGCACGGCAAAATAGAGCGCCGTCATGATCGTCGCGAGCGATGCGGACGATGCCTGGTGGCCACCGACCTTGACGACGTCCGGGTCGCGCCCGTGATTGGCGTTATGGATCGTCCAGGACGCCAGCCAGAGCACCCGGCGTTCGAGATCGGTCAAGCAGGCAAGGCGGTCATCCGACATGGGTGGCATCCGGTTCTGTTACCGGCCGGCAGAGGACGAAAGCCGGCCGCGTCGCGGTCTTTCTAGCACCGCCGGAACTGCCATGTCCTTGCAAAGATCGGCGCAAAGCAGTTAGGTTTTGGCCGATTCCACTATAATATCTGAATTTGATGACGGAAATCGCCTCACTCGATGCAATCGACCGCGCTATCCTGCACGCCCTCCAGAACGACGGACGCCTGAGCATCCAGGATCTCAGCGAACGGGTCGGCCTCAGTCCCTCCCCCTGCTCGCGACGGGTCCGCCTGCTGGAGGAGCGCGGCATCATCGGCGGTTATTGTGCTCTGATCGACGAAGCCCGCATCGGATTTCCGGTTTCGGTCTTTGTCTCGGTCAAACTGGAACGGCAGGTCGACGACGCGCTGAAGACGTTCGAGGCGGCGATCGAGAGTTATCCCGAAGTGGTGGATTGCTGGCTGATGACGGGCACACGGGATTATCTCCTGCGTGTTGTTACGTCAGACCTTGCCGAATTCGAAGCCTTCCTGACGAGCCGCCTAACCCGCAGCCCGGTCGTCGCGTCGATCGAGTCGTCGATCCCGCTGCGGCGCGTGAAAGCCGGTAACGCACGCTCTATCTGATCTACGCGCCTTCCGCGCCGATATAGATCGCCCGGAAATCGTTCACATTGGTATGGGTCGGGCCGGTGACGACAAGACTGTCCACCGCCTCGAAGAAAGAATAGGCGTCGTGCCGATCAAGGTAATCGCGGGCGCTAAGACTGGCGGCTTGGGCACGGGCGGCGATATCCGGCCCCCAATAGGCACCGGCATTGTCCTCGGACCCGTCGATCCCGTCGGTGTCGCAGGCAATCGCATGAAGGTCCGGACAGTCCGAACTGGCCACCGCGAACGCCAGGAGAAACTCCGAATTGCGTCCACCGCGTCCGGCTTCACCCCGTACTGTGACCGTGGTCTCCCCGCCGGTGATCAGCACTGCCGGCGGCGCCATCGGTTGCCCGTGCCGGCGCACCTGGCGGGCGATGCCGGCCATCACCGTGCCGACATCCCGCGCCTCGCCCTCGATGGTGTCGCCAAGGATGATCGGGGTCACGCCCTGTTGCCGCGCAATCTCGGCGGCCGCTTCGAGCGAGGCCTGCGGTGTTGCAATCACCTTTGTTGTCAGCCGCGAAATGCCGAGAGCCGCCGCATCCGGCGTTTGCGCCGCCGCGGTTTCGAGAAAGGCTGTGACCGCATCCGGAACCGCCACCTGATAGCGCGCAAGAATCGCCATGGCGTCTTCAGGACGCGTCGTGCCGGGCACGGTCGGGCCCGAGGCAATCAGTGCGGGATCGTCGCCCGGCACGTCGGAAATGGTCAGCGTGACGACCTTTGCCGGCGCAGCCGCGGCCGCCAGCCGTCCTCCCTTGATCGCCGACAGGTGCTTGCGCACACAATTCATCTCGCCGATCGCTGCGCCGGACGCGAGCAGGGCCTTGTTGACGGCCTGTTTGTCGGCAAGCGTCAGGCCGGAACCCGGCACCGAGAGCAAGGCCGACCCGCCACCGGAAATCAGGCAGAGCACAAGGTCGTCTTCCGTCAGGCCGGATACGGTTTCCAGAATGCGCCGTGCCGCTGCTTCGCCGGCTGCATCGGGCACCGGATGGCGCGCTTCGACGATCTCGATGCGTTCCGTGGGCAGGCGGCTGCCATAGGGCACGATCACCAGTCCGTCCGGCAAATCGGCCCCGTCCCCACGTTCCGCCCAAGCGGATTCAAGCGCTTGCGCCATCCGTGCGGACGCCTTTCCCGCACCGACCACGATCGTGCGCCCCCGGGGCGGATCCGGTAGGTATTGCGGAACCGAGTGGAACGGATCGGCCGCCTTGAGCGCGGCATCGAAGAGGTCGGTCAGGAAGGCGCGGGGCGGTTTCATGGGCGAGTGCGGTACCGGGAGTCAGAAGGGAGAGACCTGGTCTGCATCGATGCGATGACCGGCCAGGGACAAGGAGGTCGGCATACGCCTGTGTTACACTGTCAATGCTGCGCGCGACAAGCCGGGCAACCCGGTCGCCGACCAAGAGTCCGCCAGCACCTAAGCGATTGCGTGAACGGCCTCAATGATGCGGCGCGGGCGGAATGGGGTTTTCCGCCCGGCGCAGCCGCGCCATGGTCCGGAACGCCGAAAAGCCGCCGAACACGGAACAATCGATCCCGGTCTGCGCTTTGGTGTACCGCCATAGCAGGAACGACACGACGCCGTTCGAGGCCGAATAGGCGATGGCAATCCCAAGCACGCCGAACACCGGATACAGACCCGCAGCCAGCGCGAGCGCCAGAACGAGGCCGCCGATCATCAGGGCGGCCGTCCTGTTGTGCAGGTCATAAAGCGCGAGGATTGACGGCGACGGTCCGAACACGGCGCGGAGGAACAAGGTCGTCGAGGCCGCGAGAAGGACCGGAACGCCGTGCGCGAGATCCTCCCCGAACAAACCAAGCAGCATCGGCCCGACAAGCGCGAAGCCGCCGAGCACCGCGATTGAAAACGCGACCGACAGCACGTTGGCTTCGGCCAGGCGCCTTGTCAGCGCCTCGAGGTCGTCTTGCGCCTTCGCCGCCGCGATATCCGGCATCCATAACATGATGATGGACCGCATCGCGTAGCCGACGAGAATCCGGAACCGGAAGCAGATGTGAAGGAGCGCGACTTCCGCCGATCCCGCCAAGAGCCCAGCGAGCAGGATCAGCACGTCGACGAGAAAGTCCCAGGACAACGAGATTGCCATCCACGGATAGGCGGCCTTTCGCCATCGCACGGTCTCGTAGGCCGGCACTGTCGCCAGCGTCTCCCGCAACACACCGAATGCCAGGAAACAGGCGACCGCCAGGGCGATCCAGGCGGTCCCGGCATAGAACAGGAGCACGAGGTCGACACTGTCGGTCCAACCAAAGACAACGGCGACCAGCACGCAGCCAAGTAACAGGCCGGGCCTCAGAAAGGTCTCCGGCAGCATGCCCGCGACCTGCCGCTTCAACCCGACGAGCAGTGCCCCGAGCATGGTCATCGAGGCGATGGCAATTGCGGTCAGCCAGACAAGCGTGACGAACGTCGCGCCGTTTGGCGGCAGGTGATCCGGTACGGCGAAAACCAGCACGACGCCGAAGCCGGCAATCGCGAGCGCCATGACCATCCCGTAGCGGGCCGCGGTGCGGATATAGCCGTTGAGGACTTCACGGCGTCCGGTCGAAGCATATTCGGCCGCGAACAGGGTCGCCACACCATTGAACCCGACCGGCAGACAGACGCAGACGATGCCGACGGCGGCGACAAAAACCGCAAAGACACCGAGCGCCTCAGCACCGAAATGCCGGGCAATGATCAGATTGATCAGGAACATGGCGGCCGCGCCGCCGATCCGCCCGCCGAACAGCGTCGAGAACCGCGCAAGCACCGAGAGGCCTGCGGGAAACTTCACTTTTTCTTCGCCGAGCCGAGGCGGTGCGCAGCGCGCGTCAGTGCCGCCTTGGCGTCGCGAGCGGCAAAAATCGCGCTTCCGACCAGCGAAGCGGACACCGAAGTCGCCAGATGGTAGCGCGGCGGCGTGATCAGGATGTGTCCGAGCTTGCCGACAAATCCCTTCTTGAACTGGTGCAGGCCGGCATCGATGTCATTGCCGCCGAGGTCGTACCAACGGATCCGTTCCATCGCGCAGAGCTTTTCGGCCAGCCACCAATGCATGGCGTAGCCGGCCTTCAGGCCAAGCGCCCGATTGTCGGTCGCCCCGAACATGTAGGTCGCGCGTTCCCCGGAAAACTCGAAAATACCGCCGGCGGTGATCGCACCGTCGTGGCTGACAAGCACGACGCGCGGACGAATAGCTTCCGATTGCGTGGCCATCAGATCGGGAAGCGACCCGATTGCCGAGGAATCCAGGAACTTCTTGCGCTCCAGCATCTTCCAGTAGAGGTCGAGGAAGGTTTCCAGCCCCTCCGCGGAGTCGGCAAACCGGATATCGAACGTATTCTTGCGGGCCTTTTTCAGATTGTAGCGCCACTTTTGGCCGAGACCCTTGTGCAGGGTTTCCGCATCGACGCCCGTATTGACCAGATAGCGTTCCGGCGCGGCGAGCATGCTGCCCTTCTTGAAGGCGAGCTTTTCAAGTGCGTCGCACATGGGTTCGCTGTATTCGGGATCGGCGAACGGCATGACCGTGAGGTGAAAATTGCGCCGCACGCAATATTCGTCCCGCAACGCCTCCAGGATCGCCGCAAGGTCTGCGGTTTCGGCCGGTTCGCCGGCCAGCCGCCACACCGGCCCCCATTTGATGATTGCGATGCCCGACGCAACCAGCGGCAGCGACCGGACCAGGACCGCCGCCCCGCCGATCAGCGTGTCGCCCCGGTAAAAGCCCAATGCCTCGGTGTTCGCCTCGCCCCACCGGGACGCGTTGAAAACGGCGGTCTGCTCGGGAATGATGTCGTCGAAATCGCCCGCCGCGCCATCCCAATAGGCCCCGCTGATCTGCTTGACTGACACGGCAGCCGTACTGCCGATCGTACCGGATTGCGCTGTGCCGGCCGCATCGGCCTGCGACAGATCCCACAACGCGGAATCCTGGGACAGAGCGCTCTGGCTCATGATTGCATCCTCCTGGCGGCAAGCGGTCCGGCATCCTCGGTCCAATTCTTGTCCGCGCGGTCCTTCGGTTTTTGCCAACGATTCAGACGGGGCAGAACCGCCCAAAGGGCCCTCAGCCCCGGGTTCGGATCGCTCCACGAAAAGACGATGTGCACATTCGCCCAGATCCCGGCGATCACGACCCTGCCAAGCCACAGGAGCGCCGCAGCGCCGGAGATCTCACCCCGCAGCCAGGATTCCTTGGCGGCCAGCATGTCGCCGCTGGTCCAGACATAGCGGATCCCGGCCATGCCCGTGACCGGCGTCAGATCGGGCGTTCGACCGAGGCCGATATCGAGAAGAAAGCCGCCGAGATCGAGACCGGCATAGTCGGGAACCGCGTGATTTCCGGCGATCCGGGGATTGATTTCCAGAAAACTGGTCGTGCCGCTGGTCGAGTCGACCAGAAACTGCGCGCAACCGATGCCATGATAGTCGAGAGCCGCAACGAGAGCCTCGGTCTGGCCCCGGATCCCGGGATCCGGGGCGATTGTCACGCCTTCTACCGCGAGGCCGGTATCGTCGACACGGTCCGTACGCGTAATGACGGCGTGCAGGCAGCGGATCAATTGCCCGCGATAGGCGGCAAAGTAAAAATTGTGCCGAACGCCTTCGGCCTTGCGCTGCAGAATGAGCCCCTGTTTCTGGGTCGCCCAATCTATGGTCAGGGCATCCGCCTCAGACCGATCGTCGACGATAACAGCCTTGCGCCCGTCGATGCGGTTGCTGGAATGCGCCGGCCGGATGACCAGCGGTACGCCGAGCCTGTCGAGGGCCGCTGTATAGGCCGCCGGATCGTCGACCTGGGCAAAGGCCGCCGTCGGCACGCCCGCCTTCTGGGCAAGCGTCATCATGCCGAGCTTGTCGAGACAGGCATCGACAAGCGCCGGAGCGACCATGATCAGCGGCGGCAGATCGCCGAGCGCGGCCTGATGCTCGGGGCGTGCCAGCAGCCGCACATAGTCTTCCGAAACCGGGAAGACGGCGGCAAGCTCGGGGCGCGTCGCGCAAAAGCCGGCAAGAGACTGGACAAAGGCCTCGCCCTGATCGGGGCCTACCGATTGTTCCCAGATTTCCTCGACGAACCGGCTGTGTTCGCACCCGCCTTCGCAGCCTTCAGATCCCACGATCACCCGATAGCCGTCTTCGGCAAACCGCCGCGCCAGGGCCAACCCGGGGCGGTAATTGCCCAGAAGAAGGATCGACCGGCCGTCGCCGCTGATGGCTGCGGGTCCGCTCATTCAGGCCTCCGGCGCACGCGACCGGTCCATCACCAGGATGCGGGCCACCGTGGTGACGTGAAAAGCCATCCAGCAGAAGATGCCGAAGAACTTGGCGCTGTCCTCCAGCATGACGATGCCGGGAACCAGGCTGTGCAGGAGCGTGTCGACGGCCATGCTGAGCGCCAGGCCGCTGCCGCCGGCCAGAAACAGCCAGTAATCATGCGCGAGCACGATCCGCCAGCTGCAGGCCAGATAAACCATGGCAAGCAGCGCATAGGTGGCTAGCACGGCATTTTGCGGAATGCCGATGGACGGGAACACCACTTCATGCACGAGGAACGCGTCGTCGAGCGCGAGCCAACCGGTAAAGACGCCGGCCGCCAGCGCAAACCCGACAAGCCCGCGGGCCCGGCCCTCCATCAGGAACAGGAAGGCCGCAAACAGGCAGACCGCCGCTGCGGTCACCCACATCATGATGCCGAGCGTGGACACGAACCCGTAATAGGTGTGACAGCAATCGCCCGACAATTCGGCAGCCGTCAGCGGATCGAGGAACATCCACTTAGCTTCGACGAAGGGCTGAAGATTGACGACCGCCAGGAACGCCATCGGCACCAGGAAACTGACGATACGAATGGCCATGCTCGGCCAGGCGGACAGACCGACCGGATGGCTCCTGGCAACGGCCCGACGGGCCGCTGGTTCAATCGCCCCAACGGGTTCGGAGGTCAGCGCCATGACAGACAGCCCGGCATCGCGGATGCGAAGAAACGATCGGTCGGACTGTCGACCCGTATGTACCTGATCATCAGGATTACGCCCTGAAATTCTTTGAAACTTTCCGGACCACCCTAGTCACAAAGAAACAAAGAAAAGGTTGATCTGTGCGGAACGGTCTCGCCAAAACGGCATCCCGACAGGGCACAGACGAGCGGGATCAGATCTTCGGTGCCGGGATTTCGCGCTGCAGCCAGGCGGCATAGGCCGCGTTGACCCGGTCAGCGGACAGCCCGAGAATGCAGGGCGTTTCGTAGGAATGCAGGTCCGAAACCCGGCGTTGCAGCGCTTCGAAAGAAAGACCATTTGTCTTGACGATCAGCGGCACTTCCTCGGCGCTGACGACCGCACCGCGCCAGTGAAAAAGGCTGGCGATCGCCGGCAGAGTGTTGGCTGACGCGGCAAGCCGTTCCGCAATCAGCGTCTCGGCAAGCATTTCGGCTTCTTGCCTGTCCTTGCAATTGATCCAGACGAACAATAACTCGGTCGGGCGATCCTGCATTTTGTTAACCATTTCCCTGAAAACTGCGTAAGTGAAGATTTGCGACGCCGGCCCTGAATATCACTTGGTAATTCGGCATGGCTGTTTGCTGAATAATACCTTACATAGGCAACCTGATGCACCGTTCCGTTAACCGATGCGGAACGTTCCGGCACGTCCAGGAAACGATCAACGGAGCCGATATCCATGCGCAATGCCCTTTCCTTCGCTCTCGTCCTCTTTGCCATCGGCATCGCCGGGTCCGCCAAGGCAAGCGAATTGGATCGCGTGTCGTTGGCGCTTGCCGAGCGCATTCAGGAAAACGACGGCCATTGGGCCGACGCGGGCGATGCGCGGCAGATCACCCTGATCGCTGACTATGAGGCCGCGGGATATGCACCGATCTGGGTTTCCGAAGCGGGCATAACAGACAAGGGCCGCGCGCTTATGGCGCTGCTCCGCAAGGCGCCGGAAAACGGACTGATGGCGGAGGATTATGTAACACCGGCGCTCACCGCCGCGCTTGATGCGATCGAACCTGCGGCCCTTGCGGATCTCGACGCCCGGCTGTCATTCGCGCTGCTCAACTACGCCGATCACGTGCGGGCCGGCCGGCTGGAGCCGAGCGCGGTCAACCGCGACCTGCGCATCGCACCGGAACGGCCCGATCTCGGACGCGTGCTCGCCGGCGCCCGCATGGCCCGCGACATGGAGGCTTTCGGCCTGTCCCTGGAACCGCCGGGACCGCGCTATGCCCGTCTGAAGCAGGCGCTTGCAGATTTTCGCGCCATCGCAGCCGAGGGTGGTTGGACGCTGGTTCCGAGCCCGGTAACGGGCAAATCCCTGAAACCGGGCATGACGGACCCGATGGTACAGGCCCTTGCCCGGCGCATGATCGAAGTCGGCACGCTGGATCGCAGCGCGTTCGATTTCACTGCTGAAGACCCGGTCTACGAAGGCCCGCTCGTCGAAGCCGTCAAGGCATTTCAGGGCCGTCTCAGCCTGGAAATGGACGGGGTCGTCGGTCCGAACACGCTGAAGCAGATCAACATCACGGCCGCGGAGCGCGTGCGCCAGATCGAGATCAATCTGGAACGCCGCCGCTGGATGCCGGACGACCTGGGTTCCTATTATGTCTTCGTCAATCTCGCCGACCAATATCTCAAGGTCGTGCGCCGGGTGGAAAAAGACGGCGTCAGCCGCGAAAAGACCTTGCATGCGGCCCGGACCGTTGTCGGCAAGACCTATCACAAGACCCCGGTCTTTACCGAACAGATGACATATCTGGTTCTCAATCCGAACTGGAACGTGCCCTATTCGATCGCCACGCGCGAATACCTTCCGAAATTGTGGCGCGATCCCGGTGTCCTGTCGCGCCAGAACATCCGTGTGCTTGCCGGCGGCCAGCGGATCGATCCCTATTCAGTGCACTGGGCATCCTATTCGAGGTCCAACTTCCCGTTCCGCCTGCAGCAGGCGTCAGGCCCGCGCAACGCGCTTGGCCGGGTGAAGTTCATGTTTCCCAACAAGTACAACATCTACATTCACGACACGCCGTCCAAGAGCCTGTTCAACCGGGCTCTGCGCACCTTCAGCCATGGCTGCGTCCGGGTGGAAGATCCGCTCAAGCTGGCCGAGGTCCTGCTCGGGCCGGAGGGCATGGAACGCGATCAGATCGACCGCATCGTGCAGCGCGGCAAGCGCCGTGTCGTCAAGCTCGACAATCCGATCCCGGTGCACATCACGTACCTTACCGCCTGGGTCAACAAGGACGGCAGCGTGCATTTCCGACGCGACGTCTATGGTCGCGACGCGATCCTGGCAAAGGCATGGGACCGCATCCAGGTGGCCCGAAACTGACCGAAAAAGCCACGGCGGGACCTAACGTCACCCGCCGACCTGGCATTCCTGGTCGACGGCATCGAAGCCGATATTCGCATGCCGCAGGAAAAACTGAACGTCCTTGGCGTGCACGGCGATGTTGTACTTCACCTTGGTCGTCGACCCGGCATAGTGCAGCCCGATGATCTCGCCGCAGGCATTGACGATCGGCGAACCGCTGTTTCCGCCGGCGGTAAGCATCGTGTATTGCAGGTTTAGGGATTTCGACGACCGGTCGCGGACGACGTTGTTCAGGCGCCCTTCATCGACGACCGCGGTCGGGATCTGGTCTTTCGCCGGTACCGTACCGCGGGCAATCGCCGTATTGAGGAAATCGTAGCGTTCGTCGGACCGCGAGGCATCGCCCGGATAGCCGCTGATGCCGATCCATTCGTCGATGCGGTGCCGGCTGTTCACGCGCAGGTAATGCCGGCTCTTGAAGCCCGGCACACGAAACACAGCCGCATCGATCTTGATCGGCGTATTCTGGCGCGCATTGGAAATGACTTTCGCCTCGCGGATGCCGATGGTTTCGTTGATGACGATCCATGTGCCCTTGTACTTGGCCATCTCCTCCACGACATGCGCATTGGTCAACACGAGATCGGGCGCGATGAACGAGCCCGACCCGATATGCTTCGGAATAAGCCCGCCCGATTTGCCGAGCCCGACGAAGTAGACCAGCACCGAAGCCTTGCGCAGGACGGTCCGCACCTGGTCCCGGGTCACCTTGCGGGCCGGGCCGGCATCGATCGGCGGGGTCGTCTGATCGGACGGCTGTTTGCGCCGGGTAAACACCGACATATCGAACGCCTTGTCGTTCCGCGGCGGCATGACAATGCCGTCATCGCTTCGCCCTGATGAGGTGTCGGCCGGGCCGGGAGAATCCCTGTCGACCTTATCGTCGGGCGGATCCTCGTCGTTCGCCCGTTTCGTGACGATCACGGCGGGTGGCGTGGCATCGTCTTCGGCCATCTGTTTTGACAGGGCCGCTGCGCGATCGGGATGACGTGTGGCCCAGGCTTTCGTGCGTGCTCGAAGGCCCGCGACGTCCAAGTCCAGCGTCGGCAGGCGTCCGGCCCGCTTCAGGAGTTGCGCTTCCAGGCTTCTGGGAAAGCGCTCGATGATGCGATCGATCAACAGCACAAGTTGATAGTCCGCCTCGCTTCGTGCACTCCCGGTAAGGTCTTGAGAATCTGCGTATAAATCGATCGCACGCTGCGTCAACAACTTTACATTAGACGCTGCTTCGCTAGCAACCACAGTATACAATTGGAACACGAAAAGAAAAAATGCTAGTATTCCCCATCGAAGAAATTTTCCATGACTATGGGGAAGGCTCATGGGCAAAACTTCGCGATTTTCGAGTACCCGTCTCATTTTGCACCTATTACTCTTTTTGGTCGCAATAACTGCAGGGCTGACGTTCTCCGACAGTCAATCATCAAATGTGGCAAAGGCGCAAGAGCCGGAACCTGATGTCATCGGCGTCATTAGCGGCAGCGTTACTGGAACCTATGCCAAATTTGCACACCAGATGTCGGCCGTCCTGGACGGCGACGACATCCGTGTCCTGCCGATGCTCGGCAAGGGCTCGCAGCAGAACATTCGCGATCTTCTCTATTTGAACGGTGTCGACGTGGCGATCGTCCAGAGCGACGTCCTGGACTTCTACAAGGCCAACCAGACGATCCCGGGCATCGAGGAATCGATCCGCTATATCGGCAAGCTCTACGACGAGGAAATCCACATCGTCGTACCGACCGGATTGCGGTCCATCAAGGAATTGGAGGGCGCGATCGTCTCCGTCGGCGGAGCCGGCAGCGGGACGGAAATGACCGCCAATACGCTTTTCGATGCCCTGGGCATTTCGATCGTGCCGGTCAATGTCTCCAATACGGAGGCGATCAGCCAGTTGAAACAGGGCAATATCGGCGCGGCTGTGTTCGTTCTCGGCAAACCCGGATCGATCATCGAGAGCATCGGGCGCGACGACGGATTGACGCTGTTGCCGATCACACTGCCGAAAACCATCCAGGGCGCGTATTTCGAAACCGCGTTTCAGGCAGCCGATTATCCAAATCTGGTGAATGCCGGCGCACCGGTTCCCACGATCGCAGTCGGCGCCGTGCTCGCCGTTTTCAACTGGCGGCAGGGCTCATCCCGGCATCAGGCGGTATCGCGCTTCGCGCAGGGCCTCGTTGCCGCATTGGACATCCTGCAGGATCCGGCTGTCTACCACCCGAAATGGGGCGAAGTGAATTTTGCCACCAAGGTGCCGGGCTGGGTTCGGTTCAGCGCAATGGAGACGCTGGTGGCGCAATAGACCGCCACCGGGAAAGACACTTACGGCGCGACCGAACGATCGTTCCGGCAAGGCCGAAACAAAAAGCAACGATCCGGTCGCAACAGGGGCAGCGGTTCCGATGAGGGACCGCAACACGGGGAGTACGCCATGTTTGTAAGATACGCGTTCTTGTCGCTTATCGCTGCGGCGCTGACGACATTGCCGTCAGACCGGGCTGAAGCCGGCGGCGGCGATTTTCTCGGCGGATTTGCCGCCGGAGCCATCACCGGGGCCGTGATCACGAATGCGGTCAAGAACCGGCGTGCCAAGAAACGCCGTGCCCGGTCACGCGGATATTCGTCGCGCCGCTATTCCTCGCGCCCGAGATCGGGCCGGTCGCGGTCGTCGATCGTGCGCGATGATGCCAACGTACAGCGCGCGCTGAACCTTTTCGGCTACGATGCCGGCCGCCCGGACGGCCTGTTCGGCCGGCGCACACGCGCCGCCATTGTCCGCTATCAGGACGCGCTCGGCGCATCCCGCACCGGCAGTCTGTCCCCGGCGCAACGCGCGGCGCTCCTGGCCGCCTACGCCCAGGCGACATCGAATCCCGGCACGGTGAATCCCGATCCTGCGAAAGGAAAACCGAGCGGCAGCGGCACCACTTCCACCCCGATCATTTCGCCGCCGGATGCCATGAACACCTTCCTGGTCAACCTGAAGCGGCAGGTGCCGAACACAGGCACACGGGACGCCACCAGGAACGCTCCAAAAGATGGATTGACCGCCAGCCTGATCGAAAGGCTCTGTGCCCGTCCTGAAGTCAATGCGCTGAAAAAACTGCAAAGCCTCGAAGGCGACGGGTCCGACGGGCGCGTGGCAACGCAGACGATCGCACAGGGCTATTGCACGGCCCGGTCTTACTCGCTGGCCCGCCTGCAATTTCTCCTGGATGGACAGGACGACTTCGATCCGCAATCGTCCTGGACCCAATGCACGGGCTTTGCCGACGCGCAGAAGGATGCGATCTTGAACGGCCTCGGCATGGACCCGGCCGATGCGACGGCCAGCCTGGCGCAGTTCATGGCCGGAAAGAGCGCGACCGAACGCGCGACGATCAGCGAGAGCTTCGAGGTCTGCATGGGCATGGCGCTCGCAACCGGACACGAAACGGTGTCGATGCGCTACGGGGCGCTTCTGGCGGCATTCGACGAGCCCGCCTATGGCGAGATCGTCGCCGGTCAATTCGGCCTCGCGCTTGGGACCGAACAATCCGGCCCCAATGCCGCTGCCTGGTACGAATGGACCGCAGACGCTCTGGATGAAGGCGCGCCGCCGCTCGTCGACGTCTCTGAGGATTACGACCACGCGCCCCTGCTTCGGGCGCTCGCCGACACGGCCTCGGAACCGAAACTGACCGCGGCAACCTACGTGGAGCAGCTTGAAGCCGGAACGCCAACGACGGCCCTGTCCTTCCCGGATTTCTTCGGCAAGCCGTCCGGTGCAGAGACCGACAATCCCCGGCGCAACACCTTCGCCATGCGCAAGTCGATGACAGCAATTCTCGAAGTCGTTCTCGAAATGACTCCTCAGGAGGCCCTGCAGCACTGCTCCGGCAGCGATTCCGAAGCGCTGTTGATCGGCCTGAACACCTGCCGGGCCATCGCCTACGCGACCGAGGATTACCAATTGGCGGCCAGTTACGATGCGCGGATACGGGACATTCAAGGCAATTGAGGCCGGAACGGCTTCCCGGCTTTCCAATACGGGTCTGGTTCCTATGTTCCCCGAGGACACCTTCCTGTATTCGGAGATCCCATGGACAATCCGGTTGTCTCGAGTTCGTCCCGCGTCGCCAGCGCCCTCGGCGGCACGTTGCGCGAGGACGCCTTCCGGTCCCTGACACCGGACCAGATCGCCCAATTGTGCGAGATCGGCAGCGTTGGAAAGCATGCCGCCGGCACGATTCTCTATCAGATAGGCGACAAGGAGCAGGTCTTCTTTGTCGTCATCTCCGGTGCGCTGCACATCATCGACCCGACGGAATCCGGGGATGGCATCGTCAGCACCGTGGGGCCGAATGCTTTTGTCGGCGAAATCGGCCTGCTCAGCGGACAGGCGCCGTTCCTGAATTGCGTTGTTGCAGAGGATGCCGAACTGATCCGGCTGACCACCGAACAGGTCCGCCGCACCATCAGCGAGATCCCGGAAATCGGCGATGTGATCGTCGCCGCCTTTGCGGCGCGGCGTGAAATTCTTATGCAATCAGCAACAGCCAACCTTACGGTCCTCGGCCCCGAAAGCGACCCCAAGGTAACGCGCGCCCTGGAATATGTCGGACGCAACCGGATCCCGCATCGCTGGGTCGACAGCCGCAGTGAAGAGGGACGCGCAATGGCGGACCGCCTGGCGCTTGATCCGCACGACATGAATGTGATCCTGCGCGGCGACCAGGTTGTGCCGCGCCCTGAAAATCCGGGCATTGCCTACGCTATCGGCGTGCCGCTGGACGTCGAGGACGGCGCCCGGTTCGACCTGACGGTCGTCGGTGCCGGACCGGCCGGCATCGCGGCGGCCGTCTATGGCGCCTCCGAAGGCCTGTGCACGCTTGTCATCGACGACACGGCCATTGGCGGACAGGCCGGCACGTCGAGCCGTATCGAAAACTATATGGGATTTCCGACCGGCATTTCCGGCGCCGACCTCGCCTATCGCGGCCAGATCCAGGCGATCAAGTTCGGTGCGCGCTTCGCGGTGCCACGCACCGCCCGGGCCCTGCGCCGGGACGGCGACGGCTGGGCGATCAGCCTGTGCAACGGCACCGACATCCACACCAAATCCATTGTCGTGGCCGCCGGCGTCCAATATCGGCGCCTGCCGCTCGCCAACCTGGAGAAGTTCGAACGCGCCGGCATCTATTACGCGGCGACCGAACTGGAGGCCCGGTTCTGCCGCGACAGCGACGTGGTGATCATCGGCGGCGGCAATTCCGCCGGCCAGGCCGCGATGTTCCTGTCGCGTCACGCCCAGCACGTGCATATCTGCATCCGCCGTCCGGACCTGTCGGCGACCATGTCGGACTATCTTGTCCGGCGCCTCGAAAGCGATCCGCGCATTACCATTCATGGCCGCACCGAGGTCACGGCCCTGCATGGCGACCGGCACCTGGACGCCGTGACGCTCACAAATCGCGGCGACGGCTCGGAACAGGTCGTGCAAACACGGGCCTTGTTCATCATGATCGGCGCGGTGCCCTATACCGACTGGCTGACCCCGCATTGTACGCTGGACGACAAGGGCTTCGTGCTGACCGGGCCCGAGCACGGCGGTCGATCGGCACTGGAGACCTCCTGTCCGGGCATCTTCGCGGTCGGAGACGTGCGCAGCGGTTCGGTCAAGCGGGTCGCATCGGCGGTCGGCGAAGGATCGGTCGTCGTCTCATCGGTGCACCAGCACCTGCAAGACCTCGAACCCTGATCTCATTCGATCGTAGGCAGCACGACCGCCGCGCGTGTGCCGTCCGGACCCGAATCGATGGTCAGCACGCCGCCATGGCCTTCCACGATCGATTTGGCAATCGCGAGCCCCAGGCCGCATCCGTCCGACCCGTCTTCCACGCCACGCGTAAAGCGCTCGAACAGGCGCGGCCTGAATTCTTCGGGAATGCCCGGCCCGGTATCCTCGACCAGGACACGTAACGACTCGCGGCCCGGTTCCAGCTTGACCGCGATCGCACCGCCGTTCCGACAACCGTAGCGCAGGGCGTTGTCGAGCAGGTTGTCGAACACTTCACTGAGAAGGGTGGGATTGCCGCGCGACGCCTGCTCGGTTTCGGCACCCGTCAGCGAGATTTCGACACCCTGGCGAAGTGCCCGCGGCGCAATGCGTCCCGCCGCGTCCCTTATTATGCCGGCTACATCGATCGCCTCGAAGCTGTCTGCGATCGTGCGCCGGGAAACCCGTTCCATCGACAGCAATTGTCCTGTCAGCCGCGAGGCCCGGCGCGCGGCTTCCGAGACATCCGCGACCCGCGCCCGAAGATCGTCCGTTTCCAGCGCCCCTGCCGCTGCTTCGGCCTGGCTCTGAATGCCGGCAATCGGATTGCGCAATTGGTGGGCGGCGTTGGCGATGAACCCGTCCCGTTCGGCAAACGCCTCGCGGAGTTGCCGGAACAGTGCGTTCATGGCGGTCACCAGGCTCGACACTTCGCGCGGCACGGCACGCCGGATCGGGCGCAGATCGTCGGCCGACCGGATTTCGATCGCCTGTTCCAGGTCGAACAGCGGTTTCAGCCCGACACTGATACCGAACCAGATAATTGCACCGGCCACGGCGATGATCAGCGCCATGACGGCCGCCGCCCGCCCGGTCAGCCGGTCCGTGAGCCGCTCGCGTTCCGAGGTCAATTGCCAGACAGTGACGTTCACCCAACCGTCGAAGGGTGTCGTGGAAATGAATTCGCGCAAAGCCACGACGCGCACCGGATCGCCGCGATAGACGCTGTCATAAAAAACCGGTGTGCCCGCCTCAGGTGAGAGGCGGCCCGGCGGCCGCGGCGGATTGGTATACCCCACGACGAGCGCTGAGGCGCTGTCGCCGGCCACGTGGTAGAAGATCGGGTCGCCGAGCGCGTCGGTCAGGGTTTCCAGCAATTGTTCCGCAAGCAGGTCGCCGTCCGTCAGCACGACGTCCCGCGCGATAACATGCGCGATCGAAAGCAGCGAATTGTCGTAGATCCCTTGCGCCGTCTGTTTCGCTTCGAAATATCGGAAGCCGGCGACGAGCACGGCCACGATCAGAAGCGGCAGCACGATCATCCGCAGAAGGCGCGACCGCAGCGAACGCACCGGACGGGTCACGACTCAGCGTCCGTATCCAGCATGTAACCGATACCGCGGGCCGTCCGGATGGTGACGCCCGACCCCTTGAGCTGGCGGCGCACACGAGACACCAGCAATTCCACCGCGTTCATGTCGATGTCCGCACCCACGCCATAGAGCGTGTCGGCGAGCGCGTCCTTGGAAACGAACTGGCCCTGCCGATCCAGAAGCGCTTCGAACAGGGACAATTCCCGGCGCGACAGATCGAGCGCGCGATCGCCGGCGAGCACCCGCCGGGCGCCGCGCTGATAGACGAGTGTGCCGATGTGCTCCTCCGGCGGGAGAAGCCCGCCGCGGCGCCGGGCCAGCGCTCTCAGCCGGGCTTCCAGTTCCGCCATCTCGAAAGGCTTGACCAGATAATCGTCCGCTCCGGCATCCAGGCCGCGCACCCGGTCGCTGGTATCCCCGCGCGCCGTCAGCATCAAAACGGGAAATGTCTGCGACCGCGCCCTGAGCCGCCGCGTCAGGTCGATGCCGTCGAGACCCGGCAGGTTCAGGTCGATGATCGCCAGATCGGCACCCTCCTGCCGGAAATGCTCGTCCGCGACGGCTCCGTCCGTGAAGACGTCGACGCTGTGCCCCTGGTCGGTCAGCGTCTTGGTGATGCCCGACGCCAGCATTGTGTTGTCCTCAACGAGAACGATACGCAATTTTATTTCCCCGACAGACTTTCGACAGCTAACCGGGCTAGGATGGTATCGACGAAGGTCGAAGAGTCAAAATCGGCCGCGTGGGAAACGCCTGTGCCCGGATCGGTTCGACACAGTGTCGAGCCGACCGCGCGGCCCATAAGATCACAGGGAGGACACCATGATCGCCAGTTTCACCCGTCGCACTGCCCTCGGCGTTATCGCCGGCTCCGCCGCCCTGGCGCTGGCCGGACCGGCTGCCGCCGAGGTCGATTTTTCCGGCAAGACCATTGAATGGATCATCCCCTTCTCCGAAGGCGGCGGTTCCGACAAATGGGCCCGTTTTTATGCGCCGCTCCTGTCGGAAGCGATGCCGGGCAATCCTACCATTGTCGTCAAGAACATGCCGGGCGCCGGTTCGACCAAGGGCGCGAACTGGTTTGCTTCGCGGGCCAAAAACGACGGTTCGGTCATTCTCGGCACCTCAGGCTCGACCCAATTTCCATTCCTGTTGAACGACCCGCGTGTCAAGTTCGACTATGCCGACTGGAACGTCGTGCTTGCCTCGGCAACCGGTGGCGTCGCTTATCTGCCAGCCGATCTCGGCGCCAAGTGGAAAGCCGATCCGAAATCGCTTCTCGGCGAGAATTTCATCTACGGCTCGCAGGGCGCGACCCGGCTCGATCTCGTCCCGCTGCTTGCCTGGGAAATGCTGGGCCTGCAGGTTGATCCGGTCTTCGGCATCAAGGGACGCGGCGATGGCCGGCTGATGTTCGAACGCGGCGAAGCCAATATCGATTATCAGACCTCGTCCTCGTTCCTGTCCAAGGTCACGCCGCTGGTCGAGGAAGGCAAGGCCGTGCCGATCATGACCTGGGGCGCGCTGGACGGCGAAGGCAACATCGTGCGCGATCCGACCTTCCCGGACCTGCCGACCTTCAAGGAAGTCTATACCGAGATGAAGGGCGAAGCCCCCTCCGGCCCGGCCTGGGAAGCCTGGAAGGCCTTCTTCATCGCCGGTTTCCCGGCTCAGAAAATGGTGTTCCTGCCGAAGGGCACCGATCAGGGAATCATCGACGCCTTCTCCAACGGCTTCAAGGCCGTGACGGAACGGGCCGATTTCGCCGAAATCTCCAAGGCGCGACTTGGCGTCTATCCGCAGGCAACCGGTGCCCAGGCCGCCAAATTCAAGGAACTCGGCACCAAGGTCGATCCGGCGGCGACGGACTGGATCAAGGGCTGGCTGAAGGAACGGTACGGCGTCGAACTGAAATAGGTCCGACCCCTACCGGGCGGACCCGATCCGCCCGGCCGCTTCTTCCGACCTCCACGGCCCGGCACGTTCGCGCCGGGTCGCCTTCGCCGGACACCGGTCCCGATACCGGCACCCTTCGCGGTTGCGCCAACCGACCGGCCGCCTGTCCGGCTGCCTGAAGACCTCGAACATTCTAGGTCCGGATCATGGATATCCTCGGCACCGCCCTGCCTGCGCTCGGCGAAGCGTTTGCGCTCATTTTCGCACCGGAACAGATCATCTGGCTGACGATCGGTGTTCTGCTCGGCCTGTCGGTCGGCGTGTTTCCGGGCCTCGGCGGCATTGCCGGCCTGAGCCTCGTTCTGCCCTTCATCTACGGCATGGATGCCGTGTCCGGTCTGGCAATGATGGTCGGCCTTGTTGCCGTCATTCCCACATCGGACACCTTTGCCTCCGTGCTCATGGGCATACCCGGGTCATCGGCCTCCCAGGCGACTGTCCTGGACGGCTTTCCGCTTGCCAAGCAGGGACAGGCGGCCCGCGCGCTCGCCGCCGCCTTCATATCCTCTCTGTTCGGCGGTCTTTTCGGAGCGACGGTACTCACCTTCTTCGTCATCATCGCCCGGCCGATCGTGCTCGCCTTCGGCTTGCCGGAACTTCTGATGCTGACCGTACTCGGCTTTTCCATGGTCGGCGTGCTGGCCGGAAGCAACATCCTCAAGGGCCTGATCGCCGCCGGTTTCGGCATGGCCATCGGCGCGATCGGTGAAGCCCCCGCACAGGGCTCGTCGCGCATGGATTTCGGCAGCTGGTACCTGCAGGACGGATTCCAGCTCGTCACGATCGGGCTCGGGATCTTTGCCATCCCGGAAATCATTTCGCTCCTGCGCCAGGATCGGGCGATTTCCAAGACCGCCACGCTCGGCGCCGGCTGGATCGACGGCGTGCGCGACTGGGCGGCCAATCTCTGGCTGTCGATCCGGTGTTCGGTAATCGGCGTGCTTGTCGGAGTGATCCCCGGCCTCGGCGGCTCGGTGGTGGACTGGATCGCCTACGGGCACACCATGCAGACGACCCGCGACAAGTCGAAATTCGGCCACGGTGAGATCCGTGGCGTGATCGGTCCGGAAAGCTCCAACAACGCTAAGGAAGGCGGCGGCCTTGTGCCCACGCTCCTGTTCGGCATTCCAGGCTCCGGTTCTATGGCCGTGTTCATCGGCGGCATGATCCTGCTTGGCTACGATGCCGGCCCGCAAATGGTGCGCAACGACCTGCCGATCACCTATACGGTCGTCTGGTCTCTCGCACTGGCCAACGTGATCGGGGCCGGGCTCTGCCTGTTCCTGTCCGGCGGCATTGCACGGCTGACGACGATTCGCTTTCCGCTGCTCGTGCCCTTCCTGTTCATGATGATCTCGTTCGCCGCGTTCCAGTCGAAGCAGACGCTTTGGGACCTGACGGCTCTGGTGGCCATCGGCATGATCGGCATCTTCATGCGCCGTTTCGACTGGCCGCGCCCCGCCTTTCTGATCGGCTTCGTGCTCGCCAGCCAGGCCGAGGTCTACACCTATCAGGCCACCCAGATCGCCATGACCCGCTTCCGCCGCGGTTTCGATCAAGGCATTGAGTACATCTTCTCGCCGATCGTCATCATTCTGGCGATCATCACCATCGTCTCGGTCTGGCTCGGCGCCCGGCAATCCGCCGCGATCCGTCCGCCCGATGCCGAGGGACAGCCGTGGAACCGCGTGCCGGCCTTTGTATTCACCGGTGTGCTGGCGCTGTTCCTGGCCGTGTTCCTGTTCGATTCCATGCGCATCGACGTGCTGATCGACAAGGTGTTCCCGGTCACCGTTGCCGGTCTCAGCCTCGTCGGCGTGCTGGCCCTGATGGTGCAGATGGCCTTCCGTCCGGCCTCCGACCGGGTATTCATGGACAACGAGGCCCGCGGCGAGGACGCAGAAGCTCCGCACGGGCTGTGGGCCATGCTCGGCTGGTTCGTGCTCCTGCTGTTGCTGACCGCCATTTTCGGCTTCATCCTGGCACTGGCGCTGTTCTTCCTCACGTTCCTGCGCATTCGCGCCCGGCTTGATTGGCCAATGACCGGCATTCTGACGGCCGGCGGGCTTGGTGCCCTGCTTTTCATGGCCTTCATGCTCAACCGCGATTTCCCGCCGGGTCTGTTGCAGGAATTCGTTGAACTGCCCTGGCCGTTCGGGGGCCGGTAAACGGCAACGCGCTAACACCCGGGAGCGGGCACGATGAAAGTCAGTATCCTCGACGATTATTTCGACACGCTGCGCACCTTGCCGTGTTTCACCAAGCTCGACGGCTTCGACGTGGAGATCTGGAACGACCATGTGCAGGACGATTCAGTGCTTGCCGAACGGCTGGCCGGGACCGAAGTGCTGGTCCTGATCCGCGAGCGCACGCGGATCGGCGCCGGCCTGCTCGACCGCCTGCCGAACCTGAAACTGATCAGCCAGCGCAGCGTCTACCCGCATATCGACGTCGAAGCCTGCACGAGAAACCGCGTGATCCTGTCGTCCAGCCAGCATGCGGGCACGCCTTCCTATGCGGCGGCGGAACTCACCTGGGGCCTGATACTCGCCGCAAGGCGGCAGATCCCGCAGCAGATGGCGGCATTAAAGGCCGGCGACTGGCAGATCGGCGTCGGCACGACGCTGCGCGGCGGCACGCTCGGCATTTTCGGATACGGCCGCATCGGGAAGGCGGTGGCCGATTACGGCCGGGCCTTCGGGATGGACGTGGTCGCGTGGGGATCGGACAATTCCCGGCAACGCGCATCGGCGGACGATGTCCGCTTTGCCGCGTCGAAGGCGGCGTTTTTCGCCGAATGCGATGTGCTGAGCCTGCATTTGCGGTTGAAGGACGTGACCCGCGGCATTGTCGGCGAGACTGATCTTACAGCGATGAAGCCGACCGCCCTCCTCGTCAATACCAGTCGCGCGAGGCTGATCGAACCGGGCGCACTGGTCACCGCGCTGCGCGCCGGCCGGCCCGGTGGCGCCGCGGTCGACGTCTATGAAACCGAACCGCTGAGGGATCCGCACGATCCGATCCTGACACTGCCCAATGTCATCTGCACGCCGCATATCGGCTATGTGACGCGGGAGGAATACGATCTGCAATTCGGGGAAATCTTCGATCAGATCCTTGCCTATCGGGACGGAACACCGATCAATGTGATCAATCCGTTCTGATCTTCAGAGAAAAGGGTCATAATGACCAACGCACCCGCTCCCGTCGCCCTGATCACCGGCGGCGCCTCCGGCCTTGGTGCGGCCATCGGCGCATCACTGGCGGCCGATGGCACACGGGTCGTCTTCGCCGATCTCGATCTTGTCCGAGCCGGTGCCCAGGCGGCGGCCGCCGGCGGAGCGTCCTGTGCCATCGAAATCGACGTGTGCCGGCCCGAGGATTGGCAGCGTGTGATCGAAGAGGTCGACGAATTGTTCGGCCGGCTCGACTATCTGGTGAACGCCGCCGGCATCGCGCCGATCGCTTCGATCGCGGAATGCACTTTCGAGGAATGGCGCCGGGTCCAGGCGGTCAATGTCGACGGCACGTTTCTCGGCTGCAAGAGCGCGCTGCCGTTGATGGAAAAGTCCGGCGGCGGCGCCATCGTCAATCTCGGCTCGGTCTCCGGCCTGGTCGGCGGGCATAACCTGGCCGCCTACAATGCCAGCAAGGGCGCAGTCCGCATGCTGACAAAATCGGTCGCCCTGCACTGCGCACGGCAAGGCAACGGCGTCCGCTGCAACAGCGTGCACCCGGCCTTCGTGCGCACGCCGATGATCGATCCCATGCTGGAAAGCGCCGGCGAACACAAGCTCGCCCGCCAGATTCCGGCGGGCCGCCTGATCGAAGCGCAGGAAGTCGCCGACCTCGTCCGCTTTCTTGTCAGTCCCAGTGCCGAAATGATCACCGGCGCCGATTACGTGATTGACGGCGGCCTGACCGCCTGACGCAGGCTAGGACTTCTGCTCAGAGGTACTAGGAAATCCGCTGCAGAAGCCCATCCACCGACGACTTGGCGTCGCCGTAGAACATGCGCGTGTTCTCCTTGTAGAACAGCGGATTTTCGATGCCGGAATAGCCGGTGCCCTGGCCGCGTTTCGAGACGAAGACCTGCTTTGCCTTCCACACCTCGAGCACCGGCATGCCGGCGATCGGGCTGTTCGGGTCTTCCTGGGCAGCCGGATTGACGATGTCGTTCGAGCCGACCACGATCGCCACGTCGGTTTCGGGGAAGTCCTCGTTGATCTCGTCCATTTCGAGCACGATGTCGTACGGAACCTTCGCTTCCGCGAGCAAGACGTTCATGTGGCCCGGCAGGCGCCCGGCGACCGGGTGGATGGCAAAGCGCACATTCTTGCCCTTGCCGCGCAGCCGGTTGGTCAATTCGGAAATCGACTGCTGCGCCTGAGCCACGGCCATGCCGTAGCCCGGCACGATGATGACGTTGTCGGCGTCTTCGAGCGCCGCCGAGACCGCATCCGCGTCGGTTGCGATCATCTCGCCGTCGATTTCCATGGCCGGCCCGGTCTCGCCGCCCCAGCCGCCGAGGATCACACTGATGAACGATCGGTTCATCGCCTTACACATGATGTAGGACAGAATCGCACCGCTGGAGCCGACCAGCGCGCCGGTTACGATCAGGAGATCGTTGCCGAGCAGGAACCCGGTCGCGGCGGCTGCCCAGCCGGAATAGGAGTTCAGCATCGACACCACGACCGGCATGTCGGCACCGCCGATCGCCATGACGAGGTGAGCGCCGATCACGAACGCGATCAGCGTCATGACGATCAGCGTCCAGGTCCCGAAATGCTGCATGTAGAGGACCAACAGGACGAGACAGGCAATGCCCATCACGACGTTCGCCATGTGCCGGCCTGGCAGCACGAGTGGCTTGCCGGAAATCGACCCGGCGAGTTTGCCATAGGCGACGACCGACCCGGTAAACGTGATGGCCCCGATGAACACGCCGAGGAAGATTTCGACCTCGTGGATGATCTTTTCCGCCCCCGCGAGCCCCGGTGGCGGATTGATGTCGGAATTGATCCCGATGAACACGGCCGCCAGACCGACGAAGGAGTGCAGCGCCGCCACCAATTGCGGCATCTCCGTCATTTCGACACGCCGGGCGACAATCACTCCGATTACCGCGCCGATGGCGATCATGGCGAGCAACAGGAGCGAGATGTCGACCCTTGGACCGAAGACGGTCGCCAGCACGGCGATCGCCATGCCGACAATGCCGTACCAGATGGCACGCTTGGCCGCTTCCTGGTTGTTGAGACCGCCGAGGGACAGGATGAAAAGAACGCTTGCCGCGATGTAGGCGGCGGTCACCAAACCGGTGCTCATCATGATCGTGCCCCCCTAGCTTTTCTGGAACATAGCCAGCATGCGCCGGGTCACCATGAACCCGCCGACTATATTGATCGTCGCGATCAGGACTGAAATCGCTGCCAGCACCAGCACGATCGTGTTCGTCGATCCGATCTGAAGCAAGGCCCCGACGATGATGATGCCGGAAATCGCGTTGGTTACCGACATCAGCGGCGTGTGCAGCGAGTGGCTGACGTTCCAGATCACCTGGAAGCCGACGAAACAGGCAAGCACAAAAACGATGAAATGCTGCATGAAGCTCGGCGGGGCAAAGCCGCCGATGAGGAGCATCAAAAGGCCGCCGCCGATCAGCATCTGGGTCTGCCGCAGGCCCGTCTTGCGCATTGCCTCGGCTTCCTGGCGTTTGAGTTCTTCCGGATCCGGAGCCGCCTGTTTTGCCGGCGCCTTGGCGATCGCCTGGACCTTGGGCGGTGGCGGCGGATAGGTCACCTCGCCGTCAAACGCCGCCGTTGCCCCCCGGATGACGTCGTCTTCCATGTTGATGTTGATCTGACCGTCCTTTTCAGGCGTCAGGTCGTCCATCATGTGGCGCACATTCGTGCCGAACAGCGTCGAGGACTGGGCTGCCATGCGGCTCGGCAGGTCGGTATAGCCGATCACCTTGACGCGGTTTTCCGTCTCGATCATCTGGTCGGGTACGGTCAGATCGCAATTGCCGCCGCGCTCGGCCGCCAGATCGACGATTACCGATCCCGGTTTCATTGCCGCGACCATGTCTTCCAGCCAGAGTTTCGGGGCATCCCGTCCGGGGATCAGGGCCGTGGTGATGACAATGTCGATATCCGGCGCCTGCTCGCGGAACAGCGCCAGCTGTTTTTCCCTGAATTCTGGTGAGGACGGTGCCGCATAGCCGCCCTCGCCCGAGCCGCTTTCCTCGAAATCGAGGAACAGGAATTCTGCGCCCATGGATTCGATCTGTTCGGCCACTTCCGGCCGCACGTCGAAGGCGCGCACGACGGCGCCCATGGATTGCGCTGCGCCGATGGCGGCAAGCCCCGCAACGCCGGCGCCGACCACCAGGATCTTGGCCGGCGGCACCTTGCCTGCGGCGGTGATCTGGCCGGTGAAGAACCGGTCGAACTCATTGCTGGCCTCGACGACCGCGCGATAGCCGCCGATATTGGCCATGGACGAAAGCACGTCCATTTTTTGGGCCCGGCTGATGCGCGGCACCATATCGAGCGCAATCACGTTGACCTTGCGTTCGGCCAGCGTCTTCAGCATCTCTTCGTTCTGGGCCGGCCAGAAGAGGCTGATCAGGGTCTGACCGGCGCGCGGCTGTGCCAGTTCTTCGTCGCCTTCCGGGCCGCGCACCTTGATAACGATGTCGGCGGTTTCCCAAAGCGCCGCGGCGCTGTCGACGACTGTAACGCCGGCCTCCCGATAGACCTCGTCGGAAAACCGCGCGTCGGCGCCGGCACCCGTTTCGATCAGGCATTCATAGCCGAGTTTTTGCAGCGCAAGCGCGCTTTGCGGCGTCATCGCTACGCGTTTTTCACCGGGAAAGATTTCGCGCGGAGCTCCGATCTTCATCACGGTTTATCCTCTGGTCAGTCTTTGATACGGGCGCTTACGACACCGGCATCCGCAACAAAGCGGCACACCGGAGAAACGCGGCAGGGTCGATTGGAAAAACTCAGAACCGCTGGGTCATAGCGTTGTTTTGTTCGTTTGGCCACTTGGTTTGCGGGAAAACACGTGGCCCCCTACTAAACGCACGGGACAGGCGGACGGATCACGTCACCTGCGGCTTTTTATGCAGGACCGCTAAAAGATCGCGGCGGAAGCGGCGCCAACAGGCTCTGGAGGATTGGCATGAAACGCCATTGGATCGAATATTGGCATTGCGCGCCCATGTTGCCGATGACGTTCTGGGTTCATCGTTCCGTCGGCCATTACGGCCCGTGGATCAACGCCACCGAATTCGATCCGCCGCGCCAGCCGCCGGTTCCCGACAAGGGCTATCCGGTATTTCATGTCGAATTCAACGGCTTCACCTTCATGTTTGCCTCGCTTGCCGAAATCCGGGAATGCATCCGCGTTCTGGGCACGAAGGCCTTGCCTAGCACGATCAACCTCTCCCGGACCCGCGGCACATCGATGGGCCCGAACTCCCACTGGCTCAGCCGTCTCCCCGCGCGCACGAAGTCGTGGCGCTATCGCAAGGATGCGGTTGTTTATCTGGGCAAAGCGCTGGCGCAGTTCGAG
>JBCDLT010000076.1:0-30929 GCA_038745065.1 Pseudomonadota bacterium | reverse complement strand
GCGGAATCGATGGGAGGAAATGCGCTTTCCTGCCTCCCTCTCGCCGTCATCACCCGGCGTGTCCGGGTGATCCAGCGGCGGCATGGTCTCCACAGGACGATCTGGATCCCCCGGACAAGCCGGAGGATGACGGGATGCGGCAACCGAGTAGGGCTTTGATTACCGTTCTGCGGTTTTCGCGCGACATGGTGTGGAGCGGGATCGAGGGGAGGAAATGCGCTTTCCTGCCTCCCTCTCTCCGTCATCACCCGGCTTGTGCGGGTGATCCAGCGGCGTCCCGGTCTCGGCCCGATGATCTGGATCCCCCGGACAAGCCGGAGGATGACGGGGTGCGGTGACAAAATAGCTTTCTACCAATTCTTTAAGTGAAGCTTTTAAAAATAGTGATAAATTACTGTTTTTAATGAATTTATTAGCGATAATGCTGCTCATTAGAGGCCTGCCGCCGCGAAACTGGATATCCCGCACACACGCCTCGGGCATCACCCGCCTAAGTCGGGCGATACTGGGCGAGAGATCAAACTGCGCGGACAGCGCGTTCATGGGTGCGTTCCCGGAAATGAGACGTACACGACGTGCAAGACCGGTCTCGGGCTCAAGTCGTCCCCTTTGGCACAACGAGACGTCTCGACCCTCTCCCTCACGCCGGAAACCAATTCCGCCGTGGTACGCTCTCCGTGATCGGACCGGGCACCTGCAGGTCCAGACGCCCGACGATCTGCGCCCGCTCCACCTTGGCCGGTTTGTCGTGCACCGGCAAAAGGAAGCGCGAGCCGGACAGCAGTTTCTTTATCGCCGCCTTTTCCTGACGCTTGGTGGTGGAATGGTTGCCCGTCACCCGCGGTTCGTGGTCGTGGATCTCGTTCAGCGGGTTCACGACCTGGTCGTTGAAATCGTAGATCACGTCGCCGCAGATCGTCGCCCGACCCTCGGCGGTTTCCACGTGCACGTTCATCGAGCCTTCGGTATGCGCGCCGGCCCAGTCGAGCGTGACGCCGGGGATCAGTTCGATTTCGCCTGTCAGTTCCGTGTCCTCGAAACGCAAGGCGCCGGGCGTGTGCAGGCGTTCCACCAGGTGCTGGATGTCCGGCTTCGGATATTGCGGGTGCATCAGGCCGGAGACGGAATGCTCCATCTCGCGCCGGTTCAGCACCACCGTTGTGGTCATCGGGAAATGATCGTCCTTGCCGGCATGGTCGATGTGCAGGTGGGTGTGGCAGACATAGCGCACGTCTCCGAGTTTGACGCCGTGTTTGGCCAATTGGTTCTCGATCATGTTTTCGTGGAATTGCAGGCCGCGCATGCCGAGCGTTTCCATGATCGCGTTGTCGCGATAGCCGGTGTCGACGACGACAGGATATTCGCCGCCGGTGATCAGAAAACCGTAGACCGGCACGCGCCGCACCCGGCCGCAATCGCGCCCGAGCACGAGAAAGCTCGATTCCAGTTCGATGTCGCCGTAGTCGAGGATCTTGATCTCGAGTGCCATGGGTCGGTTCCCCCTTTTGTTGTGCTGATGTTCGCTGTGTTGGTTCTGCTGCGTGGTGGGTGTTCGAATTGCGGTCAGGCCGGCGCTTCGAGCCGGTAGATGCGACGGGCGGTGTCCTGGAAGATCGCTTTTTGCTTCGCCTCGCTCATGTCGGCGGTGGCCGCGAGGAAAGCGTCAATGAGGTCCGGGTAACGCGTCCACAATTTCTCGATCGGAAAGTTCGATCCGAAGAGACAGCGTTTGGCGCCGAATATCTTGACCGTCTGCGCGATCATCCAGGCGATGTGATCGGCATCGTTGCGGTGGATGAAGGTGCCGAAAGCGGAAAGCTTGCTGACCACGTTCTTGTGCTTGGCAAGCGCCGTCATCTGCTCGCGCCAGCGGGCACGGCCTTCGTCGGACAAGTCTTCCAGCATGCCGGCATGCTGCAGAACAAAAGTCACATCGGGGCAGGCGGCCGCCAGTTCGCCGGCGCCATCCATCTGGTCGGCGAATACCTGGAGATCGAAACTCCAGCCATAATCCGCGAGGTAGCCGACATTGCGTTGAAGCGTCTCGTTTCGGGCAAGGTCCGGCGACGCGGCAAACCGGTAGAGCGGGTTTTCGTGCCAGTGCAATTGCTGTCGAATGCCGCGCATCAGCGGGTAATCCTTCAGCCGGTCGAGATCCGGCCGCGCATCCTCCTGCAGCATGTCGCAATATCCGACAATGCCGTGCGGCCAGCCATGCCGATCGGCAACGGCCTGGACCCAGGCGACTTCGTCGGCGAACCAGTTCGGCGCCCAATTGGCCTGCACATAGACCGATTGAACGATTTCGGTTCCCGAAAGATCATCGAGGAATTCATCGATCAGATAGTCGCGTTTGATCGCATCGTAGGGACCGAAGATGCGCGGCTGGGTCGGGCCGAGCAGCCAGGGCAGGTCCGTCTGACGCCAGATGTGATGATGCGCGTCGACGATCTGCATCAGGCAGCCCTCCGCGCAAAGTTCAGAACCTCGTCGGTTATGCTCATGAGGTCGGCGCCGCTGCCGAGTCGGTCGATAAGCGGCAGAACGGCAACGAGCGCCTCGGTTTGCGGCAGGAAATCTGTCTCGCCCGCCAGTGGCGTCAGCCAGAGCGTCGCCCAGGACAGCCGCGAAAGCCTTTCGACTGCCGCTATCAGCGCCTGGGGATCGCCGCGCTCCAGCCCGTCGGAGAGCACCACGGTCAAGGCGCCACGCGCCATGCCGGCAAAACGCGGCACGTCGAGGAAAGCCGTGAGCGCATCGCCGAGCCGCGTGCCGCCGTCCCAATCGGCAACAAGGCCGGACGCGGCCTGAAGGGCCTGCTCCCGGTGCCTGAGGCGCAGAGCCCGCGAGACCCGGGTCAGGCGTGTGCCGAGGGTAAAGACCTCGCAATGCTCGGCCGCGTGCTGAAGCGTATGGGCAAACCGCAAATGGCTTTCGGTCTGCGCCTTCATCGATCCCGAAATGTCGATGAGGAGCACGATGCGCCGCTGGCGGATCTGACGCTTCAGGGCTGGAAGTGTCAGCAATTCGCCATCGCGCCGGACGGCTTCGCGTAAAGCCCGCACCCGGTCGGCGCGGTCGCCGGTTCGCGCGGCCTGCCGCCGCCGCGCTTTCCGCATCGGCAGGTCGGTCGTCGCCCTCCGCCGCAAATGCATCAACGTCTCGCGCTCGGATCCGGCACCGAACTGTCGTGCCGTAAGCCGTTCCGCGACACTGGCTTCGGCACCTGATTCCGTCACTTCATCGTCTTCGAGCGTATCGTCCGTGCCGTCGCCCTGGTCGAAGGCCTCCAGATCGTCATCGTCGCTCTCCGCAGTCGTCGGCGAGGCAACCGACTGACCGTGAAACACCAGCCGAAACAGCGCATCGAACTCGGCCCGGCGTTCCGGCGGCGGTGCGAGGCTGGCGAGCGCCGCCCGGTAAATGTCTGCGATCGACCGCGGTCCGAGCAGACCGCTTGCTGCAATGAACGTTTGCGTCTGGTCCGGTGCCACCCGGAAGCCGTTGGCACGCAGCACGCCGGAAAACGCGACCAGCGGGCGTACCGCTTGCGGCAGGGGATCGGTCCCGGTCATGCCGCGGCCTCCGCCAGGATCGGATCGAGCCGGTCGGCGAGAAAGCTAAGATCGTCCTGGTCCTTCAGCGCCACGCCGATGGCCCGGCGAAAGGCGGTCGGCCAGTCTGCACCCTGGCTGGCAAGCAGCGTGGCGGCTTCCGCCCATTCGACGGTCTCGGCAATACCTGGCGGTTTGGATAGCGGCTCGGCGCGCAAGGCCGTGACCGCCCGAACGATCCGGTGTGCCGTGTCGGCGGCAACCGAACTGGCGCGCATCATCACGATCTCCGCCTCGCGCGCCGGATCCGGATAGTCGATCCAGTGGTAGACGCAGCGGCGCCGGAGCGCCTCGTGCAGGTCCCGGGTCCGGTTCGAGGTAAGCAGCACGACCGGATCCTCGTCGGCCCGCAATGTGCCGCGTTCCGGAATCGAAATCGTGAAGTCGGACAGGAATTCCAGAAGGAAGGCCTCGAATTCGTGATCCGCACGGTCGACTTCATCGATGAGCAGCACCGTGCCGGTCGGGTCCTGCAGCACTTCCAGCATCGGCCGGGCGATGAGGAAATCGTCGGCATATATGTTGATGTAATCGTCGCCGGCCTGGCGGATCGCAAGCATCTGGCGCGGATAGTTCCATTCATAGAGCGCCGCCGAAGCGTCGATGCCCTCGTAGCATTGCAGACGGATGAGCTGACGGCCGAGCACCGAGGCGATCGCCTTGGCGGCTTCCGTCTTGCCGACGCCGGGCACGCCTTCCAGAAGCAGCGGCTTGCCGAGCGCCAGCCCGAGATAGGCCGCGGTCGCGAGTTCCTCGCCGGCGAGATATTGTGCGGCCGAAAGCGCGGAGACCAGGGTCTCCGGACTGTCGATGCCGACAAGGGATCGCCGAACCGCCACCCGATCCTCCTAGCGCCGCGCCTGCGGCTGCGCGCCGCCATTGGCCCGGATCCCCCGCAACACTTTTTCCGGCGTGACCGGCAGGTCGTCGATGCGCACGCCGACGGCGTTGAAGACCGCGTTGACGACGGCGGGCAGCACCGGATTGGCACACATTTCTCCCGGGCCCTTGCCGCCATAGGGACCGTCCGGCGCCGGGCGTTCGAGCACGGCGATGTTGTGCGGGGCAAGGTCGCCGGGACCGGGCATCAGATAGGTGTTGAAGTCGACCGGGCCGTCGGACCGGTCCGGATAGTGCGGTTCGGTCGTCTCCCATGCCGCATGGCTCATGCCCATCCAGGCGCCGCCGACCAATTGCTGTTCGACAAGCCGCGGATTGAGGGCGCGTCCGACCTCGTAGGCGGAGTTCATCTCCAGCACGTCTACTTCGCCGGTTTCGTCGTCGACCTCGACTTCGACGACCATTGCCGCGTGGGCAAAACAGGAGACCGGTGTCATTTCTCCGGTGTCCGGGTCGACGTCGGAGAGCGGGATCAGAAAAATGCCGCGCCCCGCAACCGTCTTGCCCTGTTTGAACTGGGCCGCCTGGCTCGCCGCCATCGTGGTGATCGACCGCGACGGCGCGCCCCGTACGTGGATGTTGCCCTTGCCGTCCGTTTCCAGGTCCGCCGCATTCACTTCCAGTTCCTCGGCCGCCGCTTCGAGCATGACCGCGCGGGCTTCCTGCGCGGCCTGGATTACGGCATTGCCCACCCGATGTGTGCCGCGCGAGGCGAACGAACCCATGCAATGCGGGCCGGTATCGGAATCAGCCGTGTCGACATAGACGTCCTCGACCGGCACGCCGAGGGTTTCGGCCGCGATCTGCCGTGTCACCGATTTCATGCCCTGGCCAAGGTCGATGGACGAAAGCGCCACCATGAACTTGCCGTCCGGATTGGAATGCACAAGGGCCTGGCTCGGGTCGCCGCCGAGATTCATGCCGATCGGGTAATTGATGCAGGCAAAGCCCTTGCCGCGATGTCTGGCCATCTCAGCGTCTCCGCAATCCGGAAATGGAAGAAAAGCGCGCCGGTCCGCGCCGCGGGGTCGGCGATTTTGGCACCGGCGGTTCGGGTGTCGGCGGTGGTGCGGCTGCCGGCTGCTGCGCGGCCGGCGGTGTTAATGGTTGCGGGACCGGCTGCGGGGGAGGCGCGGTTGCACCCGGGAACGGCGAAGCCGGTGCGGCCGGCCGCTCGCCGCCGCCATAGGAGCCGCTTGAATAGCCTTCCACCCGTCCGTTCTGGTCGGTCGCCGTATAGTTTGGCACCTGGCCGCGTTCGCCACCGCCGCCGGTCATCGACGTCTGCCGGCTAGCCTCTTCGCTGATCGGCCAAGCTGCTTTCTCCGCCGCCACCTGGCAGCATTCGACGAGCGCGCAATTCTTTGCGACGCGCCGATGCGCCTTCATGTCGCCGTCCCGATAGGCGTTGAGGATACGCAACTCGATCGGGTCGAGGCCGACCTGATGCGCGACCTTGTCCATGTGCGATTCAATCGCGAAATCGACCCCGGTAATGCCGAAACCGCGCATCGCGGTCGCCGGCGTCCTATTGGTGTAGACGCAATAGACGTCGGCATAGACGTTGGGGATCGTATAGGGGCCGGGCAGGTGGCCCGCGCCCTTGATGATGGCGTAGCTCGACAGGCGCGTATAGGCGCCGGAATCGAAATAGCCGATAAACTTGCGCGCCGTAATGCGGCCGTCATTCATGACGCCGTCGGTGATGTACCAGCGTTCTGCGCCGCGCGGCGCGCCGACCTGCATTTCTTCCTCGCGGTCGAACTGGTACTTGACCGGCCGCCCGGTCAGCATCGTGCCGAGGATCGCCAGCGGTTCGTGCAGGCTGTCGACCTTGCCTCCGAACCCGCCGCCGACCGTGCCGCCGATGAAGTGCAGGCGTGCCGAAGAGACGTTGAGAAGCTTGGCCGCGGTCCCGAGCGAGAAGAACAGGCCCTGTGTGCCCGTATAGCAAACGAAGCGGTCATTGGTTTCCGGCGCGGCGATCGCGCCGCATGTCTCCAGCGGCGCCTGCTCGATCGGCGACATCTGGTAGCGGCCTTCGATGACGTGGTCGGCGCTGCGAAAGGCCGCCTCGACGTCGCCGTAGCGCAGTTTCTGGTGGTCGTATTTTCCATGATAGACGAATTTGTTGAGTGGATAAGCCTCGTTGACGACGGGGGCGCCGGGCTTGATCGCGTCTTCAACATCGAGAACCGGCGTCAGCACTTCCCAGTCGACGCGGATGGCCGTGACCGCGTCGCGTGCCGCCCGTTCCGTCTCAGCGATGACGGCGGCGACCGGCTCGCCCTTGTAGCTGACCTTTTTTTCCGACAGGACCGGTTCGTCGTCGAGCCCGAAATCGAGCAGGCTCAAAAGCGTGTTGATGTTGGTCGGCACATCCTTGCCGAGTACGACTCGCTTGACGCCCGGCAGCCGTTCGGCAGCGGAGATGTCGACGGAACGGATGCGCGCATGGTGGTGCGGCGAGCGCAGGCAGCGCATGTGCAGCAACCCGTCGAACAGGTGATCGTTGTAGAACGGCGACCGGCCGGTGACGTGGCCGAGAATGTCCTGGCGACGGGTCGGCTTGCCGACCTCGTTGAGGTCGTCATCGCGTTCGTCGGCAAACAGGTCCTTGCGGAATTCGATGCCCATGATCGGTTCACCCGGTTTGCCGCGGCTGGCCGGTGCCGGCGGCGGTCAGGATTGCGTTGATGATCGGTTCGTACCCGGTGCAGCGGCAGAGATTTCCGGAGATCGCTTCGATCACCTCGTCCCGGCTCGGGCGCGGATTGCGGTCGAGCAGCGCCTTGGCGGCCATCAGCATGCCGGGCGTGCAATAGCCGCACTGGGCGGCGAAGTTTTCCATGAACGCTTCCTGCAGACGGTGCGGCGCCGATCCGGTCGCGAGACCGGCCGTTGTCTCCACCGTCCGGCCTTCCACGGCTTCGGCCAGCATCAGGCAGGACAGGTGCGGGTCGCCGTCGATCAGGACCGTGCAAGCGCCGCACGTGCCCTGGCCGCAGCCGAATTTCGGTGTCAGGTCGCCGACGCCGCGCCGCAGGAAGTCCAGAAGGTTTTCAGCATCGTCGCAGAACGCCGCCTTGGCGTCGCCGTTCAGGGTGAACTGTACCGGTTTCTTGGCCATCCGCCGGCTCCTATCCTGTCTGTCCGAGCAAGAGGCGCTTCAGGTGCACCGGCGCGACCTCGCGCCGGTACCAGTCCGAGGCAAGGCTGTCGCTCGGCGGCGACAATCCTTGCGTCGCGGCCGCGAGCGCCGGGCCAATACCCTGTTCGGTCAGTTGTGCGCCCTGCAGCGCCTGTTCCACGGCGGCCACCCGTACCGGGGTCGGACCCATATTGCCGTACGCGACGCGGATCGCCCCGCCCGAGCGCGGCAGGTGGGCCGCGATCGACAGGACTGCCAGGCCCTTCGGTTTCACCCGGCTGACTTTCAGCCAGCGGAAGGCAGCGGTTTCGCGCGGCCGTTCGATGGAGACAGCGCTGACGATCCGGTTGGCATGGCGATCGCGTTCCCGCATGAAGGCATCGATCGGCATCGGCGCGCCGGCCTGACCGGCAAAGGTCAGTGTCGCATCGAGTGCCAGGAGCGCCGTTGCGAAGTCGCCATAGGGCGCGGCGGCATAGAGATTGCCGCCGACGCTCGCCGTCGAGCGCACGGCCGGTCCGCCGACCGAGCGGGCGACCGGCGCCAGGAAGGCAAGGTCCGGCGACGCCATCACCTGGTTCATGGTCACGCCCGCACCGAGTGTGATCCGGACTCCCTCGGGCCGGATCTCGGCAAATGCAGGATCGGTCAGGCGGACCAGCGTATCGAAACTCTGGTCGCCCTCGTTGACCGCCCGCATCAGGATCGTGCCGCCGCCGAAGAACCGGGCGGCCTGGTTCGCCGACAAGGCCCGCTCCGCGTCTTCGATGCGGCTGAAGGTTTCGACCCGGACCGGCATCATGCGTCTCCCGGGGCGCCAAGCCCCATATGCGAGCGCACCGCGTCGAAGCCGGCCTGATAGATGCCGGTGCCGACGAGGTCGGCGAGCTCAGTTTCCTGACCGCCGGGCGTATCGAACCGGGATTCCCAATGCCAGAAGGTTCGGTCTCCGTCGGTAACCGGCAGAAGGCGCACATGCGACACGTAGTTGAACAACGGCACCGGCGTATCGAGCAGGCAATAGGAATAGGCCATGTCCATGTCCGACAGGGTGAGGAGCTGTTCGCGCAGTTCCGAGCCGTCGGCGAGATGAAAGCGCCGGACGCAGCCGACCTTGTCGGACGACTGGCCGCGCTCGATGTGGCTGTCGGCAACCGCCGGGTGCCAGGCGTCGTGGCCGTTGAAATCCCTCAGGACGTCCCAGACAGCCTCGACCGGCGCGTCGACGATGGTGCTTCTGACCACTTTCACCATCTCCGCCTCACGGTCCCGACAATTGTCGTTTGAGGGCATCGAAGCCGGCCTGGAAGACGTTTTCGCCGATCGACCCGGTCAGTTCGTCGGCGACGTCCGCCGCGCATTCGAAATCCGCCGACCATTCCACGAATGTCTTGTCGCCATCGGTGACCGGCGTCAGCCGCAGCGTCGCCACGTAATCGGTCAGCGGCATCGGGCTTTCCAGGATCGCGTAGCTGCAGAAATAGTCGTAATCCGACAAACCCAGCAATTGTTCGCGGATTCGGTCGCCGTTCTGCAGGCGAAAGTCCCGAATGCAGCCGACCTTGTCCGGCGGGTCGCCGTTTTCGATCCGGCTTTCGCGGATCGCCGGGTGCCAGCGCGGCAGGCCGTTGAAATCCCGCACCCGTTCCCAGACCCTGTCGGCCGGCGCATCGATGACGCTGGAAATGTAGACACGCGCCATCGATCAGTCTCCGCGGCCGCCGCCGGACGATCCGGATCCGCCGGACGGTTCACCGCCACCCGACCCGCTCGGCCCCGAGCCGCCGTCACCGGATCCGCCGCCGTCGCCCGAGCCCTTGGCGATGCGCTGCATATCGCTCGCCTCGCGGATCAGGCCGCCCATCTTTGCCAGATTGCCGCCGTCGATGCCGAGATCCGACAGGAGATTGTCGATCATCGGCGCCTGGACGCGGTAGCGCAGCGCGGAATTGATCACCTCGTCCGTGGCGCTGCGGCCGGCACCGCCGCCGCCATCGCCGCCGGTCACGCCGTCGAGCTGCATGATGCGGATGTCGTTGATCTTTTCGAGCGGTTTGACCGAAGCCGATACGATGCCCTCGATCCGTTCGAGCAGCCGGCGCCGGAACAGCGAGGCTCGCGAGCCGTCGGTGAGCACGTTCTCTGCCTCGTTGATGAGCTTTTGCGCTTCGGCCTCGACGGCGCGCCGCACCTTCTCGGCCTCGGCGGCGATCTTCTGCTCTTCGGCCGCCTTTTGCGCCATCAGCACATCGACGGTCTTGCGCCGGTTGGCCTCTTCGGTCTCGCGCGTGGTCTTGACCTGTTCCTCGGCCTCGATGGCGCGGGCGCGGGCGGATTCGGCCTCGACGCGGGCGGCTGATTCCTCAAGCGACTTTGCATATAGCGCGATCGCCTTTTCCATCTGTTCGGATTCCACGTCGCGTTCGCGGCGCACCTCCAGCCGGCGGCGTTCCGCCTCGTGGCCGATACGGGCCTCGTCGAGGCCGCGTTCCGACGCGATGCGCGCGCGTTCGATCTCCTCTTTTGAGGCAATTTCGGCTTCGCGCAGGGCCTGGACGCGGGCGATCTCCAATTGCTCGGTGGCGCGGCGGCGTTCCAGCCGGGCGGCATCGAGCACCTTTTCCCGATCGACGTCGGAGGCCTCGATGTCGCGCGTGGCGGCGATTTCGGCCTGGCGCAGGCGCGCCTCGGCATCCGCGCGTTCCGCCTTTTTCGGCGCGAGCTCGATGATGCGCTCCTCGTCGGCGGATTCCACGAGGCGTTTGCGTTCGATATCGCTGACCTCGCGGTCCTTCTGCGAGGCGATGCGCTCCTTTTCGAGCCCGAGTTCGGTGGCGATACGCTGGCGTTCGATGGCGTCGCGCCGCTTCAGGTCGCTCGCTTCGACGGCCTCGTCGCGTGACAATTCCCGTTCCCTGGTTTCCTGCTCGGCGGCGATGCGTTCCGCATCGACGGTCTTGCGGTTGGCGATCCGCGCCGCTTCGATCGCCCGGTCGGCGGCGATCTGGGCTTCGTCGAGGGCCCGGTTGCGGGCGATTTCGAGCGCGCGGACTTCCTCGTCGCGGGCGATCTTGTCGCGCGAGGTGTCTTTCTCCTTTTCGATCCGCATCTGATCGACCAGGCGGCGGGAGGAGACTTCCGCGCTTTCGATCGTCTCGTTTCGTTCGATCTCCCGGCCTCGCGTCTCGGTTTCGGCTTCGAGCCGTTCGGCATCGATCTTGCGCTGGCGCGAAATGCGGGCGACTTCGGTGTTTTCCTCCGACTGGGTTTCGCGTAACGCGGTCTCTTCGCGCATGGCAATGCGCTCCTGATCGATCCGGGCTTCCAGGTCGATGCGCGCGGTCTCGATGTTTTCCCGCGCCTTGATTTCGGCGGCATCGACGGCGCGATTGCGCGAGATTTCGCGTTCCCGGACATCCTGTTCGTAGGCGATGCGTTCCGCCGAGACCTTCTTTTCGCGGGCAATACGCGCAGCCTCGGTGGCTTCGCCGGCGGCGATTTCCGCGGCCTCGATGGTCTGCTGGCGTTCGATTTCCAGTTCCCGGATCTTGCGGTCGGACGAGATGCGTTCCGAACTGACTTCCGCCGCTTCCACGATGCGCAGCCGTTCGGTCGCCTCACGGGCCGCGATCTCGGCTTCCTCGATCGCCCGCGTGCGTGCGATTTCGCGGCGCCGTGTTTCCTCTTCGCTTTCGATACGCGCGTCGGTAACGGCCTGCTCCTGAGCGATCCGCGCCCGTTCGATCGCCTCGCGTGCCGAGATTTCGGCCTGTTCGATCAGGCGCTGGCGCTCGATCTCGCGGGACTGGGTGTCCTGGTCCTTGGCGATACGGACTTCGGCAACGATGCGTTCCTGTTCGATGCGGGCGCGTTCGGTGGCTTCGCGGGCAGCGATTTCGGCTTCTTCGATCGCCCGCTGACGCCCGATCTCGCGCGCCTGGGTTTCCTGCTCGTTGACGATGCGCGCCTCGGAGACAGCCCGTTCCTGCAGGATGCGTGACTTTTCGGTCTCCTCGCGCGACTGGATTTCTGCTGCCTCGATTGCTTTTTGCCGGTCGATTTCCTGTTGCCTGATGTCGCGTTCGGAGGCGATGCGGGTTGCCGAGATTGCCTGTTCGTTGGTGATGCGGGCGCGTTCGATGGCCTCGCGGGCGGTGATCTGTGCCTGTTCGGCATCGGTTTCGCGTTCGGCCCGTTCGCGGGCGAGATCGGCGCGCTGCTGGGCACGGCGCATTTCGATGTCCCGTTCCTGGATCAGCCGGGCTTCCTCGCTTTCCTGTTCGATGGCGAGCGCCTGCTTTTCGGCCTCCAGATTGCGCGCCCGGATCTTGATCATCGAATCCTGTTCGATGTCGTTGCGCAGCTTTCGCCGTTCCTCGATGTCCTGGATGAGCGCTGTCAGACCCTCCGCGTCGAACCGGTTGGAGGGATTGAAGAATTCGAGCGACGTCTGGTCGATGTCCATGATGGCCACTGATTCCAGTTCCAGGCCGTTGCGCGACAGTTCCTCCTGCGCGACCTCTTTCACCCGCGAAACATAGACGTGGCGCTGCTCGTGCATTTCCGCCATCGACATTTCGGCGGCGACAGCACGCAGGGCGGATTCGAACTTGCCGGCCATCAGGCCGTGCAGGTTTTCCGCTTCCAGCATGCGGCGTCCGAGTGTCGAGGCGGCGATCGAAACGGATTCCTTGGCGGGTCGGACCCGGACATAGAACTCCGCTTCCACATCGACCCGCATCCGATCTTTAGTAATCAGCGCATCGTCGCGATTGCGCACCACTTCGAGCGGCATCGTGTTCATGTTGACCGGTGTGATGTCGTGGATGATCGGCCAGACGAAGGCGCCGCCATCGATCACCACTTTCTCGCCGAGGAAACCGGTTCTGACGAACGCGATCTCCTTGGTCGACCGCCGGTAGAGCCTGTTCATCACCCAGTAGATGATCGCGATCGCGATGACGGCGACGATGAGCCAAAGGATCAGTTGCCCGATGATTTGCCCGGTCATGATGTACCCTCCCGTTATTCTGCGTACGCTTCGCCCGTGACCGGCGCCTCAGGGGCGCGCGATCGCCTTGAAGCGGCGCGTCTGTTCTGTCAGTGCGGTTTCCGTCGGCAGCCGTTCCATGGAGGAGGCGCCGTAGAAACCGTGGCAATTCGTGGTGTTGGCGAGAACGAACGCCGCATCGTCCGGCATGGCGACCGGTCCGCCGTGCACCAGCACGATGACGTCCTTGTTGACCTTCAGCGCGGCCTCGGCCCAGGCGTCGACGAGTGCCGGGCAATCGGCGAGCTTGAGCGCGGTCTCCGCGCCGATCGAGCCGCCGGTTGTCAGACCCAGGTGGCAGACGATGATGTCGGCCCCGGCCTCTGCCATGGCAGTCGCGTCGTCCTCGTTGAACACGTAAGGCGTCGTCAGCATGTCCTTGGAGTGAGCCTTGGCGATCATGTCGACTTCCAGCCCGAAAGACATGCCGGTCTCTTCCAGGTTTGCCCGGAAGACGCCGTCGATCAGACCAACGGTCGGAAAGTTCTGGACGCCGGAAAACCCGATGCGTTTCAGGTCGTCGAGGAACACGTCCATCAGCCGGAACGGATCGGTCCCGTTGACGCCGGCAAGCACGGGCACGTCCGGGACGACCGGCAGGACTTCCGCCGCCATGTCGACGACGATCTGGTTGGCGTCGCCATAGGCCATCAGCCCGGCGAGCGAGCCGCGGCCGGCCATGCGGTAGCGGCCGGAATTATAGATGACGATGAGGTCGATGCCGCCGGCCGCCTCGCATTTGGCCGACAGGCCGGTGCCGGCGCCGCCGCCGACGATCGGCTCCCTGCGGGCCACCATGCCGCGGAACTTCTCCAGAAGGTGTTGTCGTTCAAACGCCATTACCGTCTCGCCTGGTTGCGTTTCGGCCGGCCGGACCCGTGCAAGAGGCGGAACGCCTTGACGAGTTCGGCGGAAAAGGCCGGGTCGTTGATGTTGTGGGGAAGCCGGATCAATTGCCGGGTCGAGGTCTGGCGCACGGTTTCTTCAAGCGCCTTGAACAGGGCGGCGTCCGCGACCGGATCGTGGAACGGCTGACCCGGTGCGTCGAGCAGCGAGACGCCGCCTTCCGGCAGATAGAAGCGCACCGGCGCTTCCATCCGGTTCAGCTTCTCTCCGATCCAGCGGCCCATGGCCGTATTCTCCTCCGGCGTCGTGCGCATCAGCGTGATCTGCGGATTGTGATGATAGAGAAGCCGGTCGCGAAACTTTTCCGGCACCGTGTCGGGCGCCCCGAAATTGACCATGTCGAGCGCGCCGCACGAACCGACATAGGGCATCGACCGGCGGATCATCGCCTCGAATCGGTCCTCGGTCGCCGGGAACACGCCGCCGACAAGCATGTCGCAGATTTCAGTCGTCGTCGTATCGATGACGCCGGTGATCATGCCGCTGTCGACCAGTTTTTCCATCGACTGGCCGCCGATCCCGGTGGCATGGAAGACCAGGCAGTCATGGGTGTCCTCGAGCGCAGCCGTGATCTGCTGGACGCAGGGGGTCGTTACCCCGAACATGGTGAGGCCGACCGCCGGAAGGTCGGCTGCCGGATCCGCTTCTGCTTCCTCAAGCCGGCCGCGTACCATGCCGACCAGGGCGTTGGCACCGTTCCGCAGAACCGTCCGCGTGATCGAATTGAGACCCTGAACGTCGGCGACCGAGTGCATCATCGTGATGTCGGCGGGGCCGACATAGCGGCTGACATCGCCGGAGGCGACGGTCGAGATCAGCACTTTCGGCACGCCGACGGCGAGCGCCCGCATGGCCGGCGCGACGATCGCGGTGCCGCCCGAACCGCCGGCGCCGATCATGCCGGCAATGCCGGATTGGCGTTTGATCCAGCGCTCGAAGGCAAGCGTCATACCGGCGACGGATTCCCCGCGGTCGCGGGTGAATACGCCGCTCGCCCCGCGCGGGTGGAAGGCGGCGATCTGATGCGCCGGGATCTCGGCGCCGGACTGATGGCCGGACGTTGACAGGTCGACCATGCGCACGGCCAGGCCCGCCTCGCGGATGACATCCCGGACGAACCGCAATTCCGGTCCCTTGGTGTCGAGCGTTCCCGCGACCAGCACGACGGATTCGCCGGGACCGGTCAGCGGATAGAGTTCAGTATGCGATGCCGGGACATCGCCTCCGCCGGGCAGCGGCGTGACGGTGCGCGCTGCATTCTCGATCGCCTGCACCGGAGCCGGTTTCGACCAGCGGGTCGGAAGCGACGGATTGGACACATAGATCCGCACGGGAGCTGCGGCGCCGGCGGGCGTTTCCGACTTGTCGGAAGCCGCTTGTGCGGCCGGTTCCACGTCCGGCGTTTCGTCATGGGCATGGCGCCCGACGCCGAGCAGGGCCTGTTGCAGATCCCGGTCGCCGGCCAATTGGGCCGAATCGATGATCCGGTTGATCCGGCCGTTGACCATGATGGCGACTTCTTGCGCGACGTCGGTTGCAACGCCGATATTCTGTTCGATCATCAAAACGTCGATGTCGCCGGCTTCTCCGAGACGGTGCAGAATTTCCTCGACCTGAGAGACGATGACCGGTGCGAGGCCTTCGGTCGGCTCGTCCATGACGAGCAGGCGCGGATTGAGGAGGAGCGCGCGTGCGATCGCCAGCATCTGCTGTTCGCCGCCGGACAATTGGCCGCCGCCATTGCCGCGCCGTTCGGCGAGCCGCGGGAAGGTCGAATAGATGCGTTCAACCGACCAGGCGCCGCCATGCCCGGCATTCACCATGCGCAAATGTTCGTCGACGGTGAGCGACCGCCAGAGCCGTCGTCCCTGGGGCACGTAGCCGATGCCGAGCCGCGCGATCTCCGCCGGTTCGCGTCCGCGCAACTCTTCGCCGTGGAACCGGATCGAACCGGATTCTGACGGCACCAGCCCCAGGATTGCCTTGCAGAGCGTCGTCTTGCCCATGCCGTTGCGCCCGACGACGGACAACACGCCGGTTTCCAGACAGAGATCGACTCCCTGGAGCGCGTGCGAGGCGCCGTAATAGACGTTCAGGCCGCGGATTTCGAGCGCGGGCGGGCCGCGGCGCCGGCGTTCAGCCATGGCCGCCTCCCAGATACAATTCCTGGACTTCCGGATCCTCTTCGATTTCCTCCGGCCGGCCCTCTTTGAAGATGCGGCCGTTATGCATCATCGTCACGCTTTCGGCGACCCGCAGCGCCACGTCCATGTCGTGCTCGATGATGATGTAGCCGATATGCTCCGGCAGGTTGGTCAGGATGTCGATCAGGTCGCGCCGCTCGGTCGGCGACAGGCCGGCCGCCGGTTCATCGAACAGGATGAAGCGCGGCGCCCCTGCGAGCGCCAGCGCGATCTCCAACTGGCGCTGTTGGCCGTAGGACAATTCCGAAACCGGAGAATGACTCGCATCCGTCAGATGCACGGCCTCGATGAGGCTTTCAGCGGCATGCACAAGCGCATCGTCGCGGCGGGGTCTCAAGAGCGAGAACCGGCCGCGCGAAACCCCGCGGCTGGCAAGATAGACGTTGTCGAGCACGCTCAGTCCGCCGAACAGCAGCGAGATCTGGTAGGTGCGCCGCAGCCCGCGCCGGATGCGTTCATGCGCCGGAAACACCGTCACATCCTCACCGAACAGTCGGATCGTGCCGGTGCTCGGCAGGAAATCGCCGGTGATACAGTTGAACAGCGTTGTCTTGCCGGCACCGTTCGATCCGAGCACGGCCCGCCTTTCTCCCGGCCGCACCGTCATCGACACGTCGCTGAGCGCGGCAAGCGCGCCGAACAGGCGCGAGACGCCGTTCAGTTCCAGCGCATTGCCGGTTCCGGAGGCGGACAGACGGGCGGCAACGCTGTCAGCCATCGCCGGGCTCCCGTGCCTTGCCGGTAAGCGGATCGGTTCGGCCCGATCCGGATCGCCAGCGCTTCCACAGGCCGAGTACGCCGTCCGGCGACCAGAAAACGATGACCAGGAAACCGAGGCCGATCAGAAGCTGAAACCGTTCGCCGGGCAGGCCGATGGCCACCAGCGCGTCAAGCGCGAAGGTGCGCAACAGCACAAAGATGATGGCGCCGATGAACGGGCCGATCGGATGAGCGAGCCCGCCGACCACGGCAATGATCAGGATATCGATTGCCGGGCCGACGGACACCGCTCCGGGAGAAATCGAATTGGTCTGCCAGACCAGGAGAACGCCGGCCACAGCCGCGATCAGGCTGGCAAAGGCATAAGCCGCGATGCGGTGCGCGGTGACGTTGAACCCGAGTGCGGACATACGGCGGGCATTGTCGCGCACGCCCTGCAGTGCCAGCCCGAACGGTGAGCGCGAGACATAAAGCACCAGACAATAGGCCAGCACGGCGCAGCCGAGCGACAGATAATAAAAGGCTGTCGGATTGCGCCAGTTAATGCCCCAGAATTCAGGCGGCAGGACCTGGTTGAAGCCGCTGAAACCGTTGAAAACCGTGTAATTCTGGCGGGCGAAGTAGAAAAACGCGGTGGCGATCGCCAGCGTGATCATGATCGTGTAGATGCCCTCGGTCCGCACGGCCAGTGCCCCCGACAGCGTGCCGAACAGGACGGCGATGGCGATGGCGGCGGGTACCGCCAGCCACCATGGCCAGCCGACCGAGATCGTGTCGATGGCGCTGGAGCCGAGGATCGCGGTCATGTAGCCGGCGACACCGGCGACCGTCATCTGCACCAGGCTGACCATGCCGCCATAACCGGCCAGGAACATCAGCGACAGGGCGATCATGCCGAGGATGAAGGCCCAGCCGAAAATCGAAAACAGCACGAAGTCGCTGGCAAAGGCCGGCATGAACAACAGGACGACGCCGAGCGCCCAGTAGATGCCGGGAACGCCCTGGCTCGCGCTCCGGGCGGGCCGGGCGGCGAGGGAAGGGGGCGCGGACTGATCGGAAATGGCCATGTCAGCGCCCGCTCGAAATCAGGCCCTGCGGCCGGAAGGCCAGCACAATCACCATGATCAAAAAGGTGAGCACGACGGCGTAGGTCGGAAAATAAACCGACCCGAATTGTTCCGCGAGACCGATCAGCAGCGCCCCGAGCGCGGCGCCCGGGATCGAGCCCATGCCGCCGACGATGACAACGACCAGAGAGGCAAGTAGAAAGCGTGTGTCCTCGCCCGGCGCCAGCGACTGGAACGTGCCGCCGACGACCCCGGCGAGACCGGCAAGCCCGGCTCCGAAGGCAAAGACGAGAATAAACACCCGCTGGATGCGCACGCCGGTGGCCGACAGCATGTCGCGATCGTCGACGCCGGCCCGGATCAGCATGCCGATCCGCGTCCGGGTGAGCGCCAGCCACATGGCGATGCCGATAACGATGGCCGCGGCCAGGATGGCCAGCCGCACGATCGGGTACTTCAGGAAAACCAGATCGCCGCTGCTTTTGACCGTGGTGACCAGCGGCAGGGTGACCGGACCGGACAGCCATTTCGGCGCCAGGATCTGATAGAAATCTCCGCCCCAGATCCACAGCATAAGGTCGGCGAGCACGACGGAAATGCCGATGGTGACGAGGGTCTGTTTCAGGTCCTGGCCTTCCATGCGGCGGAACACCAGATATTGCAGGGCAACGCCCACCAGCCCGACGGCGACGAAGGCCACGATGAACGACAGCACCCACCAGCCGGTCGCGTCCGCCACCTCGTAGCCGATATAGCCGCCGAGCATGTAGAGCGAGCCGTGCGCCAGGTTGACGTTTTTCATCAGGCCGAAAATCAGCGTAAAGCCGCTGGCCACGAGAAAATACAACGCCCCGAGCGTGATGCCGTTGAACAGCGCATTCAAAAAGATTTTCTTGCGCCCGATAAGCTTGGTGAGTTCCGGCGGCCACGGCGCGAAAATCGCCCACAAAAGCAAGGCCAGGGCGATCAGCAGGATCAGCGACCAGCCCGGTCGCCGTTCCAGAAAGGCCCTCATGAGATCCCGTCCCGTCTTGCGTTTGTCGCCGGGTTTGTTGTTGCCTCCGGTCGACACCGTTTCGAAGCCATCGACTTCGCTCTCCTCCCGTGCCGGCACCCGGAAGGGGCGGCGGCAAACGACGGACCTGGCCGCCCCTCAACCGAACGGCGACGGGCAGCCCAACCGTCACCAGGAGCTTAGGACCGGCCGCCGCGGGCGGCATACCTTTCAGTATTCTCTTTTCCCGAGGTGTCCGAATCTGGCGCGAGCGTTCGCCCGCGGCGACGCGGATGTCCTGCGCAAAATGAAAAAACCGGTTTGACCGTGGTCAGGCGTGCAACGACGTCGCCCGGCGGTAATCGGTTGGCGGGATGCCGACATTGGAAGCGAAAAACCGGGTAAAGCTGGCCTGGGAGGCGAAACCGAGATCGAGGCCGATTTCCGTAATCGAAGCGCGCGTCGTGGCGAGCCGGTCGACCGAGGTCTCCATGCGCAGGGTGTTGAGATACATGTTCGGCGTCAGGCCGACATTCTGCCGGAACAGCTTGTAGAAATGCGGGCGCGACAGGCCGGCATCCCGGGCGATCGTATCGAGCGCCAGCTCATCGCCAATGCGTTCCTTCATCAACCGGATCGAATTGCGGATCCGATAGTCGCGCACCCGCGACCAATCCGATTGCGGGCCGTTTTGCGTGTCGACCCATTGCCAGGTTTGCTCGAAACAGGTCCGCGTCAGTTCGAACAGGTAACCGCCGAACAGATCCGAATTGTCGTCGTCCAGAAGCAGGCTGGTGACCAGCGAGACCAGGCGTTGCACCTGGCCTGTCACTTCGATCGTATTGCGGCCGAAGCGCAGGGCGCTGCTCGCGCTTCGCCCGAATTCCAGGAACCAGATCGGCTTGATGTAAAGCACCAGGAACACCGAGCCGTTGATCGGGTCGCCGGGCACGAAATTGTGCGGCTGCCAGGGATTGACGGCGGTTGCCCAGTGCCGGGTCAGCGGGTGCGGATCGTCGGCAATGTGCATGACCGATTCGCGGCCGTCGACCTGAAAGACCAGATGGCCCTCGCGGTGGGCGTGGGTGGCGAGCGGCTTGTCCAGCTTGTAGAGCGACGCACGGCCGAACGCGCCGTGATACACGGCGAGCGCTGTACTCATTTCCTCCCTCCGTATCGAACGATACGCGGCGTCTTATGATGTTTTTTGCGCCGGCCGGATGGTGTCACAGCCCCGGCCGCGATGTCAAAGCGAAAAATCTATCAGGGGCTTAGGGTGGATATCCGCTTCCTGTTTTGTGCCGATCCGGGTCCGTGCACGCGGCGATGAATCGAGCCAGGACTCGTTCGATGATCGCCCGGTCCGTGTCGTCGAGATCGCCGAAAGCGGCGCGGTCGCGTGCAAGTGCGCTTGGGATGATCGTCTCGAACACGGCCCAGCCCGCTTCGGTCAGCACCCAGCGATTGCGCCGCCGGTTCGTCGGGTCGGCGGATTTTTCCACACGGCCGAGCTGCTCCTGGCGGCGCAGCGAACGGCTGACGGTCATCTTGTCCATGCCCATCAGGCGGGACACGTCTTCGCCGGAGCTCTCGGGTTCGGCTGCAAGCGCCATCAGGCAGCGCCATTCCGCCAGCTTGAGATCGAGGCGCCGCCCGAACAGGTCCGGAAACGGTCGCGTGATGTGGTTCACCGCGACCAGCAATTGGAAGGTCAGCGTGTGCAGTATCCGTTGGTCGGATCGCGGAACGGAAGGCGAGGGGCTTTTCATCCCGTCATCAAGCGACCCGGTCGCCCTTGCGCACCTTTACCGTGCGATTGTCGACGGCCGGCAGCATCTTGGCGGGATCGCGCGTGACAACGACATCAACCACGGACGGACGGGTGCGCTCAGCGAAGGCGGCTTCGAGCGCCGGGGTCAGAGCCTGCGGATAGTCGACGCGGATTCCGTGGCAACCCATCGCCTCGGCGATCCGTGCGTAATCGCTTTCCTCAAGGTCCGACGATTGGTAGGCGCCTTCGCCATACATGAGGTGTTGCAACGCCTTGACGTAGCCGGAGGCGGCGTTGTTGACGACGATCACCGTCAGGCCGAGCCCGAGCCGTCGTGCGGTTTCCAGTTCCCCGATCACCATGTTGAAGCCGCCGTCCCCGGTCAGTCCGACCACGATCGCATCCGGGCGGGCGAGTTGCGCTCCCATGGCGCCGGGCAGGCCGTAGCCGATCGAGGCAAAGCCGCGGTCGGGCACGAAGCTGCGGCCCGCCTGGCGTGTGTCGAACAGGAGCCCGCCCCAATGGGCGGCAAAGCCGCCGTCGGCGACAAAAATGCCGTCGGCCGGCAGCGCGGTGTTGAGATCGCGGATCAGCCGGGCCATGTGGATCGGCCGTTCATCGGAGTTGAGCCGATCCGCAACGCTTTCCCGCCAGGTGTTCATGCGAGCCGCCACGTCGGCGCACCACGCGGCGCGTCGCTGCCGATGCGTGCCTGCTTCCGCCTGGAGGAGTCCGGAAAGGTCCTGAAGCGTGGCCTTGGCATCGCCCCACAGCCTGTGGTGCGGCGCATGGGTGCGCCCGAATTCCTCGGCGACGATGTCGATATGGATCATCGGAATGTCGGCGCGCGGCAGCGTGAAGCGCTTGGTCGCGATTTCTCCGAGTTTGCATCCCGCCACGATCAGGCAGTCCGATTGATCGATCAGTGCGTTGGCAATGCGGTCGTAGCGCCCGAAAAGACCCGCATTCAGCGGATCCGAACAGGCGATCGCGCCCTTGCCGGACATTGTATGCGCGACCGGAATGCCGAAGGTTCCGGCAAACTCCGATACCGTCTCGGCCGCTTGCGAAATGTGGATACCGCCGCCGCATAACAGCAGCGGGCGTTCCGCGGTCCGGATACGGTCGGCGGCGGCGGCTAGTGCTTCGGCGTCTGGCCTGCACCGCAGGGCCGGCGCCCGCGCGGGGCCGCCCTCGACCTCGAATGCCGCCGGATCGAACGGAAACGTATCGTGGCAGACATCCTCGGGCACATCGACGACGACGGGACCGGGCCGCCCGCCGGTGGCAAGATCGAAGGCGCGGCGCATCAGTTCCGGAATGCGTTCGATTGCCTCCACCCGCAACAGCGCCTTGCAGGCCGGCCGCAGGATCGCGATCTGGTCGGTCTCCTGGGTCATGTTCTTGCCGGCATGGGCGCGGTGCGCGTCGCCGACGATCACCACCATCGGCGAGCCCGCATTCAATGCCTCGACCAGCCCGGTCACCAGGTTGGTGGCGCCCGGCCCGAGCGTTGCGTCGGCAAGACCGACCCGGCCGGACACCTTGGCATAGGCATCAGCCGCAAAGACCGCGCAGCGTTCGTCGTTGATCAGGCTGTGCTGCAGGCCGAGGCGCCGCGCGGCGTCGTAGAACGGCAGCAATTGGAAGCCGCCCATGCCGAACATCGGGCCGCCGCCATGGGCAAGCAGCATGCGCGCCAGCGCCTCGCCGCCGGTCATTTCATTGTCGCTCATCGTATTCCCTTCACTAGGTCTCGGGCGGCCTCGACGATCCAGTCGGCACTGACCCGGACCTGATCCTCGAGATTGGGGGCATAGGCGATCAGCGATCGCGGCGCGCCGAGACGCCGGACCGGGCCCTTCAGAACGTGACCGATCCGTTCCGCCACGCTTGCCGCGATCTCGGCGCCGAAGCCGCCGACGGCGACCGATTCATGGGCAACCAGCAGACGGCCTGTCTTTTCCACGCTGGCAAAAACCGTGTCCTTGTCCCACGGCCACAAGGTCCTGAGATTGATGATTTCCGGCTCGATTTCGAAGTCTTCGGCAAGGTGTCGCGCGGCATCGAGCGCGGTGTGCACGGTTCCCGACCAGGAGACCAGCGTGACGTCGCTACCCGTCCGCAGGATCTCCGCCTCGCCGAGCGACACTGATCGGCCGGTATCGACCGGTCCTTCGGTCTGCCAGTGGTTCTTGTGTTCCATGAAGACGACGGGGTCGTCGCAGGTTATTGCCGTTTGCATCAGCGAATAGGCGTCCTGCGGTGTGGCGGGACAGGCGACAACGAGGCCGGGAATGTGCGTGTACCAGCTTTCCAGCGATTGCGAATGCTGGGCGGCCGAGGAGCGCCACATGCCGATTGGCTGGCGGATAACCATCGGCGCGCGGGATTGTCCTCCGAACATGAACCGGGCCTTGGCAATCTGGTTGACCAGTTCATCGACGGCGCAGAGCGCGAAGTCGGAAAACCGCATTTCCACGACGGGTCGCGTCCCCATCATCGCCGCCCCGAACGCCGCGCCCATGATGCAGGCTTCCGAAATCGGCGCGTCGGCGATCCGGTCTGCCCCGAATTCTTCACGCAGGCCTCTATATTGACCGAACACACCGCCCCGCCCGAGGTCTTCTCCGACGCACCACACCCTCTTGTCGGCGCGCATGGCCTCGGCGACGGCGCGGCGTCCGGCCTCGATATAAGTGAGGCTTTCCATCAGAACGCCTCCGCGGCCGGGCTTCCGATATCCTGGACGTCGGAAAACGCCGTTTCGGGTGCGGGAAAGGGCGTCGCGGCGGCTTCGGCCAACACGCCGGCCATTTCGGCTTCCGCTTCGCCAAGCAGCGCTTCAAGGTCAGGCGAACCGGATCCGTCGTTTAGAAGCGCCGCGAGCCGATGGATCGGATCGTTGCTCTGGCGCATGGCATCGGCTTCGTTTGCGGGCCGATAGGCCGCCGGATCGAACGAGGTGTGGCCGCTCTGGCGGTAGGTGCGCGCATGCAGGAAGGCCGGTCCGCTGCCTGCCCGGAGACCGGCTGTCAGGTCGTTTGCCGTTTCGTGCAAGGCAAGCGCATCATTGCCGTCTGCCTCGACGACTTTGAGACCGAGCGCTGCGGCGCGGGCGCCCGGCCCGTCGCCGGCGGTGACCTCGGCGGTTCGTGTGGTCGCCGAATAGACATTGTCCTCGCAGACGAACAGGATCGGCAGGTGGAAGATGCCGGCCCAGTTCAGGCCCTCCAGAAAGGGGCCGCGATTGACGGCGCCGTCGCCGAAGATGCAGACGACGATCCGGTCGTCGTCCGGACCATTCAGGCGGATCGCGTGGGCCGCACCTGCGGCGATCGGAATGTTCGCCGAGACCACGCCGTTCGCGCCGAGCATGCCGATGGAAAAGTCGGCGATATGCATCGAACCGCCCTTACCGCCGCAACAGCCGCCTTCGCGGCCAAGCAGTTCGCGCATCATGGCGAGCGGGTTGGCACCTTTGGCAAGCGTGTGGCCGTGGCCGCGATGGGTCGACAGCAGCACGTCGTCGCGCCGCATCGCACCGACAATGCCGGCGGCCACCGCCTCCTGGCCGATGGAGGGATGAATAGCCCCGAGCACGAGCCGATCGCGTTCGGCTGCCAGACAGGCCTGTTCCTCAAAGGCCCGGATCCGGACCATTTTCTTCAGCATCGAAAGCGCCGTCGCGCGATCGAAATTGCCTGCCGCCATCCTGTCCTCCCGTCTGCCGGTTATTCCGGCTGTTTTGGCCATGCGGACCGGATCTGTCCGTGAGTGATCTCCCATGGCCTTGGATGTATCATCTGATACATTGGCGCGTCGGACAAGAGCGACTTCAGCGTCCGATCGCCTCCGATGGAGCTGCCCATGCGTGACGTTCTTCTTCTGGCTTCAATCACTGATGCGGATACCGATGCGGCGGGTCGGTGCGCGGTGTGCGGATCGCATGGCGGGCTGGTTGCGGCCTCGATCGCGGCCCGCGCCGGATTGGCATCGGTTGTGTTGAACGATGCCGGGATCGGTCGCGACCAGGCTGGAATCGCCGGCGTGCGGGCCCTTGGCCAAGTCGGCATCGCCGCGGTTGCCGCGGATGCGATGACCTGTCGGATCGGCGATGCAGAGGACATGGTCGCGCGCGGCCGGATCAGCTATGCCAACGAACCGGCCGTCCGGCTTGGCGTCGTAGCCGGATCGACGGTCTCGGAGGCAGCCCGGTTGTTGCAATCCGCGTCGCTGGGCGGCGTTCTGCCGGCTGAGAGCGAAACCCGACAGGATCGACAGATCGATGGCCTTGGCGGACTGCTCTTGCTGGCCGACAGCGCCTCCCTGGTCACGCCTGACGATGCCGGCCGGATCATCGTCACCGGATCGCACGGCGGATTGGTCGGTGGCGATCCGACCCGGGCCCTGAAGGCAAGGGCGGCCTTTGCGGTCTTCAATGACGCGGGCATCGGGATCGACCGGGCCGGGTTGGGGCGTCTGCCGGCGCTGGAGGCTCAGGGCATTCCGGCGGCGACGGTCTCACACTGGACCGCGCGGATCGGCGATGCGGCCTCGGCGCTGGAAACCGGCATTCTGTCATGCATCAACGGACCTGCCGCCGAACGCGGCGCCGAGGTCGGCCGGCCGCTCGCCGACTGGTCCTGGTGGCGTTCCTGATCCACGCGCCCGGCTTTTTCTACAGGGCAGCGAGCATCAGTTTTTCGTAATCGTCCGCGACCGCAAGGCGCGGATTCGTATTGTTCGTGTGATCCTTTTCGGCAAGCGGCGCGGCGCGTCGGGCCGTGTCGGCGTTCACACCCAGCGACGAAAGCACCGTGGGAAGGCCGAGCCTCTCGGTCAGCCGCGTGACGGCCTCGGCAAGGTCTGTGTGCCCGGCCAGTCCCATGGCTTGGCGCAGCGCCGGATACCTGTCCTCCACGGCCGGCGCGTTGAACGCGAGCATATGCGGTAGAAGGACCGCGTTGAGCGTTCCGTGTGTCAGGCCTTCGCCGGAGACGCCCGCAAGCGCATGGCTCATGGCATGCACGCCGCCAAGCCCTTTCTGGAAGGCGAGCGCACCGTTCATGGCGGCCGCCATCATTTCGCGCCGCGCGCCGAGATCGTAGCCCCGGTCGACGGCGCGCTCGATATTCCCGACGGCGCGTCTGAGGCCGTCGAGCGCGATGCCGTCAGCCGGCGGATTGTAGGCGGTTGATAGGAAGGTTTCGATGCAATGGGTGAGGGCGTCCATGCCGGACACGGCCGTCAGGTCCGGCGGCAGATTGAGGGTCAGCGTCGGGTCGCAGATTGCAACATCGGGCAAGAGGTGCGGGCTGAGGATGCCGACCTTGCGGCCGTCGTCGAGGCTGATTATTGCGCCCCGCCCGACTTCGGATCCGGATCCGGCCGTTGTCGGGATCGCGATCAGCGGCGGCAGGATATCCTTGATGCGGCCGATACCGCCTTCGATAGCGGCGAAGCCGGCAAGCGGACCGTCATGGGTTGCCCTGAGACCGACGGCCTTGGCGAGATCCATCGAAGAACCGCCGCCGAACGCGACAAGTCCATCGCATTCCTGTTGCCGATAGATGTCGAGCGCTGCCATGCAGGCGCGCTCCGTCGGATTGGAGGGCGTCTCGTCAAATACCGCCTGCACCGCCGGCGGCGCCAGCGCATCGTAGAGCCGCTCTACGAGGCCGCTTTCGACAAGGCCCTGATCGGTGACGATCAGCGGACGCCTTATGCCGAGCACCTGGCGTTCCGCCGCAAGAGCCTCTTCCAGCACTCCGTCCGCGAAGTGGATCTTCGTCAGGTAGGAGATCAGGGCCATGGCCGCACCCCGTCGCGCGCGGATCCGCACGCGTGTCAAACGCGAGCAACGGAAAAGAGACCGCCGGACGGCATCGCCCGGCGGTCGGCGTTACACCGAAACGCCTAGTTGCACTGCACGATGTCGCGGGACGGCAGGCCGAGCTTGCGGAACTCGGCTTCGTCCATCCCCAGCGTCTGGTTGACGTTGTCGATCTTGGTGACGAGCTGGTTGAGCAGCGAACCGTCCGGTTGCTCGACCACCTCGGTCACGAAGTTCGAACCGATCGCCTGGCGGTTGCCGTCGAGCTTGATCGTGCCGTTCGGCGCGGAAAGCTCCAGATTGGCGAGGCAGCCGCGGAACTTTTCATGGCCGTCGGACAGGTCGCCGCCGACTTCGTTCATGCAGGTAAAGGCAGCCGTTGCGGCATTGTAATAGCCGGTGGCGAGCAGCGACGGGCTGGGGAACCGCGCTTCCGGCGGGAAGGCGTCCTGGTAGGACTTCACGAAGGCCTGCCAATTTGCGTCGTCCCAGGTGTCCGCCTGCGGTCCCGAGGAAGGCGTGCCGATGAGCGCATTCTTGGAATCGCCCTTTGCCGACAGGACCGTACCGTCCACCATGATCGTGCCGCCGATCAGCGCCACGTCGGCACCGCCGGCCTGCTGGTACTGGTTCAGGAAGTTGACGGCGTCGCCGCCGCCAAGCCCGAGATAGAGCGCGTCGACGTCTTCTGGAATGGCCGCGATGATGGAAGCGAAGTCCTTGGTGCCGAGCGGTACCCAGAGGCGCTCGGTGATCTTGCCGCCGGCATTGCAATAGCCGAGCGCGAAGCCGAGGAAGTTTGTATAGGCGAACGAATAGTCTTCCGCGATCGCGGCGACCGTTTTCCAACCCTTCTCGTTGAAGACATATTCACCGAGCCCGGCGCCCCATTGCGCGCCGTCCATATTGAAGCGGAAGAAGTTCGGGGCCGGATCGACGAAGGTGGTTTCCTGGGCGCCGGAAATGCCGTTGATGATCGTGACCTGCGGCTGGGTCTTGGCGTAGTCGCGCAGCGCGATGCCTTCCGAACCGGAAAGCGGGCCGACGATGAAGTCCACCTTGTCCTGTTCGACGAGCTTGCGGACCGCGCGCAGAGCGCTTTCCGGGCTGGCATCGGTGGCGCCGACGATCACTTCGATGTCCTTGCCGCCGGCTTTGCCGCCGAACTTGTCGACCGCCATCTTGAAGCCGCGCTGGCCGTCCTCGCCGAGCACCGTGTAGGTGCCTTCCAGCGTTGCCATGAAACCGACTTTGACGGAATCCGCGAGCGCGGCGCCGAGCGTGGCGCTGCCGGCCAAAAGGGCCGTTACCGCAAATCCCGTCATCAATGTGCGTCTGAGCATGTCTGTCCTCCCGTGTCGGCCTCTCTGACGGAGGCCATGGCCGAATTTGACGATAGGACGATCAGGATAGTCGGCGGACCGGCGGAGGCAGTTTCCCGAAGTGCAGGCGTATATCCCTGCGTCTGTTTTTTTGAAGTCCGCCACATTTGGCGGAATTGACAGGTGCGGCGTCGCGTGTCGAAATATTGCGTTGCACAATTATTTCGCATGCGCAAAATATGGGCATGTCGCCGAAACCGCTTTCAGTCCTTGTTCTTGACGACAACACGGTCCGGGCTTCGATCATCGAAGCCGGTCTGCATGACGGCGGGTATCGCGATGTGACGATTCTCAACGACGTGGTCGGCATTGCCCACCGTATTGCCGAGATAGAACCCGACGTGATCGTCATCGATCTGGGCAATCCCAATCGCGACATGCTGGAGAATATGTTCCAGCTGTCGCGCGCCGTGAAACGGCCGATTGCGATGTTCGTCGATTCCTCCGATACCGCATCGATGGAGGCGGCCATCGATGCCGGCGTATCAGCCTATGTAGTGGACGGCTTGCGCAAGGACCGCGTCAAGCCGATCCTCGACATGGCGATCAGTCGCTTCAACGCTTATTCGCGGCTTGAGCGCGAACTGGAAGAGACCCGCAGCGAACTGGAATCGCGCAAGGTGGTCGACCGGGCAAAGGGCATCCTGATGAAATCGAAGGGCCTGTCGGAAGAAGAGGCCTATCGCCTGTTGCGGCGCACGGCGATGAACCAGAATCGCAAGATCGGCGAAGTGGCGCAAAGCCTCATTCTGGCTGCGGGGCTGCTGGAATGAGGCGGACCGTGCAACACTCTCTGCATTTCGGGGTTTTCCATGCCGTCCCTTGATTCCGTCACCGCCGGTTTCCTGCCCCTGACCGACAGTGCCATCCTGGTGGCCGCGCGCGAGATCGGCTTTGCCGAGGAGGAGGGCATTGCGCTGTCCCTGCTGCGCGAGACGTCCTGGGCGAACATCCGCGACCGCATGGCCGTCGGCCATTTCGATGCGGCGCACATGCTGGCGCCGATGCCGATTGCCGCCAATCTCGGCCTGACGCCGCTTTCGGTCCCTTTGATCGCGCCAATGGCCATGGGACTCGGCGGCAATGCGGTCACAGTGAGCCATGCCCTCTGGGAGGCCATGCTTTCGGCCGGGGCCGGACCCGAAGTCGAACCGGCTGCCGCGGGACGAGCCCTTCGGCAGGTTGTCGACAAACGCAGCGAGCTGAATGCGGCATGTCTGCGGTTCGGCGTGGTGCATACCCATTCCGGGCACAATTTCGAATTGCGCTACTGGCTCGCGGCTTCCGGCATCGTGCCCGATCGGGACATCGAGATTGTCATTCTCCCGCCGCCGCTGATGGCGGACGCACTCGCCTCGGGTCGGATTGACGGTTTCTGCGTCGGGGAGCCCTGGAATTCCGCCGCGGTTGCCGCCGGGGCCGGGCGCATCGTCACTCTGAAGGCCGCGATCTGGCGGTCGAGTCCGGAAAAGGTCCTGGGTGTGCGCTCGGACTGGGCAGAGGCGAAACCTGACCTCCTCGCGCGTCTGATCCGCGCCCTGTACCGCTCCGCCGAATGGTGCGGCAAGGCGGGAGCGCATGATCGCCTTTCCGAAATCCTGTCCGGGCCGGATTACCTGAATCAGCCGCCACGGCTCATCCGTCGCGCGCTCGAAGGGCGTCTTGAGATTGCAAAGGGCAGCGTGTTCCTCGCCGACGACTTTTTTCTGCCGTTTGCCCGTGCCGCGACCTTCCCCTGGCAGAGCCACGCCCTCTGGTTCTACAGCCAGATGGTGCGGTGGCAGCAGGTTGCGCACGATCCGGGACATGCGGAAATCGCCCGGCGATCGTTTCGGCCGGACCTTTATCGGTCCGCGCTCGATCCGCTTGGCGACAACCTGCCGGACACCGATTTGAAAGTGGAAGGTGCGCAGACCGGAACACCGGAAGCGCCGCTCGGCCCCGACGGTTTTTTCGATGGCATCCTGTTCGATCCGGGTAAACTGGACGCCTACATTCAATTGCAGGCAGGTTAAGCCGCTTCGTGCCGTCCGACCGACCGTCGGGGGTTTTAGCAATCGGTTTGCAACGAGGTCGATGCCCAAGACATGGGCACGTCGCTCAGCCTTTGATCACTGATTGAGGATTGAGCAAGGCAGAGCCTCCAATAGCGGTTCTGCGCAAGGAATTGAAAAATTTAAAGAAAAGCCCTTTGGGCGTTAACTGGCACGAGAATTGCCAGTTGGTATGCAGTCTTTATAGACCGCATATTCGGACGTCCAAAGCCGGGCGTTCTGGCATTGCCGCCGATCAGATGTCGCGCCGCCTCCTCCCTGGCGCGAGCATCGGGTCGGCGGTTTTTTTTGTTCCGAAACAACAGGGGAACAGTGGGATCACATGACACAGAAAAAGCGCATGATGACAGGTTGCTGGACACGCCGGACCGCGCTCGCGGCGGGCCTTGGAATGGTCGCTGCATTCGGATCGGGGTTGTCGGTCTCGGCAGAGATGCTCGATGTCGAAAAGGACGAGCTGAAGTTCGGCTTCATCAAATTGACCGACATGGCGCCGTTGGCGATTGCCTATGAAAAGGGCTATTTCGAAGACGAAGGCTTGTTCGTCACGCTGGAGCCCCAGGCCAATTGGAAGGTCCTCCTGGACCGCGTGATCACCGGCGAGCTCGATGGCGCGCACATGCTCGCCGGGCAACCGCTTGCCGCGACAATCGGTTTCGGCACCAAGGCCCATATTGTAACGCCGTTCTCCATGGACCTGAACGGCAACGGCATCACCGTCTCCAACGAAGTCTGGGAGATGATGAAGCCGCACATCCCGATGCAGGCGGACGGCAAACCGGTTCACCCGATCCGGGCGGATGCGCTGAAGCACGTTGTCGACCAGTTCAAGGCGGACGGCAAGCCGTTCAAGATGGGCATGGTGTTCCCTGTCTCGACCCACAATTACGAGCTGCGCTATTGGTTGGCCGCTGGTGGATTGAAGCCAGGCTATTACAGCCCTGAAGACGTATCAGGCCAAATTGATGCCGAGGTTTTGCTTTCGGTGACCCCGCCCCCGCAGATGCCCGCCACTCTCGAAGCCGGTACGATTGAGGGGGTATTGCGTGGGTGAACCGTGGAACCAAGCTGCGGTGTTCAAGAAGATCGGCGTTCCGGTGATCACCGATGATCAAATCTGGAACGACAATCCTGAAAAGGTCTTTGGCCTTCGAGAAGACTTTGCCGAAAAATACCCGGCGACCACCGCCGCTATGCTGCGCGCCATCATCAAGGCGCAGCAATGGCTCGATGCGGATGGCGGCGCGAACCGTCAAGAAGCGGTCGAAATCCTGTCGCGC
>JBCDLT010000075.1:0-32177 GCA_038745065.1 Pseudomonadota bacterium | reverse complement strand
AGGCGATCCGTGCACAGGGCAAAGCCAGGGCTGCCGAGCGCATGGCCGCGGCGAAGGCCTGCGGCGGCGGCACACAACAAATGGCGGAAAACGAGCCCCTCGTGCCGGGAGAATGACAACATGGGCTCCGCCACGCTTTGGCAGGGCGGCGTCGGTGCCGGCAAACCGGAACCTGGTCGGGTCGGGCCGAATGCCGTCCTGCAATTGGCCGAAGCGTTGATTGCGCTATACGGCCCGTCTTTCACGGCGCGGATTTTCGCCGACGCCGGATTTGGCGGGCTGTTGGCATCTCCGCCGGAAACGATGATCGATGAGACCGTGCCTGCGGCCCTGTTTCGCGCCTTGTGGCGGGACATGCCGCCAGTCAGTGCAGCCCGGGTGGCGCGAAATGCCGGCACCCGGACGGCGGACTACATTCTGGCGAACCGGATTCCTGCGATAGCCAAAGCGGTGCTGAAAGTCCTTCCGCCGCGTCTTGCCGCGCCGCTTTTATTGTCCGCCATCCGGAAACATGCCTGGACCTTTGCCGGGTCGGGCACTTGCGAGACGGACACGAGGGGCGGCTACCGGATCGACATTCGGCGCAATCCGCTGGCGATGCCGGATTGTGTCTGGCACCAGGGCGTCTTCGAACGCCTGTTCCGCGTGCTCGTCTCCTCGCGCGCGCATGTTCACCACACCAAATGCTGTGCGGACGGGGCACCCTTGTGCCGGTTCGAAGTTCGGCTTTGAGGTCATCGCGCGAAACCCGAGGTCCTTACGACCGGATCTGATGAGATTTTCGACCGCTCGGGCCGGTTCGCGGGCACACTTGCAGCATGGCTCTGCGATTCGCCCGTCCCGACGATCCGCCCCCTGCTGTGCCCGCACGGCTGCGTCCCGGCGATACGATCCGTTTCGTTTCTCCGGCAAGCCCGCCGGACAGGCAGGTCGTCGAGGCGCGTGCCCGGATCTTCGAGGGCTGGGGCCTTGCCGTGACCTACGGCGATCACGCCTTCGACCGGCTGGCCTATCTTGCCGGCAGCGATGCGGCCCGCCTGGCCGATATCGACGCGGCCTTCAGAGATCCGACCGTGCGGGCGGTGGTCGCAACACGCGGCGGCAAGGGATCCTACCGCATCGCCGACAGACTGGACTTCGCCGCTGCCGCGCGCGATCCGAAGCCTCTTGTCGGCTTCAGCGACATCACCGCATTGCATCTCTGCCTATGGGATCGGGTCCGGCTGCCTGGCGTTCACGGGGCGCTGACGGCGGATATAGGCGGTGCCGTCAACGCGCAGAGCGCGGCCGCGTTGCGGCAGGTGCTGATGACACCGGACGACATCGTGATCGGCTCGCGGCACGACGAAGAAACGGTCGTGCTGACGACATCCGGGACGGCCAGCGGCCCGCTCGTCGGCGGTAATCTCACAATGCTGGCCACGACGGCCGGCTGGGGATTGCCGGATTTGCGGGGCTGCATCCTGCTGATCGAGGCCGTGGACGTCTTCCTCGGCGCGATCGACCGCATGCTGACCATGCTGATCAAGTCCGGTCGTTTTGCCGGCGTGAACGGAATTGCCGTCGGCCAATTCACCGGTATTCCCGACAGCGGTCCCTGGTGCGTAACCGACCTGCTTCGCCAGCACCTTTTCCCTCTACGGATCCCGGTGCTTGGCGGTCTGCCGCTTGGGCACGGTCCCGATCCGCTTTGTGTGCCGCTCGGCGCGGAGGCGTTTCTGGATGCCGGTGCCGGGACCCTGACCGTGCAGTCCTTGTACGGTGGACCGGGCCGCGATCAGCCGGCGGAGCCTCTCAGCCACGCCGCAAAATCCGCAACATCGGGATTGGACATCGATCCGGGCGGATAGGCCAGAAAATAACCGAAATCGGCGAGTTCGACCGGGCTCAGACGAAACAGCCGACCGGCTTCGACTTCAGCGCCGATCAGGGCATCGTTCAAGGCAACGCCCTGACCGTCGATCACGGCCTGAACCCGCACGTTGGGATCCGGAATGATCAGCGTGTCGGCCCGGTGCCGGTACGGAAGTCCGGCTCTTTCGTACCATTGCGTCCAGGCCGTGCTGTCGTCGCGATCCCTCAGCAGCTTGAAGCCTTCGAAGGCTGCCGTCAGCCCGACATCCTCAATCCGCCGGAGCGCCGCGGCATTGCCGCTCGGCCATGCCGGACATACAAAAAGTTTCTCGATGGCCGCATCGCTCCAGCTTCCGTTTCCCCACCGGATGGCCAGATCGATCCCTTCCGTCTTCCAGTTCATAAGGTCGATCATCGGCTGAACCCGTAAGCGGATGTCCGGGTGCTCGCGCATGAAATCCATGAGACGGGGCGACAGCCAGCGGGAGGCGAAATAGGTCGTCACGCCGATCGTCAGGGTGCGGCTGTCGAGACGGCGCACTTCCTCGATCCGGTCTTCGACAAGTTCAAAGGCCGACTGGGCTGTGGCCAGCACTTGTTCTCCGCGCGCCGTCAGGGCGATACCGCGCGGCCGCCGGACGAACAGTGCAAATCCCAGATCCCGTTCCAAAAGACGCATCTGATGGCTGATGGCGCCCTTGGTCAGATGCAGGTCCGCGGCCGCCGCCGAAAAACTGTCGTGACGGGCGACAATCGTAAAGGCACGCAGGGCGTCATAAGATCGGAAGCGCATGACAATCGTCTAAAAATCTTAGACGCAAAGTTCAAATCAATTCGTTTGTTCGATGCGCTCTTCGCTGAAATAAGGTCTTTCAGAAGAGAATTCCGACGTGACAGATCTGCAAGGGAGCAATGACGTTGCACGCTCAAATCCAGCGTGCGGACGCCGGAACGCGTGTGCGTAAAGGCGGTCGCCAGGCGCGTCGCAGCAGCGGCGCCGTGTCGGGTCTTGCGAGACCGGTCGCCGGTCGGTTCGCGCGACGAATCCCCAGCTTTGACTTGATGGACGAAACGGCGCTCCGGACGATCGAAGACCAGGCCGACTGGATCCTTGAAAAAGTGGGTGTCGAGTTCCGCCGGGATGCGATCGCGTTGGACCTGTTTCGAAACGCCGGGGCGCGTGTCGACGGGGCGCGGGTCCGCTTCGAACCGGGACTGGCGCGCAGCCTGTGCGCGAGCGCGCCCGCGCGGTTCGAACTGCGCGCCCGCGATCCCCGGAACAGCGTGGTACTCGGCGGCAACCATGTCGTCCTGATGCCCGGTTACGGCTCGCCGTTCGTCACCGACCTCGACCGGGGACGACGCTACGCCTCGCTCGAGGATTTCCGCAACTTCGTCAAGCTGACCGCGATGACGCCGTTCCTGCACCATTCCGGCGGGACGGTGTGCGAGCCCGTCGACGTGCCCGTGAACAAGCGGCACCTGGACATGGTCTACGCGCATCTGCGTTATTCGAGCAAACCGTTCATGGGGGCGGTGACGGCGCCGTCCCGGGCGCGCGATTCCATCGCGATGGCGCGGCTTGTGTTCGGCGACGACGTTGTCGATGCCCACGCTGTCATGCAGGCCAATATCAACGTCAATTCGCCGTTGGTCTTCGACGAGACCATGTCGGCCGCATTGCGGATCTATGCCGAGGCCAATCAATGCGTCTGTGTGTCACCGGCCGTCGTCACCGGCGCTATGGGCCCGGTTTTTCCCGCGGCAATCGTGGCGCAGACGCTGGCAGAAGGCATGGTCGGCATCGCGCTTACCCAATTGGTGCGTCCGGGGTGTCCGGCCGTGCTCGGCAGCTTTCACGCTTCGATGAATCTGAGGACGGGGGCGCTGGCTTTCGGTATGCCGGAGGCAAACCTGGCGACAATGGCGCTTTCGCAAGTCGGTCGCCGGCTCGGCGTGCCCGTGCGCTCCGGTGGCGGACAGGTCACGGCGGCGAACGCGCCCGACGGGCAGGCCATGCAGGACAGCGCCAATGCCATGTGGGCGACGATCCTGTCCGGCGCACACCAGGTCTGGCATGCCTGCGGCTGGCTGGAAGGCGGGCTCACCATGTCCTACGAGAAATTTGTCATGGACCTCGATAATTGCGGCGCGATGCTGAGGCTTCTGGTGGGCATGGACGTCAACGAGGAAACGCTTGCCCGCCAAGCCTATGGGGAAGCCGGGCCGGGCGAGACCTTCCTGTCGACGGCCCACACGTTGCGGCATTGCGCTACGGCGGGTTACGAGTCGCTGCTGCCGGACGCTGGTCCCTATGAGACCTGGCGGGACCGGGGCAGTCCGTCGGCGGCGGAACGCGCGAACCGGTGCTGGAAGGCGATGCTCGCCGCCTACAGGGAACCGCCGATCGACCCCGACACGGACGAAGAGCTGAGGCGATTTATCGCCGATCGGAAAGCGGCAATGCCGGATGAATGGTATTGACCGGGCCGGATTGCGGCGTCTGCTGCGCGTCGATGCCGAACAAAGTCAGGATTGCAGCCCCACCGTCGCCAAAATGCCGCCCTCGGCCAGCGCGTTGGCGATTTCGCGGTCTTCTTTCTGGAGCACGACGACGGGCCGCGGTTCGGGCAGCGCCATGCCGGAGCGTGTGCGTTCGCGGACCCAGGCGCCGAGCGCGTCGTGAGCGTTTGTAAGAGCGCCTTCGAAGGTCGCGCCCTGCGCCACGCAGCCCGGGCAATCGGGAAACATCACATTGTAGTTCCCGGTTTTTCCGGCGATCAGAACCGTATACCGCATGTGCGTGCAACCCCATACCAACGCTGAAGCACTGCTTACAGGCGTATCCGATTCCCAGCCATGGTGCAGTGCAGCATCGTCGCCCCCGCGGCTCAACCACTACTTTCGGCCCATGAGTGTAACGGAACGGGGTTACGGTTTGTTTTATGACGACAAATCGATGACGCGGCATGCGCGATGGCCGGCCATAACGTGGGATCGCAATTACGGCGCTGCAAGTCCGTCGACATACGGACCAATTCAACCGAACCGGCACAGCGACCAGGCTTGCACACAGGCGCCCAGCGTCAGCCGCAGCAATTGCCGGCAAGCACGTGGGCGCTGACACCGCTGTGGTCGCAACAGCCGCCCTTCCACCAATCCGCGCCCGCGCCGTGGCAGTACTTGCCGTCGGCGCCGACCATCTTCATGAATTGCGGGTGGTAATTGCGGCAGACTTCCAGCTCGGTCTTCACCCAGTGCAGCGGATCGCGGGCGTAGTGATCCCAGTAATCGCCGTCCATGTTGAGGCCGGGCACGGCCGGGTTCCAGCTTTCGTCCAGCCACAGGTCGGGATCGCCATATTTTGCACAGATCGACCGGATCTCCGGGTCGTCGAGTGCGAGCAGCCGGCCGTTTTCGATCAGGGTCTCGTTGTCGCCCTCGCGTTCCAGCGTGTAGGTCGGGAAATAGAGATGCAGGTGCCAGTGACCGACAAGGTTGCCGGCGCGGGCCGCCTGCCGTTCGGCCATCGACGAGATGATGGTGCCGAAGCCCATATGGATAACGCCCGAGCGCACCCGTTCGTAGAGACAATTGACGAAGCCGGACGGAAAATCCTTGCGCGGCCGGTGGATGTGCGGGTTGGTGCCGATCGAGGCTTCCCACCAATACATGATGCCCTTGCCGGGAAAGGTCGGGTACTGCACGTCCTTGGTGCGTTCCATGACGTCGCGCAGTTTTTCGCCGAACAGGCCGCCGGCATTGATTTCCGTGATCTTCGAGTTCTCGACGATCAATTGCGTCCAGTCGCACGGTGCGATGTGGTTGGTGGTGCCGGCGATCACGCCGTTGCCGTCTTCCTTGGTCGGGTGGAACATCCACGGCCGGCCGGTTATGTGGCCGGGCAGGTATTGCTTGCCGAAATGTTCGTTGCCGGTCCAGGTCGCCGCCGTCAGGCCCGGATCATAAAATTCGCGGCGGGAATCCCAGTATTCGGGATGGTTTGTGAATTCGATGTCTGTGCCTTCCGGATCGACGATGCGGGTGCGTTTTGCGGTCCGGATGCGGTCCCAGGTCCAGCGGTCGATGGCGGTGAGGACCTCAGCCGGCATGGCATGGGCCGGAGAGGCGAGGATTTCCGGCGTGATGAACGGCATGCGCTGGATCCGGATATGGCGTTCGGCGAGCACCGGTCCGCCATAGCCCATCAGGATCTTGTCATAGTGGCGCTTCTTTTCTTCCTCTTCCCACCAATCCATCCACTCGGCCAGTTCCTTGGTGCGGAACAGGTAATAGTCGACTTCGTCGGACCCGACCCATTGCGGCACGGCCCCGCGGTCGATCTTCTTGATCTCGTAGCGGACCTTGAACTTTTCCAGGATCTTCTTGCAGGCCTCGATCACCAGATCGCTGTGCCAATTATCGACCCGCAACAGCACGCGTTCGCCTTCCTGCAGGTCCCAGCAGGCATTGAGACCGTGATTGTAGGGCCGGCGCGCGACATGTTCGAGATAGGGCAGAAGCTGGTCCGGATCCGTCACCTCGACAAAGGGCGGGCAGCGCGGCGGTCTTGTGGCCGTCAGCGGCGGGGTGGCGAAACCGGGCAGACCTTCGGGACGGCCGATCGTCGGGTATTGCACGGCTTTGGGGTCGGTCTTATCCAGCATGGCGTGTTCCTCGGGTTTCGATCTTCCTTCTTTTTTGCATGCAAAACCTTGAAACTCAAGCTAAGTAAGGTTTCATCTGGTCAAGTGTCAGGATATTTTGCATGCAATTTGTGTTGGTGACTGCGGCCTCATGACAAATCAGCTCGATGCAACAGTTCAGGTTCTGCGCGAGGCGCTGCTGGCGGGACATTATCCGGGCGGCGACAAACTCACCGAACAGGGGCTCTCGGCGACCTTTTCGGTATCCCGTACTCTGGTCCGGCTGGCGCTTGCGGATCTGGAAAGGGAGGGGCTCGTCGAACGCACGCCCAATCGCGGGTTTCGCGTGCGTTCGTTCACGCTTGAGGAAGTCAGCGATGCGATCGAAGTGCGCGGCGAGCTGGAGGGCATGGCCGTCCGGCTTGCCGGGGAACGCGGTCTGGTGTCGGAGGCGGATCGGGAGCTTGGTGACCTGATCGTCCAGATGGATGCGGTGCTTGTCGATGGCCTGACCGGACCGGACGGCCGTGCCCGGTGGATCGACCTCAATGCAGCCTTCCACAACGGCCTGATCGCCGCGTCCGGCAATGCGACACTCGCAGAAACGATTGCCGGCCTGTCGCGCATGCCGCTCGTCTCTGCCCGTGCCCTGGTCTTTGACCAGTCGGACCCGCACGGCAGCCTGGACCGGCTGAAGGCCGCGCAAGCCGATCACCGGGCTGTGCTGGACGCGGTACGCGCTCGCCAGGGCGCGCGGGCCGCACACATCATGCGCGAACACGCGCTGAAGAGCGCCCGGAACAAAAGAGCGAGCTTCGATGCCATGCGGCGGACGGACTTTATACCGAGCTTGCCGGGCCTCGCGCTCGTACGCGCCTGAGCGAGACGGCAGCCGCTATTGCGCGGCGCTCGGCTCCGGCTCCTGGAGTTTTTGGGCCGTCGTAATCTTTGCCGCCGCGCCTCCGGCCAGTTCCCGGTTGGTGCCGAGACGCAGGCCGGTTTCCTCGTCCTCGTCGTCGTCCTCGACGACCACACGAACCTCCGGCTTGGCGAAGTCGATGCCGTTTTCGGCAAAGGCCTTTTGCACGGCCATATAGGCATAGCGGCGGATGAGGAATTGCTTGCCGGGCTTGCTCATGAACTTGGCCCGCACGATGAAGCCGTAATCGTCGACTTCAAGCACGCCCTGTGACTTGAAGGGCTGCAGGAAATCCTCGCCGACATCGGGATGTTCGAGCAATTCCTGGCCGACCCGCTTCATGATCTTGCGGACTTTCTCAAGGTCGGCATCGAAGGAGACCCGGAAGCGCAATTTCATGATCGCCCAGTCGCGACTGTAATTGCGCAGCACCTTGATTTCGCCGAACGGCACGGTGTTGACGGCGCCGCGATGGTGGCGCAGCTGGAACGAGCGGATCGAGATGCGTTCTACCGATCCCTTGACGTCGCCGACATCGACATATTCGCCAAGGCGGAACGCATCGTCGACGAGGAAGAAGACGCCGGACACCACATCGCGCACCAGGGTCTGCGAACCGAAACCGATGGCAAGGCCGACCACGCCGGCCCCGGCAAGCACGGGGGCGATGTCGATGCCGAGGGATGACATCAGAACCATGGCGGTGATCACGGCAAGGGTGATCTGGAAAGTGCGCTTGACGAGCGGCAGAAGCGTTCTGAGCCGGGACTGACCGGTGCCGCCGATCTCCATTTCGGAAGGATCGACGCCGGCCTGGCGGGCATGTTCGAGTTCCTCTTCGCGGATCTTGCGTTCGATCCAGACATGGACGGCGTTCCACAGGAGATAGGCAATTGTCAGCGTGCCGGCGATCTGCAGGCCGGCCGTGGCAACCAGCGAGGCGATGCTGTTTTCGCCGGGCATCAGTAGATTGACGCGCCAGGCGATCGTCAGAACGATCAGGACGGTAAGCGCAACGGCAAGACGCCCGGACCGAAAGAGTGCCGCCGTCATCTCCCGTTCTTCCTGGGTTGCGCGCACCGCCTCGCGTTCCAGTGCTGCTTCGAAACTGGGGGCTACCAGGAACAGGAAAATCGTCGTAAGCGCGGCGCCATAGAGCGGCGTCATTCCGAGGAAGGCGGACGCGACCACGCCGATCCACATGATCAGAACGAGGATCGCCTGGATCGGCGGCCACAGGGAGGCGGAGATCCGGCGCATTGGCGTCGGCTCGGTCCCGATGGCCAGAAGATCCGCGGAAATCGCATCGCGGTTGATCATGATCGATGCCATCAGGGCGGCAATCGTGATGGTCCCCGTCAGGATGAGCACGAGTTCATGGGCATGACCGACCACGCCATGCACGGCAAACAGGGAGCAGGTGAAAAAGCCGAAAGCACCGCAAGCGACGGTGAAGACCAGCGTGCGTTTCAAACGCAGGGCCTGGGCATCTGAATATCTGGCAATGCGAACTCCCGACCGGTCGGGCGAGAAAAAGGCGTCGGCCGCCGCAAGCGCCATCCGGGTGATCAGCGTGGCGACGAGATAAAACACGAAGGTCGCGCGGAAGCTCGGATTGTCGTCGCCGAGGGCGAAGTAAATGGCGGCGGCAATTGCTGCAAAGAACAGGATATGCGCGGTCGACACCATCAACCGCCATGCGAGAACGCCGAGTTGCCCGACCAGGCCTTCGCGGTCTGCGAAATCGTAGACGCCGACCCGTTGCAGCCGGCGGCGCACCATCCATTCCGCGATGCCGGCAAGGACCAAGGAAAGCAGGAAGATCAGGATAAAGGCGCCGAATTCGCCCGGAGCGGATTCGCCGACAATGCGGCGGAAGGATTCGGTGAAGACGTCAGGCAGAAGGGGCGCTGCGCCGAAAACCTCGCCTGCACGCTCGCTGATGATGCCGAAACCGTTCTGAATGGCGAACGCAAGATCGGCCGGATTGAACTGGGATGCCTCGCTCTGCTTGCGCGCCTCAAGCTGTTCCAAGAGCAGGCTGCGGACTTCGCGGTCGGACAGGGTGGCGAGCGCGGCCTCCGGATCGTCGATGACCTCCTGCGCGGTCAGGCCTGAACCGCTGTCGGCCTCCTGGGCCATAACCGGTAGCGTCAGCGTCGCGACCAGCAGCAGCGCGCCGATCATAAGGTCGAGCGCTGTGCGTGCCGCTGTCCCATACCTTTTCATCATTCCGCCCCTTTGCCGCGCCGTGCGGCGGCCGGCGCGTTTGTGCGCACCGTGCCTGATTGGAGTCGGCCGGCAGCGATCGGGTTACATCGCGCCGGGGCCCCGCAGACAAAAAACCGGACCATGGTTCCGCTGCAAGGTCAATGGCATCGGTCCGGTCAGCGGAAATGTGATCGACCGGGGTACCGTGTCCATCAACGTGAACACTTCCTAATAAGTCAGCTGTTCACGTGTGCTGGCGCGCACTACCAGGCGCGTGGGGATGCGCCGTACGGCACTCGCCCGCTCCGGCGTATCGAGCCGGCTCTGCAACAGGTCGATGATGTGATCGACCACATCACCGACAGGATAATCGAGGGTGGTCAGGCGAAACGTGCGGCGAGAGGCGAGTGCGCCATTGTTGAACCCGATGACGGAGACATCGTCGGGCACGGTCAATCCGAGCGCCCGCCCGGCTTCGATCGCAGCGATCGCCAAAGTGTCGTTGCTGCAGAACACGCCGTCGGGCCGCGGGGTACGGGTAAACAGACGAATTGCAGCGGCGACGGCAGCGGCATCGGATCGGTCCGGTACGGCTTCTGTGAGGATGCGCAAACCGGCTGCGCCGGCGGCTTCTTCGAAACCCGCAGCCCGTTCGCGGTCGGAGAAGGTCGCGCCTCCCTGACCGAGATAGGCCAGCGTCCCGCATCCGGTCCGGATCAGCAATTCAGCGGCCTGCCGGCCGCCGTCGGCATTGTCGGCGAGCACGCAATCGACGCCTGGCGCCTGCACGATGCGGCCGGCGAGCACGACCGGCAGCCCGGCCTGGACGCATCGGGCCGAATGATCGAGCGACATCGTGCCGGCGGAAACGACGACGGCATCGGCCTGGTAATCGAGCGCCTGAAGCAGGTCGGCGCCGCCGGCTGTCTGCGATCCCGCCGCGACCAAAAGCAACCGGGCGCCGCGATCCGCCATGGCGCGCGAAAACAGGTCGATAAACTGGCAGTCGAACGGATCGCTCATCGAACCGTGTACCAGCGCGACAAGATTGGTCCTTCGACGCACGAGCCCCCGCGCCAGCAAGGACGGGCGATAGCCGAGCCGTTCGGCCGCCGCCTCGACCTTGGCGCGCATCCGGGGAGACGAAGAGGCGCCTTCGGTATAGACCCGCGACACTGCCGACGGCGACACGCCGGCTTCGCGCGCGACATCCTTGATTGTTATCCTGCCCATGCGCTCACTAACGCTGTTTGCAAGAAAATTGCAAACGCTTTTGAATGTTGCAAAGCCCGAAAACGGCAGGAATTCTGACATAAAACTTTCATTTGCCGAGTCTCTTTGCGATCTGATATGCAAACGATTGCAAATATACAGAGACCGTCGCTTGCGCCGTGTGCCGACGGGATCAAAACGGATGCGGTCGGGCACGGCCCGCCGTCGTCAATGGGAGAGCCGGAAATGAAGACACTTGCATGCCTGATGCTTGCCGGATCCGTCCTGGCGGGCGCCGTCGCCGCCAAAGCGGAGACGCTGGTCATTGCCGGTCGCGACGGCAGTTTCGGAGACGCCCTCAGCCTCGCGGTGGAGCGTTACAAGGCCGCCAATCCGGGTCTTGAAGTGGAACGCCTCGAACTGACCGGCGGCGGCCTTCTGGAAAAGGTCACCATCGCCATGCGCGAAAAGTCCGGGGCCTATGACGTGATCATGCTGGACGATCCGTGGGCCGTCGAATTCATGTCGAACGGCTGGCTGGCGGATCTGGACACGCTCGGCGGCGGCATCGCTGAAGACTTTGTAGAACCCACACGCAACGTGTCGCGCTATCCGGTCGGCAGCGGTCCGCATTACGCGGTGCCGTTCGTCGGCAATGTCGAATTGTTCGCCTATCGCAAGGACCTGTTCGACAAACACGGCCTTGCCAAACCGGCAAGCTGGACTGACGTGCTTGCGGCGGCGCGGACTATCAATCAAGCTGAAGCCGACGTCTCCGGCGTGGTGTTCCGCGGCAAGAAAGCCAACCCGATCGTGACTGGCTTCCTGCCGATCCTGTGGGCGCATGGTGCGCGGATCGTCGGCGAGGACGGTACGGCGCAATTCGACAGCCCGGCTTCGGTGGAGGCGCTGAAGCTGTTCCTCGACCTGAAAGCCTACGCGCCGCAAGGCGTGGAGACCTACAATTCCACCGAAGTGCGGGATGCCCTGATGCAGGGCACGACCGCCATGACGATCGAACTCTGGCCGTCCTGGGCGCCGTCGCTCGACGATCCGGCCAAGTCCAAGGTGCCGGGCAAGATCGAGATCATGGCAGCCCCCGGCCAGGTGCAGGGTCCGGCGCCGATGCTGGGCTCCTGGCTGCTCGCCGTGCCGGCCGATTCCAAGAACGCGGAACGCGCCCGTGACTTCATCGACTTCGTAACGTCGGAAGACATGCAAAAGACCCTGGCGCTCGAAATCGGCCTGCCGCCGACCCGTGCCAGCGTTTATGCGGATGCCGACGTGGTTGCCAAGTATCGCTGGTATCCGGCACAGTTCGAGGCCCTGCAGAACGCTCAGCCGCGCCCGCGTACGCCGCAATGGAGCCGCATCGAGACCATCCTCGGTGACTACCTGCAACTTGCCATGATCGGCGAGATGTCACCGGAAGAAGCCGTCAGCGAGGCGCATGAGCGCATCGCCCGCGCCCTGAAAAGGTAAGCGGATCAAGCGGACGCATTCGCTGAACTGATGCCTCCGCCGGATCGATTTGCCGATCGGGCGGAGGATTTCGGGAGGGACGATGTCCACCTCGCGCACTGCTTCGGTCCTGCTTCTGGCGCCGGCGCTGGTGCTGTTTGCCGTCCTGACCGTCTATCCGCTCGGCCGCGGTCTGCTCCTGTCCTTCTTTGCCACGGATTACGGGCTCGACGGGGCAACCTTCGTCGGGTTCGCAAACTACACGGACCTTCTGGACGACCGGTTCTTCCAGCGGGCGATCTGGAACACGGTGGTGTTCACGCTTCTGGCCACAGCAAGCGAGGTGGCGCTCGGTCTGGTTCTGGCGCTTCTCGTGCTGCGCCGGTTTCCCGGTCGCTGGCTGGTCATTCCCGGCATCGTCGCGCCGTTCGTGCTGTCGACCATGGTGGTGACGGCGATCTGGAGCGCCTGGTTTCACTTCGATTTCGGCTTTCTCAACAATCTCCTGCGTGCCGTCGGTGTTGCGCCGGTCGCCTGGCTGTTCGATCCGGACATTGCACTTTTATCGCTGGTGCTTGTCGATCTCTGGCAGACCGCGCCGCTGACCTTCCTGATCCTGCTTGCCGGCATGCAGTCGATCCCGAAGGAAGTCTACGAGGCCGCCCGCGTGGACGGCGCGCCGCCGGTGCGCATCTTCTTTACGATCACGCTGCCGTTGTTGATGCCGCACATTCTCCTGGCCGCGCTGCTGCGCTCGATCGAGAGCTTCAAGATATTCGACAAGGTCTATGCGCTGACGGGCGGTGGGCCGGGCCACGCGACGGAGACCCTGTCGATGTATGTCTACCGGCTCGGGTTCCGGTTCTTCGACGTCGGGCTCGCCTCGGCGGCGGCCATGATGATGATCGTGATCGCCGGTCTCCTGGCAGCGATCTATGCGATCAGCATCATGCGGAGGGATTCCGATGTCGGCTGACGCTCGTACCGCCGCTTTCAATTCCCTGCGGGCCAGAAACAAGCCTTGCCCTCGTGCGACAGGAGAGGCGCCATGACGGGCTCTGCGCCGCGCACCTTGGTCGGCTTCGGCGTCGCCGGACTGATGCTCCTGCCGGTCCTGTGGATGATCAGCACGTCGGTCAAGCCCCCGGTGGACTATGTCTCGACGTCGATTTCGCTGCTGCCGTCGAGGATCACGCTGGAACACTACCAGGCCCTGATCGAGGACGATCTGGTCGGCAAGCTATTGAACAGCGTTGTGGTGGCGTTCGGGTCGACGTTTCTCGCGCTTGCTGCCGGGTTCCCGGCCGCCTACGCCCTGGTGCGCCTCAGGCTGCCGGCTGGATTCGACAACGTCTTTCTCATGTTCGTGCTGGTCATCAAGCTGGCGCCGCCCCTGGTGCTCGCGATACCGCTCTACCAGGTGCTGCGGACGCTCGGACTGCTCGACAGTCTGGCCGGCCTGATCCTCGTCTATCAGGTCTATTCGCTGCCGTTTGCGATTTGGATGCTGATCGGCTTCGTGCGCGATGTGCCGATGAGCTACGAGGAAGCGGCCCGCATCGACGGCGCCTCGCTGATCCAGCGCCTGGTGACCGTCGTTCTGCCGATCATGATGCCCGGGCTGGTGGCGACCGGCGTGTTTCTCATGATCCTGAGCTGGAACGAGTTCGCCTATGCGCTCCTGTTTGTGCAGACGCCCTCGAAATTCACCCTGCCGACCTATATCGCCACGCTGATCACCGAGGACGAAACGTTCTGGGGACGTCTGACCGCGATCGGTTTTCTGGCGTCACTACCGATCCTGGCGCTTGTGGGCGTGGTGCAGAAGGGGCTGACGCGGGGGTTCGCGGGCGGGTTGAAATAGCCACGAACCGTTCCGATACTCTAGTTCATGATGTTCACCGGTAACAGAGTGATCGCAAAGCCCAGCACAATCAGGGCGATCGCCGTGCACCGTTTGAGCATCGGTACCCAACTGCGTGTCGTCTTGCCCTCGCATTCGATGGAAGCGATCTCGACATATGGCATCGGCGCACGGCGATACCATCCCCGGACGACAACCGGCTTGTCCTGAAATTCCCCCGCCTTCAACAGGCCGAAAAAAATCTCCCAAATGCCGAGCGGCTGGCGCAAATCGAGAAAAATGATCCCGGTGTCGTCCCGCATCACAAAGTCCTCAGAATAGATCAGACCCGGTACACCACGACCGATGACCGTGCCGCGCATCGTGCAGTGCACGGGACGCACGTCCGAAACCTTCACGAACTTAAGGAGCGCTGCGACGGTCATTTCCGGAAAGAACCGCCCCCCATAGGCGAATGTGTACCGGATCAGGAGCGCAAAGCCGAAGGCGACCAGCCCGATCGCGATCATCTCGTCACTGATCCGGTTGCCGCCCGCTGCGAACCAGGCCGCCAGGGGCAAGAGGAGGCTCAGATAGGGCAGGATGTAGATGCCGAAGTCGGCAAGAAACTCGTCCCAATAGGATTCAGGTGGTGTCGCGCGGAAGCTGATGTAGGGCGGGAGGCCCATATGCGCCGATTGGCTGGAGAGGCTGATGAGCCGGTTCGCGACCAGCGGATGTGTAGAGTTCAACTCGTACCATTTGGCCCAGGGGTTCCAGAGATCCCAGCGCATGGCCGACAGGATCGCCGCCTTGTTGACGGCCCGATGTTCGCTGGACTGGCCCGCAATGGCCAAAGCCTTCGCCTGGGGACGATCGAAGATTCCCATCGCACCGATTGCCGAAAACCGGCGGTCCCGCTGACCACCGGTCCTGCCGCTCCCGTCGACAGACGGTTCCTCTCCGGCAAGTCCGTATGCGATTTTCACAAGGGCGCTGGCCAGCACATTCGGCTTACCGGTTACGGTCCCCGCGAAACGGTCCGCATGGTATTCCCGGACGCGTGAAAACCACAGCACGACGTAGATGCTCACGATGTAGATTACGTAGAAGGCCATCGCGATGAGTGCGCCGTAATTGCCTTTCTTACCGCGGCTCGAGCTGTTCGACTTGGAGGCCTCCCAGAGCTGTCGGAAGATGTAATAGGTGATCAGAGGCACAAGCTGAGCCGCGGTCATGACGGCCATGTCCCAATGTACCGCGTGTCCGATTTCGTGAGCGACGACAGCCTCGACTTCGTCTTCGTCAAGGATTTCCAGCAATCCACGCGAAATAACGATCCGGGCGTTGTTCGGCCGGTGCCCATAGGTGAAAGCCTGCGGACTGCCGTCGTCGATGATGCCGATATGCGGGAAGGTCATCTTTTGAGCGTGGCAGGTCTTGTCGATGAATGCCTGCAAGTGTCCCGGCAGCGCCGATCTCGGTGTCCATGTCACCCGGTAGAAAAATTTGAGCGTCAGATCCATGACGTAGGGACCGAGCACAAACTGCAGCAACAGGACAACGATCGCGATGCCGACCGTTACATTCAGTGTCGCTCCGAGGAAGTCGGAAGCGACGACGAGCAGCACAAGTAGGAGACCGTACAGCCCGATTAGCGTGAGGGCTGATCGTAGAAAGAGATTTGGCAGGGCTAACAACACTGCCGCTGCACCGGAACCGTACGCGTCGGGTTCTTCGCCCTCGGCAACATAGTCGATACGGAGCGGCCCTTCCGGTCCGCTTAACGTCGACTGATCATCCGCATCCACCCAAAGGCCTCCCGAATCCGGGCAGCGCAGCATGCGGCCACCGCCAGGAAAAAAGATCTCTTCCATCGGCCTCCCGGTCCGGGGTGAAGGTTTGCTCGAGAATTTGCGGATCTTGAGCGCATCTTCCAGACCAGACGCGGCCTCGGCCGGATTTTTGGCAAACTGGAAGAATTCTCCGCGATCAAGCCAGATACCACGGCAGGTCTGGCAGCTTTCGACCGCCACACCCTGGCGGGTAAGGTGCGCCGTCAAGGTGTCTGTCCCACAGGTCGGGCACAAAAGGGCGGTTTCCGACGCTGCCTCCTGGAGGGTCTCGCCAGGCATTCGTACTCTCCGGAACAAGAAAAAACTGAAGTTTGCGTGCGTTGGGTGCAATCCAATATGATTTGCGCCAAATTGTCCATTATGGCGGCAGCGTGTTACAGGAGCATCGCGCCCAGCGTGTGTCCGTTCAGCAGGTGTGTTCAAGCCGGCTTTTACCTGAAACCTGGATTGCTTGAGCTCAATACTCTGATTGACGTTGGAAGGAGCAAATCCTTCGCGTCCAGCGGCGCGGCGGATCTTTGACCGGGGAAACCGACACGCTCGGCTCCAGACACTTTCTTTGTTGGTGCGAGCACACCAAGATGCATGCGGGAATGAGCACGTGCCAAAGGGTCTGGTCATTGCCAAAACATCCGAAAAGATCGCTGTCGAGAACATCAACACGCCCGGTCGAACGTCTCGGGTGGATCGTGCCAAATACGAGGCGATGCGGGACGCGCTCGTTGCGGCGCTGCCGAAAGGCGCGCCCGGCCTGACGGCCGCTGAAGCCAAGACAGCGGTTCTGCCGGTCTTGCCGGAAACACACTTCCCGGGAGGCGCGACGGCGGGGTGGTGGTTGAAAACCGTACAGCTCGATCTGGAAGCGAAGGGGATCGTGCAGCGGGAGAATACGAAGCCGCTGCGCTTTCATCGTGCATGACGCGGTTGGTGAGGTGGTTGAGGGGTTCGAAGGGAGGCTTCGGAGGCATCAACAGGCCTCCTTGAACGACAGAGGGCGATGTTTACCTATCGCTGGTAGAGTCCCGCATTGATTGGAGCGTGCGCTTTGCGGATAAAACTCAGGTTTTCGAAGATTGTCTTGGAAATCATCCGCTGGGGTGCGCGCGCGGGTATTATCGTACTCTTCGTCTTTTTGGCCTATGTGGCCTCTGAGCCTCCGTTCGAGGGGTATGTTGACTATGTACAACTGCTGAAGATCGTAAGCGTTCCGTTTTTGATCACGGAGTTCTTTGGCTGGCTGATATCCGGAGCGCTTGCGACCGCTGAGGCCAACAGGGAAAAAGCGAAGCGCCGTTCTTTGCTGCTGTCGCCCAATGATCCGCAGCTGCCAGCAGATGGCCACGGCGTCGATACAAGCCACCTTTACCGGCCGAACACCTGACATGGGCGTGGAGGTGAAAACCCCGTTGCCATCTGAAAACCGAGCATTACGTCGATTTGTCACTAGGGCGCACTTGCTCCCCGAATACCGCCGTCGCCGTTGTCAAAGCCTGTCGGCCAGATACTTTCGGGCCAGGGCAACGATGGGGCGTGACGCCATGAGGTAGCATCGGGCATTGCCGACCTGTCCGGCTTTAGCGACGCCTTCTTTGACCGCGGCATCTCCGATCTTCGGAAAGTGCGTGTCGAGATCGTCGCCCGTATCCGGATAAGCGACGACCTCGCCGTTCAACGGTACCAGCCGGGTCTTACGGCGGCCGTTCGGGATGAGCGTCTCGGCATAATGCAGCATCGACAGGCGGTTGAAGCCCACGCCCAGCAACAAAAGCTGCGCATCCACTTCGTGAAGGATGTCGAACGGCGAGTCCCTGCCTGTTGCCCATGCCGGCGCGTGCCGGGCAACGAGACGTTCCGCGAGTGGGCCGTGCGCGGCGATCGAACTCGTCGGGTGCGGGCTGCGAAGGACGCCCGGCCAGGTTCTGAACGTTTCCGTAATCAATCCCATTTCGGAGGGCGTCGTGTCCGCATCGTAGGGCGGGGTCAGTGCACGCGCTTCCTCGATCAGGTCCGGCGGCAGAATATCGGTCAGGCCCGGCGCCGAAACGCTTGAGCGAAAGGTCGGCATGACCAGCGTTCCGTCCTCGCCAAGCACATCCAGAAGCGCGGTTATGATGGCGTTCGCACCTCCCGCCACACGACCGACCGACGAAAGGGACGCATGCACCATGAGCGTGCGGCCTCCTCCGATCGCAAGCGTGCGAAACGATTCCCGGAGATCATCGACGGTCCAGGTCATCGCACCCCAAGCCTATGATGCGATCTCAGTTCTCCGACTTGCGCGGGCAGCGCGGCAGAAAGCCAATTCGTGCGGCCGCACCCCGAATGTGCGCGGTCTCTAATCACCATACTCCACCAGCAAATCCTTCGCATCCACCTGCGCCCCGGCATTCACATGCACCTGCGCGACCCGGCCGTCGCGGTCGGCGTGCAGGGCGGTTTCCATCTTCATGGCTTCCAGCGTCAGAAGCAGGTCGCCGGCATGCACCTTCTGGCCGGCTGCGACGGCGACCGAGGCGACGACGCCCGGCATGGGCGCGGCCACATGGTCCGGGTTGCCGTCTTCGGCGCGCGGGCGCTGTTCGGCGCTGGCGATGACGGCGCGGTTCGGGACGCGAATCGTGCGCGGCTGGCCGTTCAGTTCGTAGAATACCTTGACGACGCCGTCCTCGTTGGTCTCCGAAATCGCCTGCAGTCGGACGTGCAGCGTCTTGCCGGCCTCCAGTTCGATGGCGATTTCGGTGTGCGGTTCCATGCCGTAGAAAAAGGCCGGCGTGGGCAGCACCCGCACGGGGCCGTATTCGGCGTGGCGCTTCTGATAATCGGTGAAGACCTTCGGGTACATCAGATAACCGCACAGGTCCTCGTCGTCGATTTCCATGCCGCCGAGTTCGGTGGAGAGATCCTTGCGGGTCTGTTCCAGGTCGACGGGCTCCATAACGGAACCGGGGCGCACCGTCATGGGCTCGGCGCCTTTCAAAACCTTTGTCTGGATCGCCGTTGGAAAGCCGCCGAGCGGCTGGCCGATCTCGCCCTTCATCAGGCCGACCACGCTGTCGGGGAAGGCGACGTCGATGTCGGGATCCTCGACCTGGTCCCTTGTGAGGCCGGCCGAAACCATGGAGAGCGCCATGTCGCCGACGACTTTCGAGGTCGGGGTCACCTTGATGATGTCGCCGAACATGCGGTTGACGTCGGCATAGGTGCGGGCGACCTCGTGCCAGCGCTCTTCCAGACCGAGGCTGCGGGCCTGGGCGCGCAGGTTGGTGAATTGGCCGCCGGGCATCTCATGCAGATAGACTTCCGAGGCGCCGGCCTTCAGGTCGGATTCAAAGCCGGCATACATGAGGCGCACCGCTTCCCAATAATCGGAGATCCGTCGGATGGTTTCGGGGGCCAGGCCGGTATCCCTTTCCTGGTGGCGCAAGGCCTCGACGATCGATCCGAGACAGGGCTGGGATGTCATGCCGGAAAACGCGTCCATGGCGCCGTCCGCGGCATCCAGTCCGACCTCGCTGGCAGCCAGGATCGAGGCGGCCGCAATGCCCGACGTATCGTGGGTGTGGAAATGCACCGGGATCGCGATTTCGTTCTTGAGCGCGGAGACGAGCGCCCGGGCGGCGGCCGGTTTAACCAGGCCGGCCATGTCCTTGATGCACAGGATATGCGCTCCGGCCGCTTCCAGCTCCTTGGCAAGGCCGACATAATAGGCGAGCGAATACTTGGCGCGGTCCGGGTCGTGGATGTCGCCGGTATAACAAAAGGCGGCTTCGAGGATGCGTCCGGTTTCCAGCACACAATCCATGGCGACGCGCATGTTCTCTACCCAGTTCAGCGGATCGAACACGCGGAAGACGTCGATCCCGCTTTCCGCGCTCTGGCGGATGAAGGCCTCGACCACATTGTCGGGATAGTTCGTGTAACCGACGCCGTTGGAGGCCCTCAAAAGCATCTGGGTCAGGATGTTGGGCATGCGCGCGCGCAGGTCGCGCAGCCGCTGCCACGGGCATTCCTGCAGGAAGCGGTAGGCGACATCGAAGGTCGCGCCGCCCCAGCACTCCATGGAAAACAGTTCCGGCAGGTCGTGGGCGTAGGCGTCGGCAACGTTGAGCATGTCGATCGACCGCATGCGGGTGGCCAGAAGGCTCTGATGGCCGTCGCGCATGGTGGTGTCGGTGATAAGGAGCTTCTTCTGCCCGAGCATCCAGTCGGCGACGGCTTTCGGGCCTTCTTCCTCCAGGAGCGTCTTCGTGCCCGGCATCCGTTCCGGTGCCTTGGGTCGCGGTGGCCGCGGCATGTGCGTGATGTGCGGTCGGGCCCTGCCTTCCATCTCCGGATTGCCGTTGACGGTAACGTCGGCAATGTACGTCAGGAGTTTCGTCGCCCGGTCCTGGCGCTGCTCGAAGGCAAACAGGTCCGGCGTCGTGTCGATGAACTTGGTGTGGTAGGTGTTGTTCAGAAAACTCTCGTGCTGCAGCAGGTTTTCCACGAAGGCGATGTTGGTGGCGACGCCGCGAATGCGGAATTCGCGCAGAGCCCGGTCCATGCGCGCAATCGCCTGTTCCGGTGTCGGCGCCCAGGCCGTCACCTTTTCCAGAAGGCTGTCGTAATAGCGGGTGATCACGGCGCCGGAATAGGCCGTGCCGCCGTCGAGGCGGATGCCAAAACCGGTCGCCCCGCGATAGGCGGTGATGCGGCCGTAATCGGGAATGAAATTGTTGGTCGGATCCTCGGTCGTGACCCGGCATTGCAGCGCGTGACCGGACAGGGTGACCGCTTGCTGGCCATCAAGGCCGGTGGCTTCCGCGAGTGTCGCGCCCTGGGTTACCAGGATCTGGGCCCGGACGATGTCGACACCGGTCACCTCTTCGGTAACGGTATGCTCGACCTGGACGCGGGGATTGACCTCGATGAAATAGAATTCATCGGTGTCCATATCCATCAGGAATTCGACCGTTCCGGCGCAGTAATAACCGGCGTGGCGGGCAATGCGCAGCCCGAGGTCGCACAGGTGTTCGCGCTGGGCGTCGGACAGGTAGGGGGCCGGTGCGCGCTCGACGACTTTCTGGTTGCGGCGCTGCACCGAACAATCGCGCTCATAAAGATGGATGAGATTGCCGTGCCGGTCGCCGAGCACCTGGACTTCGACATGGCGGGCGCGGCCGATCATCTTTTCCAGATAGCCTTCGCCGTTGCCGAACGCGGCCTGCGCCTCGCGCCGGCCTTCCAAGACCTTGTCTTCCAGTTCGTCCGCCGACAGGACCGGCCGCATGCCGCGGCCGCCGCCGCCCCAGCTCGCCTTGAGCATCAGCGGATAGCCGACCTCGTCGGCCATCCGGCGGACCGCCGCCATGTCGTCGGGCAGCACGTCGGTTGCCGGGATGACCGGCACGCCGGCCGCGATCGCGGCCTGACGCGCGGACGCCTTGTCGCCCAACATGCGCATGGATTTCGAGGACGGTCCGATAAAGGCAATGTCGGCCGCCTCGCAGGCATCGGCGAAATCCGGGTTTTCCGACAACAGCCCGTAACCGGGGTGAACGGCGTCCGCGCCGCTTTCTTTCGCGACCCGCAGGACTTCCTCGATGCTCAGATAGGCCGCGACCGGTCCCAGACCCTCACCGATCTGATATGCCTCGTCCGCCTTGAAGCGATGCAGGCTCAGCTTGTCTTCCTCGGCATAGACGGCGACCGTCTTCTGACCGAGCTCATTGGCCGCGCGCATGACGCGAATGGCGATCTCGCTCCGGTTGGCGACGAGGATCTTGCTGATCTTTTTCATGGGGGGACCTTAGTAAGCTGGGTCTGAGGCGGCATCAGAGGCTTTTAACATAACGTGCCGGACGTGACTCTATTCCCGCATCGGTGACGTGGGGTTGGCTGACCGTTTGTTACCCGCGCCATGCCGGATTGCGATTCGAGCCGTCAACACTGCCGAGCCGAGGTTACGAATATTGAATGCCCCTGTGGAGAATACTGAATTTCCGGACGCACGTTTCGGCAGACTTCATCGCTCACCCTGAGGCATTGGGTATTTCCTGTGTCTGATTGACGAGGAATATCCGCTATTTACGCCAATCGGCAGTTGATATGACCGCAGAAGCGTTCCCGAAAGCGGTTTCGATTTACGGAAGTCCAGTGTTTCCGCGGACTTCCCCAAGTAACCGTTACATACGCCGTGAAACCTGCCGTTCTGTCAGAAAACTGTTATCTCACGGTCAGCAAGGGCGCTGCTGCAGTCTCAAGATCCGAGTGCGGCCGCCGACACATTCCAACAGAACCGTTTTTACGTTCGCCGGATGCGGCGGGCCTCGGTTCGCTCTGTTGCCCCACCCGGGGGCCAATTGGTGGGAAAGGCGACAGGGCGAACCACTCAGAACAGGAGACATTACCATGGATGCAGCAAGTCATTCCTGGGCATCGGAAGCGCCGGCACCGGTCCGCGCCGAAGAGCCCGAATACGGCATTCGCGACATTTCCGAAATGCTTGGGATTTCGTTCCGGACCATCCGGTTCTACGAACAAAAGGGCCTGGTTTCGCCGAAACGCGCCGGCCGCTACCGGGTCTATGCCGATGCCGACATCGAACGGCTGAAATTCGTCCAGAATTTCCGGCGCATCGGCCTGACGATCCGCGAAATCAACGCGCTCAGCAAGGAACTCGATTCGGTTGCCGATGCGGCCCGGCGGGAAAAGATCATCGCGGCCTATCTGGAGAACCGGCTGAAGGAAATCCGTCTCGACCTGGACCACCTGAAGGAACAGGAAACAGCCGTTTCCGACATGCTGAAGACTTTGTGACGCGACGCCGCTGAGGCTACCCGGCCTGACGACCCGCAAGACCAACAAGACCGACGGGATCACCAACCCGTCGAGGGAGATCAGGCCGCGTACGCGGCACGACCGGCGAAGCGCTGCTGGGAGCGCTTCGCCGGTCTCGCGTTTTGCGGGACCGCTGCTATAAGAAGGCCTCGGCCCGGAGCGCCTGCCGGACCCATGTGCGATCCGGTCCCGTCTGATGTTTCCTTTTCCCCTCGAAATCGTTGCGCTGGTGCTTGCGACCTTCCTGTTCGGCGGGATCAGCAAAGGGCTGATCGGGCTCGGGCTTCCGGTCGTGGTGCTGGCCCTGCTCGCGGCGCCGCTCGGCGTGCCGACGGCTCTGGCCTTGATGGTCGTCCCGGCCGTTCTGACAAACATCTGGCAGGCGCTCGACGGCGGCGCGCTGTTTGCGCTCCTGCGGCGTCTCTGGTCGTTCTTTCTCGCGGCGATCTGCGGTGTGACCCTGGGCGGCTTCGTGCTGGCCGGTGCCAGCGAAGCCCTGCTTCTGGCGCTGCTTGGCGGGGTGCTGACCGTCTATGCGGGTTTCGGCCTTTTGTCGCCGCCACTGCCGGAACCCGGACGGCACGAGGTCTGGATGGCGCCGTCTGCGGCGCTTGCGGGCGGTGTGATGTTCGGCATGGTGGGTAATTTCATCGTGCCGGGCGTGCTTTATCTTCAGGCAATCCGGCTTGGCCGCGACGGGCTCGTGCAGGCCCTTGGCATGACCTTCATCGTCATCTCGTCGACGCTCGGCGTGTCGCTGACCTCGCATTCGGTCCTGACGCCGGACATCGCCCTTGTCGGCGCGCTCTGTGTGCCCTCGACACTTCTTGGCATGGTAATCGGCCGTCGGATCCGGCGGCACGTCTCCGAAGAGACCTTCCGACGGCTCTTCCTTGTCGGGTTGCTGCTGACCGGGATCTACAATCTCGTCCGCGCCGCGCAAATGGGCGGCTGACAGAACCATCCGCGGCCGGAAGCGACCACGATCAGCTCATCGTGACCCAGCCCGGCGGCGGTTCCTTGCCGGGATGCACCGTGCCGCACTTGCCGCAGGTGCGGCTCTCCTCGTCTTCGTAAAACGCCGCGAACAGCGGCGGCAGGTCCTTGACGATGTCGGTGACCTGCACCTCAACGCGGTGGACTTTCGCGCCGCAATTGAAGCAGAACCATTCGAAACCGTCGCGTTCGCCCTGGCGCCGGGTGCCCTCCACGACGAGACCGACGGAACCCTCTACGGGACGCTGGGGCGAATGCCGGACATGCGGCGGCAGGAAAAACACCTCGCCCTCGCGGATCGGCACGTCGATGATCTCTCCGCCCTCGGCGATCTTCAGCATCATGTCGCCCTTCAGTTGATAGAAAAACTCCTCCACCGGGTCGTCATGGAAGTCGACCCGCTGGTTCGGGCCGCCGATGATCATGACGACCATGTCGGTATGCGTGTCGAACAATTGTTTGTTGTTGACCGGCGGTTTCAGGAGGTGCTGGTTGTCGTCGATCCATTTCTGGAAGTTGAACGGCTTGAAACCGGGAAGTGATGCCATGCCTGTCTCCGTTCCTTCCGGTCGCGACGGGCACATGCCGATCGCGGCCGGACAGGGTCTGTTCGGCGGGTGTCTCAACGACAGGCTAGGTTTGTCCAGGTAATTGTTCAACTGAATTCGCTGGAATTGGATATTTGGTTTTGCAATAACCGGACATGGCTTCGGACTCCCGCCACTCCCGGATCACCGATCGTGTTTCGACACGACTGAAACTCAAGCAATTGCGGCTGCTGGTCGCGATTTCGGAACGCATGTCGATCCTGCATGCGGCACGCGATCTGAACATTTCCCAACCGGCAGCCACCAAGCTCGTCAAGGACCTGGAAACCGATTTCGGCGTCGTGTTGTTCGACCGGACCAATCGCGGCGTCGTGCCGACCGCCTATGGTGCGGCGCTGGTGCGGCACGGCAAGCTTATCCTGGCGCAGATCGCCCAGGCGGCACAGGAACTGGACGATCTGAGCGAGGGCACCGGCGGACGCGTGGTTGTCGGAACGCTGCTCGCAGCCTCGGCCGCGCTGTTGCCGGCGGCGATCCGAGCCCTGCATGCCGACCGGCCGAACGTGACGATCGCCATTCGGGAAGGCACCAATGACGTCCTGATGCCGGCGCTGCGGCTTGGCGATGTCGATATGGTGGTCGGCCGCCTGCCGGAATACCGGCACCGCGCGGAGGTGATCCAGGAAAGCCTGTTTCCGGAAGAGATCCGGGTCGTTGCCCGACCGGGTCACCCGCTTGGCGGAAAACAGGCGGTCGGGTTCGACCGGTTGGCGGGCGAGAACTGGATCCTGCCGCCGCCGGATACGACCCTGCGCCGCCAGATCGACAGGGAATTTCTCGATCGCGGGCTGGCACCGCCGGCGAATGCGCTGGAATCGGTCTCCTTTCTGACCAACCGAACCCTCCTGGCGGACACCGATTTTCTGGCCGCGTTCCCCCATCATGTCATCCGGAACGATGTCGACGACGGGCGTCTCTGCGTCATTCGGTGCGAGCTCAATCGGGTCGCCATTCCTGTCGGTGTGTCCTATCGCAGGCACGGCGGGCTGTCGCCGGCGGCTGCAGGCTTTCTGGATAGATTGCGCCAGGTGGCCGTCGACCTTCAGCGCCGTCCGGAATACGGCACGTCCTTTATAGGCTGACCCTTTACAATCTCACCGGGGCCAGCCGGCGGCGCACGGCCTGCGCCATGCTCATCGCGGTCAGCGCAGACGACCGCGGATTGCCCGGGAGCGGATTGCCTTCCAGGGTCAGGTCCAGCCGGCCGAACGCGCCGCGTGCCTTGATTTCATGCACATTGTGACGCAGGCCCGGCTCGGCAATCAGTTCTACCCGCGTTGCATCGAATCCCAGTCCGGCCAGCGCGATCGTCGCCGCAACGTTGGCATTCCTGGGGTAGAGCCTGGCTGCATCGCGCGCCGAGCCGATGAAATGGGTCGCCGGCGCGGTAAGCCGGTCCAGATCGAGGGAGGTTTCCGCCGGCGAGCCCTTCCAGCCAGCCGGCGGCTTGCGACCGCGATAGATCACCGCCTCAAGGCCACCGGCTTTTGCGGCACTCAGCGCATCGATGCCGCCAACCGCGCCCGGCACCAGATGCAGGCATGACTTGCCCGCGACCGCGGCCTCTTCAAGGCTGGCCGCAAGCGCTTCATCGGCCAGCGCGCCGGTCGACACGGTCATCAGGTCGACCCCGGCGCTCAGCACTTGAGCGCCGTGCTGGCTCAGCGCGTCATGGCCCGCGCAGTCGAGCACCAGGTCGATGCCGGCCGGATCGGGAAGGGCGGGGAGGGGCGGGTAGGCATCGCCGAGCGCCCTGTATGCCGCCGCTTCGCGGCCCGGCCGGCACAGCACGCCAACCGGCTCGACAGCGTCATGGGTTCGCAAATCGGCCGCGACATAGGATGCGATCGTGCCGTGGCCGATCATCAGGATACGAACCATTCACGCTCCTTCGCGTCGGGTCCGATACGGGCAGGTCCGGTACCACGCGCAACACCCTGAACCCGTCGATCCGACCATACCGTCACTTTGCCCGAACCGATGCGTATTGGATATTCGAATAAAGAATATCCGTATCGAAAAATATGAGTTGCAGTGATAGCCAATTTCCCGCACAGTTCCGTTTATCCCGTATCGATAAGCGCGGGTTCCCCGTTCCGAAAGGTCTGCATTTGACCGTGCTTCCGTCCGTGCCGGATCGCCCGTCTTGCGCGCCCGTTCCGGCGCCGCGCCGCGCTGTGATCGGCCGGTCCTGCAAGCGACGGGAGGATCGGGCCCTCGTCACAGGACACGGCCAATTCACTGCCGATGTGCCGTTGGACGGCGCGCTTCAGGTGGCCTTCGTTCGCAGTGACGTGGCAAAGGGCCGGATCGCCGGGATCGCCTGCGACGCCGCCTCGAGCTTGCCCGGAGTGGTTGCCGTCCTGACGGCGGCGGATCTGCCGGCACTTCGCGGACCGAGCGTCAATCCGGTGCTCGAATTATCCTCCATGCCTCAATTCCAGGTGCTCGCGCGGGATCGGATCTCGGCGGTCGGACAACCGGTCGCGGCCGTTCTTGCGACCGGTATTGCTGCGGCTGCCGATGCCGCTGCACAGGTCGTCGTCGATATCGTCGACGGGGATGATGATGCCGCACCGGCTGGCGATACCGGCGCCACCGGCGATTCGAGCATCGCGGTACGAGGCGGCTGGCGCCAGGGCGATGCGGCGGCTCTGTTTGCCGAAGCCGACCACGTCGTTTGCGTCACCGTGCAGCATCCGCGACTGGCCGCCTGTTCGCTTGAACCGCGATCCGTTGCCGTGGATGTCGATCGCGACAGCGGGGCATTGACCGTCTGGCTCTCGACACAGACGCCGCATCGAGCACGCACCGATCTGGCGCATATCCTCGGGCTCGACGCACACCATGTCCATGTCATTGCGCCGGATGTCGGCGGTGCCTTCGGCATGAAGGCCTCGCTTTATCCGGAAGAGATTTTCGTCGTATGGGCGGCGCTCCATACCGGGCGCCCGGTGCGTTGGAACGCAACACGGTCGGAGGACATGCTGTCTGCCAGCCATGGACGGGGTGGACGCCTGAGCGGCCGGCTCGCCATCGGGCGGAACGGGCGGTTCCTGGCACTCAGCGCCGATTTCGAGATGCCGCTCGGAGCCTGGCTGACAACCAGTGCCGCCGTCCCGAGCTGGAATGCCGGGCGTATTCTGCCCGGCCCCTATGCAGTCGACTGCGTCGACATTGCCGTGCGCGGGATCTTGTGTGCGACGGCGCCGGTCGGCATCTATCGCGGCGCCGGCCGGCCGGAGGCGGCCATGCTGATGGAGCGGCTGGTGCACGAGGCTGCGCGCGTGCTCGACCGGGACCCGCTCGATCTGCGGGCGCAGAACCTGGTTCCGCCGACCGGCATGCCGCATCGGGGCGCAACGGGAACTGTGCTTGATTCCGGCGACTATCCGAGGCTCGTTCGGCGCTTTCGGGACTATTCGGACTATGATGCGCTCTGCTGCGAGCGCGACCGTCGACGCCAGAACGGGTCGCTTGTGGGGATCGGCACGGCCCTGTTCGTCGAACCTTGCGGACGCGGCTGGGAGAGCGCGCGGGTTGAATGGCGCCCGGACGGAACGGCGCTGCTTGCGACCGGATCGAGCAGCCAGGGGCATGGACGGGAGACGGCCTATGCGCAAATCGTCGCCGATGCGCTCGACATCGAACCGGACCGCGTCACAGTGGCGGAGGGCGACACGGAGCTCTGTCCCAACGGGATCGGGGCGCTCGCCAGCCGCTCGACCGCCATCGGCGGCAGCGCCGTGCTCGAGGCGGCCCGCGAGGTTCGCGCCAAACGCGATCGGGCGGGCCCGGAAAATGCCCCGGAAAACTCCATTGTCGCGGAAACGGTGTTCCAGTGCGAACACGAAGCCTGGGGGAGCGGCCTGCATCTGGCGATGGTGTCGATCGATCCGGATACCGGTACGTTGACCGTGGAGCGCTTCTTATGCGTCGACGATATCGGTACGGTGATCAACCCGATGCTTGCGGAAGGACAATTGAGCGGCGGGTTGGCGCAGGGCCTCGGCGAGGCCTTGTTGGAAAAGGTGGTCTACGATGCCGACGGGCAATTGCTGACCGGGTCGCTGATGGATTATGCCATGCCGCGTGCCGCCGACATGCCGGATATCGGGATGGCAAGCCAGGCGACGCCTGCCCCCTTCAACCTGCTCGGCGCCAAAGGCATCGGGGAGGCCGGCACGATCGGTGCGCCGGCGGCTATCCTGAATGCGGCGCTCGATGCGCTTTCCCCGCTCGGGGTCCGTGAACTTGATATGCCGCTGACCGGCGCCGCCCTATGGACGGCGATCCAGTCCGCCAGACAGGGAGGGTCCGCATGACCTACAAAAAAGCAGACGCCAAGGACCATGCCCGGGAACATATGCGCGGGATCTGGGCGGCTGCCCTCAACCCCATGACCGAAGACTTCGCCATCGACGAAGCCGGATTGCGCGCCAACCTCAATCACTGGATCGACGATCTGGGCATTGACGGCGTGTTCATGGCCGGCAAACAGGGTGAATTCTTTTCCATGTCAATCGACGAACGCAAGCGCAATTTCGAGCTTGCGGTCGATGTCTGTGCCGGGCGAGCGGGCACGATCCTGTCGTGCTCGGATCAGAATTTCGACACAGTTCTGGAACTTGCGCAACACGCCCAGGCGATCGGTGCCGACTACATCGTGGTGCACGCGCCGGTACTGCACTTCATCACCGATCGGGACGATACGCTTTATGCCTATTACCAGGCTTTGTGCGAGCGGCTCGATATCGGCATCGCGATGTGGAGCCATCCGGATTCGGGTTATCTGATGAGCCCGGAATTGTGTTCGCGCATCGCCGACCTGCCGAACATCGTTGCCATCAAATATTCCGTCCCCCGCGATATGTATGCAAGGCTGACGGAAATCGCAGGCCACAAGCTGATTGTCTCGACCGCGTCCGAAGACGAATGGTTCGACAACATCGTCGAACTCGGCTGGCGGCTCTATCTGTGTTCCTCGCCGCCCTACCTCTTGCAGACCAAGACCGACCGGCGCATGCGCGATTACACCGACCTGGCCTTTGCCGGACGCATCGACGAAGCGCGTCGCGTCCGCGACAGCCTCGACCCGGTGCGCGCGGCCCTGAAGGGCAGCCGGCCCGGCGCCAAACCCCAGGCGCAACAAAAGTACTGGCAGCACTTGCTCGGCCAGGCTGGCGGCCCGGTGCGCCCGCCGCTCCTGCAATTGACCGAAGGCGAGCGGGCCGCTGTCCGGGCGTCGTTCGAGGCGTGTGGTTTGGGTATGGAGACGGTTTGAGGAGTGCTGTCGTGGCTTCTCGAGACTCGATGTTTCGCCCTGATGTCCGCACGGGCCTACGACAGCCTTTGCCTTCCGAGCCTCTAACCCGTCTTCGCCCGGCTTGACCGGGCGACCCAGCGGCTCGAGGTTGGTGCCCGGCAGGCTGGGTCCGCCGGTCAAGCCGTCGGATGACGGATCGGGAGGCGGGTGACGTTTTCGCTTTCGGGCTGGGCGCATGCCAGTTTGGCCTCGTCGCCCGTTCTTTTGCTCCGTCTTCGCCCGGCTTGACCGGGCGACCCAGCGGCTCGAGGTTGGTGCCCGGCAGACTGGGTCCGCCGGGCAAGCCGTCGGATGACGGTAAGATGTTCGGACGGGGTGAGCGACACCCGGCTCCCTCTGGTCTGGGTTCCAATCGGATCCCTCAATTCCGATGGAAGAACGTTGTCCTCCGTATCGCCGGTTTATCCCGGCTTGTTGCCCGGTTCATGCAGGGCGTCCGGCGATATGCTTGGACCGAGCGGGATCCATCATTCGCGCTGGATGATGGTGTCCTTTGTGACGCCGTCCGGTTCCGGAAGGCCTTTCGGGAGCAGGAAGATCGCGCGGTGGACGCCGCTCAGTCCGGCGGGCAGCGTGATCTTCTCCTGGATCGCGTACACGCCGATCCGACCGCCGCGATACTCGCCTCTCCTATCTTCTTTGAAGGCGCGGTCTCCCAGGATCACCGTATCGCGACCGCCGCCACCGTCGAAACGCATGCCGTTTACGGTGACGGTGCCGTCACGGTTCTTTGGCAGTATTTTGTCCATTTGAGGTGCTCGCCGGATCCGGATGGCGTCCTGTTCCACCAGCGTTGCAAGACCGGCTTCGCGGGGCAGCAGGTCGTACTTTCGAGCCGGGGCCTGGGCGATGACCTGATCCGCAGGGACATTGACCAAACCGCCTGGGTAGTGGTGTGCAAACTGTTTCCAGAGAGGCCGGGACGGGCCATACAAGTCCGGTTCGATTCGTCCCGTAAGCGCCGGACGGGTCCGGCGTTTTTTGTCAGATATCGATATCAGGCCGGCGTCTTCAAACAGCATGACCCGTTGCGGTTTGCGTGAGACGGCCTCCTCGATCACGCTTGCTGTCAGATCTCGGTGCTTGTTCAGAATGTCCCAGTATTTCGGATCGCAAACGGCACCCCGCAGCCACTCGACCTGGGCCCGGTCCAGGCCGGTTACGCCCAATTGACTGTTGCGTGAGGTGACGACCTTTGCCACGCGATGCACTTCGCCCGAAAAGCGCAGGATGATCGGCTTGTCAGCAAGGGCAAAAACATAGAGGGACCGGGCACCCTCGCCGACGGCAATGTCGGCTACTTCGGTAACGACGGAATCGTCGCCGAGCGAGGTTGTCGAAAGGGACTGTCCTTCACCAATGCCCAGCACAACCAAGTCGGCATCTTTCGGAACTTCAGGGAAATTGCAGGACAGATACCGCGCCCGGAGCTTTTGTCGGAACGCTTCCATCTGATGCCGCTGCCGGCTTCGTGTGTTGACTTCGCTCAGTTCGTCGGCAGCCGCTTTGGCTTCTGCAGAGGAAAAAGAACCGTCTCCATCTGTGTCCAGTCGCCGAAGCCCTTCATCGAGGGCCTCGGTGAATTCAAGCCGAGAAACGGTGCCATCGCCATTCGCATCGAAAGCCTTCGGTATGGCAGAATTCCATTCTTTGATCCGGCTGTATCGCAGAAGCCGGCCCTCCGTCATGTCACTGGCCATAATCTCGGAAAAACTTACCTGACCGTCATTGTTCGCGTCCGGGAAGGGCTGTTTTTCAAGAAGTTGTTGCATCGCAACTTCGATCTGCGCCGGAGATGGATGAATTTTTCCGGCCGCCGATCTCAATGGTCGACGTGCCTGTGGCGTAAGCGATCGACGCAACTCTTCGCGAGTAACGAGGCCGTCCTGGTCAAGATCGTGCACCAGAATGCGGTTTAGAAGTTTTGCGCGAGACTGTGCGATGAGTTTTTGCGCAGACAATCTGAAGTCGCTTTCGCCGAGACCACCCCCATCACGATCTTCTGAATCGAACTTTTCCAGGAGGTGTTCGCGAACCTTGGAAACGCTGCCTTGCCGTCTCACCTGTTTGTTCAGGAATATGAGTCTCTCTTCTGCATTTATGGTCTCTGGAGATTGCTGTGCGTTTGCCTCTCCAAAGCCGATGCCAAACGAGCAAAATGCCACAAGAGCCAAAATCCGCATTGAGGCAGGGGTCATTTCAAACTCCGAGGTTTTATGTGAAACCGAGACAACGCAAATCCGTTTTAATATTGACGGTAGCCGAGGCGTTCTTCGCTAATTCGGAAGGCAATACAACCTTTCAGTTTGAACGTGATTACTAAAAATAAAATTTTTTATTCCCTCTTCAGAGGAAAATTCACCGAATAATTAAAGATCCTAACACTGTAATCATCGGTGACGGCAGGCAGCTCGGTCAATCGCCGT
>JBCDLT010000074.1:0-32390 GCA_038745065.1 Pseudomonadota bacterium | reverse complement strand
GGCACGCCGGTCTATTGCACGGCCGGGATCGTGATCGCCGGGTTATGCGGGAAAAAGTTGAACGGCTTCAGCATGAAGGTCGACCAGTGCATGGGCATGACCGGCCAGTCCTCCATGCGCGGCACGTGATGGAAGCCGACCGTGTACCACGCAACGATGTCCCGGTTGTCGATCGCGCGATCCTGGTCGGTCCAGGTCATCAGCGTATCGTCGCCCGAACTCTGGAAGGCATATTCGCCGCCCGCATAGCGCTCGTCCTTGTTATAGGGCGTGATCCAGAGCTGGTTCTCGATATAGGCGTTGCGGCGGACCGGCGGGTCTTCGACCATCATCTGGCCGTAGGCGAAGGAGCCGTGCGGCATCAGCATATAACTCGGATTGTGGCCGAGGCCGCTTTCCACATTGCGGTTCATGATGTGGTACATGGCCGGGCTTGCCGGGTTGATCTGCGACCGGGCCGCCTTTTCCGTCTTCGGCATGGAGCGTTCCAGCGTCCACATGGACCGGCGCGGCACATCGTCGGCCGGCGTCGTCGGCACCATGCGGGCCTTCATGAAGTCGTTGGCCTCGCCGTCAATGTCGAAGTCCATGCGGAAATTAAAATAATGGTCATGGTTCGGCGCAACGAGATTGGGCGCGATCAACGTGCCGTAGCGGGTATCGGCTTCCGCGGTCGGGTCCTTCATCGACTTCGAAGCGACGCCCTTGACCGCATCGAGCCCGGTCGAGCCGACGCCGATGCGCATGCCGCCATCCTGCTGGAAGACATAGTCGATCAGATAGTCGTAATTGCCGACTTCCGATGCGTACCGCATGACCAGTTCGGTCGCGGGACGGCCCTCGGCCGGCACCGGATTGTCCGGGGTCTGGGCAAAGATCTCGAAATGCCGCCAGGCCGGGTCGCCGATCGCGCGCTCGAACACGCACACGGCGCCGGGCACCGGAAACGGCTTACCGGTGTCGTCGGACAGGGTGATGTCGAGATAGGTCGCGTCCTTGGGACAATCGACACCCGGCGTCAGCGGGCTCATGAAGATGCCGAAGCCGTATTCGCCGCTGTCCATATAGGTGCGCCAATACCAGCCCTGGTCGGGATCCATGTAGGGCACGAAGACCTCCGACAGGTGCGCCTGATAGAGCACCGGCCGCCAGGTGCCGCGGTCATTGACGTCGATCATCGACAGCACAAGCCCGGGCCGTTTGTCGATGCGATAGTGGAAGCGCCAGATGTCCCAGCTCACGATCGATCCGTCGATCGAATAGTTCGCACCTTCCGGTGCCGATACGGTCTGCGGCTTCATTTCCGGGCGCAGGCTGCCGAAGCGGGCCTTGAGTTCCTCGGCCGTATAGCCCCAGGGATCCTCCGGCACCGGCACGACCCCGGTATCGGTGACTTCGAGAACCTCCTTGCCGTTCAGATCGACCGTCGCGAACAGACCCTCGATCGGCTTGGCATAGAAGTTCGAGCCGGTCGGATTGACGTAACAGGGCACCTTCATGAGGCGCCGGCCGGCTTCGTCATCCCCGCCGAAGGCACCGGCCGTCAACGGCAGACAGAAGACATCATCCGGTGTCAGACCGCGCTTTTCGAGACCCGCAACCATTTCCGGCGCGCCGAGCGCCAGTTCCATGGCGCCGATGAACTCTTCCAGGAGCACCATGCTTTCGCCCTCGGCCTCGCCCCAGGACGTTACGGCCTTGCCGGTCAGGTCGATCTCCGCGCGGAAGGATTTCGGTCCCTCCTTGACGATTGCCACGACGGAACGCGGGATCGGATCGCCGGCCTTCCAGGCCTTGACCATGGCCTTCTCGGGCTCCGAAAGCGCGACCAGCGGGAACCGGCTCGCATCCGTCAGTTTTCCATCGGCCTTCAGGATTTCCAGGACCGCCTCATGCTCCGACGCCGTCAGCCCGTCCAGAGGGTGGGTGGCGTCGTTGGCAAGTGCGGTGCCGAGGCTTGCGGCCAGTGCCAGCGTCGCCCAAGACGTCCACAACGTCCCATGCAGTTTCACGCTCATCGTGTTCTCCCTGTCGGAACGGATCGAACGCCCGTTCATGCGATCAGGGAAACCCAGCGCATGGCAACCGTCAACACGGGCGGTTCCGATTGGTCGAGAAAAAACCGATCTAGAGTCCGGGACCGCCGAACCTGTTGGACCGAGGGAAGCCGTTGGGCGGAAGGCGGCCGGCCGCGGCACGATCCCCGAGCCAGTCAGCCAGCTCGTCAAGCGAGCGCGTGAAGGTCCGACCGGAGGAATCGACCCAGGTCAGGCCGTCGGCGGCTGCAAACACGATGACGTCGGCCACGCCACCCTGGCGATAGCGCTGCAGGCGGACGCCCCGGCCGCGCGCCATTTCGGGGATCTGGTCGAGCGGGAAGACCAGGAGCTTGCGGTTTTCGCCGATAATCGCAACACGGTCGCCGCCAGCATCCACGCACAGAGCCGCTTCGTCTCCGGCTGCGACGTTCAGCGCCTGCTTGCCCTTGCGGGTATTGGCAAGCACATCGCGTTCGGCCAGGACAAAGCCCCTGCCCTCGCGGGATACGACCAAGAGCCGGCGATCGGGCACGTGCACGAATACCGACACAATGTCCTGGTCCTGGTCGAGATCGACCATCAGGCGCACCGGTTCGCCGTGACCGCGCCCGCCGGGCAGGCGGTCGGCGGCCAGCGTGTAGAAGCGGCCGCCGGTCGAAAAGACCAGGAGCTTGTCGGTGGTCTGGGCGTGGAACCAGATCTTCAACTCGTCGCCCTGTTTGAAGGACAGGCCCGCCATATCCTGAACGTGGCCCTTCAAGGCCCTTATCCATCCCTTTTCCGAAACGACGACCGTGATCGGTTCGCGTTCGATCATCGCCTGCTGGATGTCTTCCAGATCGTGATCCGGCGCTGCATCGAAAGTGGTGCGCCGGCGACCGAGATCGGTTTTCGGACCGTAGGCCTTGCGGATCTCGCCGATTTCGTCCGACAGCCGCGCCCATTGCAGCTCATCGGACGCCAACAGCGCGTTCAGTTCGGACTGTTCCTCGGTCAGCGCCTCGTGCTCGCGCCGGATTTCCAGTTCCTCCAGCTTGCGCAATGCCCTCAGGCGCATGTTCAGGATCGCTTCGGTCTGAACCTCCGTCAGATCGAAAGTCTGCATCAATTGCTGTTTCGGCTCGTCCTCGTAGCGGATGATGCGGATCACCTCGTCGAGGTTCAGATAGGCGATCAGATAGCCTTCGAGCACTTCAAGCCGCCGGGCGATCTTGTCGAGGCGGAATTGGGTGCGCCGGACGAGCACTTCCTTGCGGTGTTCCAGCCATTCCCACAAGACGGTGCGCAGGTCGAGCACATTGGGAACCTGGCCGCGCGAAAGGACGTTCATGTTCAGCGAAACCCGGCTCTCCAGATCCGACAGCTTGAACAGGGATTCCATCAGGAGCTTCGGATCGACGGTACGCGATTTGGGTTCCAGCACGATGCGCACGTCTTCGGCCGATTCATCCCGGATATCGGCGAGCAGCGGGACTTTACGCGTCTGTATGAGTTCGGCGATCTTTTCGATCAGCCGGCTCTTTTGCACCTGATAGGGGATCTCCGTGACGACGGCGACCCAGACGCCGCGCCCCTGATCCTCGATCTCCCAACGCGCGCGGACGCGAAAGCCGCCGCGACCGGTGCGATAGGCCTCAAGGATAGTCTCCCGGTCATCGACGATGATGCCGCCGGTCGGAAAATCCGGGCCCGGAACAAAGTCGACCAGTTTGTCGATGGAGGCGTTCGGGTGCTTGATCAGGTGCTGGGCGGCGGCACACAATTCCGCGGCATTGTGCGGCGGGATCGAGGTCGCCATGCCGACGGCGATGCCCGATGCGCCGTTCGCCAGGAGGTTCGGAAATGCGCCCGGCAGGACGATCGGTTCCTTATCCTCGCCGTCATAGGTCTCGCGGAAATCGACGGCATCCTCGTCGATGCCGTCCAGAAGCCGGCGCGCGACATCGGTCAGCCTAGCCTCGGTGTACCGCATGGCCGCCGCGTTATCGCCATCGATGTTGCCGAAATTGCCCTGGCCGTCGACCAGCGGGTAGCGCACGGCAAAATCCTGCGCCAGGCGCACCAGCGCGTCATAGACCGCCTGGTCGCCATGCGGGTGGAACTTGCCGATCACGTCGCCGACGACACGGGCGCATTTCTTGAAGCCGGAACCGGGATCGAGTTTCAACTGCCGCATCGCATAGAGCAGGCGGCGGTGCACCGGCTTCAGGCCATCGCGCACATCCGGCAGCGCCCGGTTCATGATAGTCGACAGCGCATAGGCGAGGTAGCGCTCTTCCAGCGCCTCGCGCAGATTGATCGGCTCGACCGAGCCGGACGGAATCACGTCGTTGCCCATTCGTTCTGGCTACCGCAGCCGTCGGAGACGAACAAGTCACTGTGTGACCAAAGTCACGACTGTGCCCGGCTAATCTGACCGCCTGTTGTTTTGAGGTTTATCGGCCCACCTCCCATTTCCGGTTCATCAAGGACGGCAGACCCGTCCGCCACACTGGAAAGGAACTTTATCATGAACCGCACCTTCATCACCTCCGCCCTCGCCCTTGCTGTCATGGCTTCAACCGTCGCTCCCTCCCAGGCGTTCAATCTGAAGTCCTTCTTCCCGGGCAAAGGCGAACTGAAGCAGGAAAAGGTCGACGGCAGCAACGGTCATCGCCGGCTCTCCCCCCAGGAAATCCGCGAAGGCAAGCCGGCCTATGACGGCAAGCTCAGCTTCGGCGGCCGCCAGCCCCTGCACGTGGAACATGGCGACCGCGAAGGCGGATACATCATCTGGATCTGACCGGTTTCGCATTCCCGATACGCCGGGACCGTTTGTCAAAGAAAGGAGGCCTCATGCCTCCTTTCTTGCGTTTGGGGACTATGTCGCTTCCAGGCGTCGTCTCACGGCCTGCAGGAATTGTCCCCGGATCGGCGGCACCGCCGCGCCGCGCGGTTCGTAGACATTGCGCGCCAGGAAATAGCCCGAAAGATCGAAAGCCGCCTTCAAGTCGTCGAAGTCGGGCGGGCCGCTGCGCTCCCGTTCGACAAGAAAGGCCGGCAATGCCAGCAATCGGTCCTGATACGGGCGTCCGGCTTCCCGACTGACGGCGCGACCGGATTTCGGCGACACAAAGACGAGATCCTCCGTCGCGCCGGTTGCAGCGCATCGGCTCAGGTCGATACCGAAGCCGAGATCGTTGAGAATTTCCAACTCGAAGCGGACCAGCAATTCGCCGGCAAGGGCCGGATCCTCGAAGGATTGCACGATGACTTCGCATGCCGTGAAGAACCGCTCGTGCGGGTCGCGCTCCGGCAGAAGCCGGACCAGCGCGGCAAGGACCTGTACGCCGTGCACCCCGACGGCGTTTTCCATCAGCACAGCCGCTCGCAACGTGACCGGCTCGACCGTGAACATGCCGAGATGATCGTCAAGGCGTGCGCGCCAGACAAGTTGGACCGTGTTTCCGGTTTGAAGGACCGGTTGCACCTTGCGCGAACGGCCGCCGCGCACCAGGCCGAGATGGCGCCCGTGGGCGCGGGTCAGGACTTCGAGCACCACGCTGGTTTCGCCGTGATGGCGTGTTCCGAGCACGAGGCCCTCATCCGCCCATTGCATCGCCCATCCCGTTCAATATTCCGAAGCCGGCCGCACCCCTCGCCGCCCGCGTTCAGTCACGCGGGAATTCAAGCCCCATTTCCCGGTACCGTTCCGGATCGTCGGCCCAATTGTCCCGCACCTTGACGAAGAGAAACAGATGGACCGGCCGGTCCACCATGTCGGCGATCTCTGAGCGCGCCGCGGCCGATACGGCCTTGATGGCCTGGCCGCCGCGACCGATCACGATCTTTTTCTGGCTCTGGCGTTCCACGAAGATCGTCTGCTCGATCCGCACCGACCCGTCCTTCAGATCCTTCCATTGCGTGGTTTCGACCGATGAGCGGTACGGCAATTCGTCATGCAGACGAAGGTACAGTTTCTCGCGTGTGACCTCGGCGGCCAGATTGCGCATCGGCAGGTCCGAAATCTGGTCCTCCGGATAGAGCCAGGGCCCTTTCGGCACGGCGTCGGCCAAATGCGCCATCAGATCGTCGACGCCGTCGCCGTTCAAGGCGGAAATCATGAAGGTTTCGTCGAACGCGACCTGCTCGTGTGCGGCTTGCGTGAGTTCCAGGAGCCGTTCCGCCGGGATCGTATCGATCTTGTTCAGCAAGAGGACTTTTTTCTGCGGCAGATCCGCCACCTTTTCCAGCACCGTTTGCGTGTCGGCTTCCAGTCCCTTTTTTGAATCCAGGAGCACGCAGATCACGTCCGCATCGCGGGCACCGGACCAGGCGGTATCGACCATGGCCCGGTCGAGCCGCCGCTTCGGCGCAAAGATGCCTGGCGTATCAACAAACACGATCTGGCTGCTGCCGACCAGCGCGACACCGCGGATGATCGCGCGGGTCGTCTGGACCTTGTGCGTCACGATCGAGACCTTGGCGCCGACCGCCCGGTTGACGAGGGTCGACTTGCCGGCATTCGGGGCGCCGATCAGCGCAACGAAACCGCAGCGTTCGGGGCTTTCCGACCCGGTTTCGGCGGTTTCAGACATCGTCCGCACTCCACACCCCAAGCCGAAGGAGAAGCATCGCGGCTGCCGCCTGCTCCGCCTCGCGCTTCGAGCCGCCGGACCCGGTTGCCGGGTCCTCGGCATCGACGTGCACCGAAATCGTGAACGTCGGTGCGTGATCGGGACCGCTGCGCGCATCTTCCTGGTAGCGGGGCGGCGGGAAGCCGCGACCCTGCGCCCATTCCTGCAGCGTTGTCTTGGCATCGCTTCGGTTGCCGGATCCGGCCTCCATACGGGGACGCCAGTACCTCTCGACAAATTGTGTGGCCGCCGGGAGGCCGCCATCCAGATAAAGTGCCGCGATCAAGGCCTCGCAGACATCGGCAAGGATCGCCGACTTCTCGCGACCGCCGGTCTTTACCTCGCTGTCTCCAAGAATCATGAACGGCGCGATGCCGGCCTCCGCGGCCACCGCGGCACAGGTCTCGCGCATGACCAATTGATTGAGGCGGCGGGCAAGCTCGCCCTCGTCCGCGGTGACGTACCGGACATAGAGCATTTCGGAAATGACCAGGGCCAGCACCCGATCGCCAAGGAATTCCAGCCGCTGGTAGCTGTCGACAACCTTTTGCGGACGCGCCACGGCGCTGGCATGGCTGAGCGCTCGGATCAGGAAGTCGCGGTCGTCGAAACGATGTCCCAGGATCGTTTCAAGCGGCTTCAGGCGATCGGCACCATCGCTCATAGATCGTTCAGCAGACGGTCCCAGCGCACGGTCCACGGCCACATCCAGAACATCCAGGCCGATGCGCCGTTCTTGACCGAGAAGAACAGGATTTCGGCCCGGCCGACAAAGTTTTCGAACGGCACGGGGCCGACCGACGGGAAACGGCTGTCGGTCGAGTTGTCACGGTTGTCGCCCATCATGAAGTATTGACCCGGCGGGACTTCGAAAACGCGTGTGTCGTCCTGGATACTGCCGTCGACCAGATCCAGTGTGTGGTAGCTGACCCCGTTCGGCAGGGTTTCGACATAGCGCCGCACGGTCTTGCCGGACCGGCCCGGCTCATCGACGAAGTCTTCGATCCGTTCGCGTTTGACCGCCTCGCCATTGATGTGCAGCACGCCGCCGATCATCTGAACGCGATCTCCAGGCAGGCCGATGACACGTTTGATGTAGTCGGTCGAATTGTCGCGGGGCAGTTTGAATACAGCGACGTCGCCGCGCTGGGGCTCGGCCGACCAGACGCGTCCTGAAAACGGAATCGCAGCGAAGGGCACGCTGTACTGGCTGTAGCCGTAGCTGTATTTGGACACGAACAGGTAATCGCCTTCCAGCAGCGTATCCATCATGGAACCTGACGGAATATTGAACGGCTGGAAAAGCAAGGTGCGAACAATCAGCGCAAGGATCAGCGCCTGAACGATCACGACGGCGGATTCACGCAATCCGCCCTTGTTTTTCGACTTCAGATCCACGTCTTCGGTCTGATCTTTCGAACTCATCGTCGCCATTACCTCTGCGGGCGCCACGGCGCCTCAATCAATCCGTCACCAGATCCGGCCGATCATTCACCGGGCGGAAAAACAGTCAACACCGGTAAGGTTTGTCTCCCGGGAGACCGGCGGCCATTGACGGTTCTGCCACGACCATCCCCCTGCCACACGGCCTGCCGTCATCATTCGGCGCCGCCTGCCAATCCGTGGCAGAGCCGCATGACGAACAATGATCGGGAGATTACCCCAGAATATCGGACCGCCTGTGGATTCCGGAACATTGCTTGGTGGTAGACCGCAGCGACACGAAACACAAGACAAAGCTCTTGTCCGCCTGTGGTCATACGACCGGTTCTGACCGACCTTGACCGGGTATATCCGTTGCAACGGGAGGCTCTATTCTGTCCTTCCCACACCTGCCGCCGCCTGCATCGTTTTCCGGCGTTCGTCTTGCAAGGAACGAAGCCCGACAGCGCGGCAGAGCTGCGGGGGACGGTCGCGACTCCGATCGGATGTTTCCGACCGGAGCGGGAAAGGATTGCGACAGGACAGTCCCGTTACAACCGCGCTGCGCAAGGCTCCTGGCCAAAGACCACGTCGTCCCCGTCAATCGTGTCGTCTGTTCGACACCACAGGAGCGGATCGTGGTCATTGAGCGCGTCACGTTTGTGCGCTCCGCAGGATGCCCGCTTAACACCCAGCGCACGACGTTTTCATTCTGACTTCGGCACAGGAGAAACGGACCAATTCCCGTCTTGGTGCCGGTTTGGCCAGATCCCTGACAATGCTCCCATAGCAGACATAGCACGACCATGGGCCTTGGCTGCCTGTTCATCACGCGACGGGACACCTTGACAAATGACTGTATATCGAAATATTTCGATATATGGACTTGGAAAGATCGATAGCCGCTCTGAACAACCCCGTACGCCGCAGGATCCTTCTGTGGCTCAAGGACCGTTCCAACTTTCCACCTGCCCTGCCCGAGCACGCTGATCTCGAGGGCGTCTGCGTCGCCTACATTCAGGAGAAGGCGAACTTATCCCAGTCCACGATTTCCAACTATATGGGGCTTCTGAAACAGGCAGGGTTCGTCATCGCCGAGCGTCATGGGCAGTGGACATTTTACCGGCGCGACGAAGACAAGATCCGGGCGTTCGTTGCCGCAGTCCAGGATGAACTTGTAAAGCCGTAGCCCGCGCAAACGACGTGACAATCGCGTGCACAGACGTGTCTGGAAAAGCCGGTATATCGAAATATCTCGATGGTAAGAAGATATGACACAAGAAGATCAGACTGCAAAAACCCTGCTCGGTCGGCCGCTCGACTTGCCGTGTGGCGTGCGGCTGAAAAACCGGTTGATCAAATCGGCAATGTCCGACTCACTCGGGGACGGCACGGGAAACCCCACGCAGGCTCAAATGAGACTTTATGAACGGTGGGCCGAAGGTGGCGTGGCTCTGTCTCTGATCGGCGAGGTGCAAGGGGACCCGCGATATCCGGAGAAACCCGGCAATCTGGCCCTCATACCGGATGCCGTTTTTGCAGACCTGCGGGCCTTGGCGAAGCGAGGATCGGCACTCGGAACACATGTTTGGCCACAGCTCGGCCATGCCGGTGCGCTGGCGCATCCGCCGATCAGCGAACCGAAAGGGCCGTCTCCCCTCAATGTCGAGGGACTTCAGTGTCAGGGCATGTCATTGGAGGATATCGGCGAACTGCCCGCCACCTACGCCCGAACCGCGTCGCTTGCGCGGGAGGCCGGATTCGGTGGTGTGCAGATTCACGCCGGCCACGGGTTTCTCTTCAGCCAATTCCTGTCGCCCCTGTTCAATCACAGGACCGATGCCTATGGAGGATCGATCGAAAGGCGCTTCCGTATCATTGGCGAGGTTGTCGACGCGGTACGCCAGGCGGTGGGCTCGTCTTTTCCGATCGGCATCAAGATCAACTCGACAGACAGGCTTGTGGGCGGGCTTTCAGAAGACGCGGCAATGCAGGTCGTGCGACTGCTCGATCAGACATCGGTCGATCTCCTCGACATCAGTGGCGGCACGTATTTCCCTGGCGCTGCATCCAGTTCGGACGGAAGGTCCTCGTCCGGGCCGTATTTCATCGACTTCGCACGGCGGGCGGAAAGCATGACGTCCATCCCGATCATGCTGACAGGCGGTTTCGAGACGAGGGATCAGGCTGCGGCGGCAATTCAGGATGGATCGGCAGATGCGATTGGTCTGGCACGCGCGATGGTGCTGAACCCGTCGCTTGCAAACGCCTGGTTGGACGATGCCGGCGGTGATCCCGGGTTCCCGGTGTTTGATGCCCCGCCCCGAGGAGGCGTGACCGCCTGGTACACCATGCGCCTTGCCGCACTTGGTGAAGACAGGGAAGACCGGTTTGATATGAGCCCGGCCGCTGCACTGGAAGCTTATGAAATGCGGGATGAAAAGCGTTGCGAGAGGTGGCGTGAGCGGTTCGGCCAGAGCCTTCTTCGACCGGCTGGACCCAATTGATCGTTACTCGAAGAAGACGCGCTGCAAATCCCTCGCGTTTAACAAGCTCACGGTAATTCGACTAGGATCTAAGGCGCGACAATAGCCGGCTCATGTCTCAGGAGTCGGGAAAGGCAGCGCGCCATTCCGGCGGAATTGCGGTGATGACCACGAAGGCCTGGGCAAGCGGATAATCGTCGGTGATCGTCAAATCGATCCGTGCCTCGAACCCGGCGGGCGTCAGCTGCTGGAGGCGGGCGAGCGACTTGCCTGCAAGACGCATGGTCGGTTTGCCGCTCTTCAGATTGACGACGCCCATGTCGCGCCAGGCGACGCCCATGCGGATCCCGCTGCCGAGCGCCTTGGAGCAGGCCTCCTTTGCAGCGAAACGCTTGGCATAGGACGCTGCCCGCTGGGCCCGCCGTTCGGAGCGTTCCCTTTCCACGTCGGTAAAGACACGCTGGATGAAGCGTTCGCCGAACCGATCGAGCGTCTTTTCGATGCGACGGATGTCGATCAGGTCAGATCCTATCCCGATGATCATGCGCTGCTGCCGAGATGGAAGCGGACAGGCGCCTGACGCATGTCCTCAGGCCTCGTCCGCGGAGTTAGGATTTGCAACCGCCATTGCGGTGCCGTTCAACCGTCGGCGCCGAGCGGCCTGATAGGCCGCTGTGATGATCCGGATGACGACATAGGCAACACAGGCGACCACAAACCCGATCGGTACCGAACCTATCAGCATGCGCGCAAAGGTTGGCAGGATGACGTCAAGGGATTGGGTAAAGAAGTCGACGGAAAATTCGCCCGAATGCGCTTCCATCTGCGGGCTCGGCAGAACCTGAACGCCGATTTGAAACGTCGATGCCCAGATAAACGGAAAGGTCAGCGGATTGCCGACCGCCGTGCCGATCGCCGAGGCGATGATGTTGCCGCCCAGAACAAACGCGACCGCCGCTGCGATGATGAAATGAAATCCGACGAAGGGCGTGCAGGAGGCAAAAGCTCCGGCCGCGAACCCGAGCGCGATAACATGCGGCGATGCCGATAACCGCACAACGCGTTTTCGCAAGTATTCGAAGGACCGAAACCAAGAGCGGCGCGGCCACAGGAATACCCGCGCTTTTTCCCAAAAATCCGGTTTGAAGCGCTGTCGAAACAACATGATACGCGCGCCGATTGCCCCTTTTAGCTTTTTCTTAACGAATACCGTCAGCCCAGTTAAAACAGAATATATGCTTTAGCCCAATAAATCGTAACCGGAAGCACAAAACCGTGTCCATGCACCCGCAATCGAGTCGCACACGCAAGCGGAGAGCGCCCTGCGCTGGTTTCAGGATATGACGCGATGCACGTCCGACACCACGTCTTTTGCACGAATCTGCTCGATGATCCGGTTCAGGTGTTTCACATCGAACACTTCCAGATCAACCAGCATTTCATGAAAATCCGTAGAGCGGCGCGTCATCTTGATGTTGTCGATATTGCCGCGGTTTTCGCCGACAACCTGGGCGATCTGGGCCAGTGCCCCCGGCTTGTTGACAATCGTGACGATAATCTGTGCCGGGAACCGCACACCGCTCAGACCGGTTTCATCCCAACGCACATCGAGCCATAGATCCGCACGATCATCGAACTCGGCAAGCGCAGAGGATTGGATCGGATAGATCGTGATGCCTTCGCCGGGCGAAAGGATGCCGACGATCCGGTCCCCGGGCAGCGCCCCGCCGTTCGGCGCGAACTTCACCGGCAGGTTTCCCGACAGGCCGCGGACCGGAAGCGTCTTGCCGGAATAGTCGGCCGGATGATCCGGCACCCTGAAGACCATACCCTCCGCTTTCGCCAACCCGAACCAGCCATCTCCGGGTTGCGCCCCGTTCGACGGAGAATATTCCGCGCCCGGCACGACGGCGCGCACGGCATCCTCGATCGGAAGCTCGCCGCGTCCAAGCGCAATGTAGAAATCGACCAGGGATTTCTGGCCGAGCCGCGAAAGCGCGAGTTCCATGTCGTCGTCGCTCGGTGCGCCGTCCATCACGTGCAACGCATGTTCAAGCAGGTGGCGACCGACGGCCTCGAACTGGCGCCGTGCCGCGTCGCGCGCGGCCCTGCGGATCGCCGCCCGGGCCTTTCCGGTTACCGCCAGCGCCTCCCAGGCGGCGGGCGGCACATGCCCCTCTTCGGTCTGGATCTCGACTTCGTCGCCGTTTTTCAGCCTCGTGCGCAGCGGCATGGGATAGCCGTTGATCTTGCACCCCATGCAGGCATTGCCGATGTCGGTATGCACCGCATAGGCAAAATCGATCGGCGTCGCACCCACCGGCAGGGCGATCAGGCGGCCCTTCGGCGTGAAACAGAATACCTGGTCATGAAACAATTCCAGCTTGGTGTTTTCCAGGAAATCGACCGATGAATCGCCTTCCGACAGCGATTCAATCGTGCGCCGCAACCAGGCGTAGGACCGGCTCTCCTTGGACAGATCGGCCATAGTGCCGTTGCCGGGACGCCCGTCGCGATAAAGCGCGTGGGCCGCGATCCCGTATTCCGCGATCTGATCCATTTCACGGGTGCGGATCTGCAATTCTACCCGTTGCCGGCTCGGACCGACGACTGTCGTATGTACTGACCGGTAATCGTTCTGCTTCGGAGTGGAGATATAGTCCTTGTAACGGCCCGGAACCGCCGGCCAGGTCGAGTGAATGAGGCCGAGCGCCAGATAGCAATTGTCGACGCTGTCGACGATCACACGAAACCCGTAGATGTCCGACAATTGCTCGAAGGCGACGGACTTTCGCTGCATCTTGCGAAAGATCGAATAGGGCTGCTTCTGGCGGCCGATCACCTTTGCATCGATGCCCCGCTCCGCGAGGCGCCGCGTGAGGTCGGATTCGATGTCGCTGATCAGGTCGGCGTTGCGGATCCGCAGATCGTCCAGACGCTCCGAAATCGCTTCATGCGCTTCCGGGTTCAGGGTCTTGAACGCCAGCCGTTCCAGTTCCTCGCGGACGTCGTGCATGCCCATCCGCCCGGCCAAGGGCGCATAGATTTCCATGGTTTCTTCCGCGACACGTCCGCGCTTCTCCTGCTTGACGAAGTGCAGCGTGCGCATGTTGTGGAGACGGTCCGCAAGCTTGACCAGGAGCACACGGACATCCTCGGCGACGGCGAGAAGCAGCTTGCGGAAGTTTTCCGCCTGCTTGGCGCGTTTGGTCGCAAAGTCCAGACGCTTGATCTTGGTGAGGCCGTCGACGAGACCGCCGATACGGTGACCGAACAATTGGTCGATTTCGGTCCGGGTCGCGTCGGTATCCTCGATCGTATCGTGCAGGAGTGCTACGGCGATCGTGGCGTCGTCGAGCCGCATGTCGGTCAGGATGGCGGCAACTTCGAGCGGATGGGAAAAATACGGGTCGCCCGACGCCCGGGTCTGGGCGCCGTGCTTCTGCATTGCATAGACGTAGGCCCTGTTTAAAAGGGCTTCGTCACAATCGGGATTGTACCGCGCGACCCGTTCTACAAGCTCATATTGACGCATCATGGCCGCACAGGGCCTTCAAGATATCGGGCCGGCCGGGACGTCAGTATTCGTCGGACTTATCCGGCGGGACAAGACCTTCCAGACCCCGCAGGAGATCCTCTTCGCTCATACGGTCGAACGTCACGCCGTCATCCGTCGGCGCATCGGGGGTCGGCTCGTTGGCGAGCATCGGAACGGGTTCGGGTTCCGGCTCGTCCACTTCGACATAACGCTGGAGCGAATGGATCAGGTCTTCCTTGAGGTCGTCAGGATTGACACTTTCCTGGGCAATCTCGCGCAGCGCCACAACCGGGTTCTTGTCGTTATCCCGGTCGACGGTGATCTGCGATCCGCTGGAGATCATGCGCGCACGGTGACCGGCCAACAGAACCAGTTCGAACCGGTTATCGACCTTGTCAATACAATCCTCGACCGTAACGCGGGCCATCGGCAGCCTCCTGATGTGGGGAATCTAAACCGCGTTCATAGGGTAGGCGCGATAATTCTTCAAGGGGAGAATCGCCGGATTCGCCGCCTTCGGCGGCCAAATCGCCACGTTGTCCTTGTTGACACGGCAAAAGTGCGCTAACCACGAGGTTGGATTCGGTGTCGAATGCGGCGAAGAGTTCTTGACGGCACCACTCCTTAATGCGGGCCAGGCCGATTTTTTTGTCGCTTTGCGAAAAATCGAATTTGAGAGAAATCAGCCCTGTCGATTTTAGAGGCGCTTCTGGCAACGGCCTTCCCGAATACCAAAACCGAATAAAAATAAAATCGAGGTCAAAATGTTCGATCCAAGAGAAAAGATTGCGCTGTTCATAGACGGGGCCAATCTCTATGCGACAGCCAAAACGCTCGGATTCGATATCGATTACAAGCGTCTTCTAAAGGAATTTCACGGCAAAGGCTATATGTTGCGCGCCCTGTATTACACCGCGCTTGTTGAGGATCAAGAGTATTCTTCGATCCGGCCACTGATCGACTGGCTGGACTACAACGGCTACCACGTCGTCACCAAGCCCGCGAAGGAATTCTACGACGCCCAAGGCCGGCGCAAGGTCAAGGGCAACATGGATATTGAACTTGCTGTCGACGCAATGGAGTTGTCCGACTCCGTCGACCATTTTGTCTTATTTTCCGGGGATGGGGATTTCCGCAAACTGGTCGAAGCCCTGCAGCGGCGCGGTAAGAAAGTCAGCGTAGTCTCCACGCTTCAGACCCAACCGCCGATGATTGCCGACGATCTGCGCCGGCAAGCCGATAACTTCATCGACCTCGCCGAGATCTCCAACAAGATCGGCCGCGATCCCAGCGAACGTCCGCAACGCCAGATGCGCGCGCGCGACGTGGTGGATGATGACGAGTTCGAAGATCTATGACCAGGCAACCGATCCGCATCGCGACTGCGCGCTGTGCGATCGGCTCGTTGCGTTTCGGACTCATTACCGGACCGCGGAACCGGAATGGTTCAATGCTCCAGTGCCGACATTTCGCGACGGCAATCCCAAACTCCTGATCATCGGGCTCGCGCCGGGCCTGCGCGGCGCAAACCGGTCCGGGCGCCCGTTTACCGGGGATTATGCCGGCGACCTGCTCTACGAAACCCTCGACCGTTTCGGGTTCTCTTCCGGTCGCTACGCAGCGCGACCGGACGACGGGCTGCGCCTGATCGATGCGGCGATTACCAACGCGGTGCGATGCGTTCCGCCGGAAAACAAGCCGACGGGCCCGGAAATCAAGGCCTGCAGGCCCTTCCTGCAGAACACGCTTGCCGAAATGAAAGACCTGCGCGCGCTGGTCGTGCTCGGACGCATCGCGCATGACACGACACTGACGACGCTCGGCCTGAGACGCGCCGCCTATCCCTTCGCGCACGGAGCCGAACACGATGTCGGGCCGGATCTGATGCTGTTCGACAGCTACCATTGCTCCCGGTACAACACGAATACGGGTCGCCTGACACCGTCCATGTTTCACGCGGTATTTCAACGCGTTGCAGAGCATCTGAGCGACGCGCAGGCTGCCTGAGCGCCTCGTTTTTCGAAACATCGAAGCGGATGTCATACCGCCGCCGCTTCTATCCCCGCTCGCGGATCAGGCGGGCCTTGTCCCGTTCCCAGTCGCGGCGCTTTTCCGTTTCGCGCTTGTCGTAGGTCTTCTTGCCGCGGGCCAATGCCAGTTGGAGTTTGGCCCGTCCCCGTTCGTTGAAGTACAGCCGCAAAGGCACAAGCGTCATGCCGTCCCGCTGGACGGCACCGGTCAGCCGGTTGATTTCGCGGCGATGCATCAGGAGGCGCCGGGGCCGGCGGGTTTCGTGATTGAACCGGTTGGCCTGCAGATATTCCGGGATATAGGCGTTGTAGAGGAACAGTTCGCCCTCGTGAGCGGCGGCATAGGATTCGGCAATGTTGCTCTTGCCCTCGCGCAGCGACTTGACCTCGGTCCCCTTCAATTCGATGCCGGCCTCGAACGTGTCCACGACCTCATAGTTGAAGCGGGCCTTGCGATTGTCGGCGATCGTACGGTTGTTGTCCGCAGGCTTCTTCTTCTTTGCCGCCATGACGAGTACCTGTGAGCAACGTCGCTCAGGCGTTGATCAGTCCGGCATGCACCATCGCGTGCCGGATTTCGGACTGGGTCTCCTCTGCGACCGGTACCATCGGCAGGCGCAGATCGGGTTGCATCTTGCCAAGAACCGAGAGCGCATATTTCGACCCCGCCGGGTTCGGTTCCAAAAACAGGGCGCGATGCAGGGGCATCAATCGGTCCTGGTAGGACAGCGCCTTGCCGTAATCTCCGGCCAGACAGGCGGTCTGGAATTCCGCGCAGAGGCGCGGTGCGACATTGGCCGTCACCGAAATGCAGCCGTGGCCACCATGGGCCATGAGGCCCAGCGCCGTCGCGTCTTCTCCGGACAATTGGTTGAATTCGGGGCCCATGGCCTCCCGTTGCTGGCTGACCCGCAAAATGTTGGCCGTCGCGTCCTTCACACCGACGATGTTTTCACAATCGTTGTAGAGCCGCGCCATGGTTTCCACCGACATGTCGACGACGGATCTGGGCGGAATGTTGTAGATGATGATCGGGAGCGAGACGGCGTCGGCGATCTTCTTGAAATGCTCGTAAAGGCCGCGCTGGCTCGGTTTGTTGTAATAGGGCGTGACAATCAGCAATCCGTCAGCGCCGCTCGCCTCGGCGTGCGTCGCGAAATCAATCGCTTCGACCGTGTTGTTGGATCCGGCACCGGCAATCACCGGCACGCGCTTTGCCGCCACCTCAATACAGATATCGACGACACGCTTGTGCTCGGCGTGGGTAAGGGTGGGCGATTCCCCCGTCGTTCCGACCGGGACAAGGCCGTGAGAGCCCTCCGAGATCTGCCATTCCACGAAGTCGCGCAAGGCGGCTTCATCAAGCGATCCGTTTCTCATCGGGGTGACGAGCGCGGTAATGGAGCCCTTGAACATGCGTTTACTCCCGACGGCCGTACGCCGTTTCGTATCTGCCGGCCAATTCAGGCTGCCGGCGGGCGGCGCACCATAGACCCGTCGTCGCAGGGGGACAAGCGGTTCCCATGCATTGAGAACCGCGTCCCCAATACGCTGAGGGATTGTCGACGATAAAAAGAAACCTTTAACGAGAACGGTTTATGGTTGCTAAAGCGGCGACGATGCCGGCCAAAGAACCCGACAAGGCCCGACAGATCAATTGTCCGACCGCGGCGACCCCGCAAAATAAATAGTTCGACAAGCGCAATTCAGTACAATAAAGCGCTTTTTCTTTTGCGGATCGAACCTAAGTGTTGAGTAGGAGTTGGATCAGCCGCATGATCACTTGCCAGGACAAAGTCCCGTTGGGTATTTTCAAAATCAGTCGTTATCTCGTCGTCAGTTCGCTGTTTCTGGGTGTCCTGACACCGGCCAGCGCGCTTCCGCTGACGCCGCAATCCTTGGACACAACGCCGGCTTTCCTGCTGGCGGCGACGCTTCCGCTGAAAAAACCGGAATCGGCATCGGGCGGGCCGCTTCAATCGGCCGTCGGCGGCCACCATTCGGTCCGCACGGCGCGCTCTGAAACGCCGCTGCCGATTCCCAAACCCTCCGGCGCTGACCTCGTAACGCCCCCGACGGAGCGCGCGACGGCCACGTCTGGCCCCGAACTTGCCTATGCACCGGCCGATGACCCGCAAAGACCGGGATTACCGGGCTATGTCTCGGGCGAACCGAAAAAATTACGGGCCGCGCTGACAGCGGTACAGGATCGACAGATCGCGCGCGCCATCAGCCTGCGCCGCTCGATGTCGGATCCGATCGACCGGCGGCTCGTTGACTGGCTTCTGGCCCGCACGCGGGACCCGGCCGTGACATCGGAATTCATAAAACGTTTCCGTGCGGAGATGCCCCACTGGCCCTCTCAGGATCTCCTGCAACAGCGCACGGAACAGGCACTTTACCGTGAGCGGCCGCCGGCCCGAACGGTGATCGCTACCTTCCGCGACCGGCCGCCCAAATCAACGGCCGGTGCGCTGCTCCTGGCGGCCGCCTATCGCGACGAAGGCAAGACCCGCCAGGCGCGGGACGTGATCAGCCGGCTGTGGCGGACCGAACGGCTTTCGGCGAGCGAGGAAAAGCAGGTTCTTTCCCAGTTCAAATCGCTTCTGAAACGCGAAGATCACCGCGTCCGGGCACATATGCTTCTGTACGATGACCGCGCACGCGGTGCCTTGCGCGTGGCGTCCTATCTCAGCGCCGACCAGCGCAAACTCATCAATGCGTGGATCGCTGTCATCCGCAAGAACAGGAAGGCGAATGCCCTCCTGAAAGCCGTCCCGAAATCGCAACGTTCCGAACCCGGCTACGTTTTCGCACGCATCAAACAGGCGCGCCGGGCCCGCGATGAAGACCTGGCGATCAAGCTAATGCTGAACGCGCCGACCAAAGCGTCGGCGTTGATCGATAACGATGAATGGTGGGTGCAGCGCCGCATTGTATCCCGCATGGCACTTGACCGGAACCGGCCGCGCGACGCCTACAAGATCGCGTCAGTACATTCCGCCAAGAGCCCGGCCCGATATGCAGAAGGTGAGTTCCACGCGGGCTGGTACGCGTTGCGCTTTCTGAACGACCCCGCGCGGGCGCGCGGGCATTTTGCGAACATCGAAAAGGTCGGCAAGACGCCGATAACGCGCTCGCGTGCCTTCTACTGGCTCGGCCGCAGCGCCGAGGCGGCCGGCAACAAGTCGGACGCGCGGAAGTATTACCGCCAGGCCGCCGAATACAAGACCGCGTTCTACGGTCAACTGGCGCAGGAAAAGCTCGGATCGAACCGCCTTGGACTGGATGGGGTGCCAAAACCGTCGCGCCGCGACAGGGAAGCCTTTACCAAAAACGAACTGATCATTGCGGTTCGACGGCTTGAGGCTGCCGGCTTCGGTCAGTACACGGTGCAATTCTATCGCACGCTCGCCAAGACGCTGACGAGCCCGGGCGAGCTGGCTCTGGTCATCCAACTTGCCCAGAGCCACGATCGCCACCCGCTTGCCTTGATGGTCGGCAAACTGGCTGTTTCGCGCGGTGTCGATGCGGACCTTCTGGCCTTTCCGGTAGAGGCGATTCCTGCCAAGGCCAAAATCGGCCGCGACGTCGGTAAGCCCATCGTCTATGCGATCGCCCGCCAGGAAAGTGCTTTCAACCCCCGGGCCATCAGTCCGGCCGGCGCCCGCGGCCTTCTTCAATTGATGCCGGCAACCGCGCGTGCGACCGCGCGCCAGGTCGGTCTGGGGTATTCCAAATCCCGGCTGACCAGCGACCCGGCATACAACACGACGCTCGGCGCCGCGCATCTTGGTGTCTTGCTGGACGAGTTCAACGGCTCCTACATCCTCACATTCGCCGCCTATAATGCCGGCGGAAGCCGCTCTCATAAGTGGATGAAGAAGTACGGCGACCCGCGGACCGACGCAGTCGACGTCGTCGACTGGATCGAACGGATCCCGTTCACGGAAACCCGAAACTATGTGCAGCGGATCATGGAAAACCTGGTGATGTATCGCGCGCGTTTCGAACGGGATCGGCTGCAGATCACGCAGGATCTGAAAAAGGGTTGATCGGGCCGACCGGCCGTCGGGGACCAATCAATCGGGCCGAAAACCGCTTTAACCGATTCCGTCGTCGGTCCGGTTCACCGGGGCCGAATCTACATGCACCGGCTATCGGATTGCCGGCGCGCACTTATCGGGCATTCCTGTCTTCGTCCCACTTGTTCCGCACTGTCCGTGTTATGTCATTCTGCGCGTGAGCGGTTCAGAGTGCGCCGGCAGCGCGACGGGCCGCTGCCCGCAATCGCGGCGAGCCGGCGGAACAGGGAAAGGCCATGGAACTGGGCGGCGAAGAGTTCACCTATCGTGCCCTTGACGGAACGATGCTGTCGGGACGCGATTACGGAAGACATCTCGGATCCCCCTGCCCGCTCGTCTGCCTGCCCGGCCTGACGCGAAACGTCCGCGATTTCGACGCCGTGGCGCGTTTTCTTTCCGACGACCATACGGCGCCGCGCCGTGTGCTTTCCTTCGATTACCGCGGTCGTGGCCGGTCTCAGGCCGCACACGACAGGACCTATACGCCGCAGGTCGAGGCCAATGACGTGCTTGCCGGCCTCGTTGCCCGGGATATTCGGGAAGCTGCCTTTCTCGGCACGTCGCGCGGGGGATTATTGTGCATGGCCTTCGCGGTCATGCGTCCGGGCATTTTGAAAGCGGTGATTCTCAATGACATCGGAGCCGTTATTCATGTCGGATATCTGGCTCGGCTCAGGGACTACATCAACGACGAATCGGTGCCACCGTCTTGGGAAGAGGCTGAGACGCTTCTGCGCCGGACCTTCAGTGAATCGTTTACGAAGCTGCGCGATTCGGACTGGCAGCGAGTTGCCCGCCAGATCTACGATTCGGACAAGGGACGTCCGGCGGTCGCGTTCGACACAGCCCTGATCAAGAGTCTTAAGGGGATTACAGGCACGTCGGACCCAATTCCGATCTGGCCGTATTTCCAGACGCTCGCAAAGGTGCCGCTGCTTGCGCTTCGCGGAGCGAATTCCCCGCTGTTCGATCAGACAACCCTGCACGCCATGGTGAAAAGCAATCGCCGGATGGAGGCTTACGTTGCTCCCGATGAGGGACACGCGCCTCTGCTGTGGGACCGTCCGGTTCAGGATCGCATTGCGCGATTTCTCGAATTCCACACCTGATAGCGAACGGGACGTCCAATCCGGAAAGCAAAGAAAAGGCCCGGCAGCGAGGCTGCCGGGCCCGTATTTCAAATCCTGCGACTTGGCTTAGAAGTCAAGCTGTGCGCGGAGGATCGTCGAGAAGGCATCGGAGCTGCCAATGCCGCCCGAAAGATCGACGTTCCGGTATGCACCTTCAGCCGTCAGCACCAGGTTGTCCGTAAGGCGGTACTGGATGTTGGCTGCGGCGTCGATCACTTCCACGTCGAGGAAGCCGTTGGACTGGTTCAGGTCGACGTAGCTACCGCTGACGTTGAACGTGGTCCGGGCTGCGATTTGCGTCGTGAAGCCGAGGCCGGCCGACCAACCGCTGGACTTGTTCAGGCTTGCTGCACTTTCGTGGAAGTCAGCAACGACCGGGAAGAAGCCACCCAGGTTGTCATGCAGCCATGCGACGATGCCGTCGGAGTACTGGACGTTGAAACCGATCCGGGTGTTGGTGCCGAACGGGATGTTGATGTCACCCGAACCACCGATGCCCCAACCGATGCCGTGCTCGGAGCTGCCCGGGAAACCGGCCAGTGCGTTACCGACGCCAACTTGGCTCGGACGCAGGTCCTGAATGATACCAGCCAGACGGAAGGTACCGATCGAGCCGTCGTACGTGATCGACGCACCAGCAGACGGAGCCCGCAGACCGCCATAGTTACCATTCCGTGCGGTCGAGCCGAACGAACCGGTGGACGGGTCAAAGATCAGGGCTGCAATGCTGAAGCCGTTGCCGAACGAGTAGACGTACTGAGCGATCACGGTCTCATCGGAGAAGCCCGACAAGTCAAAGGCGTGCTCAAGCGTGTACTCTTGGTAGACCGGCTCGACTGCGAGGTCAGCGAAACCGACCGTCAGACCACCGATCTGGATGAAGGCAAAGTCGAGGTGCAAGGACGGCGTACCGTCTGCGTCACCCGTATCGAAGTCGAGGTAACCGCGGAAGAAAGCGCGGACCAGACCGATGTCGGTGTTGGTGCGGTGATCCCAGCCCCAGTAACCACGAGCCCGCATGAAGAGCGGATTGTGCGCGCGGATACCGCTGGAAATACCGAACTGGATCGGATCGCCCGAATCTTGGAAGCGATACCGGATTTCAGTCCGCAACCGACCGCGCAAACGCAGGCAGCTGTCCGTACCGGGAATAAAGAAGAAGCCAGAACCAAATGCGTCGCAAACGCGGACGTAATCGACCGGTTCCGGAGCCGGCGGGAGATCCGCCGCTTGTGCACCGGTCACTGCGAAGATGCCTGCAGCGCCGAGAACAAGGCTCTTGAGTTTCATGTTCCTATCTCCAAATTCGAAACAAACAGGGAAACTTCGCTGTCTTGTTTCTGTTAACGAAGCGGTTCCCTGGTAGTCCCCGCCATATGCCGCGCCCCGAATTCCCGCATTTGGATGTTCAAGATCGGCAGCGATTGGCTCACCAGCCGTTCGCGAATCCCAAACTACTCAAACGGGATCACCGATCAACCCAATCCAGCGCCTTCAACGGGGGAAGAACCGGCTTTTACAGGCCGTGTTGCTGAATTGTCACGCATCTTAAGACGGCCTTAAGGATACGGCCCGGTTTTTGCGGGTTTCAGCCGGATTTTCGCATGTCCGAACATTGTTCGACGAGTGTGTTCCGAGCGCCGACGAAGCGTTGAAATGGATCGTCGGCCGGGACACTGCCGGCGTTATCCCAGCCAGGTCTTGTGGAACTGATGAGCACCGGTCGGATGTGCCGACACACTCTGAATACGGCCTGATGCGGCCATGTAGACGGGCCAGTAAAGCGGTTGGATCATCACATAGTCGCGCTGCAATTCCTTAGCTGCCCGTTCCATTGCGCGTCGCCGGTCGCGCAAGCGCAGACTCGACTGTGCTTCGGAGACCGCTTCGTCGAATTCAGGATTCGCATAGCGGGCGTGATTCATCGGCGCGTTCGAGCGGAAGGCAAGTCCCAGTACGGTCGTTCCCAACGGGTGATGCGACCAGGCTTCGGCGGCAAACGCCGATGACTTCTTCACGCTCTCGAACGCGTCGGCCGGCACCGTGTTGATCGTCAGCCGAAGGCCGGTCTCCAACATCTGTGTCCGCATGTCTTCGCAAACCTTGCGTTCCCACCCCTCAGCAGCCGAACTGATGTCGACCGTCAGGTCGATGCCGTCCGGATAGCCGGCTTCCAGAAGCAACTCGATCGCACGATCGATGTTGCGCCTTGGCGGCCCGAGCGCGCTAAAGGCGGGGTGGATCGGCGCGACGAGGTGATTCTCTCCGACATCGCCGCCCTGCGGAAGAAGACGGGATTTCAGGGCGGTATTGTCGACGGATCGAACGATCGCCTCGCGGACCCGGACATCGTCGAACGGCGCCTGGTCGACGCGCATGCGGCAGGCCAGGGTGCGCGCCGTGCGGGAGGAATGGATCTGGGCGTCCAGTTCACGCACGGCCTCAAGCTGCGTATGAGCAACCGCATAAACGAGATCCACATCGCCCGCCGCATAGAGCTCGATCGGGTCGTCGGCGCCAGAATCATAATAGTGGATTTCATCCAGATAGACCGGTCCGCCCCAATACGCGAATTGCTGGCCGTTCGGCAGATCCCGCACGCGTTTGAGAATGCATGCGTCCCCAGGCCGGTTGCGCGCAATCGTGAACGGGCCGGTTCCAACCGGATCGGCGGCAAACGGCGGTCGGAAAGAGGGATGACAGATGGCGGTCGACGGATGGTAGAAATCCTCCATGACCGAAAGAACCGGACGCTTCAGACGCAGGCGAATCGTATAGCGGTCCACCACTTCCACACTGCCGGGAATCGGGCGTGGCCCGGCATCGCCGTCTCTGAGCATTGCAGAAAAGGTCGCAAGACCGGCCGCCCCGCCGGCCGCCTGATCGGGATCGAGCCAGCGCAACACGTTCCAGGCCACGTGATCGGCCGTCAGTTCATCGCCGTTGTGCCACCGGACGCGCTTTCGAAGCTCGATCTCCCAGGTCGTTAGGTCATCGGAGGCCCGCCAATTCTGAGCCAGCATCGGCCGAACACGATTGTCCGGACCGATCAACGCAAGGTGCTCCAGCGTATGGCGAACCTGATTGGCGGCCTCGACAGTGTCGATGGTCGCGGGATCGCTGATCTCGCGGACTGGCATGACGATCCGCAGCACGCCTCCCTCCTTGGCTTTCGGGTCGTCGGCCGGAAACGGCAAGCCGTCTTCCTGGGCCGACAAGGAACCCGTCATGCCGGGGAGCGCGGCCGCCGATACGCCCAAGAGCGCAAGTGTCCTGAGAAGTTCGCGGCGATCCAGCCGGCGGTGCATGTATTGTTGCCATGCGCGGCGCGCTACACGATGCATTGACCCTGCTTTCTTTCAAGACAAGACACAGGAAAAAGGCGGTTCAAGCCCGCCTTTTTCATCAAGATGCCGGGCCGCCGATACCTCCGGCCGCCTCTGATGTCGCCGCGGCGTCAGGTGAGCATCGTTCAACCTGTAAATCAAGATCGCGGTCGTCGCGGATCGGGTTACCACCAGGTGCGCGATGTCCTTTTGGTCGTCGAACTGGTCGGAGCGGTTTACCGGATCCAGGCGCCGACCGAAAGCCACGCTTCCTGCGCCTAATGGGGCCCCAACCGCATTCCGCGCCGGCCGGCCTTCCCGGCCTGGCCGATGGGTCAACGAGGCCCTTCATCAAAATCCGGTTTTCCTGGCGATGCGAATGATGGTAAGCGCAGAATTGCACCGACGGTCCCACCGTCCCTGCCGCCTTCCCCAGACAGAATGCGTCCTATTTCCATGCACCCGAGCCCGATTTCACAGACGGCTGACACGTTCTTTGCCTCGCTTGCGCACGAGGTTGCCGTGATGGGCATCCTCAACGTCACACCCGATTCGTTTTCAGGCGACGGGACCGGTACCGCAGTCGATGTCGCACTCGCCCAGGCACTGGCCATGCAGAAGGACGGGTGCGCCGTTCTTGATATTGGCGGCGAATCGACCCGCCCCGGTTCGGTCCCGGTGTCGGCCGAGGAAGAAGCGGAACGGGTCATGCCCGTCATGACAGCGCTGCGCAATCGCCTGTCCTTGCCGCTCTCGATCGACACGTCGAAAGCCGTCATTGCGCGGAAGGCGCTGGATTGCGGAGCTCACATCGTCAACGACGTTCAGGGCCTGCAAGCCGACCCGGCCATGGCGGATGTGGTCGCCGAAGCCGGAGCCGGCGTCGTGATCATGCACAATCGGCCCAAGGCCGACCCGCAGCGGGACATCATGGCCGATATTCGCGATTTCTTTCAGACGTCCCTCGACATCGCAGAGCGAGCCGGTATCGCGAAGCACCGGATCGCCCTCGATCCGGGTATCGGCTTCGGCAAGACGTTCGACCAGAATCTCATCATTCTCAACCGCTTGACGGACCTTCGCGAGCACGGGAAACCGCTCCTGATCGGCCTGTCCCGCAAACGGTTCATCGGCGCAATCCTTGACCAGCCCGTTGACCGGCGGCTGAACGGCACGCTGGCGGCCAATCTGGCAGCCTGCATGGCCGGCGCGTCGATTCTGCGGGTGCATGATGTGGCCCCGCATGTGGAAGCCGTGCGCATGCTGGCGGCAATCCGGAGCGAATCCCATGGCTGATATGATCTTCGTGCGTAACCTCGCCGTGTTTGCGCGCCATGGCGTTTTCATGGAGGAAGCCAAGCTCGGACAGCGCTTTTTCGTCGACATCGCCTGCCTTACGTCGACCCGCGAAGCCGCGCAAAGCGACAATCCGGCATTGACGCCCTGCTACGACGCGATCTGCCAAATCGCGACGGAGACCATCAAGGGCGAGCGTTCGAAACTGCTCGAAACGGTCGCGGAACGGATCTGCGAAAACCTGTTCGATGCCTTTCCAATGGTGTTCGAAGTGCATCTTGAGATTCGCAAACCGTCCGCTCCGGTATCGGCCATCGTGGATACGGTCGGCGTGCGCGTGGAGCGCAGCCGCGGTGGCTGACGCTGTCAGGACCGCACTCGCCTTCGGAAGCAATGTGGGCGAAACGGCGGACAACATCCGGCAGGCTATCGATGCACTCGCGGCAGAGGATGGTCTGACGCTGGTCCGCGAATCGGCACTCTACCGCACCCCGCCGTGGGGGTTGACCGACCAGGACTGGTTCTGCAACGCCTGCGCCCTGTTCGACACGGAATTGTCGCCCCGCGCCCTGCTCGATGTCTGCCAGGATGTCGAGCGCAACCTCGGCCGCGTCCGGACCGTTCGCTGGGGTCCGCGGCTCATCGACATCGACATCATCACCTTCGGCTCGATTTCCGTATCGAGCGACGCGCTGACGATTCCCCATCCCCATGCGCACGAGCGCGGTTTTGTTCTGGTTCCGTTGAACGAGATCGCACCGGATCTGGCGCTTGCCTCAGGAACCGTGCGCGACAATCTGGCCGGAGCGGACACGCAAGGGATCGTTCGCCTGGCGTCAGAGTGATATCAGCTGCGCCAACAGCATTGCGTAGTTATACTGACAAGCAAACCTGTTTTCGGATGTTAACTAACCATATTATCTTTTTCGAATCGTCACGAATGCTTTCGCAATTATTCCGGATAGTTGCCCGGCTGTGATATTTTTTCACAGAATCGAAAAAATGGTCACGATTCATCAATCAAAACTTGTGATATTGGCGATCTGGGATCAGACTTGCCGCAGATGACCCGCTGCATATTAATTCAGGAATCTTCAGGAGACTGCGAATGAACCGATTTGGACAAGTGGCGATCGCCGCAATACTGGGAGCCGCGCTGCTCGGTCTGCCTTCGGCGCCGGCCGGTGCCGTCATGGTGAAGATCGGACCGGACGGCTATGGCGTGGACAGCGACGGACGCCGGATGGTGTCCGGCTACGGCCGAAGCCGCTCCTACAAGAAGATCAAACGGGAAGTGGTGAAGTTCGGCGGCAATTACAGCGCCGGCACCATTATCGTGAACACGACCGAACGGCGGCTCTATCATGTGCTCGGGAACGGCAAGGCCATGAAATACGGTGTCGGCGTCGGCCGCCAGGGCTTCCAATGGGCCGGGACGCACCGGATCACGCGCAAGGCCGAATGGCCGGGTTGGACGCCGCCGCCGCAAATGCGCCGCCGGCAACCCGGTCTTCCGGCCTACATGGCCGGTGGGCCGAACAATCCTCTCGGTGCCCGCGCGCTCTATATCGGCTCGACGCTCTATCGAATCCACGGTTCCAACGAACCCTGGACCATCGGACATGCGGTGTCTTCCGGCTGCATTCGGATGACGAACGATGACGTGACGCACCTCTACAACAACGTCAAAAGAGGCGCCAAAGTGGTTGTCGTTCGATAACCGAGCCGATCGTGACCGGGCCGCTCCGCCGGTCCGGTTGCCTATACATATTTTTTCGAAGGGCCGGCGCCGCGCCGGCCCTTTTTGCGTCGGTCTCACGCCTTCGAATCTCGAAGTGCCGGCGAGCGCCAACGCGAATCAGGATCAGATGATCCGGCGCCCCACTGGCCGCGCAAACAAAGCGTGTTAGTCTGGCGGACCGATGCCGTCGGCGCGCCGGGTCGCGCTGCGGACGGGGAATGCGATCCCGGGTCGGTCCGATCCGAACACGGCCGGGGCCGCACATGGTAAAAAAGATGTCCAGGCCCTCCTCCATTCAGACGACACCTTCGAAAGCAGCGGCGGTTGGCGCGATCCGGAAGGACGTCCTCCCGGTGGGTCTGGCCGTTGGCCTGGCAGCGATGACCCTCTTTGTGCCGACCACAAGCGCCCAGAGCCTCAGCGACAAAGGGCTCGCTCTGTCGCGTGAACACTGCGCACGGTGCCATGTGATCGAAGCAGCAAACCGCTTCAGCGGCATCGCCTCGACCCCGTCGTTCCCGATGCTGGTGCGGGCGCTCAAGGATTGGCGGGAACGATTCGAGACCTTCCACGCGCGCCTGCCGCATCCCTCCGTGATTCGAATCGATGGCATCGCGCCACCGAGCAACGCACCCGCAACGACCCGCCTGGTCTACCTCAAGCCGGAAGACATCGATGCCTTCGTGGCCTATGCGGAAACGCTGCGTCCGCAATGAAGTCCGGACACGTCAACGATCGCGGGACAGACCCTTTGCCTCCAGTTCCGCCAGATATTGCGCCCACAGGGTCTCACGCTCGCGCCCGAGCTTCTGCAGGTAGGCCCAGGAATACAACCCGGTGTCGTGCAGATCGTCGAATGTGAGGCGGACCGCATAGTTGCCGACCGATTCCACGGACATGATCTCCACGGTGCGTTTGCCGGGAACGGTCTTTTTCTGATCCGGGGAATGGCCCTGCACTTCGGCCGAAGGCGACATGACCCGCAGATATTCAGCTTCCAGTGCGTAGCTGGAGGCGTCGTCGAAGGTCACCGAAAGGGTCCGCTTGTCGCCGGACAGCCGAATCTCGGTGGGCCACGGAGCCGTGTCGGACGTCATGGTGTTCCTGTCTCCTTTCGCCGGTTTGCGGGGCGTCGTCGCGACCGCGCAATGGCCCGTTTGAATATCGCATCGCGCCGATTGACGTTACATCGTGCGGCGCTATGGTCTATCGCACAGCATCGCGCCACGAGATAGAGTGCGAAAAACAAAGGAGTAGCGCCATGGATTTCGATCGTGCCGCGTCTGGCCAAAGCGCACCCATCATCGACCCCTTCGGTCGATCCATCACCTATCTCCGGGTCTCCGTGACAGACAGGTGCGATTTCCGCTGCGTGTACTGCATGGCGGAAGACATGACCTTCCTTCCGAAAAGAGAAGTGCTGACGCTGGAAGAGCTGGAACGTCTGTGTTCCGCCTTCATCTACAAGGGCGTGCGCAAGCTGCGCCTGACCGGCGGCGAACCGCTCGTGCGGCGCAACATCATGTCGTTGTTCCATGAGCTTTCCAGACATGTGGAAAGCGGCGCCTTGGAGGAATTGACCCTCACCACGAACGGCTCGCAACTGCAGAAATACGCCAAGGAACTTCATGCTTGCGGTGTGCGCCGGATCAATGTTTCCATCGACACACTGGACGCGGACAAATTCAAGGAGATCACCCGCCGCGGCGACCTGGCAACGGTCCTGCGCGGCCTCGATGCGGCCCAGGATGCCGGCCTCAAGGTCAAGATCAACGCCGTTGCGCTGAAAGGCGTCAACGACATGGAACTCGACGACATGATCTGGTGGACCCATGGACGCGGCATGGACTTCACGCTGATCGAAACGATGCCGCTCGGCGACATCGACGAGGACCGCACCGACCAGTACCTGCCCCTGTCGCTGGTTCGAAAAAATCTCAGCGAACGATGGACGCTCGAGGACATTCCCTACCGCACCGGCGGACCGGCCCGGTACATGGAGGTCAAGGAAACCGGCGGCAAGATCGGCTTCATCACGCCGATGACGCATAATTTCTGCGAATCGTGCAATCGGGTGCGCGTGACCTGTACCGGCATGCTCTATATGTGCCTCGGGCAGGACGATTCCGCAGACCTGCGAGCAGCGCTGCGCGCTTCCGAAAGCAATGACCAGCTGTACGACGCGATTGACGAGGCGATCGCGCGCAAGCCGAAAGGTCATGACTTCGTTATCGACCGGAAAACATTAAAGCCGGCCGTTTCACGTCACATGAGCGTCACGGGCGGCTGACCCGCCGTCCACTTTCCGACTATCAAACCGGGTTCGATCGGTGGCTCTGCTACCGGTTTGCGGCCGCTTGACGGCTTATTGCGTCCTGATTCATCGAGCTCCGCCAAACAAGGACAATCGCCGTGACGACCGATGGGCCGTCGATCGACAGGGCAACACTGAATGGCATTCTGGCCATGATCGCGGCTTTGTTCGGCTTCGTGGTCAACGATGCGTTCGTCAAATTTCTCTCCGAGGAAATGCCGCTTGGAGAAATCATCTTCATTCGCGGTGTCGTGTCCGCATTTGCGATCGGGGCCCTGATTGCCGTCCGCGGCGATTGGCCGGGTCGGCGGCTCGCAACCGACCGCTTTGTTTTCCTGCGCAATGTCGGTGAGATCGGCGCAACCGTCTTTTATCTGACAGCCCTCACCCAATTGCCGCTTGCCAATGCCGTTTCCATCTTGCAGGCGATGCCGTTTGCGATAACGGCGGTCGCGGCGTTGCTGCTCGGCGAACAAGTCGGATGGCGACGCTGGAGCGCGATCCTGGTCGGGTTTTTCGGCGTGCTTCTGATCGTGCGTCCCGGCGCGGAGGGGTTCAACGCCTACACGATTTTCGCGGTTATCGCGGTCGGATTCCTGACGCTGCGAGACATGGCGACGCGTTATGTCGATCCAGGCGTGTCGACCCTGGCGATAACATTCTCGACAACGATCCTGGTTACGGCGGTCGGCGCGATCATGGGGCTCACCGAGACCTGGATCGTGCCGGACCTTCGCCAGTTTGCTCTGATTGCGGCGGCATCGGTCTTTCTGCTGATCGGCTATGTCTTCGTCATCCTGGCCATGCGTCAGGGTGAAGTGTCGGTCATTGCGCCCTTCCGCTACACGATCGTCCTGTGGGCGCTGGTTATCGACTTTCTGGTCTGGTCCAAGATCCCTTCCTGGCTGACCTTTGCCGGGATTGCGATCGTCGTCGGCAGCGGCCTCTACATCTTCTTCCGCGAGCGACGTGTCGCGGGCGGGCCGCCGCCTGACTGAACCTGGCGGGGTCAGGGGTCAATCGTTGCAGACGGTTGCGACTGATCGGTGCCGCATTCCTGCGCCTCAAAGCGCGCCGCTTCTTCTGTCATCCAATCCCAGAAGATCTTGACCTTGCGCCGATTGAGGTCCTGCGGGCGGCAGACGAGATGAAAACCCAGTTCAGTGTGCATGACGATTTCCGGAAACAGGCAGACAAGGCGGCCGGTGCGGACGTCTCCGTTCGCCAGCGCGCTCCGGCCGAGGACGACACCGAGCCCCTCGATTGCCGCGTCAAGCGCATGGTCGGCGTGATTGAAGCGAAGTCCCTTGCGGGCGGCCGCTTCGGACCATCCGTTCTGCCGGAACAATGTCTGCCACGACGGTGCGTCGGACCAGGTGGTCAGCGATTCGTCGTGCAGCAGGGGCATGCGCTGAAGATCGGCAGACGACGTCAGATCGGGATGTGCCTCCAGGAAATCCGGACTGACCATGGGCGTGGCCTTGTCGGTGAACAGTTTTACGCTGTGCAAACCGGCATAGGACCCCGCGCCGAACCGGATGCCGACATCGATGTCCTCCTGGCCGAAATCGACAAGACGCAGGCTCGCCGAAATCCGCATTTCGATATCGGGATAGGCATCGACGAAACGGGCCACCCGGGGCGTCAGCCATTTCGCGGCGAAGGCCGGGCCGGTCGAGACCACAAGGATGTGCTCCGGCGTGTCGGGAACCATCTGGTCGAAGCTTTCGCGCAGCCTTTCAAAGCCGTCCCGCACGCCCGGATACAGCCGGGCGCCGGTTTCCGTCAGTTCGATCGCCCGATTGAGACGCCGGAACACCTTGGCGCCGAGGAAGTCCTCCAGCGTACGAACCTGGTAGGACAAAGCCGACGGCGTCAGGTTCAACTCGTCGGCGGCCCGCGTGAAACTCAGGTGACGCGCGGTGGCCTCGAAGGCGCGAATGGCATTGAGCGGCGGCAGACGCATTTCACATCAAATTTCTTTAAGCGATAAACGCAAATTCCGCGTTTGTGAATTCGAGTCCCATCGACAATATTCCAATCATCCCAAGCAGACAAAGCATTTGTCGCCTTTGTCGATCCAGGCCAAGCCATGGAGATCCGTGATGCACATTAAAAATTCTCACCTGAGCCGCTCGCGCACAATTTCGACTGACGACATGGATCGCTATGTCCGCGCCGGTCGTTCTCTGCACGGCAAGGCGATCCGCGATGCGCTTGCCGGTTTGGTGCGGTTCCTGACCGGCGCAGGGTCCCCCGACCTGCCGCACAAGACCGTACGTCGCTCGGTCTGATTGACAATCAAACGCCCCCTCCTCCCAAATCCCGGCGCGCGGCCCATAGACAGGCCGCGCGCCGCTTTTTTTT
>JBCDLT010000073.1:0-32723 GCA_038745065.1 Pseudomonadota bacterium | reverse complement strand
GGATACATCGACCTGGAACAAAAAACCTTGCAGACAATCGACACACCGTTCGGCACGAGTGTGTTACCCATGTCTTAGGTACAAACTGTTACCTATGTGTCCGGGTCGGACACTTCGGCCGGTGGAGCGGGCGGTGGGAATCGAACCCACGACACACGGCTTGGGAAGCCGATGCTCTACCCCTGAGCTACGCCCGCCTGCTCCATCAGGGCAGTGTTTCCCGCGCTTCCGGTCAATGACCGAAAGCGTGCGCAACGCTGCCTTGGGCCTTCCGTTTTATGACATTCCTTTGTAAGCAAGTCATTAAATCGAGATGACAAGTGTGTGTTCGACGCTCCATGGACATCACAGCGCAGGCTTTGGCCATGACTGACAGGACGGGCCGCACAGGTCACGCCGGCAGTCCTGACGTCTGGCGCCGAAGCGTCTGTCGTCTGCCGACCGGTCGCCCCTTGGCAGCGTTCCTTGCCTGTCTGCTGGTTCCGATCCTGATGCTGTCACCCCTGCGCGTCGATGCGCAGACCGTGCCCTCCGCTGAGGGTCCCGCGATCCCGCTTTTCATCGATCCGAGCCGGATTTTTGAAAAGCCGACGGACGTGCCGGCATCGATCACCTTCCTGACGACGCTCGACTTCCCGCCCTTCAACTTCGTCACGCAGGACGGCAAACTGACGGGATTTCATGTCGACCTCGCCCGCGAAATCTGCGACCTGCTGCGCGCCCGCTGCCAGATGCGCGTCGTTGCCTTCAACCGGTTGGTGCGCAACCTTGTCGACGGCAAGGGCCAGGCAGCGATTGCCGGGATGGCAGAAACGCCGCGGACAAGACGCCGGCTGCGGTTCACCGTGCCCTATCTGCGCATGGCCGGGCGCTTCGTCGGCCCAACCGGGCGTACCGGTCCGGCGCAGCCGTCCGGCCAACGGGTTTCCGTGGTCGTCAACAGCGCTCATGCGGCCTTCCTTGCCCGCTACTTTCCGACCGCACGCGCCGTTTCCTTCGATACCGTCGAACAGGCGCGCGAAGCGATCCGGACCGGCAATGTCAACCTGCATTTCGGCGACGCGCTGACGCTTAGCTTCTGGCTGCAATCGGACGCTGCGGAGGGATGCTGTGCGTTTCGCGGCGGCGCCTATTTCGACGAGACCTATTTCGGACGCGGGCTCGCCATTGCGGTCCCCGGGGAAGCCACGGCCTTGCGCTCGACGCTGAACTACGCGTTGCAGCGGCTGGTCGCGAACGGCAAGTTTGCCGAATTGTACCTGCGGTATTTTCCGGTCTCGGTCTACTGACAGCCAGCCAGGCCGAAACCGTCAAAACGTCTTGGCCCCGTTGACAGCCAGCATGACCGCATAGACCGAGCGCGTCGCGGTGACGAACAGCCGGTTGCGCCGCGCCCCGCAGAAACACACGTTTGAGACCCGTTCCGGGACCAGCACCTTGCCGATCAGGCTGCCGTCGGGATTATAACAATGCACGCCGTCCGTCGCGCTTGACCAGATGCGCCCCTCTGTATCGAGGCGAAAACCGTCGAACAGTCCGTTTGTGCAGGTCGCAAAGACCGCGCCGCCGGAAAGCGTCGCGTCCTCACCCACCTGAAATTCCCGGATATGGCGGGGTCCGTCCCGCTGATGGGTCGCGCCGGTATCGGCAATGTAGAGCGCTGATTCATCATTCGAAAAGGCGAGGCCGTTGGGACGGACGAAATCATCGGCGACAAGCCTCAGCGATCCGCTCCGAGGATCGGCGCAAAAGACATAGCAGCCGTCCAATTCGGGGTCGGCCCGGAAGCCCTCGTAGTCGGAATCGATGCCATAGGCGGGATCGGTAAACCAGATCGTGCCGTCGGAGCGCACGACGACATCGTTGGGCGAATTCAGGCGTTTGCCCTCGAACCGGTCGGCAATCACCGTGGTTGAACCGTCATGCTCCGTCCGGGTCACGCGCCGCGTACCGTGCTCGCAGGACACCAGACGCCCCTCGCGGTCGACCGTATTGCCGTTTGTGAATGCGCCACGTCCGCCGCGTAGCACGCCGGACTGCCCGGTGGTTTCGTCCCAGCGCATCAGATGATCGTTTGGAATGTCGCTCCATACCAGGCTTCTCAACGCCGGAAAGTAGGCCGGACCCTCCGTCCAGCGGCCGCCGCTCCACACGTGGTCGAGCCCCGCGCTGGTCTTGACGCAGAGACGGAACCGTTCGTCGAGAATCTCGAAATCGCGCTCGGGCATGGTGCGTTCACTCCCTCTTGACCTCTTTTTTCAGCGAGCCGACCGGAGCGGACGCCCCGGCTGGACGATGCCACTTTGCCGGCAAGATCCGAGACTTGGCAAGCGCGGCAACGCGTGGTCAGATGCCGGCAAAACCCACAGCAAACGGGAAACGGCATGGGCGGGCGTCTGGACGGGAAAGTGGCAGTCATCACAGGTGCGGCTGCAGGTTTCGGCGAAGGCATGGCCGATCTGTTCGTCGCAGAAGGCGCCCGTGTCGTGGTCGCCGACCTCAATGCAGCGGGCGCCGAGACGGTGGCAGCTCGTCACGGGGACCGAGCGAGCGCGATCGCCGCCGACGTCACCCGGCAGGCGGACGTGGAGGCCATGATCGGCCGTGCCGTCGACCGGTTCGGCGGCCTCGACATCCTTGTCAACAATGCGGGCTACACACACCGCAACGGGCCGCTCGCCGCGATCGACGAAGCCACGTTCGACCGGATTTACGAGGTCAATGTCAAGGCGATCTACCGGGCCTGTCTCGCCGCGCTTCCCCACCTCAAAGCGAGCGGCGCCGGTGTGATCCTCAACACCGCGTCGACCGCCGGTCTGCGGCCGCGCCCGGGTCTGACCTGGTACAATGCCTCCAAGGGCTGGGTGATCACGGCGACAAAGTCCATGGCCGTCGAACTCGCGCCGGACGGAATCCGCGCCAATGCGCTCTGCCCGGTCGCCGGCGAAACCGCCATGCTGGCCGATTTCATGGGCGAGGACACGCCGGAAAAGCGCGCGCAATTCGTGGCGTCCGTTCCGCTCGGGCGCCTGTCGCAACCGCTCGACATCGCGCAGGCCGCCCTGTGGCTCGCCTCCGACGAGGCTGCGTTCATTACCGGGGTCGCGCTGGAAGTCGATGGCGGGCGGTGTGTCTGATAGACGGCGCTCAACGAATGTAAATTAACTTTATTGGCTATTCGGCCTTGTAATACACAACATGGTTATCAAATCTATTGTCGAGGGATAATGAAGACTTGTTTCCTCAAAGTCACGGATAGGTTACACTAAATTATGAAATCCGTGCCATAGATTTTGACCAAACCCTGGGCGTAGATTTCTGTGGGGGTATCAGTGCGCGTTTCACGTCGACTTTTTCCGAGACTTTCTCTCAAACTTTCCCTCGCGACGGCCGGATTGGCGGTCGTCGGCTCTTTCTCGGCCGTGCCGACCAGCCCCGCGCTGGCAGCGGAAGCCCTGTCGTCGAGCCGGTCCGGCGCGTCGATCCAGGTTCTGTCGCGCGACCACACGACACCCCGGCCGACCGTGCTTGCGGCCCGGAAACAGGAAACACCCGGTGCCCGCAGCGGAGAACCGTGGTGGCGCGCCCGCCAGGACGACGAGCCGATCCAGGTCGTCGTATCGCTCGATGAACAACGCGCGGTGGTCTATGCCGGCGGGCGTCCCGTTGCCGAAACGCATGTGTCGACCGGAAAGTCCGGCCACACAACACCGACGGGTGTCTTCAGCATCCTGCAAAAGGCCCGCCATCACCGGTCGAATATCTACAGCAACGCGCCGATGCCCTTTATGCAACGCCTGACCTGGTCGGGCATTGCGCTGCACGCTTCCGACAGCGTGCCCGGTTATCCGGCATCGCATGGCTGCGTCCGCCTGCCGCACAGTTTTGCCGGCAAATTGTTCAAATTCACCGAAATCGGCGCGCATGTCGTGATAACACGCCGGCCTGTGCAGCCGCATCGCTTCGATCATCCGGGCCTGTTCCACCCGACACGCGCGCCGCAGACGCCGGTCGCTGCTGAGCCGTCAGGTGTCACGGGCAGCGGTGCAACGGTCGTGACAGAAAAGAGCCCGCTCTCCAAACGCGTCATCCGCTCGCTCGACGGGCCGGAAGGACGCAATCCGAGCCAGATGCATGCCGAAGCCCGGCAGGCCGAGTTCGACCGTACGATCACGCTTGCCTCGCTGCGTCTGAGCCGCACGGATGCGGAGGAACCGCTTATCTCGACCGCTGCCGAGACCTCGTCCTCGCCGATCCGTATCCTGGTGACACGGCGGACGGGACGCGAACTCGTCCGGGACACGCAGACCCTGTTGAACGGCCTCGGATACGATGCCGGTGAGGTCGACGGCTGGATGGGTGCGGTGACAGGCGCTGCGATCCGGGCCTTTCAAAAGGATAACGGCCTCGACGAGACCGGTGCGATGTCGCCAGATCTGGTGACGGCGCTGCATCGCGTCGCCGGCAAGGGACCGGCGCGCCTCGGGCACATCTACGTCCGCCAGGATTTCAAGGAATTGTTCGACATGCCGATCGCCCTGAAGGAAGCCGACAAGGCGCTGGGCACACATTTCTTTACGGTTGTCGACAAGGATGCGAGCAGCGACGTCCTGCGGTGGAACGCGGTCTCGCTGAACGACCGGCCGAAAGTATCGAACTTCTCGTTCTTCAAGACGCTGGAGGAAGACGGCAGAGCCATGACGGCGCGCGCCGCGCTCGACCGCATCGTCATTCCGCCGGAACTCAACGACAAGATCGCCGGACTGCTCACGCCAGGATCGTCCTTCGCGATCACGGATAACGGCCTTAGCCAGGAAACCGGGCGCGGCACGGATTTTGTGGTTCTGACCCGGGACCGGTAATCGAGGTTACCTTGTCTGGCGCCGGGTCATGAACCGGCCGCGGAACGGCATCAGCAAAGACCAGCCAAGTTTGGTCGGCTCTTCGGACTGGCAGTTTTCCAGACCGATTGTCATTTGCGTGTGCCCGGCCCGCGGCTGAGCACGGTAAGTGCGGAAAATCCGATCCCAGATCGACAGATTGAAGCCGTAATTGGAATCGGTCTCCGATTGAATGACCGAATGGTGCACCCGGTGCATGTCAGGGGTGACGACCAGGAGCCTGAGCACCCGGTCGAAGCGGCGCGGTATGTCGACATTGGCATGGTTGAACATGGCGGTGCCGTTCAAAACCACTTCGAACACAAAAACAGCGACAGCCGGTGCACCGAGCAGAATGACGACGGCAACCTTCCACACCATGGACAACATGATTTCCAGCGGGTGAAAGCGGATGCCCGTCGTGACATCGATGTCGATATCGGCGTGATGCACGCTGTGAAGCCGCCACAGGATCGGAATCTTGTGCGACGCCAGATGCTGCAGCCAGATGGCAAAGTCCAGCAACAAAAAGGCGCCGATCGCAGCCAGGATCGGCGGCAGCTCGAGCAGGTTGAACAGGCCGATCTGCTGTGCCGCCGCGAATTCGGCCGCCGCGATCGCCGTCACGGGGACAAAGATGCGCACGGCAATCGCGTCGATCACCACAAGGGACAGGTTGGTGGTCCACCGGCGCTGGCGCAATTGCGAGCCGGCCCGTCGCGGCGCCATCATCTCCCACAGGGCCATCAATGAGAAGACCAGCAGGAAGGCTCCGAACCGTATGACACCGTCGTCCACGTTCATGCAGTCGTGTTCCCCCGTCTCGCGTGCCGTTCAAAGTGTGGTCGCTGCCTCCGGAATTCAATCCGGAAAAGCCGGTACCACCCTTTGTCGCCGATCGCCGACAGGAACCAAGTATACTAGGGCTTGGAGCAGACCGTTACCGGCAGAAGATCGCGCGGCATCCCGCCGCAACTTAGCGAAGCTTTAGAGGCCCGTGCGTTCGATCGTGTCGTTTATTCGGCAGCGGCATCCTTTGCCGCCCGGGCACCGTGTTCGCCCCGCGCGTAGACGAAGCGAAAGGCCCGGCCGATATCATCGCCCACCCCGACCAGGGCCGGAACGAGGAACAGCACGATCAGCGTGGCGAAACCGAGACCGAAAACGATCGTAATCGCCATCGGCATGAGGAACTGGGCCTGCAGGCTGCGCTCGAACAGCAAGGGCAGTAATCCCCCGACCGTCGTCAACGAGGTCAGAAGCACGGCGCGCAGACGGTCGCAGGACGCGCCGATCGCCGCGCTCGCCATGGATTCGCCTTCTTCGAGACGTTCGTCCAGCCGCATGACAAGAATGATGGAATCGTTCACCAGAATGCCGCCCAGGCCAAGCAAGCCCATATAGGACAACATGGTCAGATTGAAGCCCATCACGTAATGGCCGACGATGGCCCCGACGACACCAAAGGGGATAATCAGCAAAACCGCGATCGGTCGTGTGTAGCTGGCAAATACCCAGGCGAGAATGATGTAGATGACCGATACCGCGATGACGACGCCGAGTTGCAGGTCCTCGAACGACTTCCGACGCTCCTCCTCGCGTCCGGAATAGGAGTAGGTGATGCCGTATCGGCTGGCGATTTCCGCCAGCGCGCCGGAGGCCTCCAGTTCCGCAACCAGATCCTGGTTTGAGGTGACGTCCTGGTCGGCATCGGCCGTAATGGAAACGGTTTCGCGGCCATCGCGTCGCTGGATGACAGAAAAACCCTGGCGCTCGGTCAGGTCGACCACTTCCGGCAGCGGTACGAATTCGCCGTTCGGACTGCGCAGTTCGAGCGACCGCAGCTGACCGCTGCCGGTCCCGGGTACCACTTTCGAGACGCGGATCGTCACCTCCTCGTCCCCGCGCGCCAAGCGGCGCGCGATCGCACCCTCGAAATTGTTGCGGACCTGGCGGCCGACATCCTCGATCGTAAAGCCGAGGGACGCGCCGCGCGGCGTCAGGGTCATGACGATTTCCGGCTTGCCGAAGGGCAGGTCGTCGGAAACGCCCGAAACGCCCGGAAACGCCGTCAACAGGTCGGCCACTTCCAGAGCCGCGCGTTTCAGGACTTCCGGGGGTGCGTCGTGCAAGCGGATGTCCAGGTCGCGTCCGGGCGGACCGCCGCGGCGTTCGAAGATCGCCACCCGCTTGACGCCGGCGATGGCCGGTACGCGCTCGCGCCAGGCCGCGACCATTTCGGGCGTTCGCACAGAACGCTCTTCGGAGGCCGTCAGTTCAACGTCAATTTCTGCAAGATTGTCCCCGCGGTTACTCCCGGACCGGCCCAGCATCGCAATCGTGTTGATCACGATCGCCTGTCGGCCTTCGCCAAGGTCCCGTTCTGCCGCCTGCAGCGCTTCTTCGATCCGCACCAGCGCGGCGAGCGCATTTTCCTCGGGCAGGCCGGCATTGAATTCGACCGATGCGCGGATGTTTTCCGCCTCCGGGGACGGGAAAAACGAAAACCCAACCTGCCCGCCGCCGATCATGCCGCGCGTCACGATCAGGAAGACAGCGATGCAGAGCGCAATGTAGATGTAGCGATTGTTGAAGATCAGCGTGACCAGGACACGGAACGGGCCGTTCCGAAACCAGTCGAATCCGCGGTCGAATTTCTGCCGGAAACCGCCCCTGGACGGCTTGCCTGAGCGGATACGGCGCCGCGCCCGTGCCAGCGCATAGGCCTCGAACAGGGTTGCGACCAGGAAAGCGGCCACGGGAATTGCAACGGCCAAGAACGGTGCCGGTATGCCGGAAAAACTCTCGCGGAACACCGATCCGAGCAGCAAAACCATAAGCGAGAGATAGCCGATCACCGCGGGTAACAGGCTGACAAGGCCGATAAGGCCTTCTGTCCAGAACGACGCGATTTCGGCCGCCTGCTCGTCCAGCGCGGACCGCAGCGTATCGGGTTCGAGCGCAATGAATTTCAGGGCGGCGAAACACAGGCCGGTCAAGACGGCCGCGAGCAGGAACTGGCGCCAATAGGACCAGCGCACGGCGTTGCTCCTGTTCAGTGAGTGCGCGAGGTGTCCCGGCAGAACCATGAAACACTCGATCAACGAGGCAATCAGTACGGCGATCGCAACGAGCGGCAGGGCCGAGATGATCTGACCGAGTACATCGCGCACCAGAAAGATCGGCGCGAAGGCGGCAATCGTGGTCAGGCTGGCCGCCATGACCGGCGCGATCATGCGCCCGGCACCGCGTTCCGCTGCCTCCGCGGCTCCATCGCCGGCAGCCGATCGGGTGGCGGTGTGTTCGCCGACAACAATGGCATCGTCGACTATGATGCCGAGCGTCATGATAAGGGCAAACAGCGAAATCATGTTGATCGACTGGCCGCTCGCATACATGACGCCCAGTGTAGCGAACATAGCCACCGGAATGCCCGCCGATACCCAGAACGCGATCCGGGCGTCCAGAAACAGGTACATGACGGCCACGACCAGGATCAGGCTGGTCAGACCGTTCTTGATCAACAGCATGATACGCTGAAGGACACGCTCGGCGCGGATTTCGTATTCGATCACCTCAAGCGTCGGCGGCAGCGTGTCGCGCACCTCCGCCAGGTAGTCGCCGACGATCGCGGCGGTCTGCAGCGTATCGGCGGAAGCGGATCGCCAGACGACCAGTTCGATGGCCCTGACGCCCGCGCGAAATCCCTGCGCCTCGTCATCGTCGAAGGCAGGCCTTATGTCTGCCACATCGCGCAGCAAGACGCGTTCTCCGCCCGGCAGCGTCTTGACCTCGATCAGACCGATCGATTGCGGCGTCTCGGCGTCGGTTTCGGCCCGCAATTGCCGCTCAACGACGCCTTCCAGATTGCCTGACGGCAAATCCCGGGAATTGCCCCTAATGCGGTCCGATACGTCCTGGATCGTCAGGTCGAGCCGGCGCAGCTCACGCTCTGGCAGGTCGACATGGATTTCCTCATCCCGCAGGCCGTTGAAGGTCACACGATCGACGCCGCGCGCAATCAGGTCGTCGCGCATGCGTTTGGCAAAGACTTTCAGAGATGCCTCGGAAAACGGGCCGGACAGGGCAATTTTGCCGACGCTGTCGAAGAATTGCGGCCGGCTGACTTTGGGAATCTCGGCCTCTTCGGGCAGGGTCGTGACCTGGGAAACCGCCGTCTCGACATCGGCCTGTGCCTTTTGCATGTCGGCGCGGGGATCGAATTCCAGCGTAATGTAGGCAGCCCCCTCGCGAGAGGTCGAGGTGATCTTGTCGACCCCGTCAATGAAGCGCACTTCAGGTTCGATGGCCGACAATATATTGGCCGACACGTCCTCGGCGCTCGAACCGGACCAGGTAACGGAGACCGTGATGCGCTTGGTCTCGACGGTCGGAAAGAACTGGGTGTTCAGATTCACGATCGCGTAGATGCCGGCGATCAGCATCAGCACCATCGTCAGGTTCGCCGCATTGGGATGGCGCACGAACAGCGAAATGATACCAGACCTGTCTTTCGGCACCTGCTTCACCCTTTATCCGGGTCGACCGACCCCTCGCCGCTCGGGTCTCAGTTTTGCCCGCGCGCCATAGCCTCGGGCGTTTCTTGCGACTGGATACGCACTTTCAAGCCTTCTCCGACCTCGGCAATACGGGTCACCAGAACCGTGTCGCCATCCGCCAGCGCGCCGGTCACGTAGACGGCGTTGCCGTCATAGCCGACGATCGTCACGTCGCGCCGGACCAGGCGATCGTTCTCGATGATGAAAACGTGGTCTCGGTTGTAGACGGATGCTTCCGGCAGTCGCACGGTGTCTTCCAGACGGCGTCCCGGTATCCGGATCTCGACAAACGCACCGGGCCGGATCGCCGCGGTCAGGGTTTCGGGCTCAATCGCAGCATACACTTCGACGCCGCCGCGATTGGCCGTGATCTCGGCGCCGGCCCGGACGATCGTTCCCCGGCTCTGCACCGGATCGTCACCAACGTTCCAGAGGATCTCGACCGGGCGTCCGACGATGGTGCCGGCATCCGCCAGGATATCGCCGAAATGCCGATCCGTCAGTTGGAAGCGGGATTCCAGGGAATTCGACTCGTACAGCGTCAGGGCGACATCGTTGGCGTTGAGCACCCGTCCGATCTCCACGGCTTCGGTCAGAACCACACCGGTGAAGGGAGCTTTCAGAGCCGTGTCGGCAAGGTTGCGCCGGGCATCGCGCACGCCCCATTCGAGACGTGTGATTGCGGCTTCCTGCTGGCTGCGGCGGGCTTCCTCGATCGCAATCGTGTTGCGGCGCTGCTCGACCATTTCCTCGCGCTGGCTGACGAGCAATTGCCGATCCTCGAGATCGCGGTCGGTCACCCGCCCGCGCTCATGCAGGGCGGCGACGCGCTCGCGATCCTGCACGGCGAACGCCAATTGCTCGCCGGCCCGTTGAAGGGCGTCGCGTTCCAGCACAAGCCGCGCTCGGCTCTCAACAAGGCGCGCTTGCGCCTCCAGAAGGTTCGCTTCAGCTTCGGTCAGGGCGCCGACATAGTCGAAATCATCGACGGTTACGAGGACATCACCGGCTTTGATTGTCGCGCCGGGTCGCAGATCCGGATGCATGCCGGTCACGGTTCCGGCGACAAGGGCGCGCAGATCAACCGTGCGTCCGGCGACGATCTGGCCGTAGGCGGCAATCGTCGGCTGATGGACCGAGCGTTCAACGGTTGCCGTGTCGATTGTATAGACCCGCTCGCGCGGCGGGCGCTTGGCGACATCCGGTCGGGACGCGATCAGCCACTCGGTAAAAAAATAGGCACCGGCAAGGATGGCGATTGAGAGGACGGCCTGAAGACCGATGCGGAGCATGCGCAGAACAGATCCGACGAAACCTGTACGCGGACGCTTGGCATCCAGGATGTGTTTGAACTCGGCGTCGTCCAGAGGCTTCATGCTGCCTGTTGTCGATCGTGCCCCGACCCCGAATACTGTCCGAAGGTCCCTTTCGATCGCTTCCCACCGTCGGGAGCATCACCTCATCGCAAGCCGCTGACATTCTTGCAGGCAACGCTCCGGGTTGCGGCGCCCCGATTATAGAGCGTCCGAACCGTAACCAAGTTAATTCTTTGTCATTTTGTCAACTGACGGACCTGTGCGGTCGTCCTACACGACTGCACATACGGCAAGCACGTTCTTCCGGTTCAGAATTCGGTCGGCTCGAATTCATAAACCTGATTGCAGAATTCACAGGTCGCCACGATCTGCCCGTCCCGGATCATCTCCTGGCGTTCGTTCTCCGGAAACTGCGCGATAACACCGGCAATCCGATCGCGCGAACACTGGCAGCGATGCCGGATCGGCCGGGAATCGAAGACCCGCACGCCACGTTCGTGAAACAGACGGAACAACAAACGATCGGAACTGATATCCGGATCGGTCAGTTCGTGATCCTCGATTGTCTCGGCAATCGCACGCGCCTCCACCCAGGCATCGTCCTCATCCTCGGCGGCCTCGGCGCCGGCAGCCGCGGACGGGTCGTCGCCGCCGGGCAGGTCACGAATCCGGATCCGATCTTCCGATTCAGGCAGGAATTGCACCATCACGCCGCCGCCCCGCCAGGCACTGCGCGCTGTTCCCGTTTCCTCGCGCAACAGAATTTCGGCAACCGCCACGCGGATCCGGGTCGGGATCTGTTCCGACTGCTGAAAATATTCGTGGACCGCGTCCTCCAGCGTGTTGCCATTGAGCGCGACGATGCCCTGATACCGCGTCGTCTCCGTACCCTGCTCGATCGTCATGGCAAGATGGCCCTGACCGAGCAGGCCACCCTCATCCCGGGCGCCATCGGCAATTGCCTGAACCGCATCGCGGTCGAACCGCGCATATCCCCGCACATCCCCCGGCGTCCGGTAGTCGACGACCAGCATGGATACCGGTCCGTCGGTATTGGTCTGAAAGACGAACCGTCCGTCGCGTTTCAAGGATGTGCCGAACAACGCCGTCAGGAGGATCGCTTCGCCCAGGAGGCGCGCAACAGCGTCCGGGTAATCGTGCTTGTGAAGGATTTCATCGAGGCTGGCCGCGAGACTGACGGCCCGTCCGCGCACGTCGAGCCCTTCGACCTGAAAGGGTCGCACACTGTCGTCGCCGCTCTCTCCAACGTGCTTTTCCTGCATGGCAGCCCCGGATTGCGATGGCATGTTGAATGCGCCCGAAACGCTATTGCGCCGCGCCGAAACACCAGGCGAGCACACCCTTTTGCGCATGCAGCCGGTTTTCCGCCTCGTCGAAAACGACCGATTGCGGACCGTCAATGACCTCTTCGGTGACCTCTTCGCCGCGATGGGCCGGCAGGCAGTGCATGAAGATGGCATCGGGCCCGGCACGTCCCATCAGGCGCTCGTTGACCTGATAGGGTTTCAGGAGATTATGCCGACGGACGACCTCATCATCGCCCATCGATACCCATGTGTCGGTGACGATGCAATCCGCACCGTCCGCCATCGCCTCAGGGTCGTCGGAAACGACAACGTCTGTTCCGGCGCGCAGCGCCGCTTCCAGAAAGGCCGCATCCGGTGCCAGCTCAGAGGGGCAGGCGATGCGCATGCGAAACGAGAATTTGTGCGCCGCATCGACCCAGGATTTCAGCACATTGTTGCTGTCGCCGAGCCATGTGACGGTGGCGCCGGCGATGCTGCCGCGCTTTTCCTCATAGGTCATGACGTCGGCCATGATCTGGCAGGGATGCGAGTACCGGGTCAGTCCATTGATCACGGGCACCGTGGCCGCTTCGGCCAGTTGCACCACCGCATCGTGATCGAGCATGCGGATCATGATCGCATCCACGTAGCGGGACAGGATGCGTGCCGTATCGGCGATCGTCTCGCCGCGGCCAAGTTGCATTTCCTGATCCGACAGCATGATCACCTCGCCGCCGAGCTGGCGCATGGCGACATCGAAAGAGACCCGTGTACGCGTCGACGGCCTCTCGAAAATCATGGCAAGCGTCTTGTCCTCTAGAAGACGTTGGCGCTCGCCGGCCGCCCGCGCCGACTTCATCGCACGGCTCGATTCAATGATGCTGCGCAGGTCGTCGGCCGCAATATCGGCGACGTCCAGAAAATGCCGTTGCCCGGGCGTCATGACGGTCGCGCACCGGCATTGCCGAGATCATGCTCGATGCGGCTCGCGGCCCGGTCGACCCGATCGATCGCCTCGTCGATCTCGTCCTCCGAAACGATCAACGGCGGCAAGAGACGCATCACGTTATCGCCAGCCCCCATGCCGAGCAGTCCTTCCTCGCGTGCGGCCGCGACGACGTCTCCGGCCGGTGGCCGGCATTTCAGACCAAGCATCAACCCCTCGCCGCGCACGGTCTCGAAGACCTGCGGATGGGAATCCACCAGGCCTGCGGCCTTTTGCTTGAGCGCCAGGCCCTTGCGACCGACTTCGTCGAGAAACCCGTCCTGAAGCACGATGTCGAGCACGGCATTGCCGACCGCCATGGCCAACGGATTGCCGCCGAAGGTCGTGCCGTGGGTGCCCGGCACCATACAGGCCGCGACCTCGGCCCGCGCCAGACACGCGCCGAAGGGAAATCCGCCGCCGATCCCCTTGGCGATCGCCATCAGATCCGGCTCGATACCGGCCCATTCGTGGCTGAACAGACGGCCGGTCCGTCCAACACCCGTCTGGATTTCATCAAGCACCAGAAGCAGGCCGTGCTCGTCGCACAGCGTGCGCAAGTGCCTCAGCCGGGCCCAGTCGACCGGCCGGATCCCGCCCTCGCCCTGGATCGGCTCGATCAGAATGCCGGCCGTTTCCGGACCGATCGCGGCCTTGACGGCGTCGGGATCGTCGAACGGCACCTGGTCGAAGCCCTCGACCGGCGGGCCGAAACCCTCCAGATATTTCGGCTGGCCGCCCGCGGCGATCGTCGCCAGGGTCCGACCGTGGAACGCCCCTTCAAACGTGATCAGGCGGTAGCGTTCAGGTGCGCCGTTGTCATAATGGAAGCGGCGCGCGGTCTTGATGGCCACTTCCATGGCCTCGGCTCCGGAATTCGTGAACATGACGCGGTCCGCGAAGGTACGCGCGCAAAGCCGTTCGGCCAGGCGCTCCTGCCCCTCAATGCGCACGGCATTGGACACGTGCCAGAGCTTTTCCGCCTGGGTCTTCAAGGCGTCGACGAGATGCGGGTGCGCGTGGCCGAGCGAATTTACGGCGATGCCGGCGGAAAAATCGAGAAAGCGTCGGCCATCGGTCGCGATCAGCCAACAGCCCTCACCGCGTTCGAATACCAGATCCGCTCGCGCATAATTCGGAAACAGCGCTTGCCCGTTCATCCTCGATCCCTCAGAAAGCCGTTTTAGATGCCGCCCTTGGGCATGGGTCCGTCGCCACGGAGGCAATACGCTTTGTCGGGCGTCCGGACCGGACGTGCGGCCCGGCTGTCGCCGACACGTCCTAAACAAAGAATGCCGCCCGGGTGGCGGCACGAAATCGAATACCCATATAAACGGGTGGTGCGACCCGGTGTCAATGCCGTCATGCGCGGACAACCCTGTTGAGAGCTGTCGGCAGATCTGGGGAAAAGTCACTATGGGGGCGTTCAGACGCCGACAGCGGCTTGCCACGGAGTCAGGCCATATTGTAGCTTCGAACAACAGAAACACGACATATCGTGTGATCGAAAGAGTTCAGCTCCATTCTTCGAGAATTTCGCCGCAGCACCTCGCTGACTGCGGACGGAGTCGGAGTCAGAAATTGGGATTTGTACGAGGATTGTTTTGATGTCCTGGACAGACGAACGTGTTGAATTGTTGACGAAACTTTGGTCAGAGGGCCTTAGCGCAAGTCAAATCGCTGCCGAGCTGGGTGGCGTGACGCGCAATGCTGTCATCGGCAAAGTACATCGTCTCGGATTGTCCGGACGCGGCAAGGCTCCGGCGCAATCCAAGCCGCGTCGCCAGCGCCAACCGCGGGCTCAACGCCGGTCTGTCGTGCACACCAATGTGGGCAATACCGTGCTCAAGCAGGTCATCGATGAGGATGCGGAACCGGAAATGCTCCCGCAGATCCGGCCGGCACCCGTCGAGTCGATCGTCGTGCCCATCGAGCAAAGACGCACGATCCTGACCCTGACCGAATTCACCTGCAAATGGCCGATCGGCGATCCGGGTTCGGACGATTTCTACTTCTGCGGCGCGCAATGCGATATCGGCAAACCCTATTGCGAAGCGCATTCCCAATTGGCGTATCAGCCGAGCAACGATCGCCGTCGGGACCGGAAGCCCCGGTAGGCCGTTCCATAAATAACGAGCGCGCTTTGCGTTTAGATGGACGAAGAGCGCGCCACTTGGCGCGCTCAGCTTTTTTGGCGGGATCGAACGTCGCCTCGGGAAATTCGACTTCAGGTCGGCGCGAACTGATCGTTGAAGGCGTAGCCCGCGCCCCGGACCGTGCGGATCGGATCGGGCACGCGGCCGCGGTTGATGGCCTTGCGCAGACGCCCGACATGCACGTCGACGGTGCGCTCGTCGACATAAACATCATGCCCCCAGACGCCATCCAGCAATTGCTCACGCGTGAACACCCGACCGGGTGACTGCATCAGGTATTCCAGAAGCCGGAATTCCGTCGGACCGAGATGCACTTCACGGCCGTTTCGGCGGACCCGATGGGTTTCGCGGTCGAGTTCAAGATCTCCGGCCGTCAGGAGCGAGGACACAACTTCCGGCTTGGCCCGGCGCAGGATGGCACGCACGCGGGCCATCAGTTCAGGCACCGAAAACGGCTTTACGACATAATCGTCGGCGCCGGTCGACAGACCGCGAATGCGCTCGTTTTCCTCGCCGCGCGCGGTCAGCATGATGATGGGCAGGGATTTGGTCTGGGGCCGGGCCCGGATCCGGCGGCACAATTCTATGCCCGACAATCCCGGCAGCATCCAGTCGAGCAGGAGAAGGTCCGGCGCCCGCTCCTCAAGCCGGATTTCCGCCTCGTCGCCGCGCACGCACGTGTCGACCGAATATCCCTCCGCCTCGAGATTGTACCGCAGCAAAAGGCACAACGGTTCCTCGTCCTCAACGATCAACACGTGAGCCATTCATTCACCTTTCATGCAAGTCTTCAACGGTCGTCCGAGGGGCTAGCGGACACCGGGTCGACGCTGGTGAAGCTCGACTGATCGTCCTTTGCCCGTTCGTGGGCGATCTGTTCGCCGGTCGCCACGAAATAGACCGTCTCCGCGATGTTGGTCGCGTGGTCGCCGATCCGTTCAATGTTCTTTGCGCAAAACAGCAGATGCGTGCATTGGGTGATGTTGCGCGGGTCTTCCATCATGTAGGTCAGCAATTCGCGGAACAACGAGGTGTAGATGGAGTCGATTTCCTCATCGTTGTCGCGGACCGACAGCGCAACGTCGGCATCGAGAACAGCGTAGCTGTCGAGGACGAGTTTGAGCTGGGCCAGGGCGAGTTCAGCCATATGTTCGACGCCGTGCACAAACCGCTTCGACTGGAAAGGACCGGAAATCGCGACAACGCGCTTGGCGATGTTCTTGGCCAGATCGCCAACGCGTTCCAGATCGCTGGACGTGCGCATGATGCCGACGATGCGGCGCAGGTCGAGCGCCATCGGCTGGCGGCGCGCGATCAGAAGAACACAATTCTCCTCGATGCTGCGCAACAGCGCATCGATCTTCTGGTCTTCCAACATGACCCGTTGCGCCAGTCCGGTATCATTGCGCACCAGCGCGGTTACGGCTTCGTCGACCAGCCGCTCCGCCATGCCGCCCATTTCGGCCAGTTGGGCCGTAAGGGCACGCAATTCGTCGTCATATGCCGTGACGATATGTTCGCTCTGTTCCGTGATTGTCATATCGCTCTATCCGCCTCTTGAATAACGGCGGCCGCCTCGCATGTTGATGATCCAGGTGAGATAGCACATCGGACGTCGCTCAAAGAACACTCTGAGATGCGCTCGCACCGTTTCCGGGCCTTGCCGCGATAAGCCGTGATCCCCGCCTGCGATCGTGTGTCAACCGAACCGACCGGTGATGTAGTCCTGGGTCTTCTTGTCTTTCGGATTCGTGAATATCTGGTCCGTAGGCCCTTCCTCGATCAGGATGCCGAGGTGGAAGAACGCCGTGCGCTGGGAGACACGTGCCGCCTGCTGCATGGAGTGCGTGACGATCACGATCGTATAATTCTCGCGCAGTTCGTCGATCAGTTCCTCCACCTTGGCGGTGGCGATCGGGTCGAGCGCCGAACAGGGTTCGTCCATCAGGATGACTTCCGGACTGACGGCGATGGCGCGCGCGATGCACAGACGCTGCTGCTGGCCGCCGGACAATCCGGTCCCCGGCTCATCGAGCCGATCCTTCACTTCGTCGAACAGGCCGGCCTTTTGCAGGCTCGTCACGACGATCTCCTCGATATCGCTCTTGGTACGGGCCAGACCGTGGATCCGGGGACCATAGGCGACGTTTTCGAAGATCGATTTCGGGAACGGGTTCGGCTTCTGGAAAACCATGCCGACCCGTGCCCGCAATTCGACGACATCGATCGCCTTGTCGTAGATGTCGGTCTCGTCGAGATTGATCTTGCCGGTCACCCGCGCCACGTCGATCGTATCGTTCATGCGGTTGAGACAACGCAGGAAGGTCGACTTGCCGCAACCCGACGGCCCGATCAGCGACGTCACCTGGCGCTCGCGCACATCGAGATCGACGTCGAACAAGGCCTGCTTTTCGCCATAAAAGACACTGACATCGCGTCCACGCATCTTGACCGGCCAATTGGACTTGTCGGCTTCGGCCCCGACGGTTTCGCGGGGACCGCTTTCCTTGAGCTCTTCGAGAGTGGCCTGTTGGTCAGACATTTCGGATCTCCGTTGGAATGACTACCAGCGACGCTCGAAGCGCCGACGCAATACGACGGCCAAGAGATTCATGACCACGAGGAAACCGAGCAGCACCAGAATAGCGGCAGCGGTCTTCTGCTGGAAGGCCGGTTCCGGGAAGTCTGCCCACATATAGATCTGCACCGGCAGCACCGTCGAGGGATCCAGCGGTCCGCCGGGCACATCGACGATGAAGGCGACCATGCCGATCATCAGGAGCGGCGCCGTTTCTCCGAGCGCCTGGGCCATGCCGATGATCGTTCCGGTCATGATGCCCGGCAGCGCCAGCGGCAGAACGTGGTGGAACACGGCCTGGATCTTGGAGGCGCCGACACCGAGTGCCGCTTCACGGATCGACGGCGGCACCGCCTTCAGCGCCGCGCGAGAGGCGATGATGATGGTCGGCAACGTCATCAGGGCCAACACCATGCCGCCGACGATCGGCGCCGATCGCGGCAGGTGGAACGTGTTCAGGAACACGGCGAGACCAAGCAGACCGAAGACGATCGACGGGACGGCGGCAAGATTGTTGATGTTGACCTCGATCGTCGCGGTAAAGCGGTTCTTCGGCGCGAATTCTTCCAGATAAATTGCCGCGGCGACGCCGATCGGGAAGGACAGCAACAGCGTCATCACCATTGTGAAGAACGTGCCGACGACGGCGCCCCAAAGGCCGGCCCGTTCCGGTTCGCGGCTGGCGCCGGAGGTGAAGAACGGGGTGTTGAACTTGCGCTCGATGGCACCCGACGCGTTGAGCTTTTCGACCCAGACGATCTCCTGGTCGGTCATCTTGCGCGAACCCTCGGGCACGTCGAGCCGGGTGATCGACCAGTCGCCGCCTTGCGCGTCGTCAAGGGAATCCGGCGGGATGATCGGCTCGCCCTTGAGGGTTGTGACGTCGACTTCAACGACTTTCAGCACACCGCCGTTGACGTTGACGAGGAAGGACGGCAGGTCCGGCGACAGCACTTCGCGCACATTTACCGCGGCGGCACGCTCTTCAAGGGCGACAGCCTGCTGCTCAATGCCGGCGCGGGAATCCTGGATAGACCCCAGAGATCTCTCCAGATCCTCTTTTTGCTTCGTCAAACGCGGACGATCTTCATCGGTGGCTTCGGTAATGTCGCGGGCAAGCGCCGCGATCTGCCCTACGAGCCGGTTCTCGACGCGGCCGAGCCGGACATATTCGTCCCGGAAGCCTTCCGCCTTGTCCAAAAGCTCCGCCTTGACCTCGGCCAGGATCGGCTGGAAGTCATTCGACGTCGACAGGATCTCGATCGCGTCGCCGGACTGCACAAGCGAGGCGATGCCGCGGCCGGCCGTGTCGCCGGAACCGGTCACCAGCCCTTTCATGTAGAGGTCGCCGACATCGTCAAGCAGGAATTCCACCGGAACCCGGGTTCCGGCCATGTCCGGGTTGTCGAGAACCATGGCGCGCAGATCCGCGCCCGCACCCGATGTCAGAAGGCCGTTCAGCGCACGGCGATCGCGCCGGCTTGTCACGTATGGGTACAGCTCCCGCACAGCGGTCCGCACCGCTCCGTTGAAGTCGACCTGAAGCAACGCCCGGCGGCGCTCTTCCAAGGTACCCGCGCCATCGGCAGCCGGGACTTCCACCTCGACGGTTGCAAAATGGTAGGTGAATGCGTTGATCGCCTGGCCGATGACGGTCGACAACAACAAAACCAGGAAACCGCAGGCGACCAGCACGGCCGCAAGGCCGACATATTTGAAACGCGCTTCGGCCGCATAGCGTTTGGCGAGCCGGCGACGTGCCTCGGTGTCCGTGTGAATGCTGGTCTCGCGCTGGGAAATCAATCTGTTGTCGGCGGAGATATCAGTCATATTGCTCTCGATACTTTTGCACGACACGAAGGGCAACGACGTTCAAGGCCAGCGTGACGCAGAACAAGACGAGGCCGAGGGCGAAGGCCGACAGGGTCTTGGCACTGTCGAATTCCTGGTCGCCCACGAGCAAGGTGACAATCTGGACGGTCACGGTGGTCACGGCTTCCAGCGGATTGATCGTGAGGTTCGCGGCAAGCCCTGCCGCCATCACCACGATCATGGTCTCGCCGACTGCCCGCGAGATGGCGAGCAGGAGGGCGGAGATGATGCCCGGCAAGGCCGCGGGCAGCACGACCTTGCGGATCGTCTCGGACTTGGTCGCCCCGAGACCGGCCGAGCCATCGCGCAACGATTGCGGCACGGCGTTGATCACATCGTCGGAAAGCGAAGAGACGAAGGGAATGATCATGATCCCCATGACAATGCCCGCCGCAAGCGCTGATTCGGAGGATATCGTCAATCCGATTGAGTCGCCGGTATTCTTGAAGAACGGCGCAACCGTGAGCGCTGCGAAAAACCCGTAAACGACCGTCGGGATCCCGGCGAGGATTTCAAGCACCGGCTTTGCAAATGCCCGGAAACGCGACGAGGCATAGTCTGAGAGGTAGATCGCCGACAGCAGCCCGACAGGCGCCGCGACGGCAATGGCAATGGCCGTGATCAACATTGTTCCGACAAACAGCGGAATCGCGCCGAACGCGCCGGTACCGCCGACCTGATCGGCACGCAGGGCGGTCTGGGGCGACCATTGCAACCCGAACAGGAAATCGAACAGATTGACCTGGGCGAAGAAGTAGAAGCTCTCGTAGATCAGCGACAGGACGATGCCGATCGTGGTCAGGATGGCAACCGCGGAACACGCCACCAGAACGACCATGACCGTGCGCTCGACGAATTGCCGGTTGCGCTGTTCGCGGGCGATCCGGCTGCGGGCCCAGTACAATCCGACACCGGCAAGCAGCGCGATCAGCACGCCGAGAAAAATGCTCGATGACTGAATCAGCGATCGGTAGATCTCCGCCGCGTCGGTCTTGGCCTCCGTCACACCGGCCACAAGGCCGCCAAACGCCAGCGTCCGGGCATCGCGCAGCAAGGCGTTGCGCTCGATCTCGGACATGCCTTCGATCAGGTTACCGATACGACTTGCGACTATGGAGTCGATTATACCGGGCGATACGATGCTCCAGGCACATAGCAGCAGCAGGGCCGGCATTGCTGCGAGGATGGCCGCATAGCCGCCGTGATAAGCCGGTCGGGAATGCAAGGCCGAGATCTTGCCGTCCGCGACTTGAAGTGCTCGCTGGCTACCGAGCATGTATCCGACGCCGGCGATCACGACGATGGCGAGAAGGAAAATCCAGAACATCGTACACCCTCAACGCCGGATCGGCATGATCGGATGGTCCTATGTCCACACCGCCAAAAGACTTTTAGGTGCTGGACCGGGAAGGAACCCGCCGGCGGAAATCCGCCGGCGGGCAATCAGGTGTCGTCGATCAGAGGCCGGTCATTGCCGCTTGGGTTTCGGCATTCTTGGCAATCGTTTCACGATCGGCCGCCGGCAGCGGGATCAGCCCCTTATCAGCCAGGTAACCTTCGTCGCCCCAGGCGCCCTCGGACGTGAACTCAGCCACGAATTCCTGGATGCCCGGCACCACGCCAATGTGTTCCTTCTTGACGTAGAAGTACAAAGAACGAGAGACCGGGTAATTGCCGGCCGCAATCTCCTCGAATTCCGGGCTCACGCCAACGACTTTCGCGCCCTGGATCTTGTCCGCGTTCTGGTCAAGGAACGAGAAGCCGAAGATGCCGAAGCGGTTCGGGGCTTCCTGAAGCTTCTGGACGATCAGGTTGTCGTTTTCGCCGGCTTCGATGTAGGCCCCGTCTTCACGGATCGAATGGGCGACAGACGTGAACTGTTTCTTGTCGGACTTGCGCAGGTCCGCCAGCAGTTCGAATTGCTTCGCGCCCTCTTCCATGGCGAGTTCGACGAAGGCATCACGCGTACCGGACGTCGGCGGCGGGCCGAGCACCTCGATCTTCACGTTCGGAAGGGACGGGTCGATTTCCGACCAATTGGTGTACGGGTTTGCAACGAGCTTTCCGTCAACCGGAACTTCCTTGGCCAGAGCCTGGAAGATCTGCTGCAGGGTCAGATCTACGGCCGGGCCGCCCTTGGCGTTGCCCATGACGATGCCGTCAAAGCCGACCTTGACTTCGATAATGTTGATGCCGTTTGCCGAGCAGGTTTCGAATTCACTCTGCTTGATGCGGCGCGACGCGTTGGTGATGTCGGGATGGTCGGTGCCGACGCCCGAGCAGAACAGCTTCAGACCGCCGCCCGATCCCGTGGATTCGACGACCGGCGTCTTGAATTCGGTCTTCTGGCCGAATTGTTCGGCAACTGCCGTGGAGAACGGAAAGACCGTGGACGAACCGACGATCTGGATTTGGTCGCGAGCTTGTGCCGCACCGGCCATCGTAATACCGGCTGCTGCAACGACGCCCACAAGAAGGTTGAGTTTCACCTGGTCCACTCCCTTGTGTGTCAACTGTGGTGAATTCGATACGAGCATCAGGCTGATACCCGCTTGCGGAGCGCACCCTATCCCGCCCCCGAGACCGTTCTATGAAGGATTTGTAACAGTTGAATGACGATTTAAGTAATTGATTATGTTACTTTTTCTGATTTTTGCCTTGGAACAGGCGGATTTGCGACTGCAGGAAGGCTCACTGTGAACACAGCGCCTTTCCCGGTATCGCTGGAGATCAGAAGGCGCCCGCCATGCCGATTGACGATGTGTTTCACGATCGCCAGACCGAGCCCCGTTCCCTTGGATATCGGTGTGCCGCCATCATCGGCCCGGTAAAAGCGTTCGGTCAGTCTGGGCAGGTGTTCGGGCGCGATGCCGGGCCCCCAGTCACGAACAGAAATCGTATAAAATCCCGGACCGTCTCCGGTGGCAGGTTCGAAGCCGTCGGTAATCTCGACCCGTTTGCCGTTCGCGGCATAGCGCAAGGCGTTTTCGATCAGGTTCTCAAAGACCTGGATGAGTTCGTCCTTGTCGCCAAGCACCGTCATCGACTTGCGTTCGAGCCGGGTTTCCAGGTTAACCGACATTTCCGAGGCTCTCGGCGACAATGCGTCGATCACGTGATCGACAATGGTGCGCAGGTCGGTGCGATCTTCCGGACGCACATGGCCTTTCATCTCGACGCGCGACAGCGACAGGAGGTCGTCGATGAGGCGGCCCATGCGGGTCGACTGTTCCAGCATGATCGTCAGAAAGTTGTCCCAGGCCTTGCGGTCCTCACGGGCCGGTCCCTGCAGCGTCTCGATGAACCCGGTGAGCGATGCCAGCGGCGTGCGCAACTCATGGCTGGCATTGGCGACGAAATCGGAGCGCATGCGGTCGAGGCGATGCAATTCGCTCAGATCGAAGAACGCAATGACCACAAAGTCCGGCCTGATCGGATGGCGGCGCTGGCCGCTCGGCAGCCTTACCGGTGAAAAACGGGCTTCCAGCACCCGTTCCGACGGCACCTTCTCGCGCCATTCGACCGATTCTTCGGGACCGCCGGCGGCTACCCGTTCCAGGGCCGAGAGAACTTGCGGCTGGCGCAGGCGGTAGGCCAACGGATCGCCCGGCTGGAGCGCGCCGATCAAGTCGTTTGCCGCGCTGTTAGCGTGGCGGATGATGACCTTGTGATCGACAACAACGCATGGCAGCGGAAACGCGTCGATGGCGACTTTCATGCCGGTATCGGGCCAGACCGTCGCCCGCCGGTTGCGCTGACCGGCAATCTCGGCCCGGAGACGCCGGCGCGGTGCGAGCATCGTGATCGCGAAGACGAATCCGACACCAATCAATACCGCATTCAGCGGAACCATGTCGCGCGCCAGCAGGAAGCCCGCAACCGCCAGGACCGCTGCCAGCGTCCACCGTGCATCGAGAAGCTTTCGCACGATCGAAGTTTCCATGCCGCTGTGTTCGTCAGCCGGCGCTTCCTCGCTCACACCCGGCCGCTTTCCGAGTATCTCGGAGGTGATTCGTTCTTTCGGCGAACCTACCATTGGTTTGGACTCATTCCGATGACAGCCGGGGGTTTTCAGGACAATGTGATCGTCCCTAAAAGATAGGTTATAAGAATAGGGCCTGTTGGGATCCATGGTTACGGTGTCGGTTTGGTCAGATTGGCTCGGCTTTGTGTCGTGAGGAGGAAGGACATGCTGGGCATATTCGACGACGAACGGCGCAATGCCGAGCCAATCTGGCCAAATCCCTTCGGGACGCGACCCATTTGGCCAATGGACGTCGTTGCGCTGCTTGCCCGATGCTTCGCATCGCGCTGCGCAACGCGCCTAGCCATTGGCCAAATGGGTCACGCCGACACCATAACCATGGATCCCAACAGGCCCTAATGCAAGCGATCAGGCGGTATCGGCATGACGCACAAGAAAAATTCCAAACACGACGTCAAGGATGTTTCCGAAGTCCTCGACGCCTTCGATCTCGATCACCCGTCGCTTCCCGGCGCGATCGCCGACAACGCGATGACGTCCGGCGGCTATCCCTATCCGGACAAGATGAACCGTGCCGACTATTACGCCGAACTCAGAGCCCTGCAGATCGAACTGGTCAAGCTGCAAAAATGGACACGTGAGCAGGAACGCCGGATCATCCTCGTTTTCGAGGGCCGCGACGCGGCCGGCAAGGGCGGGTCGATCAAGGCGTTCCGGGAAAACATGAACCCGCGCCACGCGCGGGTGGTGGCGCTGTCAAAGCCGTCTGAAACCGAACGCGGTCAATGGTATTTCCAGCGCTACATCAATCACTTTCCGACTAACGGCGAAATCGTCCTGTTCGACCGGTCCTGGTACAACCGGGCCGGCGTCGAGCGGGTCATGGGGTTCAGTGATCATGATGCGGTGGAGGACTTCCTGGAGGAAGTACCGCGATTCGAAGGCATGCTGGCCCGGGAAGGCATCACCCTCGTCAAGTTCTGGCTGAACATCGGGCGCGCCATGCAGCTGAAACGGTTCCATGCCCGACGGCATGATCCCTTGAAGATCTGGAAACTGTCACCGATCGACCTGGCAGCACTCGGTAAGTGGGACGACTACACCGAAGCCCGCGACCGCATGTTCGAACGCACCCACACCGACCATGCGCCCTGGACCATCGTGCGAACCAACGACAAGCGACGCGGCCGGCTGAACGCCATCCGCTATCTGCTGACGCTGATGGATTACGATGGCAAGGACCGGGACGCCCTCGGCACGATCGATCCGGCGATCCTCGGCTACGGGCCGGGCTTTCTCAGCCCGAGTCACGAGTGACCAGGACCGGTGACTAGGACCTGGGATTACGGCACCTCGACCCGGTCCCGGAACGTCCGCGCCGCCGCGGTTACGGCCGCGATGGACCGGAAATCCGATGTATTCACCATGAGCATTCGGGCAAGCCGAAGGGCGCGCATCTCGCATCCGGCGCGCCGGCGCGGATCCTCGATCCATTCCAGGTCGATGTTGTGCGCCAGCCCGAGAATCCGGCGGATCATCTTTGCGGCGCAGAACCCGATCGTGTCCTGGAACAGGCGGTCCATATAGGCGCGCCGCTCGATTTCGAGCCGGATGCGGCCGGAGGACGTCGTAAAGAGCCCGGCCGGATATCCGTCCCCGCCTGCCTGATCGCGCCACAGACCGAGGAACTTGCGCTCAAATCCCGTCCAGACCGCCTCGACGGTATCGAGCACCCATTCCCGGTAGGCCGCACGGTCGCCGACCGTCTTTTCGTGGCCGTCCTGGGAGAAATAGTTCAGCAACAGGTTGGCGATGACCGCACCGGCGTCGAAGCCCATCGGACCGACAAAGGCGAATTCGGGATCGATCACCTTGGTATCTTCCGGCGTAACCATCATGGATCCGGTATGCAGGTCGCCATGCAACAGCGCCTCGGCCGATCCCATGAACTTCAACTTGAGTCGGGAGATGGCGATTTTCAGATCGTCATCGGCGCGGAATTCGGCGGCCACCGCGTCCAGATAAGGTTTGGTCCAGCGGTTATTCTCTGCGATGCAATAGGGTTCGGTGAAAATCAGGTCCTCGGTGATCTTGCACAACGCGGTGTTGCCGGAAAATGCACCGATCAAGGCCTTCTTGTCCGACGCGCTCATGGCGAGATCGGAGGTGAAAAACAAGGTGTTGGCCATGAAGGTGCTGATGGCATCGGCAAAACCGGGATAGTCCACCGCGTCGATCATGCCCTTGCGCATGATGATATGAGGATGCAGGTAATCCATCGCGATCAGGGCCAGGCCGGCATCATAATATACGATTTCCGGCACCAGGCCGGGGGCATGCCGAGCCTGGATGTCGAGCGCCATGTGTTCGTAATGGGCACGCGACAAGGGCAGCGGCCAGCTCTCGCCGACCAGTCGGACATAGGGGAGCGCCTGCTTGACTGCGAGGCCGCCGGCCGGGCCGCGCACGATGAAGACCAGGTTCAGATTGCCGTCCCCGACCTCTTCGACGGTCCAGTCCGACGAAAAACCGCCGAGGCGTGCGGCAACGTCCGGAATGCCGGCGAGGTAGGCCGGCAGGCTCTGAGCGGTGTGGGGCGCATATCCGTCAGGAACTTCGATCCCGACATTGCCCGCCGTGGTTGTTTCACCGGTTGCCGTCATGTGCCTTCCTTTTCCTGCCCATTGACCGAACCGCGGTTCTTTGCGACCAGGCACAACCCGACCGCGACGCCGCTTGACAGATCATCAAAACATCCCTTGCATAGGCCACACAAACAAGCCTGACAAACGTCCTCCTGCCCGAAATGTCACTGCCGGGCAGGCAGATGCGGAGGAATGCCGTGCCGGCGGTGGAATGCAGGGGTAAATGCGCGCCTCTTGACGCGCGCATTGCGGGGTCCGCATCGTGAGTGCTGACCCGGGCTCCATCGTCCGCGGCGATCCGTCGACCTATCCGGACTGGTTCCGGGATCACAAACCCCGCAGCAATCTGACCGTCGCCCGCTGGGTACCGATCGCCCTGGTCGGCCTGCCGGTCGTCACCCTGCTGGCGATCGTGATCTATCCGACCGTCTGGATGTTCTACCACGCGCTGCACGACACCAACATGATGCGGCTGTTCCAGGAGAACTGGAGCTTCGTGGGATTCCAGAACTTCCAGATCGTGCTGACGTCCGACCGCTTTTGGGGGAGCGTCGAACATCTCGGCCTTTATCTGCTTTTCGGCGCCTGCCTGCAGGTCGTTCTCGGCACGGCGCTGGCCCTGATCCTCTATGAGCTCGTCAAGAACAACCTGCTGCGCACACTCATCCTGATCATCCTCGTGTTGCCGATGATGATGTCGCCGTCGATCGTCGGCGTGTTGTGGCGCTTCTTGCTGACACCGTCGAACGGAGCGGTCAACCATGCGCTCCTCAATCTGGGGCTGATTTCCGAACACATCGAATGGTTCAACGCGGGCATATCGCTGTGGTCGATCATCATTGCCGATGTCTGGAACTGGACGGCGCTGCCGCTCCTGATCGTGTTTTCCGGCCGTGTCTCGCTGCCGCCGGCGGTCTATGAAGCGGCGCGGGTGGACGGGGCGACCGGCTGGCAGGTCATGCGCCGCATCACGCTGCCCATGCTGAAGGAGGTGATCGCCATCGCCTTCATCGTGCGCTTCATGGACGCGTTCAAGTTCGTCGACCTGGTCTACATCATGACGTCCGGCGGCCCGGCGCAATCCTCCGAACTGCCCGCCTACATCGCCTTCCAGCGCGGCATCCGCGAATTCGAGATCGGCGAGGCGGCGGCCTACGCGATCATCATCTTCCTGATATCCGCCATCCTGATCACGCTGTTCCTGAAGTACCTGAAAAAGGTGCTGAAGGCGCAGGGCATTGCGTGAGGGAACGGCATGTCGGAAAAGAATTACCGTCTGGTCCGCACGCTTTTACTGCTGTTTCTCAGCCTCTGGCTGCTGCTGACCACGTTTCCGATTTATTACAAGTTCATCACGGCCTTTAAAACGGCCGCGGAGACCAACCGTACCATTCCGACCTTCTGGCCGGTTGAATGGCATCCGGAAAACTTTTTCGCCGTCTTCGCCGAATCCTCCAATTTCAACGCCCTTGTGGACTCGTTCGTTATCGCATCGGGCAACACGCTCCTGTCGCTGTTTCTCGGCACCCTTGCCGGATATGCATTTGCGCGGTTCCCGCGCCAGGCGGGCGGCGAGAACCTGGCTTTCTGGATCCTGTCGAACCGCATGTTCCCGCCGGTCGCGGTGCTGATCCCGATGTTTTTCCTGTTCGATGCCACGCCTTGGGGAACGGACAGCCGGATCTCGCTGATCATTCTCTATCTGGTCTTCAACATGCCGCTGGCGACCTGGCTGATGATGGTGTTTTTCCGCGATGCGCCGCGGGAACTCGAAGAAGCCGCCTATCTGGACGGCTGGACTCCGTTCCAGACGTTCCGCCGGATCACGCTGCCGCTCGTCCTGCCCGGCATGATTTCAGTCGCGATGCTATGCTGGATCTTCGCCTGGAACGAATATCTGTTTGCCAACCTGTTCGTCGGTTCGGCGGTAAAGACCTATACGATCGTCATCCCGACCTTCACCCATGGCAGCCAGACGCTTTGGAACCTGCAGATGGCCTTTTCGCTGATCGCGATGCTGCCGCCGGTGATCCTGTTCATCCTCTTGAGACGCTACATGGTCCGAGGCCTCTCCCTCGGCGTTGTTAAGGGGTGAGCCATGGTCACGCGTAGCGGGACGAAAAGATCCAGTGAATCTTTTCGAATGGCGAACGCCTGCGAGCGTAAGCGAAGCGTCGAGCGGGCTGGTAAACCGCCGATGCGAAACCGATTACTTGCTCTCTGCAAATCCCCACCCCGGAGCCCCCGATAAATGGCCGACCTCGAAATCAAAGGCCTCTGCAAAGGGTGGGACTTCCCGGTCATCGACCGCATGGATCTCGCCGTCGCCGAAGGCGAGTTCTTCGTCATCGTCGGCCCGTCCGGCATCGGCAAGACGACGCTTCTCCGGCTGGTGGCCGGGCTGGAAGCGCCCGACGCGGGCTCAATTCATGTCGGTGGTCGCGACATTACCGGTCTGCCGCCGTATCAACGCCGGGTGGCCATGACGTTCGAATCCTATGCGCTCTATCCGCATATGACCGTGTTCGAAAACATTGCCAGTCCGCTGAGGGCGCGCCGCATGAACGGTGCGGATCTGAAAAAACGGGTCGAGGACGTCGCCGCACTCCTGCGCATCGACCATCTGCTCGACCGTAAACCCGGCCAGGTTTCCGGCGGCCAGAAACAGCGCACGGCCCTGGGGCGCACCCTGGTCGCCGACCCGGAAGTGTTTCTGCTCGACGAACCGATCAGTCACCTGGACGCCAAGATCCGGCACGAATTGCGCCAGCAATTCCATACGCTGGAAGACCTGCGCAAAGTGGCGACCCTCTATGTCACACACGATTACGCCGAAGCGCTGTCGCTCGGCGACCGGATCGGCGTGATGGGCACGGGTGGTCTCGTGCAGATCGGAACGGCACGCGAATTATTCGAAACGCCGGCAACACGGTTCGTCGCGGAGCATCTCGGCCAACCGACAATCAACATCCTCCAGGCCCATCTGGTGGAAAGCGGCGGGCGCCTGCGGGCCGATCTGGACGGTATTGCGCTCGACATTGCCGATGGGCACGCGGCGCGGCTGCGCGAAAGCGTCAACGGCACGGGTGCCGTCTGCGTCGGAATCCGGCCGCAACACGTAAGGCCGAGCGACGAAGCGGCCGGCGACGGCCAGGTGCTCAATGCCCGGGTCGACCTTTTCGAGGCGCTCGGATCGACCGGTATCCTGATCGCAGACACGGGCGGGCCGAAACTGACAGCGCTGACCTCGCCGGAACGCCTGTTCGGCCACGACGAATCCGTCTCGCTGACGGTCGACACCGCGGCGATGCATTTTTTCGATGTCCGCACCGGACGGAACCTCATGGGGACCGGGGGGACCTGATATGGCGCATGTCGTTCTGGACAACGTGAACAAGATCTACGGTTCCGGCGCGTCTCAGGTGCATGCCGTTCAGGACCTCAACCTTGAAATCGCCGACGGGGAATTCGTGGCCCTGCTCGGGCCGTCGGGCTGCGGCAAGACGTCGACTTTGCGCATGATCGTAGGCCTGGAGGAGATTTCCGACGGCACGATCCGCTTCGACGACCGCCCGGTCAACGACATGGAACCTCAGGCGCGCAACGTCGCCATGGCATTCGAGACCTATGCGCTCTATCCGAACTTTACCGTGGAGGAAAATCTCGCCTTTCCGCTGGAAGTGCGCGGCGTCGCCGCGCCGGAGCGCCGGCGCAAGGCGGGCGAGATTGCGGAAATCCTGAAGCTCACGCCGATCCTGGGCGACTATCCGGGCGGCCTGTCCGGCGGACAGCAGCAACGGGTCAGTCTCGGCCGGGCGCTGATCCGCGATCCGGCGGTGTTCATCCTCGACGAGGTGATGAGCCATATCGATGCGCATTTGAAGTTCCAGATGCTCTTCGACCTGAAAGCCATCCACCGCGACCTGAAAAAGACCATGGTCTATGTCACGCACGACCAGGTCGAGGCGCTGGCACTGGCCGACCGGGTCGCGGTCATGTCGAACGCGAAATTGCAGCAGGCCGGCACGCGCAACGAGCTCTACAACCGGCCGGCCAATGTATTCGTGGCGGATTTCATCGGTGAACCGCCGACCAATTTTTTCGATGTGGAGCCGGATCCGGACGACCCGTCGCGGCTCCGTGTTGCCGACAGCGGCCTCGGTTTTACCGGTACGCCCGAGCGCATGGATCGCCTTCGGCAATCGGGCAAGAGCCGGTTTATCGTCGGTATCCGGCCGCAGAACCTGAGGCTTGCCGCAGACGGCGATAGGCCGGCCCTGTCGGCGACAGTGCGGATCAACGAATATCTCGGCGAGCGCTCCATCCTGACGCTCGCCGACGGCAAATCGACGTTCCGCGCCATGGTGCCGCCGGAAAGTAGAGCCGCGCGTGGTGACACTATCACCCTGACCTATGACCCTGCAGATGTCATGATCTTCGACGCGGAGAGTACGGTTTTATTAGGCTGACAGGGGAAAATCCCTGTTCTACATTGATAAAATACAACACCGAGGGAGGACTAAATGGGAATTTTCAGCGCCTTTACCCGCAGAAAGTTCATGAAGAGCGTCGCGGCCAGTGCGGCGATGGCCTCGACACCGGCCATGATCACACCCGGTATGGCGGCGACCGCGGTGCCGCCCGGCAAGAAACTCTTCAATGACGTGAAGCTGAAATATTTCCAGGATTCAAACTGGCTGCACGCCCCGCTCTGGCTTTCCGACCACATGATGAAAGAAGCCGGCGTCGGCATTGAAAGCCGCGAGATGTACGACGGCGGCGATGCTGTCTCCAAGATTCTCCCGCAATTGCTGCAGCGCCGCCCGCGCTTCGATTTCGTGCAATTTCCCTCGCTGTTCTTCGGCGCGTTTGCCGAGACCGGGCAGTTGGAACCGCTCGACGATTATCTGGCGCAATATGAAGGCAGCCAGGAATATCTCGATTGGGTGATGCCGGCCTATCGGGAATTCTATACCAAGTGGAACGACAAGACCTACGGGGTCATGCTCGACGGCGACATCCACATCCTGCATTACCGCAAGAGCTATTTCGAAAATCCGGAACTGCAGAAGAAGTTTTCCGCCCGGTTCCAGCAGGATCTGGCGGTACCGAAGACCTGGGACGATTTTTTAAAGACCACGCAATTCTTCACCGAGGAATTGTCGAGCCAGGGCATTTACGGCACGTCCATGGTCGTCAACCCGCCGAATTTCGGCTGGGGTTTCTGGATGGACATCGCAGCGTCAGCTGGCGTCAATTATTTCGACGAAAACATGAACGCGGTGATCAATCAGGGCAACGCCGCGGATTCGCTCGACATGTACCGCGAGCTCATCAAGTTCGGGCCTCCGGGTGCGGAAGCCATGGATATCGGCACGACGATCCAACGCTGGATCGCCGGCTCCGACGTGATGAGCGTGTGGTGGATCGACCTCGCCGAATTCACCGTACAGCAACAGGGCGTGGAAAAAGCCGAGGACCAGAGGGCAGCGATCGTGCCCGGCTGGAAAAACGACGATGGCTCCGTCACGCACCGCGCCATTTCCCTGTGGTGCCGGACGGCCTCGATCCCGAAAAACCTGCCCGACGACGTCAAGCAGGCGGCGTTCTACTTCATTTATCGGATGTCGCATCCCGACTATTCCAACAACATCGTCGCCGATCCGTTCTGCGGGTCCGATCCATTCGGCAAATCGCATTACGGCGAAGCGGCAGCCAAGCTCTACGTGGAACCGAACCCGCAGCGCGGCACAACCGACCTGTGGCCGACCAATGACGGTATCTTCAAGAACATGGACACGGCCATGAATCACCTGGATGCCGGCCTCGCCAACGTCAATGTCGGCTATCCGCAATTCTTCTGGGAAGGCGCCCCGCAATACGCCGACGCGCTAGGCCGCAATATCTCAAAGGCGATCTCCGGCGAACTCACCTCGCAGCAGGCGCTCGACGAGGCGGCTGAGGAATGGACGCAGATCGTCCAGAAACTCGGCATCGACAAGCAGAAGGCGCAATACAAGAACTTCGTCGACGGCGCCCGCAAGCTCGGGTACAAGATCTGATCGATCCGTCGATCGCAAAGAAGAAACCGCCCCGGGATCCGGGGCGGTTTTTTGTTGGGGTACGGATGGCGGTCGGCGTCAGGTATCGTTGGAGTTGCGCGGGAAACCGTTTCCCGGCGTTGATGTGCGACACGGTCTAGGGGATCGTCTTTATTCATTCTCCGTCTTCGCCCGGCTTGACCGGGCGACCTAGGGACGGCGGCTGGCGTGCCCGGCATCCTGGATCCGCCGGTCAAGCCCTACGACATTCACACATCTTTTGTTGCCAGCAGGAGCTGGTTCTGACTCCTTTTGTAGTGGGATCAGAATTGGAGGGAATTTTGATGTTTGATTTGACGCTTGGCCGGTTTGGCGACCGCCGGCTTGAAAAAGGGGGGC
>JBCDLT010000072.1:0-33180 GCA_038745065.1 Pseudomonadota bacterium | reverse complement strand
CGCGTCCCTGCCTGCGGCGGCGCCTGGTGGTGCACCCGGGCGCACCACAAGCCGCCGACCTGGTCACGAAATGCGGCCAGGCGCGCGGATGATCCCAAAAAAGCCAAATTACCGCCAAATTTATGCGCCCTTACTCGGAAACCAACCCGTGGCCGAAACCGGCAGTTAAAATCCGGCGTCAAGGGCAAAGAGACACAGATGTCGTGCGTCGAAGGGCGGAATTCGATCGCACAACGGAGTGTTCTCGGTAAGCGGCCCGGCCTGACCAACAGGATCGGAGCTGTCGATATGCGCGGGGGGCGCTCCTCGGAAAGACTATGATCCGCTTCAGGCGAGGGGTTTCGCATTTTGTTTGTATTTCGAGATGTCGCTGATTCGACGGTAACGCGCCTCGTCAAGCGCCTGGGTGTGTCGGCAGTCGGTTCGTATTCGGTTTCGGTCGCGAGCTTTCTGGTTTCCGCCGCGCTGATCCCTGTCCTTCCCCCGTCCGAGTACGGGTTTTTTGCGTTCATCCTTGTGATGGTGCATTTCGGCATCACGATCACCAACGCGACCGTCGCAACACCGCTCTCGGTGCTTCTCAATCAGAACCGGCCCGATCGCTGGGCTCTTTACCACGTGCTGCGCAAGGTCAATTTTCTTTCGGCTTGCGGGTTTTTCGCGGTCGTTCTCTTTGTCGGCTGGTGGTTTGCCGGCGACGGCTGGGCCATGCTCCTGATGGCGTGTTACGCCTTTCTCTTCTCGGTGCGCTGGTTCGCCCGATCTCTGGAATACGCTCTCAGCCAACCGAAACGCGCAGCCATCGCGGATCTGATCTACTCGGTGGTCCTGATCGGCGCCGTTGCCACACTCGGCTTATCCGGGCGCCTCGACCTGTTCACCATCTCCGGTGCGCTGGTGCTCGGTGCCGGCGGATCGCTGGCTTACCTGTTCCTGGCCGGTTCCAAGGCGCCGAGGCCGGATGGCCCGGTCCGGTTGCATCCCTATCGCGAGATCTGGTCTTCTCAGGCCGGCTGGTCGTTGGTCGGCGTGACGTCAACCGAGATGACGGTCAACGGTCACGCCTACCTCGTGCTGCTCGTCGCCGGGCCGCAGGGCTTCGCGCCGCTGGCGGTCGCCATGCTGTGCTGGCGTCCCGTGACTTCGCTGTTTCCCTCTTTGACCCTGCTGGAAAGGCCGGTGATGGCAAGACAGCTGGCTAACAACAACGTGGCCGGCGCGTGGCGCAGCGTGCGCGACTTCCAGTTTCTGGCCCTGACGGTGATACTTGCCAACCTGTTGGTCCTGGTTGCCGCCTGGTACCTGTTCCAGGACCAGATCGAAGCGCTACCCTATACGCAAGCCGATCTGGTGCTCGCCGTTTCGCTCTGGTTCGTAACCATCCTGATCCGGTCCGTCCGGCTCGCGGAAAGCGCCTTCATCCAGGCCGCCAGGCGCTTCCGGGAACTGGCGTGGCAAGGCGTGTATGCGTTCCCGGTCAGTCTCGGCGGCGTCGCGCTGCTTCTGACCATGTTCGATCCGGTCGTTTCACTTATCGGCATTATCGCCGGAGAGATCGCGCTGGCCGCCGGCATCCGCATCCTCACGCGCAAGGTACTGAACGATGCAGCCGCTTAAAATCGCCGTCGGCATACCGACGTACAAGCGCCCGAACGGCCTGCGCCGTGTCCTGAAATCGCTCGAGCACATCGTGACCGTGCACGACGTCACCGTCGTCATCGCTGAGAACGATCGCGAGGGCCGGGAGGGCATGTCGGTCGCCGAGGAACACATCGCAAGCGGGTATCGTTATCCGATCAAGATCGCGCTCAGCACGGCAAGGGGCATTTCCCAGGCCCGAAATGCCCTGATGGAAACAGCGTTCGCCGATCCGGAAATCGCCATGCTCGTCATGGTCGATGACGATCAATGGGTCAAACCGGACTGGCTTGCGAACATTGTGGACATGCAGCTTCGCACCGAGGCGGATATCGTCGGCGGGTACATTCTCCCGGACTTCCAGACTGCCGAGCAGACCTGGCTCCTGAAGCTAAGTGTCTATTGGAGGCGACGCCGCAAGAGCGGCGTCGTACCCGTCATCGAAACAACCGGCAGCGTGCTCATAACACGTGCGGTCCTCGATCTCTGCGATCCGCCCTATTTCGACGAGGCCTTCTCGCTCACCGGTGGCGGCGACCGGGAATTTTTCACACGGCTGGCCAATCGGGGCGCCCGGTTCGCCTTCGCCGAAAACGCCATCGTCTACGAAGTGTTCGAACAGGATCGCCTGTCCCTTGCCTGGGCACGCAGGCGGTCCTATCGGGTCGGCGCGTCGGACATGCTGGTCAATCTCAAACATTCGCGTGGACCGGGCCACTTCACGCTGGAAATCGCAAAGATAGGTGCCGGACTTGTGCGGGCGGCCGGCCGTTATCTGGTCGGCATCCATTCCCCGCTGAAGCGAACACAAGCCGAACTGCTTTTGCTTCGCACGTTCGGGAAGGTCTCCACCCTGTTCGGCATGCGTTACGAAATGTACCGCAAGACGTCGGGCAATTGATGCGAGGGCGTTGATGCAGGAGCCGAAGTTTTCTGTTGTGGTACCGGTCTATAATCGCGCCGACCGGATCCTTCCGACACTGGAATCGGTTCGTAATCAGACGTGCCAGGACTTTGAGTGCATCGTGGTCGACGACGGATCGAAGGACGGCGATGCCCTTAAGGCCGTTGTGGAGAAGCTCGACGATCCCCGTTTCCGGTATCTACGGCGCGAAAACGGCGGCGGCGGCGCCGCACGCAACACCGGAATTCACGCCGCGACGGGCCGGTACATCGCATTTCTGGATTCCGACGACCAATTCCTGCCGCACAAACTAGAAACGCATGAGCGCGTCCTGGAGACGCTCTCCGACGACCTGATCTTTTGTTATTCGCGGTTGTTGATCGATCGCGGCGTCGGCAAGACATGGGTGAAGCCGCCAAACGGATTGCGGCCTCAGCAACGCGTCGACGAATACCTTATGTGCGGCGCCGGTTGGATGCAGACATCGACGGTGGTAGCGACGACACGCCTCGCGAAATCCGTGCTCTTCAGCGAATCGCTTCCTTCGTCACAGGATACCGATTTTGCTGTACGGTCCGCCAAGGCAGGCGCGCATTTCGAATTCATCCCGGAAGCGCTTGTCATCATGGAGGACCGCTACGACCCGATGCGGGTCTCCAAACAGCTCAAGTACAAGCCGTTGCTGGACTGGATCGAGAGCATGCGCGGCACTCATGTTTCAGAACGCAGCTACTGGGCCTATCGCGGCTGGGTATGCGCGCGAATCGCCTCCTACAGCGACCGGCCGAAGGCGATCATGATCTTCCTGCAGTCGATCATACACAGGCCATACAGCCTGAAGACGTCCATGATCATCGCCGCGCAGATCATGATTCCCCGGACCCTCTACCAAAAAATTGCAAGCGTGATCGTCAACCTGGTCGGACGCACGGCACAGGAGCAGGCGCGGTGACCATGACCGAGACCCGACCGCGGGCCGAAACCCCGGAACCGGACGCTTTCGTCGATGAGAACGTGTTATGGGCACGCCCCGAAATGCGCGCGGGCGGCTATGGTCGGTTCGACGGCGACATCGAATTCTATCTGCGCATCAACGCTCTTGCCAAACCGCATCATACGGTGCTCGACTTCGGTGCCGGGCGGGGCTCCTTCGTCGAAGATCCATGCACCATGCGGCGCGATCTGCGCGCGCTGAAGGGCAAGGTCAAACATGTCGTCGGCTGCGACATCGACCCGGTCATCCTGGAAAACACGTCAGTGGACGAAAGCGTGCTCCTGAAACCCGACGAAATGTTGCCGTTCGAAAAGAGCCGCTTCGACATCGTGATCTGCGACTGGGTTGTCGAGCATGTCGAGAACCCGGCAGCTTTTGCGCTCGACATGAGCCGGATCGTCAAACCGGGCGGCTGGCTATGTGCCCGTACGCCGAACAAATGGGGCCTGACCGGAATCGGCGCACGCATCGTGCCCGAAAGCATGCAGGATCGGCTGCTCCAGCGCCTTTGGCCGGGGCGCAACGACCTCGACGTCTTTCCAAAATATTATCGCCTCAACACGATGGCGGCCATCCGACGGGCCTTTCCGGAGCGCGACTGGAGCCACGCGTCCTACGGGTATGGCGGCGAACCTAAATATCACGGCAATTCCCGGTTCCTCCTTATGGTCTTTGCCGCGTGGAACGCCGCCGCGCCGGCCGTCCTCTGCACCGACCTGATGGTCTTCATGCGGAAGAAATCCGCCCGCCCCAGTGGATGACAGTCAAACAAGGACCGGGCAGGGCCGGCTTGTGGACCGGCTGCCCCGCACGGCATCCCGCTATGGCGTGGCGCTTGTCGCTCCGGCATCGGTTTCTGCAGCGCATTTCCTGTTACAACTGGTCCTGATCCAGCTTTTTGTGCCGGCGCAATTCGGCAGTGTCGCGCTCATCCTGGCCGTCATCCAGTTCGGTTTCGGTCTTTCGAACGCGCTGGTCGCCACGCCCTACACGGTTGCGGTCAACCGCCCGGACAGCGACGCGGCTGCCGATACCGCGGGATCGATCTATTTTCTGGTCAACGCGCTTTTCTGTATCGGTATGGGACTGGCCTGCGCCGCTATTTCGCATGCCTTCGACCCGCAGCCGCTCGCAAGCGCGGCATGGGGTCTTGCCGGCGGTCTGACCATGCTGCGCTGGTTCGGGCGCGCCCATGCCTATGCCCACCACACGCCCTATCGGGCCGCGGGTTCCGACCTGACGTATGCGCTGACACTGGTCGGCGGGCTGGGCCTATCCGCGGTGTTCGGCGAAGTGACCTATGCGGGAACCGGGCTGTTGTTCGCGCTGGCGGCGCTCGCCGGCGGCGCCGCGCTCGGAACGGGCTTTTTCGGGTCGCACGGCCGAATGCTCGCCGCGCGCTTTTCGGCCTATCGCCCGGTCTGGCGGGATCAGTCCCGATGGATGCTGCTCGGTGTCACGGCGACAGAAGCAACGGCAAACGCCCACATCTATCTGATCGCCGCGTTTCTCGGTCCGGCGGCGCTGGCGCCGGTGGCGGCCGCCGGCCTGTTCATCAAACCAATCCATCTTGCCATCACCTCGCTCACACAATTGGAGCGTCCGGTGATGACGCGGGCCGTATTTTCTCGCTCGTTCGACCAGCTCGACCGGGCACGCCGGCAGATGGCAACAGCGCTCGGCCTCGCTCTGCTTGCAACCGTCACGGTAACGATTCTCGTGCTCGTCTGGTTCCCGCAATTGATCGTCCGACCGGACTTCCCGCCCGGAACAGTCGAAACCGCAGCCGCCCTATGGGCGCTGATTGCCTTGTTGCAGGTGCTGCAAACGCCGGCGGGCGTGCTGTTGCAGGGCGCGTCGCGTTTCCGCGCCCTGTCGATGATCAACGTGCGCTCGAGCCTCGTGTCCCTGACGGCCGCGACGGCCCTGCTTCTTGTGGCGGGCGCCGTGCCGTCGCTGTTCGGCATCGTGCTTGGCCTGGGCTTTTCAGCCCTGTGGATCAAGCGGGCAGCCGACAAATGGCAGCGCGACGCCGAAGCGGCAGGCGCGCCGTGAGACAGGTTCCCGCGCCCCCTATCGACAGCCATGGTCTGCATCGCGCCGGCGAGCCTGTTTGCATGGCAGCGGCAATCGCGCCGGGGAGCGTCCATAATTATGCCGCGCTTGCTCATCACCCTATGGCCGATCGATTGCGGGATTGCTCGCCGGAATGGGGCGAGCGAGCCATCCGAGCGCACCGGAAATCTGCGGGTTTCGCATGATCGGATCGCATGACATGACCGAAACGGAGGGTAATCCACGCGGCAGGCGTCGCGAATGGACGACCACATTCATCGTCATGTTCATGGTTGTGGTCGTCTGCTACGTGATCGTATCCGCCTTTTTCCAGGACCGCATCGTTGCCGCCCGCACCGAATTCCAGACGTGGGCCGGCACGGTCAAATGGTCATGGTCGTGGAGCGGCTCGGCGGAATCCGTAGCCATCCCGCTGCCGCGCCCCGAAGTCTTTCTCGTCCGCCGCAGCGTCTTCGACGCACCGGAAGAGCCGCTTTCGAAACTTTCCGGCGCCGTCTTGCTTTCGCCGCCCTATTCCGTCCTGCGCTCGGACACGATCCGCCAGGCAAACACCGAAATCAAACTGGCTTTCGTGGAAGGCCTCGAACCGGGCGCCATCTGCCTCGACCGGTTCCTCATGAAGACGTCCTGCGGGCTGATGGGCCGGGCGTCGCTACAAAACCTGATCGCGACGTCGGATCTGCGATGCCTGCCGGTTTTCTACCGCGAGACCGATACCCGCTACCAATGTTATCTGGACGATGTCGACCTGGCTGAGCACCAGGTACGGGCCGGCTTCGCGCGGCCCGATATTCACGGCAACGCCACGCTGCGTTCCGCCATGCGCGAATCCCGAAAAGCGGAATCGGGCGCCTGGAACGGCGGCTGGCAGGTCGTCACTCCGCTGGAATTGCGCCGTGCCGTCGTGCTCCTGGAAGGTCTGGACAGTCTGCGCAAGGAACGGGTGGAAGAGACCGGTCAGTAGCGGCGCTCATATCCGGTAAAAGGCGCGCGCCGTGCCGTCGAAAATCCGGTCTTTTGCCGTCTCAGGAACAGATGCCGTCAGTCGCGTCGCCTGTCGGTTCCAGTTAGCATATTCGCATTTCAACCGGCAAACCGGCCAGTCGGAACCCCACATCAGGCGGTCGGAGCCGAAGACCTCCAGCAGGTGGCGCACATAGGGTCGCAACACCTCGTCGCCATGGTCCTGACCGGCTTCCGTCACCAGTCCGGAGAGTTTGCAGACCGCACTCGTTTCGTTGGCTAATTTGTTCATGCCAGCGGCCCAGTCCTCGAATTCCGCCGCAGCAATCTCCGGCTTGAATCCATGGTCGATCACCACCCGCAGATCCGGATATTCCCGGAACAGGCGCATGAACCGGGATATGTGCCGCGGAAACCCAAGCGCGTCGAACGCAAGGTCGAGATCGATCAGCGCGTCGAAGGCCCAACGGATGTCCGGCCGCAGGATCCAGTCGTCGTCGGGAATGTCCTGAACCATGGGGCGGACCGAGCGAAACCGGTCATGCGCGGCGAACCGCTCCAGGTGATGTCGATGGTCGACATTCTCGAAATCGATCCAGCCGACGACGGCGGCAATGCGTTCGGAGCTGTCGGCAATGCCGAGCATGTATTCGGTTTCTTCGATGCTCGGCGCGGCCTGGACCAGGACGGCGCGGTCGATGCCGGAAACGTCGAACTCGGTACAGGCATCATCCAGGCGGTAGGGTCGGGCCAGCACTGGGTTATCCTTCGGCATCCAGCCGTAATCGCCGCGGGCCGGATTCCAGAGATGAAAATGCGCGTCGATCACCGTGCCTCTCCGGGAACCGGCGCGGCTTCATGCAAGAGCCCTTCAGCCTTCAGCTCAGACCAGAAGTCCGACGGTATCTGTGCTGCCAACAATGCCGGAGCCGCGCGCGCCTCATGGGGATGCTTGGCGCCCGGAATGAGCGTAACGACGCTCGGATGGGCGAGCGGAAATTGCAACGCGGCATCGATAAGACGCACGTCATGGCGGGCGCAGACAGCCTCGATCCGGCGCACCCGTTCAAGGATTGGCTCCGGTGCCGGATCATAATTGTACCAGGCACCCGGGACTGCACCGGTAGCAAGAATGCCGGAGTTGAAGGCGCCGCCGATGATGAGACCGATACCGCGGCTTTCGCAGAGCGGCAACAAATGGTCGAGCGCCTCCTGTTCCAGGAGCGTGTAACGACCCGCCAGCAGAAACAGATCCAGATCACCGCGCTCGGCCAGCATCCGACAGGCCTGCCACTCGTTGACGCCTGCGCCGAAGGCCCGGATCACGCCCTGGTCGCGCAGCGACAGCAGCGCGTAATATCCGCCGCGCATGAAGGCGTCGATATGGGCATCGCGGGCCGCCTCTGTTTCGTGGTTGAAGACGTCGATGTCATGCACAAGGAGGATATCGATCCGGTCAAGCCCAAGCCGTTCAAGCGACATGGCAACCGAACGCATGACGCCGTCATAGGAATAATCGTAAATCTCACGACGCGACGGGGTGTCGAAGAACTTGCCGATCCCGGTACGCTCTTCCGCCGCGCAGACTTCCAGAAGGCGGCCGACCTTGGTCGACAGACAATAGGTTTCGCGCGCCTGCGTCGTCAGAAAGCGGCCCATCCGGCGTTCCGCGACACCGAGCCCGTAAAGCGGTGCCGTGTCGTAGAACCGCATCCCCGTTTCCCACGCCGCGGCAAGCGTTTCATGCGCTTCGTCGTCGCTGACAGCGGCGTAGAGATTGCCGAGCGGGGCGGACCCGAAGCCGAGCTCGGTGAAAGTCAGCCCGCCGTTTCCCAGGCGGTCCCAATGGCGTTTTTTCATGGTCTCCTCCCTCAGGCCTGCGTTTTTTCCGTCTCCTGATGAAGGCGACGGCCGCTTTCGGTGTCGAACAAACAGACTTTTTCCAAGTCAAGCGCGAGGTGGGCCGGTGCGTCGATCTCCGGTTCGAAATCCTTGTCGGTTCGCACCACCACGGTCTCGCCGCCGATGCGGCAGGTGACGATAGTCTCGTTTCCGGTCATTTCGCTGGAATACACCGTGCCGGAAAAATGCGCAGCATCCGGGTCGCAGAACTGCGTGTCTTCGGGACGAAAGCCGATCGTTACTCCGGAGCCGGCCCGGAAACCCGAAAGCGGGACACGACCACCCCTTGCCTCGAAACCGTTCGGTGAAATTTCGCCTTGCAAAAGGTTCATCGGAGGCGAGCCCATGAAGCCAGCGACGAAGAGATTAGCCGGATTAGAATAGATCTCCCGCGGCGTATCGATCTGCTGTACGACCCCGGCATGCATGACCGCCACGCGGTGCGCCAGCGTCATCGCTTCGATCTGGTCGTGGGTTACATAAATCGTCGTGACGCCCAGTTCGCGTTGCAGATGTTTGAGCTCGGCGCGCATGTGACCGCGCAGCTTGGCATCGAGATTGGACAGGGGCTCATCCATCAGAAACAGGCTCGGCGTACGCACCATCGCCCGGGCGAGCGCCACCCGCTGGCGCTGACCGCCGGACAATTGCCGGGGATAGCGGTCGAGATAGGGTGCAAGGTCGACCTTGGCCGCCGCCGCCTCGACGCGCCGCCGGATTTCCTCCGCCGCCACTTTCCGGACTTTCAGCGGATAGCCGATATTCTCGGCGACCCGCATATGCGGATAAAGCGCATAGGATTGAAACACCATCGCCACATCGCGGTGTTTTGGCAGGACGTCGGTGACATCGCGCTCGCCGATATGAATGCGACCGCTGGTCACGGATTCCAAGCCGGCAACCATGCGCAGGGCCGTTGTCTTGCCGCAACCCGACGGCCCGAGAAGCACAAGGAATTCGCCTTCGGCAACCTCCAGGTCGAGCCCCTTGACCACTTCCAGGTCGCCGAACGATTTGCGGACAGCGTCCAGTCGCACACGCATGGCCTTATCCCTTGACCGCGCCGGTCAGAATCCCCCGGGCGATCTGTTTCTGCAAGAGCACTGCCAGCGTCACGACCGGTGCGATCATCAGGATGATCAGAACCGACATGGTCCACCATTGCGGACCGCGCGTGGCATTCTGCGCGGCGATCAGAAGCGGCATGGTCTGGGCATCCGCCGTGGAAAGGAAGAGAGCGAGGAGATATTCGTTCCAGGCGAGGATGAAGACCAGCAGCGCGGTCGCGACGAGACCGGGCCGGGTCAGCGGCAGTACGATCGTCCAGAAGATGCGCATCTTGGAGGCACCGTCGATCTCGGCCGATTCCTCCAGATCGATCGGAATCGCCGCAAAGAAATCGCGCATCAGCCACACCACGATCGGCAGGTTTACTGCGACATAGGTCACGATCAGCGCCAGATGCGTGTCGAGCAGGCGCAATTGCTGGAACATGATGTAGATCGGCAGGACGGCGACGACCGGGGGCAGAATGCGGTTCGAAATGATCCAGAACAGGATGTCGTTGTTGCCGACCGCTCTTTTGAAACGACGGTCGAACGCCCCCACGAAGAAGATGAAAAATGCCAGACCGAGTGCGATGCTGATCGGCCAAGGCACCCCGGCCACCACCGTTGTCGTGATGATCACCGCGACCAGGCCGACAAAGGCGGCAATCGTCGCCAGCTTCACGGGATAACGGATGCGTACCAGGGCGTAAGCCGCCATGGCGCCGAACAGCACGGCCAGCGCGGTGCTGACCGAGGCCACGATCAGCGAATTGATGTAGGGCCGAAACGTGTCCGCCCCGACATCGACCAGGATGTAGGTCCAGGCATGGGAGGACGGCGCGAAGTCGATGAAGGGCAAATAGTCCGGCCCATCATTGACCTGGACCGGCAGCTTGAACGAGGTCACCGCGACCCAGTAGAGCGGAAACAGCACGACCAGCGACCACAGGACGAGAGCGCTGTAGGTCAGGAAGGCCGGCACCGGCGCCATGGATTTCAGATCCTTCGGCTCGAAGAGCCGGTGCCAGAGTCCCTTGCCTTGCCCGACCTGATCGGAACCTGCGCTCATGCGGCCTCCCGTTCGTGAGCGCGGGTGCGCTGGACGATGAAATTGAAGAATGACACGCAGGTCACGACGGCAACGAACAGGAGCAGGTAACCGACCGCCGCCGACTGGCCAAGCTGCTGCGTGCGCCACGCGATAAAGGCATGGAGCGTCATCGATTCCGTGGCGATGCCCGGACCGCCATTGGTCAGGACGTTGGGCAGATCGATGATCTTGAAGGCCTCGATCAGGCGGATCAGCACGATCGTGGCGGCAGCCGGCGCGATTGCCGGCCAGGTGATGTCGCGAAAGATCTGCCAGCCGTCGGCGCCGTCCATCTTGGCTGCCTCGAGCTGATCGCGGGGCTGGTTTTCAAGGGCTGCCAGCAACACGATGAACATGAAGGGCACCCATTGCCAGGTCTCGCCGATCAATACGACCCAGCGCGCCGACCAGGCGTCGGCCGCCCAGGCAAAATCGCCGAGACCCAGGCCTTGCCAGAGCGGGGAAAACGGACCCTTGGACATGTCGGCCAACATGCGGAACGTGTAGGCGATGCCGACCGGCGTCACCATGAGCGGGATGAAAAAAACGACCCGGAAAAACGTCCGGCCGCGAATCGGGCGGGCGCACAGGAGGGCAAGGCCGAGCCCGATCGCGAACTGCAGGGCGACACCGACGAGCACGTAAAACAGGGTGGTCACCAGCGAACCCGGCCCGCCGCGCGTGCCGATAACGCTGACCGCGATCCATGTCAGCCCGATCAGGACGATTGCCGTGATCAGCCGGCCGATGAGGCCTATCACGGACCATTTGCGGGAACGGATCGTGGCGACGAGCCACCAACCGATGCTTCCGGCGACCATGCCGAGCAGGATCCAGTCGAGGATCGACAAGGAGCCGAATGTGCCAAGGAAATGGTATTGTTCGGACCCGAACAGCAATTTGCGGAAATTGCGCAGACCGACAAAACGGAGGGAATAGCCGCCCGGCTCCAGCCGGAAGCGGGATAGCGCCAGATAGGCCGAGGCAACCAGCGGAAAGATCGAAAACGCCAGAAGGATGAGGAGCGCCGGCATCAGCATGACCCGGGGCGCCTGGCGATCCAGCCATTCGCTCCAGGTCAGCGCCGGGGACGACATCCCGGTCACGACGGCCGCTCCCGAAGGGTCCCCGATACGTCCCGGCTCCCGCCGCACCCGCTGTCATGCGGACGCGGCGGCGCCTGGCATTTGTCGCGCAAGGTTATTGCGCTCCGAGGGTCGACCGATAGATCGCCAATTGGTCCTCGACGCCGTTGTCCTCGTTGAGCTCGGTCCAGGCTTCCTCAATGGTCGCCATGGTCTGCGCCTTGTCGATCTCACCGGCGAGAAAGCGGGCGATGGCCGTATCGAGGGCGACCTGCTGGTAGGCCTGGTTTTGCGGGATACGCAGGTCGAGCACCATGTTCGGACTGTTCAGGCTGTCCTGGATGGCGCCCAGATAGTTTTCCGCCGCCTGCTGGCTCATGCCGGCGTCGATCCAGGTCTGCAGGTTCTCGAATTGGGAGATGCGATAAGGGTTGAAGCCGGTAATGCCGACCGTCACGTCCTGGTTGGATTGCGCCGGCTGGGACATGTAGGAGAAGAACGCATAGGCGGCTTCCTTGACCTTGTCGTCGGCCTTGGCATTGACGCCGCCGGACCAGCCGCCGAAAGCCGCAAAAGGTGCGCGATTGACGCCGTTGACGGCATGTGGGCACAGGTCGGCGTTGCACTCGGTCAACGCGCCGCTCTCACGGTCGAATACCTGCCTGGACCCCGGCAACATGGTGGCGCCGACCTTGTCGATGACCTTGGAATTTTCCGGGTCGATGGCGAGCGTACCGATGTCGCCCCAATCGAGCGTCAAGGCGCAGCGGCCGGTCGTGAACAGGCTTCTGGTATCGCCGACATCGAGATTGATCTCATCGGGCGGTGCCACTGCCGTGGTGGCGCTGTAGACATCGAGGGCGGCGCCGAAGCCGTCATTGTTGACCAACGGTTTCATGTCGGCGGTGTCGAAAAACGCACCCTGGCTCGTGCCCTTGGATTGCAGGAACGACGCGGCGATGGAAGTGATCATCCAGTAGGATTGTGCATTGCGCTTCTTGGCGATGCAGGAACCGTAATCCGCAGAGCCGTCACCGTTCATATCCTTGCCGTGGGCGGCTTTTGCGATCGCCAGATAATCGTCCCAGGTTTCCGGAGGATCCATGCCGAGCTCGGCCAGCACATCGGTCCGGTAATAGACCATCTGGAAATCGCCATCGAGGGTCAGCATGTAGGTGCGCCCGTTATAGCGCTGCGAAAACTCACGGAAAAACGGCGCGATATCGTCGACCTGCAGCGCCTCGTCGGCCGCTACCCAATCGGTCAGGTCCTGAATGTAGCCGGGATTGATGTAGTCGACGCCCCATTGCGGTGCGAAAACGGCCGCGTCGATGGAATTGGTGCCGGACGCCCAATCCGTCAAAAGCTTGGTGTAGAGATCGGAGAACGGTACGGTGATCACGTTGATCGTGGCGCCCGTCGCCGCGGTAAACTCCGGCGCGCGGCGCTGCAGCGGCTCGGCAATCTGGGGGCCGGTAAAGGTCATGACGTTGACGGTGACACCGTCGAACTGCTTCTGCGCGTCCGCCGCCGGCATGCCCAGCGCAAGTCCGGCCGCAAAGGCCGCCACGCCCAGAACCGGGCCGCATTGTCTCGTTTTCATGGTGGTCTCCTCCGTGTGGTTCGGCCTCAGAACGGGCTCTTGAACCGCATTGTCGGGGAGAAGTCCGCAATGGGCAAGGACTTCGTCGGGCGCTCAGACGGTCGGTTTTCGACGCATCATTCGGCTGATGGTACCATATTATATTATTCGTAAATTACCCAGGTTGCGATCCCCTTAGGCCCTTCCCATTTCGAAGCCTGACCCATTCAGGCACGCCGGGCTTTCGGCCCGAGCAAAAACCGCGAGGAGCATTGCCATGCCGCTTGACGCCCGTCGGACCGCCAAAGCCGTCAAATACAATGCCAAAAAAGCTGCAAAGATCGGTTGGGCCGATTTTTATCCACAGATTCTTGAAACGCTCGGCCTCTCGCACCACGGCCTGAGGCCGGAAGTCTTCGCCGGCGCAGTGGCGGATTGGCAGGCAACGGTGCCGATCAGCGACGACGGCAAGATCGGCCCAGGAACATGGGCGCATCTGGAAGAGCTCTGCCAGTTCTCAATCGCTCCGCTTTCGCTGCCGCCCTGGCTGAAACCGTCCTGGTCGGCACGCAAGGAATTCGCGCCGGCACCGGCCATTGGCGGCGGACCCGCCTGGTTCCAGGTCGCCGAAGCGCATCGGCAAGGCTGGATCGATGAAATCACCGGCTGGGCCGATGTCGGCATGGCTTCCAACGCCGAACGGCACACGGATATGGACGAAATGTATTTCCAGGCGACGCCGTTTTTCGGTAATGCGGTGCGTGCCAAGGGAGCGACGCCGCGCGTCGGCAAAAACCCGGACTGGTGTTCGGCCTTCGTCAACTATTGTCTGCACCGGGCCGGTGTCAGCCATACCGGCAGTGCCCGTGCCGGATCGTTCGTCAGGGAAAAACGCTGGTATTTCGATGCGCTGGAAGAACCGCGCAAGGGATGCGTTATCGTCGTCGGCAATTCCGCACCGGCGCACGTGGCGTTCCTCGCCGACTTTGACGGCCTGCCGAGCAATCCAGGCGGCGACGTGCGCAACGGGAGCAAAGTCCGCATCAGCCTTCTGGGCGGCAATCAGGGCGGACGGGTGTCCATATCGTCCGACGGCCGGAACCTGCTTTCGGCGCAAGGCCAGAATGGTATAGTCTCGCCCTATCTGTGGCCGCTGCCCGGGCCGGCGAACTGCACGATCGATCTGCCTTCCGCCGGACCACATTATTGCGGCTACACCCCGAAGGAATGAGCCCCGACCATGAGCGCGCCCTCGTTCAACTGCCTGCGTGACATCCTTGTCGTCGGTGCGTTTGCAGGGGCCGTTCTCGCTGCACCCGGTTCCGGTCGTGCAAACGACGTCGCCTTTGGCGGCTCGGGTGCGGATCTGGTGCCGATCACGGAAACCCGGGTGACCATGGTCGCGGAAGACATCCTGATCGAACGGGTCGCAAAGGGCGGCTACGCGATCATGGGAGACGGATATTGGCGGGTCCGCGCCCGGTATACGTTCCGCAACACCGAAGCAAAGGCGGTCACGATCCAGATCGGGTTTCCCGAACCGGCCTGTCCCGAGGACGGCGATTGCAGCTTTGCCGGGTTCGAAAACCTCGTCACCCGCGTCCGCGGCAGCGAGGTGGCGCTTCGCCTGGGATCGGTGGCGAGCGACCACGACTGGACCGCGCATATCAATAAGGCGCACCTGTTCGACGTCACGTTCGCGCCCGGCGAAACGGTGGAAATCGAACACACCTACCGTCACGGCCTGTCGGAACACATCAACGGCGGCGAGGATCTGACCTACATCACCCGGACGGGCGCGTTGTGGGCCGGGGCGATCGGCAGCGCCCGATTCCGGATCCGGTTGCCGTTCCGGCCATGGGGCATGGTGCTCGGCGACTGGGCGGATTCATTGTCCGGCTTTGCCGCCTCGTCCGACGCAAACGGCGCACAGACCGAACTGACTTTCACGCGGACGGAATGGGAGCCGGCAGGCGACATGCGGCTCGCCTTCGGACCGGGTCTGGCGACCCTCGATACGACCGCCCTTATCGCCGGCTGTCCGGCCCCGATGGATATTTTCGACAGCGAGGTGGCGCCGGATTCAGTGGATTCAGCGGCACTGCAAAAGGCTGTTTCCGGGCTTTCCGACGAAAAGTTGCGACTGTGCCGCAACGCGGTATTCGCCCGCCACGGACGGGCCTTCAAGGACGCTTCCCTTAACGAATTCTTCTATGGCGGGGGCGCCTTCCGACTCCATGAAGCAGGCACATTGTTCGGCGTGCCCGTGTATTCGGTCTTCGCCCGCGACCCCTTCTATTCGGATGCCTTGCCCGGGCCGGAGGACCGCGCCTACGCTGAGGCGTTGCTTTCGGTCGAAAAGGCACGCTGACGGCGATTCTGCCGCTTCATCCTATCGGTACGACATCCACGTCGGAGCGATTCCGCTGCCGATCCCCTGTCACCTCGGAATTCTACGGAGTGTGGCTCAAGCAACCTCGCCCCTATGTGAGCCGCGCTCCCACTAACCAGATGCCGGGACATCGAATCCCGGCCGAAACCGTTGGAATCCCGAAAATGCCCTTAGCCCATCGCAAGACCCTCAAGGCGGTCAAATACAATGCGAAGAAAGCCCAGCAAATCGGCTGGGCGTCGAAATACGGACAGATCCTGCCGGTCCTTGGCCTGACCCAGGGCACGCGCGCCGAAAAGTTCGCCGAAGAAGTCGCCGATTGGCAGGCCAGCGTCGGGCTTCTGGACGACGGAAAGATCGGACCGGGCACCTGGGCCAAGCTGGAACCGCTGCTGGATCCTGAGGCGGCGCCCGTGTCGGTGCCGGCCTGGTTGCAACCGACCTGGAAGCGCCGTCTCGATTTTGCGCCGGCGCCGGGCATCGGTGGCGGTCCGGAATGGTTTCGGGTCGCCGAGGCCCAGCGTCAGGGCTGGATCGACGAACTGACAGGCTGGAACGATGTCGGTATGGCCAACGACGCGGAAAGCCATACCGATTGGGATGAAAACTATTTCCTCGCTTCCCCGAAATGGGGCAATAAACGCCACGCGGCAGGCGTCACGCCGAAAGTCGGCACCGACCCGCATTGGTGCGCGGCTTTCGTCAATTACTGCCTGCACCGGGCCGGCTACAGCCATACCGGAAGCGCCGGCGCCAATTCGTTCCTGAAAAAGCGTCTTTGGCATTTCGAGGCGCGCAGCAAACCGGAAAAGGGCTGCATTATCGTGTGCGGCGGCGATTCCGCTTCGCATGTGGCGTTCCTCGCCGAACACCGGGGTCTGCCGGAAAATCCGAAGGGCGATGTCCGGATGCGGCGCGGCATGGGCTATTCGCTGCTCGGCGGCAACCAGCGCGGCGGCCGCGTGTCGATCCAGGCCTATGACAAGAAGCTGTTCGCCGCCGAGGACGAAGACGGCAACGTATCGCCCTATCTCTGGCCGAAGACCGGCACCGGCGATTGTTCCATCGACCTGCCGTCGGCGCGCCGGCACTTCTGCAAGCACCAGAATCTGTAATGCTGCCGGGCCGCGCCTTTGCCCGGCGCGCTCAGCGAACTTCTAAGCCTCAAAAAAAATCCGCCCTCGCCTGGATGAAAGCGAGGGTCGGATTTTTGCTTCCGGTTTGGCCGGCGCGTCAGGGTTCGGGCTCGCCGTCAGGCGGCGTCGCGAAAAGGCGGCGGAGTGCTTTCCTGGCGCAGCTTGGTGCCGACCAGTACCATGCGCATGGCATCCTCGGCGGCGCGGCGCAGGAATTTCTCGCCCTTTTCGATCGCCTCCTCCAGCGTGCAGGGGCGCTTGATGATCGAGGCGAAGGCGTCGATGCCGTTGTCGAGCGTTTCGTGCACACCCTTGCCGACCGTGCCGGCAAGCGCGATCGTCGGCACGCCGACAGCGCGGGCACGGCGCGCCACTTCGCACGGCACCTTGCCGTAGGGCGTCTGGCCGTCAAGCGATCCTTCGGCCGTGATCACCAGATCGGCCTTGCCGAGCAACCGGTCGAAGGCAAGGTATTGCATGACGATATCGAAGCGCGGATGCAGGGTCGCTCCGGCAAAGGCGACGAGGCCTGCGCCAAGACCGCCGGACGCGCCGGAACCGTTGGCATGGCCGATGTCGAGGCCCGTCGCTTCGCGAATGCGGGCGGCATAGTTTTCCAGGCCCTGTTCCAGAAGCGTCACCTGAGCCGGTGTCGCGCCCTTTTGCGGACCGAAGACACGGGCAACGCCCTTTTCGCCGAGCAGCACGTTGTGCCAGTTGACGGCGACGTCGATTGAAACGGCGGCGAGCCGGGGGTCGATATCAGTCATGTCGATGGCGGCCAGCCGGCATAGCTCGGCGCCACCCGGACCGATCTCCTTACCGTCAGCGTCCAGAAGACGCGCGCCGAGCGCCTGCGCCATGCCGGCGCCGCCATCGTTGATGCCGCTATCGCCGCAGCCGATCAACAGGCGCTCCGCACCGGCATCGAGTGCGGCCCGCATCAGTTCGCCGACACCGTAACTGGTCGTAACGGTAGGGTCGCGCAGGTCTTTCGGCACCAGACTGAGACCCGCAGCAGCGGCCATTTCGATCACTGCCGTGCGCGTACCGGGACCACCCATCAGTCCGAAAAAGGACGGGACCTTCTCTCCGACCGGGCCGGTGACGACCACCTCCCGCATGACACCGCCGGTGGCATCGACAAGACCTTTGGTAAAGCCCTCGCCGCCATCGACCATCGGCGCCTTCAGAATACGCGCCTCCGGCGCGGCACGATGCACGCCGTCTGCAATGGCCCGGGTAACGGCCTCCACGTCGAGCGATTCCTTGAACCCGGACGGGGCGACGAGAACGGTGAGGGGCATGTCGGTCTCCATGTCATCAAAGTGTCATGGGGAGAACGGGTCGACGCCGGTGTTATTCCTTTAGCCGTCGTTTTGTTTTTTCTTTTTTTGTTCAATGGGAAGGGACGCGTCCTTGGCGAGCACGACCGTTCATCCCCTTGCCCCAACCGTCCCTCCAATCCGTCTTCACCCGCTTCAAGCGGGTGATCCAGCGGCGCGGCGGTCTGCGCCCGGCAATGTGGATACCCCGGACAAGCCGGGGTATGACGCAGGAAGGGTTGGATGGTCAGACCATTCCGGCGGGTTTCGCCGCTGCTCGGCTGTGCCAAACTAGGCGCTCATCGCCCCTGATCACACCGCAAGCAAAAGCGGCCAGACATAAAGCGCGAACACGACAAGCAGGCCGAACATCACCGGCAGAAGCGGCAGGGCGAGGCGCATCAGGTCCGTCTGCTCGAACGTGTCGCGTTCCAGGGCGCCATAGAGCGCGACCGGCTTGGCGCTTGCCATCAGGGTCTGGCAGTAACCGGTACCGAGCACGGTGATGAGAATGAGCAGGGCCGGATCGTGGCCGAGTCCGGCCAGCGGTATGGCAAAAGCCGGGATCAGCACGGCAGCGCGGGCGCTGCGCGAATTGATGGCCAGATGGGCGGCAAGCGCGACAAGGGCGGCAAACGCGGCGACCGCCGGAAACGATCCGGCGAGCGACGCGGGTAAAAGGGCGATGAGGCCGGCGGCAAGCCATTCATCGGCCGCGCTTTGCGTAAGCCCGGTGGCAATCAGCGACGCGGTTGCCAGGAACACAAGCAGTTCCGTCTCCACGCTCTTGAATGCGTCTTTCGGTTTCAGGTCGGTGAAGGCGCGGGCCAGAAGCAGCGCGGCGCCGGCAATCGCAATCACGGCAGTGTCGAGACCATGCAACGGGATTGAGATCCACAAGCCGACAATCGCGGCAATTGCCCACCCAACGCGCTTCTGGCGAAGCGTGAGCGGCGTTTTTTCATCCGCCGCTTGATCGGCATCGACCACGCGCAAGCACCGCAGGTCGGCCGGTACGAACAGTGCCAGGATCAGCGCCACGCCGGCCAGGCTCGACAGAAGCGCGAACGGCAGGGCGAGCAACATCCAGAAGAAAAAGTCGATAGACATGCCGCTCAGGGTCTCAATCGCATCGACAGCCACAAAATGGGCGCCTGCACCGATCAGCGATCCGCCGGCCGACAGCAGGATGACGGTCGGAAAAAGCAGGGCCAACGGCCGGACGAGCCGCGGATCGGGCATGCGGTCGGCGAGCGCAAAAAAAACCGGCAGCAGCAAGGCGGCGCGGCCGGACGTCGACGGGACAAGAAACGCGGTTGCCGCGATGATGCAGGAAAGCCCGAAAAACAGGCCCGTCACATTTGCGAACGGGCGCGTTGCCCAAAGCGCCAGGCGTTCCACAAGCCCGCTCGCTTTCAGCACCGCGCCGATCACAAAGGCGGCGACGAGCAACCAGATCATTTCCTTGCCAAGCGTGGCGTAGAGGTCGTCAGGGGCAACGACGCCGAGGCCGACCAAGGCGACCGCGCTCGCGATCGCCACCAGAGAATCGGGCAACGGGGTCAGCGTCCAGCCGATGACGGCAAGGCCGGTGACAAGGAGCGCGAGGCGACCGGTTTCGCTCAGGTCCTGCGGCAGGGTCCACAGGGCCGTGGCCAGTGCGAGCGCCAGAAGGGCGGCGATAACAGGACGTATAAAGGGTTGAAGCGTCCGGCCGGCAGCCTTCAGCCGCTGTTTTCCCGCCGGCATGCCGAACGGCCGAATCAGGGATTCCATGGGGGGTGCGGCGAGGACCTGTGCCATCTCGGCCTCCTGTGCTTGCGGGATGTTGGGGATGCAAACGAAGGGGGACCGGATTTTATTCCCCGGCTTAGGGAATCGGGCTCGTCCGGGGAAGGGGTAGCGGCCAGCCGTATTCGGAATGGGCAGGAGGGAGATGGTGCTTCCGACCCCGCTTTGTCGACCGCTCCGATTGTCGTCAGCAGTTTGGCAGAACGTGTCGTTTCGGAGCCGAATCGAAAGCCGGGCGATTCTTAACCCGCAAGTCGTTGATTTGTTTCACTCTTCGACACGCGTCCAGGGCAGAAACCTCCGTTTCTTGCGAGGCAAAGAATCGAACAATGATTTGGTGGATTCGGATCGTTCGTGCTTTCCGAACCCGGGAACGGCGCGCCGCTGGATGACCCGGTCAAGCCGTGTCATGACGGGGGTTGGGGGACGGATGGTGCGCGGATCCTTTAATGATACGCCTTCCATCTTTCTCCTATTTCGACCCTTCCTTACCTTTGCTATATTGCTCTTTGTACCCTTTTGACCGTCCTTGGCGCTCCCCAACAGGCCCCCACAAACCGTCATCCTCCGGCTTGCCCGGAGGATCCAGGCTTTCGCTGCTTGGCATGCCGCTTCGCGGTGGGAAAAGGTGTTCCATAGCCGGGTGGCGGACCAATCGCAGGCCTTTGACTCGATTCACCAATCAGCGCCAAAAACGCAAAAGAACGTGGAATCCTTCGCCACCTCACCATCTCGCACTTCTTTCGCCGGATTCAAAACAAAAAAGCGCCGCCCCGAGGGCGGCGCAGGTGCTTCGCGGAGGCGCGAAGTCGGGAGGAGTCAGGGCAGGCAGTCGGGCCAAGGCCCGGGGAGAGGCGTGCCGGGTGCGGTCCGGGAGGAACGGGCCCGGTGCCGCGTTGGCTTCGGGAGGGAAAACGAGACCGCGCCGGATTTATTCCGGTTTTTTCCAGAAAAATCTCCGGACCTGCTGTGAACCGCTGTCCGCCCCCCGTTCCGGGCCGCCGGCGGTCCGATCCGCCGGGCGCCGAGACCGCCGCAACCCTTTGTTAACGCTGTGCACACCGGGCTTGATCCGCATCAAACCGGCGCGTCGCGAACCGGGACAGACTCGGTGTGACGACACGCGGCCTCCGCCGTGCTTCCCAAACCCAAGGATCCGTCCATGAACCACAAACACCGCAAGGTCCTGCATTCCCTGTTTGCCCATCCCGTCAGCGCCAATATCTCCACGCGCGCCGTGGAATCCGTCATCAAGGAACTGGGCGGCGATATCGAACAGCGCCACGGCGGACGCTGGGGCGTGAAGCTGAACGGCCATTTCGCGGAATTCCCCCAGAGCGCCCATTCGCTGCACCCCTCCCAGGTGCGCCAGATGAAGAAGTTTTTCGAAGAGGCCGGCATCAAGCCGGAGGAGGATTATCCCCTCTGACCGCCTACGGCGCCGGCGATCCCGGCCGCAATCGCGACCGGGACAGGAAGGAGACCGGACCATGAACGCCCACGACATAATGACCGCGCCGGCAATCACCACCGGGCCGGACACGCCGCTGACCGGCATCGTTACCCTTATGCTGGAGCATCACATCAGCGCAGTGCCCATCGTCGATGCGGAGGGCTTTCTGATCGGCATTGTCAGCGAGGGCGATCTGATGCGGCGCAAATATGCCGGTGTGCCGCGCCAGAAATCCTGGTGGCTTGAAGCGCTTGGCGGACCGGCCGAGCCGGCGGAGGATCTGGTCACCGCGCACGACTCAACGGCCCGCGACGTCATGACGACGGACGTGCACGCGATCAACGAAACCGCGCTCCTGCCGTCTATCGCCGGCCTCCTGGAGCGCTATCGCATCAAGCGCGTGCCGGTGCTCGCCGATGGCAAGGTGGTCGGCATTGTCAGCCGAGCCAACCTGTTGCAGGCGCTCTCGCTCGATCCGGTCGGCAGCGCGCCACATCCGGACGCCAGCGACCGCGACCTGCGCCGCACGGTGTTCGACGCGCTGGCGCCCTTGAAAGGAACGGCTCATCTGAACCTGATCGTGCGCGCCGGCACGGTTACGCTCTGGGGCGAGGCGCAATCCGCCGGTCAGCGCCAGGCGCTTGTCGACGCCGCGGGTAGCGTCACGGGCGTCGCCAAGGTCATCGACAACCTGCACGCGCCCGACGCCGAGTGAGGGCCGGCCGCACACCAACGACCCTTTCCCGCTTTGGCCGACCGCGCCGGTGCCGCATAATGGCCTGACCCCAGGCCAGCCCGTCCCCTCGCCTCGCCCAGGAGACCCGACATGGACTTCATTACGCCTTTTCTGCTGATCGCCCTTCTCGCACCGGTCTTCTGGGTTACCTATCGGCTGAAAACCCGCATGGATTTCCTGGAACATGAAGTGCGGTGGCTGCGCAAGGAACTTGAGGATCTGAAACCGACGCAGGTACGCTCGGCTTACGACTGACGGGACGTCCCTGCCGGCGATAAACGGCTGTGTGTCTGCCCTTGCGGATTTCCGCAGAGAATGCCCACGTGGCACCGGGTTCGACTTTACACCGCCTCGGCAAACGAGAAGGATGGCGCCACACAATACGAGCCCGTGCCGAAGAAATCCGTATGCCGAAAGGCCAAGCCAACATTGATGTCATCGCGATCCAGCCGACGCGGCGCAGCGTCTACCTGACGCTGATCGCGGTCGCACTTCTGGCGATCATCGGCCTGTTCCTTGCCTCGCTCTCCCATTTCAAGTCCCTGGAAATCGGCGACGCCGAAACCCGGCTCGCGCTTTACGAACGCTCGCTCAAGGGCACGCTGGAACGCTTCGAACACCTGCCTTACGTGCTGGCGCGGGATCCGATGGTCATGGACCGGCACGCGCGGCTGAACCACCGGCTGGCGGCGTTTGCCGAAGAATCCCGGCTCGAGGCGATCTATCTGATGGACACGACCGGCACGGTGCTCGCCGCCTCCAATCACGCAACGCCGCTCACCTTCATGGGCGAGAATTACGGGTTCCGGCCCTATTTCAAGGCGGCAATGGCCGGCAAACGCGGCGAATTCTTCGGCGTTGGCGCAACCACCGGCCGGCCCGGCTATTTCATCTCCGAGCCGGTGATCGACGATGGCGGCGCGCTGGTCGGGGTGATCGCCATCAAACTCGACATGAGCGAATTGCAAAAGGCCTGGGAGGAAGGCGGCGAGAACGTGCTTGTGTCCAACGCCGATACCGTGGTCGTGCTGTCATCGAAGGCCGATTGGCGCTACCGGACGCTGGTACCGCTGACACCAACAGAGCGCGAGACGATCCGGACTGGACGGCAATTCGGCGCCGAACCGCTCGATCCGCTCGACTGGCAGGTGCAGGACGAAAACACGGTGCGGCTTTCCGGCGAGGAATTTGTCTATGCCGCAAACCCGGTCGGGCGGCTCGGCTGGCAGGTGCATTACCTGCTCGACGAAAGCCGCGTCTATGAACGTGCAACGCTGACGACGATCCTGTTCGGCGTGCTGATCACCGGGCTTTTGCTGCTTGCGACCTTCCTGCGCTCGGTGCGCATCCGGGCGGCGCTCGAGGCGGCGCAGGCCGACCGAGCGGAACTGATCGCGACCAACGACGAACTGAAAGACGCCCAGGAGGAATTGTCCCGCTCCAGTAAGCTCGCCGCGCTCGGCCACCTTGCGGCGTCGGTCACCCACGAGCTCGGCCAGCCGATTTCCGCCTTGCGCAACCACCTGACGGCGGCCGAGATCGGCGGCGAGATCTCTTCGCCGACGACGGTTTCCAAACTCAACAAAGTGCTTGACCGCATGGATACGATCACGCGGCAATTGCGGTTCTTTGCCAAACCCGGCAACGAGAAGCTGGAGGAGTTTGCGATCCAGGACGTCTGGACCGGCACGATGGACCTTGTCGGCCACGACCTGCAGGCCGCCGGCATCGACCTCACCTGCTCGATCGCGCCAGAGCCGGTGCGCGTGCTCGGCAACAAGCTGCGGCTCGAACAGGTTCTGGTCAACCTCGTGACCAACAGCATGGCCGCAATGGAAGGCCATGACACCAAGCGGCTCGCCGTGACGATCGGCCGGAACGGGGGCGAGGCCTTTGTATCCGTGGAAGACGACGGCCAGGGGTTTGGCGACCGCGCGCTTCAACAATTGCAGGAACCGTTCCACACGACCCGCGCCTCGGGCGACGGCATGGGGCTCGGCCTGTCGATCGCCTCGGCGATCATCCGCGAGCATCAGGGATCGCTCGAGGCGGAGACCATTCCGACCGGCGGCGCGCGGTTTACGATGACGCTGCCCGCCCGCGATACAAGGACAACAACATGACGCCGTCCTACACAGTGCTGGTCGTCGATGACGACAGGGAAATGCGGGATTCGCTGCAGCATCTTCTGACCACCGGCGGCTTTACCGTGGAAACGCTGCCGGGCGCGGACGGCGTCGCCGACCGCCTGAAAACACGGGCGATCGACGTCGTTCTCTGCGACGTGCGCATGCCGGGCATGACCGGCCTCGACCTGCAGGAGGCGCTCAAGGACCAGGTGACGACGCCGCTTGTCCTGATGTCGGCGCATGGCGACATCGCGATGGCCGTCAAGGCGATGCATGACGGCGCCTACAGTTTCCTCGAAAAGCCCTTCGATCCGCGCCGGCTTTTGAAACTTCTGGAAAACGCCGGCCGCATGAACCGGCTGTCGCAGAACGCCAAGCGCCTGAAGGCGCGGCTTGCCGACCTTTCCGGCATCGACCGGATCCTGATCGGCGACACTCCGACCATCCGGGCCTTGCGCGAAGAGATCGTCGACCTCAGCGACAGCGCCGCGAACGTGATGGTGCTCGGCGAAACCGGCACGGGCAAGGAACTGGTCGTGCGCGCGCTGCACGATCTCGGGCCGCGGGCCGGCGAACCGTTTGTTGCGCTGAACTGCGCGGCGTTGCCGGAAGGCCAGTTCGAAGAAGCGCTGTTCGGCCGGGCCGACGGCGCGCCGGGATTTCTCGACCAGGCGAATGGCGGCACGCTGTTTCTAGACGAACTGGGCGCCATTCCGCTCGCCTTCCAGGCCAAGCTCCTGCGCGTGATCGATACCAAGGAATTCACGCCGGTCGGCTCGACCACGCCGCGGCGCTCCGATTTCCGGGTGGTCTCGGCGGGCACGGAAAAGATCGAGACGGCACTTGCTACGGGGGAATTTCGGGAAGACCTTTATTTCCGCCTCAACACGATCATGCTGCGCCTGCCGGCGTTGCGCGACCGGCGCGAGGACATCCCCCTGCTTTATGCGCATTTCGTCCGGCATTTCGCGGCGACCTACGAAATCGAAGCGCCGGAAATCACCTCCGACGATCTTGCCGTTCTGCTCGCCCATGACTGGCCGGGCAATGTGCGCGAAGTGCGCAGCGTCAGCGAGCGGCGGGTGCTCGCCGCCAGGCGCGGCGGCGGGTCGGCGGCGGACGCGCTTTACCGGACGGGCGACCAGACCGAGGTTCCGGAAACCCTGCGCGAGGCGGTCGCCGCCTTCGAACGCCAGCTGATCGCCAAGGCGCTTGTTACCCATGACGGCCGCATGGACGCGGTTGCCGAGGCGCTCGGCATCGGCCGGCGCACCCTCAACGAAAAGATCGTCAAGCTCGGCCTCAACAAGGACGACGTGCTGCAGGACGGCACGGTGCGCGGAAATCCGCAGGGTCTTTCCGTCTGAAGCGCGAAATTCTTCATGGTGCGACCGATCGTCCGCTCTCTATGAAACGGCAACGCCGCGCAAGCGGTCTCACTCCGGAGGAACTGACATGAAACTCTTCACGGCCCTTCTGGCCGGTGCGGCCCTGACGGTCTCGGCCGTTGCCGCCCACGCCGAATCCAAGGACTATGTTTTGAACACCGCGTCGACCGGCGGCACATACCACCCGGTCGGCACCGCGATTTCGACCCTGTCGAAGGTCAAACTCCTGCCGAAGCAGAAGTTCAGCCTGACGGCCGTCAACTCCGCCGGCTCGGGCGCCAACATCCAGGCCATGGGCGCCGGCACGGCCGACTTTGCCATCCTGCAGGGCCTCTTCGGCTCCTATGCGGCGACCGGCACCGGTCCGGTGACCGCCAAGCAGGAGAACCTGCGCTCCATCACCATGCTCTGGCAGAATGTCGAACAATTCGTGCTTGCAACCGACAAGGTCGAGACCGGCACGATCGAAGACATGAAGGCGCTGAAGGGCAGCGCCATGGGCATGGGCAACCGGAATTCCGGTACGATCGGCTCCAACACCGTCTTGATGTCCGGCCTCGGCGTCGACATCGAAAAGGATTTTGAGCTGATCTATGCCGGCTACGGGCCGACCGCAGACGCGCTCGCCAACGGCCAGGCCGTCGGCGCCGGCATGCCCGCCGGCCCGCCGACCGGCGCGATCACCCGCCTGCTGGCCTCCAATGAAGGCAAGTTCACGCTGTTGAACGTGACAGAAGAACAGCTCGCAGCCATGGACGGCGGCCGGAACCTCTGGGTGCCTTACACGATCGCGGCCGGCACCTATCCGGGCCAGAGCGAAGACGTGCAGACCATCGCCCAGCCGAACTTTTTGGCCGTCAACGCGGACGTCGATGAAGAGCACGTCTACCTGCTAACCAAAACGATGTACGAAAACCTCGGCTTCCTGACCGCTATCCATAAGGCGACCGAAGCCATGTCCGTCGACAAGGCGTTGGCCGGCCTGCCGGTCCCGCTGCATCCGGGCGCCGCCCGTTATTACAAGGAAGTCGGTCTGGAGATTCCGGCTTCCCTGCTGGCCGAGTAAGGTCCGCGGAATAGAGTAACTGAGGAGCGGAAGGCCTGGCTTTCCGCTCCTTTTTGTTTTTCCAAGGTTGGGGAGAGCCTTGTGAGCACCGAGCAAGCCGCCACCGCGACGCCGGCAGAGACAGAAAAAGACAAGGCGCCGATCATCGATCGCGGCGACTGGCTGTCCTTGCGCGATCTCGGCGACAACATGCTGCGCAAGGTGGTCGTCGCCTTCGCCATCGGCTTCGGCATCTGGCATATCCTCACCAATATCTGGCTGACGGAGCCGGGGCTCTGGCAGAACGCCATTCACTTCGGCGGCTTTGCGTTTCTGGCCGCCGTGCTCTACGCGCCGTTTGCCGCATCGCGGCTTTCCAAAAAGGTCGGCTTTCTCGACGTCGCCTACGGGCTGATCGTCGCCGCCTCCGCCATGTGGGTGGCGGCGTCCGAGACCGGGCTCTATGAGCGCACGCTCGCCGTCACCGGCCAGGCCTGGCAGTTCACGCCCCTCGACTGGGCCGCCGGCCTCATCCTGATCTTTGCAGCGCTCGACCTGTCGCGCCGGGTGTCGGGATGGGTGATCCCGATCCTCGTCATCCTGTCGCTCTCCTACATCGTGTTTCTCGGCGCCTATCTGCCGGGCGTCTTCCGCTCGGCGAGCCTGCCGGTCAACGACGTGCTTTTTCGCACGCTTTACAACGACGAGGGCATGTTCGGCATCCTCGCCACGATCTCGTCGGCGAACATAACCCTCTTTCTGATTTTCGGCGGCTTTCTGGTTGCCTCCGGCGCCAGCGACTTCGTGATCGAAGTCTCCAAGGTGGTCGCCGGCCGGATTCGCGGCGGCGCGGCCTTTGTCGCCGTCATTTCGTCGGCGCTGACCGGCACGATCAACGGCTCCGCCGTCGCCAACACGGCCTCGACCGGCGTCATCACCATTCCGCTGATGAAGGCGAACGGCTTTCGCGCGAAATTTGCCGGCGGCGTTGAAGCCGCGGCGTCTACCGGCGGCCAGATGATGCCGCCGATCATGGGCGCCGGCGCCTTTGTCATGGCGAGCTATACCGCCATTCCTTACGCGACCATCGTCACGGTCTCGATCGTGCCGGCGATCCTCTATTTTGCCGCCGTCGCCTTCATCGTGCGCATCGAGGCCGTCAAATACCAGGTCGGCGAAGGCATCGACCTTGCGATCGACAAGGGCAAGCTGATTTCCGGCGGGCTGGTTTTCATCGTGCCGCTGATCGTGATGATCTGGCTTCTCATGTCCGGCGTCACGCCGAGCTTTGCCGCGTCCTATGCGATCGGGGCGCTGATCCTCGTCTCCTGGGGCACGTCGCTTGTCGCACGCATTCTGAAAAACGAGGCGTTCAAACCGGTCGCCATGACCCCGTCGCGCATCGGCGAGGCGTTCTGCGTCGGCATCAAGGCGTCGATCATGACCGGCATTCTGCTGGTCGCGATCGGCATCATGAACAACGCCATCGTCACCAGCGGCATCGGCAACGGCTTTTCCTTGATGATCGCGCAATGGTCGCAAGGCTCGGTCGTGGTCGCGATCCTGTTGATCGGGCTCGCCTCCCTGGTGCTCGGCATGGGCCTGCCGGTCACGGCCGCCTATATCGTGCTCGCGATCCTGACGGCGCCGGCGCTTGCGGGCCTTCTGGCCGACAGCCTCATCATCGAACAGCTGATGGCCGGCATCGCCGACCCGGCCAAATCCGCGCTCTTTGCATTAGTGGATAGTCCCTATGCGGCCAAGGTCGCCGAAGGCATGACCCGCGACGAGGCCGTCGCGCTGATGGCGGCAATGCCCTTCGAACTCTCGATTACGGTACGCCCGCTCCTCATCGACCCGGCGGTGCAGACGACGTTCCTTCTCATCGCCCACCTCATCATCTTCTGGCTCAGCCAGGACAGCAACGTCACCCCACCCGTCTGCCTCGCCGCCTTTGCGGCGGCCGGCATTGCCGGCTCCAAACCGATGGCAACGGGTTTTGAATCCTGGAAGATCGCCAAGGCGCTCTACATCGTCCCGCTGCTGTTCGCCTACACCCCGCTGATTTCCGGCACCTGGATCGAAATCCTCCAGGTCGGTTTCTTTGCCCTGTTCGGGATCTATGCGCTGAACGCGCTGATCCAGTTTTATTCGGAGGGGCCGTTAGGGATGGTGTCGGTGGCGGCTTTGGTGCTCGGGGCGGTTGGCGCATTCTGGCCGATGGAATTGGTGGCGAATGTGGCGGGGGCTTTGTTGGTTGTGGGGGTTGTTGTGTTTTCGGGGAGGCGGCGGAAAACCGTTGCGGGGGCGGCAGCGTAGATGCCTGAGCTGGACCACCGTTTACGCAGCACAAGTTTTTTGAAGGCTTAATTAGCCCGTACCAATGCCTATGCTGTTTGTTGATCGAGCCTTTTCAGCCCTTTGCTTCTAAATTCATCGACAAGTTGCTCGGCCTGACAGAGATTTTGTTGGAACAGCTTTTGCAATAAAAATTCTTATACCTTACAATAATTGTAGGAGGCTTTGCCCACCTGCGCGCCTTCTGACACATACTGCTACTCAAAGCGCATCCTGATATCGCGGCACACGAAAGATGCACACTGATGCGCAGATAGTATAGGCTTGCCTCATTCAGCGTTACGAAGTGGGACGCAGTTTTCGCTACTTTTGGTCACGAACATGCCAGAACGACCTTTCAATTCGGAACTATTTGTCGAATTGGAAAACAAACGTCTTGAGCTCCTTCACAGGCTTCAACGTCAGCCATTCGTTAAGCTTTCGAAAGAACTCAGTAATATTGAAGAAAAAATTGGCCTTGTCTTTTTAGAAGTGCATCTATGCCGTTTGACGAGTTTATTTGCACGGATTGAAAGTAGCACCTATGATGAAATTTGGAATGGCTGTTATTCTAACTTACACACAGCTGCATCTATAAAGGGTATAGATGTCAATACCGACATAAACGACGATAGTGCGTGGTGTGGAGCGGCTTCAGACTATGAAAGCGCCAAGAGCGACGTAGTTGGTAGTTTTATCGCCGGCCGGCTTACCTTCGAAATGGTCTTCCACGCCTATGAAGTTTTAGGACAGAGTTATTGCGGGCAATTGAAATCAGTCACCGCGCAGCAGATTTCGAGAAAACTGATTGTACATGAGGACTATCGACCACTCCTCGGTTTCAGCCATATAGTCAACGAAGCGATTCGATTGTCCCCACAGGGCTTCAATTTGAAGACCCAAGACGCACATCACGCCATTGCACAGGGCTCTTGGATTGGATTAGGTGCCGAGAACCTTCGACAATTTCGAAATGCGCTTGTGCATGGACGACTACAAGCACCAGAACCGCTGGATTGGGGCAAAGATGCTAAAGACAGCACAGCAAGTGATCAGTCGGAAATTTTCAGGTCGCAGATTAGACTATGCCTAATGCTAATCCAGATCATGTGCTGTCGCCTTGCCGGCTCACTTACGGTTGATGCGCCAGACCAATTGTTCACCGTTGACGATGTGGTTTTCAAGTTGCACCTCGAAGATGCTGACGACTATGAGGAAGACATTGAGGAGCTTAGTTTAGATGGCATCAGGGCGCCTCCCAGTTTTCTCTATTGGTAAATTTCTATTTACAATAAAGGTAGCGCTTCAGAAGAAAATTAGGCTATGTGGCAATATCTTGGGGAGGTGAGTAAGCAAATTAAGGCTAAAAATCATTACATATTGCGTGAGTCACAACACTTTTTTAGACCACTCAAGCTTCCAGCGCGTTTATTAACTCCTGCGTGTCGAAGCTGAGAAGGAATTGGGCATAGGCATTGGTAAAAAGGTCAGAAATGTATTCGGTGACCTCAACCGACACACTGTCCATCTCCTCTAGTTCGCGCTGAATGAGGTATTTACGATTCTTTGTGATCGCAAACAAAAACAACGTGTGAAAATACACTCCCGAAAAATAGCGTTTTTCAGCAACAGTTATTGCTTCCGGGGTTTTCAGCGCGCTGCGGTAATTTAGCAGCGCCGTACTGTCCATGTTGACATAAACTGCGCTTAAACCGTTTTCATCAGCAAGCGGATGAACAACCGTTTCGTGGGATATGTCGATGCCGCTTTCGTCCAGCTTTTCCCAGGTCACTACATTCGCAGGCCCGTCCTTACGAGGCTCTTTGTAGACCATCACAGGTTCGGGCAAACCGAGGCGATCATCCGGGGTGTCGCCGGGATCTTTTGACGGTTGCTTGTTTTTTGGATCTGTGACTTTAACCATAAAAACCTGCTCCAACGCACCAGATGGCCGGGATAGCTCGGCGCGCAGAGTGACGGCATCTCCGACATTAAGGTCGTCGGTGGCGTTGACATGCACGCGAATAGTTCCCGATGTCGGGCTAGATTTGACAACATTAAGGACCGTCTTGATATCCGTTAACTTGCCGGGTTTGTCGCCACCGCAGCTGTCTGATGCTTCCGGCCCCAAAACAACAATACGTAATTCACCGTGTTCTGACACGCGGTCGAAATAATGATCCTCGACGTCGGTTGAGAATCGGATAGTCTTGGTGCTCCCAGACGGAAGCATAACGACCGGCAATCCGGATTCCTCTTTCGCTTTGACTTCGATCTGAAATGTTGAGGGGAACCGCTGAGGATTGAATTCGGGCTTTTCTGGCCTCGGTTTCTCAGTTTTCCTTTTCGTCTTCGGCTTTAGGCGTTCGCCCTCACGTGAATCTTCGAGGCGAAAAGTTTGATTGAGAAGTTTCGCTAGATCCTGTTTTAGGGGCAGGTTCTTGGTCATATTGCGCAAAAGGTCTTCCGCGTCGTTACCTTCAATGTTGAGTGATGCCTTGCGGGAGGCGTTAATCTCCTTAAGGCGGCCGCTGGTCAGCAGAATAGCAAGACGCTTACGCAAATCGCGCAACTCCTCACCGCTTTTCAGACGATCGCGCGATGCCATGAATAGCTCGTTTCGGACGGCGGTCCTGATCCCGGTACAATCGACATGGATCAGCAAATGATCCTTCAGCAGAGGAAGTTTCAAAGAACGGGTGACGAATTCCGATGTGAGATGGCCGTGAACCTGACCGTTCATCGAGAAAATCACTGCCATGTTGTTTTTGAAGAATTCGCGCTGGATTGTATTGCGCGTATCTTTGGATGATCGACCTTCCGCACGAGCGTGGAATACGTACGACGTGACTTTTAGCACTCCGATTTCGGCGTCGTTAATCTCATCGGAAAAAAAAGTTTGAACGTATTTGCTGTCGTCTTCTTCCAGCCGTCGCTGGAGGCCGAAGAGATCTCTCTCAAGATTTCTGTCATCAGGGTATCGATTCTTCGTGTCGACGGTCAGAATAGGCAGGGCGGGTCGAAAAAGGTATTCATTTAGACTCTGATTGAGGTCGCGGGATATCACAGATCGTGAACCTGATGGCAGATCGTAGGAATACAGTTTTATGATGCTGCCCGTTCGAAACTTTCTGTTGGCCAATCCCAAGTCAATTTCGTCAATTTCAAAGGACGGGATGCGGCCATCAACTACAAGATACTCATACCAGGTATTTTTACGTGCAATTTCCTCAGATGCGTTGAGAGGATGGCGTCGGACAAGGGTGAACCCAAAATCGGATTTGTTGTCGAAACGCTTCGAGGCGATGAGTTGGTAGCGGTGCTTCCCGCAGAATGCCACTGCCCCGGCACCGCCCATATTATACTTGCCCTGCACAAAATGGATTTCATTCTTATTCCCGCGAAGAAGCGAGAGAAATGTCGCTTCAAAATCCTCCGGCGCTTGGCCAATACCGTCATCGTAGATGACTAGAGATGTCTCCATTCGAGGGCCGTCAGCTACTATCTGCAATACTTCCGATTGTTGCTTCCGGTGTGCCGTTAAATCCCAATACTTGTGGTCAGGGAAGAACCGGGAGACCCCTTCCATAATGGATTTTGGTGAATCTGGCGATTTAGGGTCCATGCCTTCCTCCCAGCACCGTCGCTCAAGGATGGCGTCTATTCCATTCGTTATCTTCTCCACCAGGGCCGGTATCGGTGAGGCCTGCTGGTTTTCGACAACGCCATAATTGTTATCGTTGCCGCCATAGGGTTTCCAGTTCGAGGGAGACTCAAGTAGGCCGCCGTTGTTGAGGACGAGTTTGACATCATCCTCGATTGCGCATCGAAACAGTTGCCAAAACAGCGCTTCTGCGTTCACAAGCCCTCCTGTTCATAATGAGTTAAATTACACGCTCAGGAAGATTTACATCTTCTTGGCCAAGCGCCCTTGAATAGCGCTCGATAAGGGTTTTTTCAGTGTATTTAGAGCAGCCCACCAAGTGGCACAAAACCTCTCTAAGTGTGACTTTGTGATTGTTTTGAATGGTTCGTGTGCTTGTGTCCCACATTAGCCCGGCAAATGGTTCATCGTTTAATTCTCTTGGCAGTTTTGACGCAATCTCTATTGCATCAGAGAGATCTTGGTTTTTACCTAGCCGAGCAATGATCTCCACAAATATTT
>JBCDLT010000071.1:0-33526 GCA_038745065.1 Pseudomonadota bacterium | reverse complement strand
GCTCCGATCCTCCCGATTTGCTTTCGTATCATGCAAGTAATTAATCGTTGATTTCATGTATTGATCGCGCACCGGTCGGATCGAAATTCCACAACCCAACTTGGGAAATAACCATCAGAAATTGCTTTTTCTCTATATTGTGCAGGGAAGATCCATTTTTCGTTGTACGCTTCCGGCAAGTTGGTAAGGTCGCGACGCTGTGACTGAATTGGAGGGGATAGCACCATGGCGAGATTTTCTGTCGACCCAAGAAACCTGCCCGAACTCGGCCGCGCACTTGCAAATGCCGTGACTGACGCCGCAGCCCGCGAGCAGTTGCGAGACGACCCAAAACAGTATCTGGTCAACGCTGGGGTGGATGAGAGTGCAATAAAAGACCTTAACTTTGCAGTCGTTCGCGACACACGATCAACACTGTTTTTAGTTGTTCCTGCGGAGATTGACGAGGACCGGCGTGACGACCCAGACTATCTGACCGAACTCGGAAAAACCGTTGTACTCGGCTGCGCCTTAGTCGAATAGAGCGAATTCATTCAACGTAACACAACGGCGGCGACCCGCCGTTGTGATCGTTCGGATTACCGCTTACGCTGTTTCATGCCGGTATGATTTGTTAAGCAGCAGCACTCTGCAACGCGACAGAATACTTGTAGTTTACACGTGGATTTGAGAACGGATTCAGTTTGACCAACCATTCTATGACCCGCTGGCGATCAAGGCCTTCAGCACGTTGATGCTCGCGAGCAAGGTGTTGCATGAGACCGTTCATTTCATCTCGCGCCTGTGCCCGAAAACCAAGCTCCCATAGGGCTGCAATTCGGATCGCCCGATAGTCCATGCTCTCTGTCGGAGCCCGTTTTGCAAAGCGCGCGGCGTTCTCAAAATCTTCTGCTGCAAAACGAACAATGGCCAGATAGCCGTAGGCGTAGCGAGGTAAAAAATTGCGCTCCTTCGCCAGCTGCTCGCTAAGACTTACAGCTGCCCCAAGATCGTCAGCGAAGGCACAGACTTCGGCTGTTGCAATGGTTTGCAATGGGTCAGCCGGGGCCAAAGACTGCCCGATAAGCATATGAGAGCGCGCGTCTTCTACATCCCCCGAGTAACAGGCTGCAAAACTTAGATACCGATGGTTCAACGCGTGCCACGGATCGAGTTCAATGGCTTTTTCCGCCATCGCTCGGGCTTCCGTTAAAAGATCGGCCGAATCGCGTTCCGTTTTCAAGAACAGGTTCTGTTGCAGGAAGAGAGTTGCCTTGAAAGCGAAAACCAAGCTCGAAGACCCCAATTCAGGCTCAATCTCAGCCAATATCTTCAGTGCCTTTGTGTTGGCGCTGACATCGAACTCACGGATAAGGTCGTAGACCTTGCTCAGCTTACGATAGACCATGTCGACCATCGTAGGGCTACGCAGATAGTAGGCCCGCACCCGCTCCTGCATTTCGATAACAAACCTGTCTAACAAGACGGCCCGTTCGTCCGCTTGCATATCGGGCGAGAGACTTAGTGAACCGGCAAACACCGTCTCGCCGCGTCCACGCTCGCGCAATTCGATTAAGGTATTTCCACGGCGGCTGTTGTTCGCCGCAGTCAAGACGAATTGTCCACCGGACTCTTCGTCGATTCCCACGAAAGACGGCGTGCTGCCGGACGAACCGGCGCCTTTCACCGTATCGCGAAGAACAAACTCGCGATTTCGGCTGATCCGATCAACGAGTTCCGGGTAAATCATGGGAGCGCCCGTGCTAAGCTCAGAACTCTCCGTAAAAACTATCGGAAATATGCCTTTGTCTATGACTGGAGGTGGACTCGCTTCCGTCTGTCGGCCGCGGCCGAATTCAGAAAGGCGTCGTGGTGTCGATACAGCACCTTGCTTCGTATCCGCCCTGCCTGCCGTGCTTTTCTTGTCGGCGCGAGTTGCCCGGCCGTACTCTTCGAGTCTTTGGCGCGCCCAGTCGCTCAACGGATCGACCTTCAGGATGAACCGCGACAACGCGCCGAGACATGGGTCTGTAACGTCGGAGATTTTTGAGATCTCCAAGATCGCGCGCTCGACGAGCGCGCCCTTTAGACGATGTTCTTCGGTTTTTCGCCAAGCGTCGAATTCCCGATCGACATCTTGAAATCCGTCCATAAAAATCGGCGCGTACAGGCGAGATGCCTTTGCGACGCTGTTTTTCGTCGCCCTTGCCAACGCGTCCGATACCTCGTCCACGTCCACCCAGATCGACTCTGCAGCAAGAACCACATCGCGTGCCGGAGTCGACAGGACCGCGAGACCCAGTTTTTTCTCGCGGGCGCGCATGTTTTTTAGCGCTTGTCGCAAAGAGGCTTGCGCCTTGTTCCGATCCACATTGCTCCATAATCTGGATGCCAAGTAGTTTCGAGATAAGCGCTTGTCCTCACTGCGTGCTACATACGCATACACCGCCAATTCTTTTCGATTTTTTATGTAAATAATTGCTTCATTTTTATCCGTCACGCACGGATTACCATACAAATGCAGTTTGATTTTGCCGCTTGTTTTCATAAATACATAATTTTACTACAAGATCGCGAATATTTTGTAATATAAGGCAAAATCAATACGATAGCAAGCAATTCACGGTTTTTCACACCAGTTCTCGTATGGTGGTCCTACAGGTTGTACCGCTCGGAGACACGGTTACGGCCTGCGCCTGACAACCGATCACACCGAAAGGCTGACCGGGATGACTGATAAAATCGACACAACCAATCCAGTGGACACGTTTCAGTTCATTGAACGCATGTCTGCGGAACTGGCCGAAATGGCCGCACAGAATGGCGAAGACTTGCTTTCGTATCTCCTCAGCATTTCGCGCGAGGAAGCCGTCAACGTCGTTGCAAAGCGCCTACACACCAAAGGCGACGCTGCACATTCACCGTAAACTCTCATCTTTCTCATTCCCAAGCCGGTTCACCGGGTCCCGTTTTTCAAGGCCATCGCATGAACCGGACCTTTTGACCGGCCTTCGGGCCGGTCATTTTTTTTCGTGCTGACGGATGTGATGCCGCAGCACATTTCTGGCGAAATCCGGGGCGGAAACCGTTTTTTCCGCCGAGCCGCATGCCTATATCGGGGTGATCAAGCCAATTGCGGGGGTTGACGAGGCCCGCATCCGGCGCGCCCCGATTGCCGAAAGGGGCGACCGCCCTGCCCGGACGAGACCGACATGACCTCCATCATGATGCCGCCCCATCATCAAAAGGCCTTTCTGGACGCCGCACGCCGCGCCAACAGCGCCATCCTGGTGCGCCAGTCCAATGCGGAATCCTTCAAACATATCGCTAAACCGCACGCCGTGCCGAAACGCATCGACTGCAAGGCCAAGACCGCCGATTTCGGCTTTCAGGCCAGCAACGGCCAGTACAAGGACGTGGCCGGCCTGGTCGTCGATCCGGACATTGCCGGTCCGCAGGCCTTCAAGGGCGCGCGTTTCGCCTCAGCGAAAGAAGAGTGGCTGAAATTCAAGGCCGCTTTCCTGTCCGGCGGCCGCTACGGAAAGGCGGCGCTTTCCGGCAAGACCTACGTTCCGAACGGCGGGATCTACTTCGTGGAATTCAATTCGGAGGATCCGCATTACGGCTGCGTCAAATGCACGACCAGCAGCCTGATCACCGCCGGCAAGGTGATCCACGGGGATTACGATCTCTACGGTATCGTGCCGATGGACGATCCCGGCACCAATATCCGCACTACGGAATCGCTGGCCGGCCAGAACCATGCCCGCGGCCGCAAGTTCATCGACGTGCAGAACTGGGTCAACCAGGCAATCGGCGTGCCGATGATCCTGCACGGCTCGCAGGAAAAGTACGCCTCGAAACATTCCGACGAGGCCGTCGACGTGTTTTTTCCGACCGGCGAGACCCTGACCGTCATCGGTGTCCTGGCGATCGAGGCGCTCTACCGCGACCGCTTCAAGGGCCGCCAGCTGTTCCCGAAATCGGACCGGTTTGTCGAAACCAGGCGGTTTCATCAAGTCTAAGACGGCTTTATGTCCGGCCCGGTCATGCTGAACGACTGCAATCCTCTTGTCGCCACAAAAGTGTTGCAGAATTCACACCCTGCGCAAAAGTCGTCGGATCCGACCCGGGTCTCGCGGGGAAAGATTAACGCTTGTCTGCTATAGACAGATTCGGGTGGCGCGACGGCCAGGGCTGGATGAAAGCCGGTCGGTTGCCGCGTTCGGTTAGAGCATTCCCGATCCGATGGGACCGCATGGTGTCGGCCGATCGGACGGCTGACGGTCCGGTGGACCGGGCATCGGGACAGAGGCAAACCGCGCAGGGCCGCGAGATGCGGTAACCCGGATTTGCGCGTGCGGCGGGGAAACGGGACGACCATGATTGTCAGAAGCGGACCACTTTCACGGGCATTGTGTTGCGTGCTTGTCAGCGGAGCGCTGACGGGCGGCGCGGTTGCGGTCTCGGGCACCGAGGCCGGCGCGCAGACCTTCTTCGACCGGCTCTTCAAGACCCGGGCGCACAAGGAACACCTCAGGAAGGTTGAAGCTCAGCGCCAGCGCAAAAAGATCAAGAAGATACGCGTCTCGAGCCCCAAGACATATACCTATCGTCCGGATATGCCGAAACTGGTGTCGCTGGCCGGTCTTGCAACCATAGAAGTGGCGGAGCTGGTGAAGCATTCCGTCTCCCTGCCCCTGGAAGTGCCGTTCCACGATCCGGCCTATGCCGCCGCCGACACGGTCGGCGCCGCGTTCTCGGCCTCGGCCGAATTCAGCCGCGCCCGCAGTCATCTGACCGACTATCGGATACGCGCGCTGCCGGAAGTGGCCGACGCGCTGAAAGCCCATTACAAAGCGCAGCCGAGTTTCATCTGGGTAACCGACGGGCGGCCAAACGATCGGGCCCGCGCCGCGCTTGCAGCGTTCGCTGCGGCCGATACGGTCGGTCTGGCGCCGGACGATTACAGTGTCGAACTGCCCGGCTCCGCGGCCGTCGCATCGGCCGGACAACCCGGAGCTGAAAGCCCGTTCGATCCCGACCGGACCGCCATCGACTTCGAAATGCGGATGTCCGCCGCGGCGCTGACCTATGCGCTCGACGCCCGGCGGGGCCGTGTCGATCCGAACCGGCTGTCGGGCTATCACGACCTGCCGCGCCACGCGATCGACCTGTCGCCGGTGCTTGAAACGCTGGCCTCGACCAGCGATGTTGCGGCCGCGTTCGACGCGCATCATCCGGTGCATCCGGCCTTTGCGACCCTCAAGGCCGACCTTGCGGCTTTGCGCGGGGCGGCCGAAGAGACCGAGCGGGTCGAAATCGCACCAAAAACATTCCTGAAACCCGGCCGGTCGAGCCCGGAACTGGCAAACGTCATCGCCGCGGTAAAACTCAACGGGTCGGACGCATTGAAGGCCGATCACGCCGCAACGCTTGCCGCCTATGACGGCGCAGAGCTCTATTCGGATGCGCTCGTAGCGCTGGTCAAGGATTTCCAGGCGGAGAAAAAACTGACCGCCGACGGCATTATCGGCCAAAACACGATCCGGGCACTGGTCGGTGTGAGCAATGCCGACAAGATCCGCAAGATCGAGTTCGCTATGGAGCGACTGCGCTGGATGCCGCGCGAGTTCGGAACCCGCCACGTCTTCATCAACCAGCCGGCCTATACCGCGACCTATCGCCATGAAGGCCAGGAACCGCTGTCGATGCGCGCCGTGGTCGGCAAGCGCTCGAACCAGACCAGCTTCTTCTATGACAAGATCGAGACAGTGGAATACAATCCCTATTGGGGCGTGCCGCGCTCGATCATCGTCAACGAATTCATCCCGAAACTGAGCGCCGATCCGTCCTATCTCGATCGGCAGGGCTACGAAGTATCGACCGTGCGCGGCCAGCGCGTGTCGTCGACTGCCGTCGACTGGTACAGCGTGGCCACCGGCCAATCGTCTATCAATGTTCGCCAGCCGCCGGGATCACGCAACGCGCTCGGCGAACTGAAGATCATGTTTCCGAACAAGCACGCGATCTACATGCACGACACGCCGGCCCGCAACCTGTTCAAGCGCGACCGGCGCGCCTTCAGTCACGGCTGCATCCGCCTGCAGCACCCGCGGCTGATGGCGGCCGCCGTCCTTCAGAAGGACGAAGCCTACATTGCCAGCCGCATTGCCGTCGGCGAAAACGACGTCGACAAGGTGGCGGAACAGATCCCGGTCTATTCGGCCTATTTCACCGCATGGCCGAAAGACGCGGGCGGCACCGGCTTTTACGACGATGTCTATGGCCGCGACGGCCATCTTGCCAAGGCGATCGAACGCACGAGCGCGGCACGGCACGGGAACGGGTGAGATAGCGGCGGCAGCGCTTTCTGCCGCTGCCGCAGACAGGGTCGACCAGATCTCGCTACCCGGCATGGGCCTGCAGTGCAGGCGCGACCAAGCGCCAGTCCGTTCGTAACGCTACCGCCAAAAAACGGGGCCGCGACCAGGCCTCGGTGACAGTCGCGCGGGAAAATTCGGCCGGATCGTCCGGGCGCAGGGTTACGGCCTGCACTCCGGGATCAGGGGTCGCACCACGTTCCCCACTCGGCGCCCTACCTCGGCGGCGCCACGTTCCGAGAAATGAAAGTCATCGTAGAAATAGCCTGCTTCGCGCCGAATCATCCGAGCGAGGTCGACGCAGGTGCGATCGGCTTCGGCGCAGAACTTCCGCATGGCGTCGTTATAGGCCGACAGACCGGTTTCGAGTGCACGGGGCGTGTACCATTTGACGTCCGGGCCCTGATTGGTGTTGCCGATAAAGCCGGCGTAAATCTGATCTTTCGCCTGTTGCGACATGGTTGACGACCAGAGAAAAGGTTGGGTCGCAAACACGATCCTTGCACCGCGATCCCGGGCCAGACCCTCCAGTTCGCGCAGACTTGCCGTGTATACGTCCAGAACGGTCTCGCTGACGTCGATGCGATCCACCCATTGATCGGCTCCCACCTCGCGATACGCTGACCGCAACGTCTCCTGATAGGTCCCGAAATCGGATATGAGCGGCCCCTTTCCCTTGCCCAGTCCGTTCCAGATCCGCTTCACCAGCGCGACACTTGCAAGGGTCCCCTCGTCCCCCGCGCCATAGGCCAAGGCCTGCTGGCGCCACCAATCCGGGTCGGTTTCCTGAACGTGGTGAATGCGATAATCGTACAAAAAATCGTTCAAACCGCTCAGAACGACAAAGATGTCGAAGCGCGGCATGTAGTCGAGCACTTCCTTCATCTGAAGGATGTGGTGGCGGACATTGACACCGGCCTTTCCAAGGTTTGCGACCCAGATGTCCGGCGCACAATCGCGAAGACGGGCCGCCATCTGCTGGGCCCACGTCTCTTCATCGGAAAGCACCCATTCTTCCACCGTACTGCCGCCGAGCACGGCAACCCTCGGCGCGGCGCCAAGTCCGGGCAGGTCGCCGCGAATACCCAGCCGGTTCGCCAGAAACAGGTGCCCGCCTTCTATATGCGGCAGGAGCCCGTTGGAATTGACCTGATAGGCCCAGCCCGGCGGGCGGATGTAGCTGTGGTTCGGATCGAAGGCAAAGTGCCTGAGGGCAAATTCCAGGACCAGGAAACAGACCAGCAGCGCCGCTGCCAGCAATCCCATATCCTTGCCGAATTTTTTCAACACGCGTGCCTGTGATGTCGGTTCCCGGCTGTATCCGGTGGACTGCTTCCATAGACCGAAGTGGCGACCAGAACAGCAGGAAATCTCCTTACCCACAGCACAAAAGCTTTCGCAAATTGAGGGGTTTGCAAAAGCACGGCGAGAACCCTGTCTGGCGCCTCGCCTCAAGCCCGCCGGCGACGTGCCCGCCTCTCACAAAGAGAGCAGGCCAATCCGGTTTCCGACCGGTTCACGGCCTTCCAGCACGCATCGAACGAAGTGGGATTGGTCAGACCAGAAAATCTGCGTCGTCCGCCGGCCCGGATCCGGTATCGGTCTCAACCGGTCCCGCTTCCGGCGGTTCGATGGCCAAAGCGGGGATCGCGTCGACGGCACCGCTGCCGTCGATATCGAAATCGAATGTCGATTCATAGGTCGAGAGATCGGCGTTCGGAATCAGCCAGGAATCAACGTATTCGCCGTTTTCATCAACAACCCACAACCCGAATTCAGACGTGTTGGCGTTATGGATGAGAACGTCGTAGCCGTCACCGCCCGATGCCGCCTCAACTTGCACGGCCTTCCAGCCGCCGAACGCGCCCGGGACGAAGGCTTCCCCGTTATAGGTGATCGTCAGATCCGGATTGCCGCTCTCCCGCACGATGTACCGCGCTTCGTTCTCGCTGACGAGCGAAACGGATCCGTTCGTCTCCAGAACAGTCTCAACCCGTCCGATATAGCCGTCGCCGGTCAGGTCAACGTGGAAATCCTGTTCAAGATCAATGAAGGTCACCGGATCGACGAGCCAGGAATCTTTGTATTCACCGGCGCCGTCAATGGTCCAGATGGCATAAAGGTCAGACGCGCTATGCGTGATCAGCACGTTGTAGCCCCCAGACCCGTCGCCGTCGGCATGCAAGGCCGTCCAGCCCCCGAAATCGCCAGGCCTGAAGTCTTCGCTGTTGTAGGTAATGGTGATCTGGTTGCTTGCCGAATCCTCGATGAGGTACCGCAGGCCGCCGTCATTGATCAGCGTGTGATCGCCGTCGGATTCCAGGACGACGGGGCCACTTCCGATCGAACCGTCCTCATCGATATCTGTCTGAAACAACAGTTCAAAGGCCGGCATTTCCGCTTCTTCGATCAGTCGCGATGCAACGTAGTGCCCCTGGCTGTCGAGTTCCCAAAGAGCGTACTGATCGCTTTGCGGGTTGTAGAGCAGGACTGAAAATGCGGAACCGGTTCCTGCTTCGGCCTGGACCGCCGACCAACCGCCGAAGGCGCCGGCTTCAAGCGGAGCGCCGTTATAGTAGATCCCGACTTCAGCGCCGCCGGAATCCTTGATCCGATACCCCGTGCCTGGCTTCCACAAGAGGTCATGAGCGCCGTTCGTCTCGACGACAGTGCTTGTCGAGCCAAGTGAGCCATCGTTGTTGAGATCGAAAGAAAACACGTCTTCGTAGGCAGGATACTGCGTCGGTTCCAGGAGAAAGGAGTCCTGGTAGTGTCCGCCGGAATCCAGCACCCAAACGGCATATTGCCCGGTCCCGGCATTGTGCAGCAGGACTTCGAAACCGCCGCCGCTCACCTGTTCTGCCTGAACCGCCGCCCAGCCACCGAAGGCACCCGGCGTCAGCGGCGCGCCCAGGTAATAGATCCCTGTTTCGTCCCCGGACCCGTTCCGCATCATGTACCGCGATCCGGTGTCCTCCAGGAGGTCGATATCGCCGTTCGTCTCGAGCGTATTCCAGTCGGCACCGATCCGGCCGTCGTTGTTCAGATCGGCCTGGAAGATGGTTTCGTAGTCGGCCGCCGCGCTAGCCGCAAAGATGATATCGGAGAGGTAGTTCCCCGCAGAATCCATCTGCCAGAGATTGTAGTCGCCCGCCGCGTTACGCCAGAGAAGTTCGTAGCCGCCACCGGTTCGGTCTTCGACCTCAACTGCCGTCCACTGGCCGTTGCTGCCTTCGCCAAGCGCAGTGCCGGCATAGGACAGGGTGACCGCGTTGCCGCCGGAATCCTCCGCCTTGTAGACCCCGTATTCCCGAATCAGTTTCGTGTCGCCGTTTTCCTCGATCGAAATCGTTCCGTATGTGTCGAGGATGTGTTGCAGGGTGTAGCCGGCAGTACCGAAGTAATAGTTCTCCACGTCGAGGAAAACCTGGTCGATGCCCTCGCCCACGACCTCGACAAACGTGTCCTTGACCGTGATCGTATAGGCTGCAATGTCCGACAGGTAGACGACCCAGTCGCTTCCCGTTCCGCCCTCCAGGACATCGTCGCCCGCAAACCCGAAGAGCTTGTCGTCACCGGCATTTCCCTTCAGGTGATTGTTTGCAAAATTGCCACGTATGACATCAACGCCGCTGCCGCCATAGGCATTCTCGATCACAGCGCTCGCCGCGATGCCGATGTTGTAGGTCATCGTGCTCGTGACGCCGCCGGCCGACGAATAACTGCCCGGCGCAAGATCGATATCCGCCCGCAGCGTGAATCCGGAAAGATCCAGCGTATCTAAGCCGGCAGCATCGTAAATCGTCAGAACCGGCGAGCTGTTGAGACTGAAATTGTAGACCGCGTTCCCGGCATTCGAGTTGAAGCCGTACACCGTGTCGCCGGTGCGTGTCGTCGGGTCGGCGCCGTACATTGCCTGGATGGCCAGGACATCGTGCACCATCGGGGTCTGCGCATATTGCCACCCGTACCCGCCGTTCCAATCGGCGCCGGTGTAAGACGCGTCGAAATAGGACATCACACTCCACTGGTGTGTGTCCTGCGCATATTCCGCATGGGTCGCATACGTCGGGAACCCGCCATTGTAGGCGCCCGGATGGGTCAGACCGATGGCATGCCCGACCTCATGCAAAAGGGTCAGGTAGGCATAATCGCCGGATGTCGGCGTATAGAGATACGTATACGTCGCAGCATTCAGCCAAATCTCACCGGAATTCAGGTATGTGCCCGGGAGATAGGCATGCGCATAGTTCACGCCTACATAGGAATTGGCAAAGTTGATGTCCGCATTGATGGGGTCGAACGAATGCTCGACCATCGACGGCGCGATCAGCTCGTCCCAAAGACCGATGACAGAGCGTGCCGCACTCTCTTGCGCCGCCGTAAAAGCACTGAAACCCGGCCCTTCCCGGTTCACATCCCACCAGGGAACCGACTGCAGAAAACCGTAGCTTATCGTCGACCCGGACCAGGTACTGTTGGAATTCAACTGGCCGATGACCTGGCCGTCGGAAAACCAGGGCGCGTTCATGGCCGGCTGGTCCGACACATTCGTCGACGGTGACGTCTCACTAACGCGTCCGGAACAAGCCGGACACGCGCACGAGTCCGAATCGACGTGCAGATGCACCATTCTGCCTTACCAGCCCAAAAAACACCTTTCGTTAGAACAGAATCACAGCCGCTCTACGAAAACGTTAAACCCCTTATTAAAATTGTTGATATCCCAGATCCGACCGACAGAGAAGATCAAGTGTCGTGCAAGTTGCCGCACCCGTCGCCGATCCCCAGGTTTAGACGATCCAGAAGCGTCCAGGGTTTGACCATGATCGCCGGCGCGCCTTCCAGGTAGCTTTCGAAGGCCGCGTTCGTGTCATCCGGGACCGGATTGCCCTGACGTTCCAATTCGGTTTTCAGCGCCAAATAAGCATCGGCCACCCAGGGAAACGTCCAGACCAGGGTTGCCAGTTTCCGGATTCGGTCCGAAGATGGTCCGGTCTCGGCCCGATCAATCCGCCACTGGACCGCCGTGCGATAGGCTGTCGCCAACCGGTCCTGAAGAAGCCACTCGGCCTGCTCCTGCGCCTCGTCGGAAAACTCGCTCCGCCATTGCTCGTGCAGGCCGGACCGGAAATGGGCGGATTTGTCGGGCGGCGGCAATGCATCGAGATCGGAAAACTCAACGCCGTGAAATGCACCCACCCGTTTCAGAAATCCGGTGGAATCGTGTTTGAGATCGTCGAAATGCATGAATTGCACGTCGAGATCCTCATAGGCGTCGCATTGCGTCCACAACCAGCTTTCGATCCAGCTTATGGCCCGCGGCAGAAAGATGCGCGCCTGGTAGGCGACCTGTTTCTCGTGCGGCCACGTGTGGTAATCGGGCGGTACGAACTGAAATTCCGAGTGCAAATTCCGCAGGTCCGGACCGGCCTTTGCGATGTGGTAAGTGAGCGAAACCGTCGCGTCTCTCGGATCTCGCATGATGACGCTGATCTTCCTGTGGCCGCTTTCAAGGACGGACATCAGGTTATGGTGGCTGGCCGCCATGTGGGTCGGCACGATGTGTCCGTTTTGCAGGTAGAGTTTCAACGCCGAAACGTTGAGTGTCTGCGTGTCGAAGTTTCCGGTGCTGATCAGACGCGGATCGGGCGACGCATAGCCGGTGCGCAGCCGTTCCATGACACCTGCATCCGTATAGACCTCCGGGAGTTTCAGGCCGGTTGTCTTCAACAGACTGTTGACGGTGAAGTCGGTCCCGCTCTTTGGCAGGGTAGCGATGAACACACTCGGCGCGGGACCGGTCTGCAATCGATCCGCGGCCCCGTGATCGGACTGCGCCCGCCGCGCCAACCATTTAAGCATCCTGTGATCCCTTCGTGTCCGGCGACCGGCTCTCCGCCAAGAGTCCCCTGTCCCGGATCGTGTCCGCAATCCGATGCCCGATTTCCCGGCAAAAGGCATCCGTGTAGTGCACGGTATCAACATATAACGGTTCTGCGCGATCCGACTGGACATCGGCCAGCCACAGGAAATCCGGGATGGGGTTCTCGGTACGGCGCCGTTCCAGTGCATCGTAGACCGCAGCGGACCGCTCGTGTCCGAGGAGATCACCGCCGGCCTCCTTCAAGGCAACATGGGACGCGAGATCGTATCGGTAGGCGGGCGACGGTTGCCAGACATGCAAGGTCCGAATGCCATGGCGCTCGGCAAGCGCCTGGACCGTGTGCATGTTGAACAGGTACCGGCCAATGACGGCCTCGACCTCTTCGGCCTGAAGCGGAGGTCTTGGAGCCGAGCGGTTCTGTGCGGCAAGTCCCCGGTCGCGATCGATCCAGCGCGCCGCAAGATCGAGCAGTTTGAAGATCGGCAAGGTCGCCCAGAACCGGCGAAACTGCGCCCAGTCCACCTCCGCGCGTCGAGCCGAACGGGTCGCGGCGGCGATGGACGCGTTCATGTCCGCGATCGCGGCCTGATACACGCCGGCCGTCGGCGGGAAACCGGCATGAAAGAAGGGATCGTTGATGCCGTCGATAAATACGGCAAGGTCGCACCGATGCCCGTCGCGCAAAAGATTGATGAACAGGGCCGTCTCGAGGCTGGAGAAATAGGCGCCGCGTCCGAAATTGTAGACACATACACGCCTGCCGTCGGGCGCGGATCCGTTCAGGATATCCTGAAGGTGGCTCGGGATCGTCGTCCAGTCCGGGCCGACGGCCAGCGTCGTCGAGCCGCCGAAGACAAAAACGACATAACAGTCCTTGTCCGGCGGCCAAGCGGCCTGATCTCCGCCATGCCGGAAACCATGGGCCGAATAGTTGATGAACCGCCCGTGACGTTCCGGATGCCGGTATTCGCAGAACGGTTCATAGGCATAGATGTTGAGCTCATGGGCCCGGTATTCGGCCGAAAAGGCGGGCCAGTCGTCTTCCGGTATGCCGAACCAGCCGGCGCGCCACTCCGCCAGAGCGCCGTCGAACCGCGCCATATAGTCGTTTCGCTGTTTTTCCTCCGGTGTCTGGACCTTGTCGGAGAAGGCGCGAAACAGCCATGCAGCCAGTATGTTTGCCACGACAAACGCGGCGATTAAGGCGCAGGCGAGAAGCAGGAGGAATTGGATCAACGACATTAGGGGAGATCGTTCACTGGTGTGCCGTCGATCGGGCGACGTTCAACCAATACAGAGAATTGTTCTTGCCACGGATAGTACCGCCGCCAGCCGGACTTTAACGATGTCGGCGCCACACACCGGTTTCGCGCTTTCCTTCGCGATCCCGACCCCTACCACAAGGGATAAATCTCATCTGGAGGCCGATTGTCGGCGCGCCTTCGGCGCAACACAAAATAGGCGACCGCGAGTGCCGGAAGTCCGACGAGCAAGACGCCGAACACAATCCAAAATGTCGAAAACACCAGGCTTCTCCGTCAGTCTAGGTATCCGCGACCGCGCAACGCCTCGGCAAGGACCTCGGCAACCAGAAGGTTACCTGCGGAATTCATGTGCGCGATCGACCCATTCTTCCACACATTGTAACGGGACGCGGGAAAATCAGGGTCATTTCGCGACGCCTGCACGAATGCGTCGAAGGTGTCAATGCGGTCGATGCCACTTTCCGCCGCGCATGCCAGGTATTGCGTCGTGAACCAATGCCGCTCGCCCTGCAGAATCTCCGCGCCGCTATAGACAAGCATCAGGACGACCGGAACGTTTCGGGCCCGGCTGAACTCGGCAGTTTTTTGCAACAATCGGCAGGCGATCTCCACGGATTCCTCATTGGAGTGCACCCGGTCGGTCAAACGGTTCCGGTTGATCCAGGTTTCCTCCTGGCCGAATGCCCGAGCGACGAAGGTGGCAAGGTAAAAGCGCCCGAACCACGATTGTAGAACACCGATATCCCGCGCATCCGTCGAATTGCGCGGCACCGGTACGTTTCGCAAGACGAGATCGTCGCCCTCGATCTCAAAAAACGGTTTGAAAGCCCTGCCATAGCGTCGATAGGCGTTGCGCAGAACGTCGTTCGTCAGCGGGCTAAGCACAATCAAAGCCGGTTCCAGGCTGTCCCCGACCTCCTGCATGCGCATCCACATCTGATCCGTGCCCCAACCGCCGTAGCCGGCATTCACAACGGGCCGTTTCAGAAGGGCTTGAAGATGCGCGGGATAGGTTTCGTGGTCGCTGACTTCGGAACCCCAGGTAAATGAATCGCCGATCGTGACAATCGGCTGCGTTTCCGCATCCAGATCCGAGGCGTCTCCGGTCGATCGAAATCCCCGGTCGTCCGTCGTAACCACAACATCGCTCATATCAGGAATGTTCGGATCGTTGAGGTCGATGCCCTTTATGTCGAGATTGGGCTTCGCACTCCACCCGAGCGTGGCATCATAGCGTGCGCTGTGCGTCTCCGTGTTCCGCTCCAGGCTTTCCGTGACCCAGTTCCTGACGGTGAAGAGTTGCCGACCCTCGACGATCCGGACGGCCACTTCCAGCAGAAAGAGCGTGAAGAAGACGATGAAGGCGGCGGACCAGACGGCGCGGATCGCTTTTCCGATGGGCAAAAACGTCCTCCAGACGTCACGCGGTCCGCAAGAGGTGGCTGTGCGGCCAGTAGGTCACGGGATCGGTCAACGTGCTTTCGTTGAACGCGAATGTCGGTCTTTCCAGCCGGAATTCCGGATGCTTCTCCAGAAACGCCCGCGTCGCGGTCACCGGGTTGTTCGTATGCCAGTCCGGTTCGGATCGCGGCGCCCCGACGACGTCGGCCATGATGCCGTCGCAAACGATGCAATAGGACCCGACACTCACCAGATCGGCGTAGGCCTCGAGTTCGGCCGCGACATGCTCACGGGAATGGTTCGAATCGAGAATGACGAGGACCGTTTCGGCATCGCCTATTTCGTCGCGCACCCGGGCGACGGTCTCCGGCGCGACGGAATCCCCTTCGATCAGCGTGATCAGCGGTTTCAAGGGATGCGTTTCGAGGGCTTTCCGGTTGTGGTCGCGGATTTCGATGTCGACACTGACCACCCTGCCCTTGCCGAGCAGTTTCATGACGGAGGCAAAAAAGACCGCCGACCCGCCATGCGCAATTCCGGTTTCCAGGATGACATCGGGGCGGATGCGATCGATGGTTTCCTGCATCCGGATCATGTCTTCGGGCAATTGAATGATCGGACGGCCGAGCCAGGAAAACGTGTAAACGTGTTTTGCATCCCAGCCCGCGCGCAGCCAAGCCCGCGACACGATTGAAAAGCCTTCCGGCGAGCCGAGCGGATAGGTCGTCTTCGTGCCGTCTCTGCTTATCGACACAGTGCCCGCGTCTTCGTCGATTTCAATCATGAATGCCTGCTTCTGTACGCTTCGATAAATGCTTCGATTTCATCCGATAAGCGCTTGGGCCTGAATCCGAATTCCCTTTCCAGCCGGGCGACCGAAACAACGGGAAACGTAACGCGCATACTGTCCGGCGCCACGTCGACGGAGCAGCCGGTAACACGGCGCAGCCCGTCGGCCAAATCGGCGTATACGGTATTGCGCCCGCTCGCAACGTTGTAAAGCCGCGCCCGGCCCGCGCGGGCAATTTTAGGCAGAATGTCCAGAACATCGTCCAGACTGACAAAGTCCTTGTGGGAATCGAGACGGGTACGGAAGGTGACATGGTGCCGGGTGATAGCGGCGCGAACGATGTCGATCAGAAAGTTATCCGAGGGATCGTCGGCGCCGTAGACGTTCGAGATCCGTGCAACCCGGATCGCGTCGTTCGGCAGCGCCAGGCACAATGCCTCCCCGGCAAGTTTGGTGGCGTTGTACAATTGCAGCGGATCGGACGGGTCCAGGGACAGCGTCACATCCTCCCCGGTGCCGCTGGCTGCCTGATAGACCCGGGTCGATGAGAGATAGAGAAAACTGTCAAAGCGCGCGTGTCGCAGCACGTCCGCAGTCGCCGTCACGTGGGCGGCGACCGTATCGAACGGGCGCTCGCGGAAATCCGCCGTGACGCCGCCGGCAAATATCACATGCCCGAGTTCTCGATCCGCATGGGCTTCCGCTTCGAAGCGATCGATCCGGGTGACAGCTTCCCCGGCCCGTTCCAATCGTTCGGCGAGGCGAGACCCGATGTATCCGCGTGCACCGACTATCGTGAATCTCTCGCTCATCCGGTCGTAGGCTCCGAAGCGGAGCCGGCTCCGCTTCAGGCTCGATGCGTCAGGGGTTGATGAAGCGCCGGATCCCGGTGTTTCAGGAGTTTCGGGCTGACGTTTTCGCAAATCCGCAGATCATGCCGTTCGATGCAATCCGGTCGCTTCGATGCAAAAATGTTGAAGCCGTGCGGCGGGCCTTCAAGGTAGCAGGTTTCGATCGGCACGACCTCGACCGGCGCGTCAGGCATATGCACATTGCCCTGATAGTCTCGGATCGCATAAAGCGAGTAGCCATGCTCGAGAAGGAGTGAGCAGATCGGGGTGCTCGCGAGCCCGTCCGACCAGTCGACATACGATCGGTGGATTTCGAAGATGACTTCCGGAGCGGTCTCAGGCCCTTGCGCGAGCATGCCTCCGGCGCCCTTCAAGGCCTCGATCTCGCCGCCCTCGATATCCAGCATGATGATATCCAGCGAACTGATGGAATTGTCACGGCAATAATCGTCGATGGAAATACCCTGGAAAAGGTCGCCCTCCTGTCCGGTATGGACTTCCGGATGGGCGTGCGAGTCGGATCCCACCATCACCAGTTTTGTCGTCGTACTCCACAGGCCGTCGGACGAAAGCCGGTAATTCGTCAGGGCATTCGCTTCCGCATTCCGCCGGAGCATGTCGGCCTGTTCGCGATTCGGTTCAAAGCAATGGCAGGTGCCCCCGTTCGGCGCCATGAACGCCATCATCGCCACCACGTGGTCGCCGGCATAGGCACCGCCAATCAGGGCCGTCCGGGCGTCGCGCGCCATCGAAAGCAGCAGTTTGGTGGTCTGCGGTTCCCAAACGTGATCGGGAGCCGCATCGGTCAAAGCATATTCCCGCCCCACTTTCGAGCGGTAAAGAAGGCTGATCGTCAGAGCATGCTCCTGACGCGACACCCGGTCCCTGAAACGGACTTCATGGGATACGCAATCGGCCTCCGCATGCAACAGGTCGACGAGCGGTCCCGTTGTCGTTTCCCGCACTTCCTCTCCGTCCACGGCATTCCTGCCTTCCCAGTCTTTCAAGGCCGCGACAAGATCGCGTCTCACCGACGCGTCCGTACCGATGCGGGCGAGCGCCCGCTCGAGGGGGGTCGTAGGCGGTACCGCCATGATTTCCTGTGAACTCCGTCCGTGACGCGGCGAACTGCCGGAGCCAATGCAGCGCACTGCGCCGCCCCTTGCCCGAACACTTCACCGATATGCCGAGACCAGTGGCCAAGACTCCCCTGATCGTCAAGCCCTTTCAAGTCGCCCGGAATCGCGCTACGAGCCTGTGTCGTTCCTGCCGGCTTCGGCCGAATGCGCCCCCGTTCCCAGGCCCGAACCTTCGAAGGCTGCCTGCATGCCCCGATACTCCATTGTCATTACGACGGTCGATCGGCCGGACATTCTGCGCGAGTGTCTGGCATCCGCCCTGGCGCTGCCGCGCGACGATCTAGAGATCATCGTATCGGACAATTTCTCCGACGTGCGCACCCAGGCGGTGATCGACGCCTTCGACGACCCGCGCCTGCGCACCTTTCGAACGGAATCGCGGATGCCCATGCCAACCCATTGGGAATGGATCTGGCAGAAGACACGCGGCGACTACGTCATTTATGTCGGAGACGACAGCGCCCTCACCGAAGCGGCCTTTGCCGCGGCCGACCGTGCCATCGACACCTACGACGCGGATGTCGTCTCATGGCGCGCAGCTCAATATTACCACCCGGACTGGCGCGTGCAGTTCCGTCACCTGCCAAACCGAGGCAACATTCTTGCGGTTGATATGGGCTTTTCCAACGGTCTCTACCGAGTATCGACGGAGGCCGTGATCCGGCATTTCTGCGAGACGCTCCGGTTGTCGGCCTGTTTTCCGAGCGTCATCGGCTTCCTCGTCCGCCGCGACATCGGTAATCGTGTCGCCGCGGAAACCGGCCGGTTTCACTGGGCGCCCTGCCCCGATATTTCCGCCAGCATCATGGCCCTGACCCGCGCCGGCGAAGGCCGCTTCTACTTCTGGGACGGTCTCGGCGGGATCGGCGGCCGGTCCGGCGATTCAAATGTTGCAAGCCTGTTATCGAAGGGCAAAGCGAGCCGAAGATTGCGGGAATGGCTCGACGAATTCGATTCCCATGAAGCCCGGTTTCCCGGACATTCCATTCAGCTGGAATCCATAACCAACCTCTTGGCTGCCGCCATCACACAGGCCAAGGGGGAATATCCGGATCGGTTCCCGGACAGCAATTACGATCTGCGCACGATCGTCCTGCGGTCGATCGACGACGCCTATCGGGACCTGACCGTCCCCTGGGCCGACGACGAGACTTTTGTTTCGCAATTGCGCACGCTGATCGAGTCACTGGCGCCGGCCGAGCGCGAAGAAGCCGAAACCTATCTCAGCGAAGCGCAATCCGAGCTTGCGGCATTCATCGAGACTCACCAGGAGCACTTCAATCCGACGCCGCCGGCCAATGAACGCCCCTTCCTGGAGCTTTGCCGGACGCTGATTGTCGACCCTGACGGCCGAAACCGGCGCCTGTTTCGAAAGACAGGGCGCAACCCATACAACCGGTACTGGGACTATGCGGGAACGACCTTCATCGATATGGACCTGTTCGGTGTGACATCGCTTAGCGGGGTTCGATCGGCGGTTCCGGCAATTCTGGACGAATTCGAACCTGAAGAATCGGGATTCATCGCCCGGTACCGGACGTTGGGCATGCTCGATACGCCGCTCGAAGTTGTGTCTCCTTGACTGTTCGAGCCGACCGCTTTACCTGCCGGAACCAAAGACATCACAAGCCTTTTCCGGCACGTCATGGGCTCGTTTGACGCCGTTCGCGCCTCGCGGGAGATCAAATCATGGATGACGACACCCTCCAGCCGGCCATCGCGGACATGGAAGCGGTCATCCTGTGCGGCGGCTTGGGGACCCGGATCCGAGAAGAGACCGAAACCCGGCCGAAACCGATGATCGAGATCGGCACAAAGCCGATCCTCTGGCACATTATGCGGATCTATGCCGCTTTCGGCGTGCGCCGGTTCATCCTTTGCCTGGGATACAAGGGAGATGTCATTCGCGACTATTTCCTGAATTACCGGTTCCGGTCCTCAGACTTCACCGTCGATCTTGCCACCGGCCAGGTCGACATCGAAGGGAATGGGCCCACCGAAGACTGGCAAGTCACGCTGCTTGAAACCGGGCAGATGACCAATACGGGCGGCCGCATGATCCGCGCGGCGCGCCGGACCCGAAACCGCACTTTTTTTGCCACTTACGGCGACGGCGTCGCGGCGCTCGACGTGGAAAAGCTCTATGCCTGCCACAAAGCAGCCGGAACGCCGGCAACCATAACGAGCGTGCATCCGCGCGCCCGGTTCGGTGAAATCGAAGTGAAGGACGGGCTCGTTTCGGACTTCGCCGAAAAGCCGCAAACGACGACGGGCGCGATCAATGGCGGGTTCTTCGTCTTTGAACGCGAGGCCTTCGAGGGTTTCGGAGACGACCCGAACCTGTCCCTGGAAAACGATGTTCTGACAAGGCTGTCAAATCAGGGAAAACTCGCCGCCTACGCCCATGACGGTTTTTGGCAGTGCATGGACACCCACCGCGAAATGCTGGCCCTGAACGACATATGGTCCCACGGCAGCGCCCCCTGGGACATGGTCGCCCGGCGCGGGGCCATGGCATGACGGCGGGCCCGGCATGACGGCCGAGTGCGGCCAGTCCCGGCGCACAAGGCTGCCGGACAGGAACTTCTGGTCCGGCCGCCGCGTTCTGCTTACGGGCCATACCGGCTTCAAGGGGTCTTGGCTTGCCGTCTGGCTGCACGATCTCGGCGCTCGGGTGACGGGTCTTTCCCTCTCCCCCGACACCGAACCGTCGCTGTATCGCCTCGCCGAACTCGACGACCGTGTCGCATCGCATATCGGGGATATCCGGGATCCGAAATGTGTGGCGGATGTCGTAGCGGCCGCAGAACCTGAAGTCGTTCTGCATCTGGCCGCCCAGGCGCTGGTCCGGCGCAGCTACGAAGACCCGCTTGAGACGTTTTCGACCAACGTACACGGAACCGGAATCCTGCTCGACGCGTTGCGCCCGGTCGAAAGCCTCACCGCGACCGTGGTGGTGACAAGCGACAAGGTCTACCGGAACCGCGAATGGATCCACCCCTATCGCGAAACCGACGAGCTGGGCGGACACGATCCCTACAGCGCGTCGAAGGCGGCGGCAGAACATGTCGCCGACAGTTTTCGACTGTCTTTTTTCGGCCCGGCCAACCGGGGCCTGGCGACGGCCCGCGCCGGCAACGTCATCGGCGGCGGCGACTGGGCACCGGAACGCCTGATCCCGGACGCGGTGCGTGCCTGGCAGAGCGGGGAAAGCCTGCAGGTGCGAAGACCGGGGGCAACCCGGCCCTGGCAGCACGTTCTGGAGCCGCTTTGCGGCTACCTAGTACTTGCCGAGACGATCGCGGCAGATCCCGCGCTCGCCGGTGCCTTCAATCTCGGCCCGGCGCCCGATACGGATACATCCGTGCGGAGCGTCATCGAAATGGCAAGCCGCTGGTGGGCCGGACCGGACCGGCCGGAAGCCGAGGCGGCTCCGGTCGACTGGGCGCGTTCGGAATCCGGCCCGCACGAAGCGAACCGGCTGTCGCTCGACCCGACGAAGGCGGCACGGTCGCTCGGAGTCCGGCCGGTCTGGTCCGTGCAAACCGCCGTCGAACGATCGTTCGCATGGTATCGCAAGCAGGCCGAAGGCGAATCCGCCCTCGTCCTCTGCCGCAACGACATCGCCGCCTTTGTCGAAACCGCAAGCCAGCCGGACGCACAGGTCGTGTCATGAGCCTGACCGTCGCGCCCGGCAGCCTTGAGGGTCTTTTCACGCTTCGCCGGACCGTACGGACCGATCCGCGCGGTTCTTTTGCGCGGCTCTATGAGGCCGACACGCTGCGCGAGCACTGCGGCATCGAAAAACCCGTCGTCCACATTAACCGATCGGTTACTTCGGGGCCAGGAACGGTGCGCGGCCTGCACTTCCAATTACCGCCTTACGAGGAAATCAAGATCGTCACCTGCCTCTCCGGAACGGTATTCGATGTTGCCGTCGACATCCGCCCCGGTTCGCCGACCTATCTTCGGCACCAGGCCGTTGAATTGTCCGGGGACGAACCCGTTGCTTTTGTGATTGGTGAAGGGTTCGCGCACGGTTTTCAGGTTCTCAGCGACTGCGCTGAATTGCTTTATCTGCACACGGCCGGCTACGCGCCCGACGCGGAAGGCCGGTTGAACGTAGCGGATCCGCGGATTGGCATTTCCTGGCCGCTCCCCGTCTCCGGGCTGTCGGATCAGGACCGAAGCGCCGCCATGCTGGCGGACGATGCGGGACCGGGATCAGCCGAAACATGAAGTGCCGCCACTGCCAGTCCGATCTGGACACGTTGCTGATCGATCTCGGCTCCGCGCCGCCGTCGAACGCCTATCTTTCCGGGGACGATCTCGGCCGTCCGGAACGCTGGTACCCGTTGCGCGTGCTGGTCTGCACCACATGCTGGCTGGTCCAGACCGAAGACTTTGCCGAACGTGAGACATTGTTCGACGAAGACTACGCCTATTTCAGCTCGGTCTCTTCCACCTGGCTTTCCCATGTTGACGCCTACGCCACGGCGATGATCGACCGGTTTTCGCTGAACGAGACCAGTCACGTCGTTGAAGTCGCCTGCAATGACGGTGCGCTGCTTGGCGCATTTGCCCGGCGCGGCATCCCGACACTCGGCGTCGAACCGACAAGAAGCACGGCGGATGCGGCGCGTGCGAAGGGCCTGGCTGTGATCGATGCGTTTTTCGGCGAAGCGCTCGGGCGCCAGATGGCAGCCGACGGCCAGGCCGCCGACCTGATTGCCGCGAACAACGTCCTGGCCCATGTCCCAGACATCAACGATTTTGTCCGCGGCTTCCGGCATCTCCTCAAGCCGGGCGGCGTTGCGACGTTCGAGTTTCCGCATCTCCTTCACCTGCTTGAAGAGACGCAGTTCGATACGATCTACCACGAGCACTTTTCCTACCTCTCGCTGGGCGCCGTCTCCCGCATCTTCCGGGAAAACGGGCTGGCCGTGGTCGACGTGGAGACATGGCCGACCCATGGCGGCAGCCTGCGGGTCTTTGTAAAGCGTGCTGAAGACGCCGCCGAAAGGTTGGCGCAACCGGTCGAAGATCTGCTCGAACTGGAACGTCGCGCGGGCCTTTGCGATCCGGTGACCTACGCTGCCTTTGCGGCGCGTGCCCTTGCGATCAAGGACGATGCGCTGCGCTTTCTCCTCGACGCCCGGGCCGACGGGGCCACCTGCATGGCATACGGCGCCGCGGCGAAGGGCAACACGTTCCTCAACTTTGCGGGCATTCGCCCGGATCTGATTTCCGCCGTGGTCGACCGCGCCCCGGCCAAACAGGGCAAATACCTGCCCGGCAGCCGAATTCCGATCGTCGCAGAAGACGCTTTAAAACAGGCGAAACCCGATTTTGTGCTGATTCTTCCATGGAACTTGCGCTCCGAGATCGCAACGCAACTCGACTACATCCGCGAGTGGGGCGGCCGTTTCGTGGTCTTTGTTCCGAAACTCGCTATATTCTGACGAAAAATCAGGGTGTTCCGTGTTCAAGAAGACTATACAGGCCGTCGGACTTCTTCTGGCTCTCGCGATCTTTTCGGAGATCGTGATTGTCGGTTTCCATGCCTATCGGACCGGGGAACTCATCTATTTCCGGGATCCCGATGCCGGGGCCGTTCCGGCCGCCCTGACGCTGCCGGGCGCCGTTTTCCAACCCTATTTCGGCTACACATTGCGTGCCGGCCGGACCGAGGACTATCTCGATGAAGGCCCCTGGAAAGCCAACAATTTCGGCTTCCAGACCATGGAAGCGGTGCAGAAGGACGGCTGTTGCGATTACCCGTACCGGCCGGCGGACGATGAGTTCGTGGTGGGCGTATTCGGCGGGTCTGTCGGAAGCGGTTTCGCCATGCAGGCCCAGGCGGACGGGTCGCTGGCAAAGGCGCTCGGCAAGGTCGAGCGGATCGGCGAGCGGCGGGTCACCGTGCTCAATTTTTCGCATCCGGGCTTCCGCCAGCCCCAGCAATTGACGACGCTTGCCTATTTCCTGTCGATCGGCCAGACCTTCGACCTGATCGTCAACATCGATGGCTTCAATGAAATCGTCACGTCATGGCGCAACCATGCCGACGGCGTCGAATTCAGTTATCCCGCCGACACGCTTTGGGGCGCATGGGGGCGCCAATTGGACCAGCAGAACGTTCCGATCTCGGAACGCCTGTTTCATCGGGCGAACTTCCACGGCCTTTCAGCGCGGGCCGCCCGGGACGACCAGACGAGCTGCTGGAGCGCATGGTGTTTTTACATCGCCGAAGCCCGCGCGGTTTATCACGATTGGCGTGCCGGCGCGGACCGGGCCGCGCTGTCCGGTGACTATCAGACCCATACGCTCTTCCCCACCAAGAGCGTTTCCGTCCTTCCGGAACCGTTCGATGTGCACGCCGAAACGGCCCAGGTCTGGCGGCGCGCGTCCCTCGGAATGGCGCGGCTCGCCGCGGCCAGCGGCGCGGAATACGTGCATATCCTGCAACCCAATCAGTGGTTCACCGAAGCCGGATCCTACGAGCCGATCAAGGCCGACCACATCTACCAATGGGTTATCGAGCCCGTGAATGCCGGATATCCGCTGTTTCGACAGAACGGCGCCGATCTCGCCCGTCAAAACGTCGGCTTTCTGGACGCGACCCTGATTTTCAATGATGTTCCCGATCGTCAGGCCTATGTCGACGATTGCTGCCACTATACGCCCGGCGGCTATCGCATCCTGTTCGATGCCCTGGCAACCTACTTGCAGAGCCGACCGACGGACGGGCGTCAGGCGCGGCCATAGTGCGCCGGCGACCGGATTCCGGTCGCCTTGTGATATCGCTGCAAAACGGCTGCGCGGTATTTGCGTTTGCCGGGGAAAGCGGCTAATCACCGGCCAGCGGCCCCGACACGTTGATTGAGATCAAGCCGGTCGGACGTCACGCCGCTACCAGAGTCCCGCACCTGTTTCCTGATACACCGCGAAGGAGCCGGCCATGGCTGTTGTCGACAGCTTTATGTCTGATACCCAGAGCGCGCTTGCCGAAGACTTCCTGGAAAACGGATATGTTATCCGTCCCGTCGACGATGCCGCGATGCTCGATGATTTCCGCCGCAGGATTGCCGGCATTGCCTGTGACAAACTCGGCATTGCGCTGCCGGAGGACGTCAACGGGTTCCTCAACGGTTTCGCCGCACATTGCCCGATCGAAAAGCTGAATGAAGTCCGGCTGCACACCTATCGGACAATGAACAGCGAACCCTGGTTCCGTCCGACCTATTTTTCGTTGGCGCGCTCGCTTACCGAAACGCTGGTCGGCAATGAGCTGGCCATGCAGAACCGGGTCAACCTGTCTATCCAGCTGCCGAACGACGACAGCTCGCTCCTGCCGATCCATGCCGACGCTTTCGGCGGCGAGACCCCTTACCAGATCGTGCAATGGCTGCCCCTGGTCGACTGCTACGGCACCAAGACGATGTTCATCCTGCCGCGCGACAAGAGCGAAGCGGTCTACGAGCACTTCACCCAATATGCCGACAAGGGCATGGACAGCCTCTTCGATGACGTCAAAGACGATCTGCTCTGGCTTGATGTGCCCTATGGCAGCGTCCTGATCTTTTCACCGAACTACCTGCATGGCGGCGTGATCAACGTGGAGCCGGAAGCCCGCTGGTCGATGAATTGCCGGATCACAGGTCTGTTCACGCCCTATACGGGCGCTGAGAAGAAACTCGGCTCCTATTATCTGCCGATCACGACCAAACCCGTCACCAAGATCGGCCTCACCTACAAAGAGCCGGCCGGCTTCGAAGAATAGGGAGAGGCGCATGTCCGATACCCGCGTCGGCTATCGCGGATACGTCACCTGCCGGCCCTTTGGCGGCCTGCAGATCCCGGTACCGATCCAGGCCCTTGTGATGCGCGATTACTGCGCCCGCAACGGCTTCATGTACAAACTGCACGTCAACGAAAACCAGTTTCCCAATTCCTATGTGGTCCTGAACGGCGTGATCAACGAATTGTCCATGTTCGAGGGGCTCCTGGCGACCTCCATGTACATGCTGCCCAAACGGGCGGAGCGGCGTCGCGAGATCTATTCGCGGATCCTCGACCAGGACGCCTCGCTGCATTTCGTGCTCGAGGACATGGTGATCCGCAAACCGGCCGATATCGAACCGATCGAAGAGATCCTGTCGATCTACCACGTGCTGCCGCAAGCGCCGCAAAACGTGGCGGCGGTCGACGCCGTCCGTCCGGAATAGCCTCCGGTCCATGCGGGTTCTGGTTACCGGTGCCGGCGGATTCGTCGGCTTCCATGTTGCAACCGCCCTGGCAGCGGTGGGGAAAGACGTGCTTGCCGGCGTGCATCGATCGGTGCCCGACCGCCTGCGCGACAATCCGGGGATCCGCCTGGTGCCGTTCGATCTGTCGTCGGACACGGCGCCGGAGATTGATGGCCCTGTCGACGCGATCGTGCATTGTGCCGCTGTCCTTCCCTCCGTTCAGAGCGATCCGGACCGGCTTTTCCAGACAAACGTCGCCGGCATGGCGCAGCTGATCGCGATCGCGGAAAACCAAGGAACCGGGACCTTCCTGCACTGCTCATCCATGTCGGCATACGGTCGGATTACCGTGCCCGTCGTCAGCACCGACACGCCTGACACGGAGCCCGACGCCTACGGGCGTTCCAAGAGCGAAGGTGAACGGCTGCTCGATAAAGCGGCCGCTGACGGCGGGCTCGCCGCCCTGTCGCTTCGGCTTCCCGGCATCGTCGGACGAGGATCGCACGATAACTTCCTTTCCGCCACGCTTGGCCGCATCCGCGCCGGCGAACGGGTCCGGGCGCGGAACCCGGACGCCTTGTTCAACAACATCGTCCATGTCACGGATCTGACCGTGTTCATGCACCATCTCCTCGATGCCTTGCCCCCGGGCCACAGCACGATACCGATCGCGTCCGACCGACCGGTACCGATCCGCAGCGTGTTGTCTGCGCTCTTTGAGGAACTCGGTCTTGCCGAAGCGGTCGACTATTCCGAGGCGGGTGAGCCGTTTCTCATTGATCCGGAACCGGCGCGTGGGCTCGGTTTTGCCGTGCCGGCAACGCTCGACAGCGTCCGCCGGTTCGCCCGGGATTACCGTGAACAGCCGGGTCCGGGACGATAATAGGGCTTGAAGACGGTCTTGCGCGGGTGGTATGGCCGCGCCAGCGGTCCTTTCGGCGACCGATCCAGAACCCCCTACAGGACATGCAACAGACACCGAACCCGGACAGTCTCGACGATCGGTCGTTTCGCTCAGTCCTGCAGAAGATCTCCGATCGAGGTCTTTCCTGGACCTGGCGGCGCTTGACCTGGGAATTCCGAATGCCGACAACCACGGCGGGAAGGTCGCTCCGCAACATGCTGGCGCACGGCGAACAAAAGGGACAGGCGATGATCGCGGCGCTGGCCGGTGACAGACAAGGCCGTGCAATGCCGAACACGCTGTATGCGCTGTACGATCTGGACGTCATGCCGCCCACGTTCGACATCGCCAGCTTCCTGTTCCTTGCCGAACTGGAGCGTCGCCGGTCGCATCTGGAACGGATCCATCTGGTGATCATTCCCGGCAGAAACCTGGAGCCTCAGAACGAGGCGGAAGAGGCCCTGCCCGGTTCGGCCCGGCACCGGCGCATCGACAGCATTCTGATCCCGGTCGCCCGGCTCCTGCCTTCCTGTACCGGCCTGACGCTCTGTACGGACCGGTCCGACGCCGCGCGGTTCCGGTTCGCCACGCCCGTCCCGGTCTTTCCGCAAGGCGCAACGCCGACTTTTCCGCTGGCTCCGGATCAAAGCCTCGTCAATGCGGATGCCCTGGCCCGCAACGATGTCTTTCCGATCCTTTCAGCGCCGGAATCGGAACGCAAGGCCGTACGGACCTGGCTTGCCGGACGGGTCGGGGAGCGTTTGCCGATCGTCCTGTCGCTGCGCGAATCGCCGTTTATGCCGGCGCGCAATTCAGACATCGACGCATGGCTGGCCTTTGCCCGCGGCCTCGACGGCACCCGCTATGCTCCGGTCTTCGTTCGCGACACCGATCGGGCTCTGGAAACCCCGTCGAACGGGCTGGAGGCGTTTCCCGTGTTCGAGGCCGCGAGCTGGAACATTGCCCTGCGCATGGCGCTTTACGAAGCTGCCCACGTGAACATGGCCGTCATGCACGGCGCGATGGAATTGTGCTGGTTCAACGGGGCCTGCCGCTACGCCGCCTTCCTGCCGGTCGGAACGTCGCCGCAAACAAGCCCGGAATTCCTCGGATCCCGCGGATTTGCCGAAGGCCGCTCGCTGCCGTTTGCACGTCCATGGCAACGACTCGTTTGGAAGCCCCAAACGCTTGCTCACATCGAAGATGCATTTTCTTCTATAATTCAATGTATTGAAGAAAATTCTTCAGAAGTTGACGGATCTTGAGCCGGAAAGGCGCCCTGCGTGATACCAAATGCTGAATACCGCGCGAAAGCGATCGCCGATCTGCGCGACGGATTTCGGATGGGGCCGATCTGGCGCCAGATCGCCTATAACGAAGTGCGCGACCGCTACCGCCGTTCAACGCTCGGCCCGCTCTGGGCTTCGATTACCGTCGGCGTACAGGCATCGGTGACGGCTTTCGTCCTCGGTTTTCTGTTCGGCAACGACCTGAACCGGTTCATGCCGTTTATCACAATCAGCCTAATCCTGTGGAACTTCATCATGGGCGTGGTGAACGAAGGGGCCACGACGTTCATTTCGGTGGCCGACCGGATCCTGGAGATCAAGCGGCCGTTCTCCTATTACCTTTACCTCGTTGTCTGGCGGAACATCCTGCTTCTGGCGCATTCCATGGTGGTGTTCGCCCTCGCCATTCTGATCTTCGGCCTTTATCCGCAATGGACCTATATCCTCGCGGTCCCGGGATTCCTGCTTCTGCTGGCCAATCTGTCCTGGATGGCCCTGATGGCCGCCATCCTGTCGGTTCGGTTCCGGGATGTGCCGCTGATCGTGCAAAACGCCTTCACGCTTTTGTTCTGGCTGACGCCTATCCTCTACGATCCTGCGCAATTGCACTCGACCGTGCAGACGATCGTGCGTCTCAATCCGCTCACCCACCTGTTCCAGGTGGTTCGGGCGCCACTCCTTCTGGAAGTGCCGCTGCTTGAAAACTGGGTCGTGGCGATCGGTCTGGCGGTTCTCGGTTGGACCGCCACGTTCCTGCTTTTTGCCCGTACGCGGCACCGTATCGCCTTCTGGGTTTGAGGATCTGGTAATGCCTCACATTTCCGTCCGCAATGTCTCCATCGATTATCCGATCTATCAGGGCTCCAGCCGATCGCTGCGTCATGCCCTGTTGATGAACCCGATCAAGTCGGCGATCGGCGGCGCCAAACATGTCGGCGGCACGATCACGCGGGACGAAAAGGGCATCGTCGTAAGGTCCCTCGACAATGTCTCGTTCGAAATCGGCAACGGCGAACGGGTCGGGCTGATCGGCCAGAACGGTGCCGGCAAATCAACCCTGCTACGGGCGCTTGCCGGCATCTACGAACCGAATCAGGGCACGATCCAGACCGACGGCTCGATCGTGACGTTCTTCAATACGACCGAAGGCCTGTCGCCTGAGGCGACGGGGCGGGAACTGATCGAAACCCGCGGCGTGCTGCTCGGCATGAACCAGGCGGAACGCGACCGGATGGCGGCGGATGTCATCGAATTCTGCGAGCTCGGCGATTACCTGGAAATGCCGGTTCGCACTTATTCGACCGGCATGCTGGTGCGCCTGTCCTTTGCGATCGCCACAAGTCTGACGTCGGAAATCCTGCTGTTCGATGAACTGATCGGCGCCGGCGATGCGCGGTTTTACGAAAAGGCCAAGACCCGGCTTGAGGACTTCATCGAAAAGGCCAGCGTCATGGTCGTTGCCACCCACAGCCGCGATATTCTGCTGAAATGGTGCAGCCGCTGTTTCCTGATGGAGCACGGCAAGCTGATCACGGACGGCCCCGTGAAAGAAACCTTGCGGATCTACGACGAACGCCGTGAACAGGCATGAGCGGTGCGACCTATCTGCAGCCCGCCGGACCGCTGCAACCGGCCGACGCGGCCGTCGCGCTGATCGTCGATGAAGCAGACCGCTATGTCGTGCAATTGCGCGACGCGATCCCGACAATCTTCTTTCCAGATCACTGGGGATGTTTCGGCGGGGCGCTGGAAGACGGCGAAAGCTACGAGGCGGGTCTGGCGCGGGAATTGAACGAGGAACTGGCCCTCGACATTACCGGCCTGGACGTCGCCGAGTTTACGGACTTCTCATTCGATTTCGGCTTTGCCGGCGGCGGCGTCATTCACCGCCGGTTCTTTGAGGTGCGCCTGCCGTCAAACCGGATCGCGGACCTTCGGCTCGCGGAAGGCCGCGAAATCGGCGCCTTCGCCGGTCCGGACCTTTTGGCCCGCCAGGTCGTACCCTACGATCGCTTTGCCATCTGGATGCACTGCTATCGCGCTGATCTGCGGGGCGCGCGCTAGAATGGACGGCGCCGTCCCGCCTATTTCCGTATCATCATGAACAGGCCGTTGGAGATCGGCAGCGCGATCCGGTGCCAGCCGTCGCTGGCGGCGGCGTTGTCCATGAAAGCCTTCGTGCCCTCGCCCTTGGCGTCGCCAGGCGCGGCGTTCAGCACATCGCCATGGTAAAAACAATCGTCGATCAGCATGATGCCGTTCGACGACAACAAGGGTTCGGTCTTGATGAAATAGTCGTTGTAGCGTTCCTTGTTGCCGTCGATGAAGACCATGTCGAACAATTGGTCTTTCGGCAGGCCGTCGATGATTTCGAACGCGTCGCCCACATGCATGGTGATCCGGTCGGACAGTCCGTTGGCTTCGAAATTGCGACGCGCGATCGCGGCGAACTTGTCGAACTTCTCGATCGAGACAACCTCACCGCCTTCCGGCAGCGCCTTGGCGAAGGACATGGCCGAAAACCCGATGAAGGCGCCGATTTCGAGCACGCGTTTCACGCCGGCGAGCCGCATGACAAATTGCAGGTAATGCATGGCGATCGGGTTGGAGGCCATTTCCTCCACCGAAAACATGTCGCTTTCCTCAAGCGTGAACTCGTTCTTCGGGTCGCCGATGCCGCTGGAGGCGCAGATGCTTTCGAACAGGTCCTTTTCGAACGTATCGCCGCGATACAGGTTTGCGTGTTCGGGCTGGTTGGGCAGCATCTTGTCCCAGTAGCGAACGTCTGGTCTCACGGGATTCGTCCTTTACACTGCGGAAAAAGAGGGCGGCGGGAAGTTCAGCAAATGCCCTCAAGCCTTGTTAGAGGCTGAGTTACAAGGCATGGTTCGGCATTGCAAGGCTTGTTTGGGCCGGGCCGGAACGAGCCGTGGACAGTGGTTTTCGACCGGCAATTCGTCGTCGGAATGCACCGCGCGCTTCAAGGACCGGCGCCAACAACCGAGCCGGCCGGGCGCACCGGAGTACATCGTGTCACATATTCTTTCCAGGTTGTCCCAGGCCGCACTTCGCCACCGGGCGCTTGCCCGCCGGCTGGTGCCGCAAGGCCTGCACCATGTGGTGGGCAGCCTTGCGCGCGGTTTCGTGCAGGCGGCGGAGCGGACCGACGCCGTTGACGCGAACGCTCCGGATTTCCCCCTCGATTTTCCCGAGCCGCTTTTGCCGGCCGATCGGTTTGCCGCCGACCGGGTGGTGCTGATCAACGACGCACTTGCCGCCGGTGGCGCCGAACGCCAGATCGTCAACACCTTATCCGGTCTCGCGCGGACATCACCGCTCACGCCGGAACTCCTGTGCTGGCGGCTGGGCGAAAGCCCCGAGCTCTCTTTTCATGCATCGACCCTTGAATCCGCGGGGATCCGTTTCGGCAATGTCAGGACGAACCTGGCGGAGGACGAAGCCGTTGACGCGACCGGCCTGTCCGCGTGGCTCGATACACAAACGGCGTGGCTGCCACCGGATGTACGCGGCCGCATCGTGCAGCTTGCGGACGATCTGGCCCGCCGGCGACCGGGCATCGTGCATGCCTGGCAGGACGAGACCAATCTGGTTGCCGGCCTTGCCGCGCTGCTTGTCGGCGTGCCCCGCATTGTGCTGTCCACACGCAACGTGAACCCGAGCGGGTTCGGCTATCATCGGCCTTTCATGCGGGCCGCCTACCGGGCGCTTTGCCGGCAGGAGCGGATCGTCCTTTCCAATAACAGCCACGCCGGCGCGCAGGACTATGCCGACTGGCTCGGCGTGACGGGCGACCGTTTCGTCGTCGTGCATAACGGCGTTGAAACCGACGCAATCGCACCGGCCGACGGCGCGGCGCGTCAGGCGACACGGCAACGCTTCAATCTGCCGGCGGACGGGCCCGTGGTCGGCACGGTGATCCGTTTCAACGCGGAGAAACAGCCGCTCCTATGGCTTGCCGCGGCGGCGCATCTCATGCAGCGCCTGCCGGCAGCGCATTTTCTGATGGTCGGCGACGGACCGATGCAGGCAAAGATCCGGTCCGAAGCGCGCCGGCTCGGTCTTGCCGACCGGCTGGTGCTTCCCGGTCCGGTCCAGCCGGTCGGCGAAGCGCTTGCCGCGATGGACGCCTTTCTCTTGTCGTCGGCCCAGGAGGGGTTGCCCAATGTCACGCTCGAAGCCGGGCTCGCCGGGCTGCCGGTGGTGACGACGTCAGCAGGCGGCGCGCCGGAAACGATCGATCCGGGCGTGACAGGTCTGGTCGTCGGGATGCACGGCCTCAATACCGAGGAACTGGCAGAAGCGCTCGCCGGTGCACTCCACACCGTTCTGACCGATCCGGACTGGGGCGCCCGTGTACGCCGTCTGGCGCCGGCATTCGTCGCGGCGCGCTTCGGCATGGAGCGAATGATCGAGGAAACGCAGGCGCTTTACTCCCGTGCCTGAACCTCGGCGTCCGTGGTGACGATGAAGGCCGACGGGACGCCGGCAAGATTATAAAAGGCCGGCCAGCATGTCCGCCAGCCTCACACCGGCCTGTTTGAGCCGGGTCTCGACCTTGGGCTGGTTCGTCAGCTGGTAGTCCTGATCGAGAAAGCGGGACCGGCCGAGCGCCTCGCAGGCGGTCGCCGTCTTCAGGCAATAGCGCGTTTCGGGATGGGTGGCGATGGCATGCGATTCCCGCGCCCAGGCGACCGGATCGCCTGCCGCCCAGGCCGCCTTTTCGTCCGGCCCGATCTCGGCCAGAAGGGTGCGTGCATAGGCCATCCAGCCGATTCCCTCGACGCGCCGCGCCTCGGCAATGATGCCGTTGTCCCAAACCGCGCGGAGCGTCCGGTTCGGCCCGTACAGGCCGTGCACGTCGTCAATCGCCTGACCGCCCAGATCATCGAGGAACCCGACATGCAGCGGCTGATGCACGTCGCCAACCCATTGCCCGAGCAGGATCACCGCCTCCGGATGGCGGTCCGTCGGACCGGTCTTCAGCTTTTCGCTGTGAAAGGCGATGCCGCTCAGCACACAGCCGCGCACGTTCGGACAATCCCCTTCGTCGACGATCTGATCCTCGCGCTCGAGATAAAGGGCATGCCACCGATTGAAGGCGGCAAACCGCGCCCATGGCTCCAGATCGGCGACGTCGTGGCGGTCTCCGGCCGCGATCGCGTCGCGATGCGCCCGGGCCTTGACGCGCGCCAGATCGGCAAAGGCACACGCGGTCGAATAGTGTCGAAACCGTGTTCCGGCGACCTCGAACCGGGCGACCAGATCATCGAGCTTGGCGGCCTTGTCCGGAGCCAGCAATTCCCGGGCGAGGTAACAAACGATCTTGTTGCCTGTCTCACCCCACGCCAGGGCCGAGCCCGGCGCGCAG
>JBCDLT010000070.1:0-34042 GCA_038745065.1 Pseudomonadota bacterium | reverse complement strand
GTTTGGCAGCGGGGTTCGCAAATCGGAAACATCCGATTTGCGGGAGGCCGGCTTTTCAGGCCTTCTGGACGTCGTTGCGATCGCCTTGTGGTCAACCAGACCACGGCGGCGACCGCGCCTAGCCAGAAGGCCCGAAAGGCCGGTCAAATGGATCAATCTAATCACACAATGCTCTAGAGCATCATGAATACCGGTAGGGGACGCCGACCTTTTCCATGACTTCGTTGTAGCTCTTGAAGGTCTCGATCACACGCGCGGCGCGCGGGCTGACCGAAGCGAGTTCCTGCCAGAATTCCTCGGCGTCGGTGACCACGGTGTCCCATTCTTCGGCGGGGATGGTGGTCAGTTCCATCTTGTCGCCCTCGACCCGCAGTTTCGCTTCGCCGCCCCAATACCAGACCTGACGGTAATAATGCGACTGGTCGATGGTGATCTTGAAGAGTTCCTGCAGATGCGGCGGCACCTTGGCCCAGGATTCGCTGTTAGCAAAGTACGATCCGCACCAGGCGCCGGTCACGTTGTTGAGGAGCGCGTAATTGCAGACATCGGCCCAGCCAACTTCGTAGGCTTCGGTGAAACCGCACCAGGCAACGCCGTCCAGTTCTCCGGTCTGGATGGCGACCTCCACGTCGTCCCACGGCACGGTGACCGGGATCAGCCCGTAGCGCGACAGGAAGCGGCCGGCGGTCGGTACGCCGAAGACGCGCTTGCCGCGCATATCGGCGAGCGAGCGGATCGGTTCCTTGGTGAAGATGTGCAAGGGATCCCACGCGCCGGCGCTGATCCACTCCACGCCGTCGACCTCGCCGTAGGCTTCGGCCCAGATCTCGTTCAGGCCATAGCGGTCGAACAGCACCGGCAGATCGAGGCTGTAGCGGGTCGAGAACGGAAAGTACCCGCCGAACACGCTGATATCGACCGGCGAGGCCATCGTGGCGTCGTCGCTCTGAACGGCGTCGATCGTGCCGTTCTGAAGCGCGCGGAACAGTTCAGGCGTCGGCACGAGCTGGTCGGCGTAATAGAGCTCGATCTCCATCTCGCCGTTGGCGGCCTTGTTGAAGGCCTCGATCTGCGGCTTGATGACATGGGCGCCGAGCGGCGCGCCGGAATAGGTCTGCAGGCGCCATTTGATCGGTCCGCTCTGGGACAGGACGGCGGGGGCGGCGAGGGTGGTGGCGGCTACGGCGGTCGCGCCGCCTAGGCCGGCCTTCGTCAGAAAGGATCTCCGCCCCTTGTCGATCGTCACAATCCCTTTGGGCCCTTTGTCGGGTTGCTTGCTTTGGGTCATTGTCAGCTCCTGTTTCCCTCGGGTTGAAATTTCGGCCTTGTCCCGCCCTGCGGTCCGACTGTCCGGTCCGGGCTATCTCCCGTAGACCAGGCCCGGCAGCCACAGCGCCAGTTGCGGGAAGGCCATTACAAGTATCAGTCCGAACGTCATGACCAGCACGAACGGCACGATGGACCGATAAATGTCTGCAAGACTCACCTCCTTGGGGGCCATGGCCCGCATCAGGAAGAGATTGTAGCCGAAGGGCGGCGTCATGTAGGCGATCTGGCAGGTGATCGTGTAGAGCACGCCGTACCAGATCGGATCGAAACCGAGCGCAATCACAAGCGGCACGTAGAGCGGCGCAACGATCACCAGCATCGCGGTGTCATCGAGAAACATGCCCATGAAGATGTAGGACAATTGCATCATTAGGAGCACCTGCCAGGGCGTCAGCTCCCAGCGCGTGATGAACAGGGATTCGATCGCCCGAACAGCGCCGATGCCGTCGAAGACCGCGCCGAAGGCGAGCGCGGCAAGGATGATCCAGAGGAACATGCAGGAAATGCCGAGCGTCTTTTTTACCGTCTGATGGATGACGGCAAAGGTCAGGCGTCGCCGGACGAACGCGGCCAGTAACGCGCCGGTGGCGCCGACGGCGGAGCTTTCCACCAGGCTGGTAATGCCCATCACGAACAGGCCGGTCATGCAGAAGAAGATCAGGAAAGGAATGATGCCGGCGCTCAGGAGGCGAAGCTTTTCGGCAAAGGGCACGTCGAGTTCTTCACGCGACAAGGTCGGGCCGAGATGCGGCTGAAGGCGGCAGCGCACGGCGATGTAGACGATGAAAAGGGTGGCCATCATCAGGCCGGGAACCGCGCCGGCAAGCCACAATTGTCCGACCGGCTGGCGCGCGATCATGCCGTAAAGCACCAAAACCACGCTCGGCGGTACGAGGATGCCGAGCGACGAACCCGCCTGGATGACGCCGGTGATCATCACCTTGTCGTACCCGCGCCTGAGCATTTCCGGCAGGGCGATGCTGGCACCGATGGCCATGCCGGCAACGCTGAGACCGTTCATGGCGGAAATCACCACCATCAGGCCGATCGTGCCGATTGCAAGGCCGCCTTTGATGTTGCCGAACCAGACGTGGAACATCTTGTAGAGGTCGTCGGCAATGCCGGATTCCGACAGCATGTAGCCCATGAAGACGAACAGCGGCAGCGTCAGCAGCGGAAACCAGTTGAAGAGCTTGAAGGCGGCATTGAAGGGCATTTCGATCGCGCCCTGGCCGTAGAGCAGGAGCGCGGTCCCGGCCGCCACGAAACCGATCGCTGCGAAGACCCGCTGGCCGGTCAGAAGCATGACCAGCATGGTGCCGAACATGGTGATGGCGATCAGTTCATGGGTCATTGGATCGCCTCGCCACGCGCCTTTGCAATGTCCTTGAAGAGCGTGGACAGGGCCTGGGCCAACATCAGGGCGATCCCGAACACCATGATCACCTTGATCGGGATCATCGACGGGTTCCACATGGAAAAGTTCCGCTGATTGGTCTCGATCGCGTAGTTCATCGAGGAGATCGAGCCGAACAGCAGCGTGCACAGATAGAAGATCAGGAACGCGCTCGTCGCCACGTCCATGCGCGCCTTGCCGATCTCCGAGAGCCGATCGTAGATCAGGTCCATGCGGACATGGTCGCCAAGCTGCAGGGAATGGGCGCCGCCAATTGTGTAATAGGCGGCGAGCGTGAACTGGGCCATCTCGATGCACCAGTGCAGCGGGATGTTGAGGATGTTGCGTGTGACCGTGTTGAGAAGCAGGACCCCGATCATCATGAAGATCAGATACATCGCAAGCAGGCCGAACTTTTCCGACACGTAATCGACGCTGCGCACATAAGTGACGATTGCTTTAGGCATGAACGGCGTGACCTCCATGCCACTGCGGGCCGGGACGGGCGGGAAGGAACCCGAAGTCTGAACGGCGCGTGCCGGTTCTGTCAAACCGTGTCTGGCCTGATTGCCATTCCCGCATCAGTGAACCCGCACGTCGGCTTCGGCAAGCGCGGCTTCCAGTTGCGCAGGTACCGGGCGATCGGTGACGAGGTCGTCGATCCTTTCAAGCGCACAGACCCGGCAGCCGGCGGTGCGGCCGAACTTCGAGGCGTCGCACACGACAACCAGCGTGTCGGCATTGTCGAGCATGGCACGGGCGACCTGTGCCTCGTCGAAGCTGAAATTCGTCGCGCCGGCCTCGGCATCGAGCGCGCCGATCGTCAAAAGAGCCCGGTCGGCGTGGAATAGACGGATCTGCTCGATCGCCATCGGACCGGCGGTTTCCCGATTGTCGTGGTCGAACCGGCCGCCGAGCAGATAGACGGCGGCGGCGCGCCCGCCGTCGCTGATCGTGGCAGCGATGGCGGTGGAATTCGTGATCACCGTCAGACCGGCAATGCGGGCCAGTTCGTCTGCGCACATCAGCGTCGTCGATCCAGTGTCGATGAACAGGGTTTCGCCAGGTGAGACGAGGCCGGCTGCTTTTTCTGCGATCATGCGCTTGGCAACCGCGTTGCGGGCCATGCGGTCGAGGAACGGGCCTTCGCCGTCACCGCCCGGCCGTTTGGCGCCGCCGTGAAACTTCTGAATCCGCCCCGTTTCTGCCAGTGCTGCAAGGTCGCGGCGGATGGTTTCATTCGAGGTTTTGAAACGCCCGGCGAGGTCCTCGACGCGGGCACGCCCGGTTTTGCGGACGAAATCGGCGATCTTTTGCTGTCGAATGCGCGGCCCGTCCGGCCGTTTGGTGCGGGTCAACCGGGCGTGGCTCCTGTCAGTCGCGAAGCCGCATCGGCATCGTCGGCTGATCGTGTTATTACTGATATCGCAATCGGTGCCCGAATCCACAAAATTTCATGTAAATAATTGATATGTATGATTTTACTCATAGTAGACAAGCTATCAATATATTGACCGAACAGGCGGTGGATCGTATCGTAGGAACGGTTTGTCGCAGGCGCAAGCGCAAAATATGGTCAAAAGGATGATTGTTTGGGCATGACCGGTCGCGGCGCTCAGGGCGATCCCGTTTTCGACGTTGCGGTCATCGGAGCCGGTGTGGTCGGCTGCGCCGTCGCCCGGGCTCTCACACTCGCCGGTGCGCATGTGCTGGTTCTGGAAAAGGCCGCCGACATCCTCGACGGGGCAAGCAAGGGCAACAGTGGAATCCTGCATACGGGATTCGATGCGCCGCCCGGATCGCTGGAACAGAACTGTATCGCAGCAGGGTACCGTGACTACCTCGACATCCGCCGGCGCCTGAACCTCCCGCTGTTGGAAACCGACGCTCTGGTATTGGCATGGTCGGATGCCGAAGCGAAGCGTCTCGACGGATTGATGGAGCAGGCGCGCGCCAATGGTGTCGACGATGTCGCCCGGTTGTCCCGGCAGGACATTCTGAATCGCGAACCCGGTCTGTCCGAGCGTGTTGTCGCCGGATTCCTCGTGCCCGGCGAACACGTGATCGACCCCTGGAGCGCCCCCTTGGCCTATCTGCTTCAGGCGGTTCGAAACGGTGCCGAATGCCGGCGTGGAACCGAAGTGCTGGGCGGTACGTTCGACGGCGCGGCATGGACGCTCGAAACGTCCGGTGGACCGGTCCGGGCGAATGCGGTTGTCACGTGTGCCGGGCTTTACGGTGACCTTGTTGACCGGAAACTGACCGGGGCCTCACGCTTCACCATCCGGCCCCGGAAGGGACAATTCGTCGTCTTCGACAAGGCCGCGGCTTCGCTGGTGCGCTCGATCATCCTGCCGGTGCCTTCGGCAACGACCAAGGGTGTCGTGATCTGCCGAACCAGTTACGGCAACCTTTTGGTCGGTCCGACGGCGGAAGACCAGGAAAGCCGAACCGATGCCTCGGTCGATACCGACGCGCTTGAAGCGCTGCGGATGCAGGCTGTCGCCATGTTGCCGGGCCTTGCCGGCATGCCCGTCACCGCCACCTATGCCGGCTTGCGGCCGGCGACGGAAGACAAGGAGTACCGGATCACCTGCGATCCGGAACGCCGCTATATCAGCGTTGGCGGAATCCGGTCGACCGGTCTCAGCGGCGCGCTGGGCATTGCGCAGCATGTGCTTGGCCTTGCCGAGGCCGGCTGGTCCTTTGCCGCGGACCCGCCGGACCCGATCGTATGGCCGACCGTCGAAACGATCACGGAGTACGGCGAACGCGCCTGGGCGCGAAGCGGCAATGGCGGGATTGTGTGCCATTGCGAACTGGTCACACGGGCGGAAATCGAACGCGCATTGGACGGACCGCTCGGTGCCCGGAGCTTCGCCGGTCTCAAGCGACGGACCCGCGCCACGATGGGCCGGTGCCAGGGATTTTACTGCCTCGGCGCGCTGACGGATCTTGCCGCCGATCACCTGGATTCGGTGCCGCCCGACATCCGGTCGACCTGACATGCCGGATGTGTCCTTGTCCTGCGATGTCGCGATCGTCGGCGCAGGCCCTTCAGGTCTTGCCGCCGCGACACAATTGAAGGCGCTCGGCGTCAGTTCGGTTACACTGATCGAGCGCGAAACCGAGGCCGGCGGCATTCCGCGGCATTGCGGCCATTATCCATTCGGCATGCGTGAATTCCGGTCCGTGCTGAAAGGGCCGGATTATGCCCGCCGCCTCGTCGACCAAGCTGTCTCGGCCGGCGTGACGGTGCGGACCGCAACGAGCGTTGTCCGTCTTGGCGCCGGGCCGTGCCTCGATCTGTCCACGCCGGACGGGTCGGCAGGGCTCGCCGCCCGCAAGGTGCTGCTGTGCACGGGCGTGCGCGAAACCAGTCGGGCAGCCCGGTTCATCGGCGGCGACCGCGCAGGCGGGATCCTTTCCACCGGGGCGTTGCAGTCGATGGTTTATCTGTCCGGTCGAAGACCCTTCGAGCGACCCGTCATCGTCGGAACAGAACTGGTGTCGTTTTCCGCTCTTCTCACCTGCCGGCATGCCGGCATCCGACCGGTTGCGATGATCGAACAACAGGACCGGCCGACCGCCTGGCAGGCGGCGCGGGGCCTGCCCATGCTGATGGGCATTCCGCTTTGGCTGGGAACACGGCTTGTCGCCATTCACGGCCGCGACCGGGTCGAGGCGGTGACCACGCAGAAGGCAGACGGGTCGACGTCCCGGCATGCCTGCGACGGCGTTATCCTGAGCGGCCGGTTCACGCCCGAGGCCAGTCTGATGCGCATGGCACATCTGGCGGTCGATCCGGGCAGCGGCGGTCCTTCGGTCGACCAGTATGGGCGCTGCTCCGATCCGGATTTTTTTGCGGCCGGCAATCTGCTTCGCCCGGTCGAAACCGCCGGGTGGAGCTGGCGGGAAGGATGTACGGTCGCCGAGGTCGTAGCGTCGGATCTCGATGGTCGGCTGGAACCGTCGGCAGAGCCAGTCGCGGTTCGTGCTGCCGGCGATGCGATCCGGTTTGCCGTACCGCAAACGCTTGCCCGGCCGCTCGAAGCGGGCCGGACCGATGTGCTGCAATTGCGGGTGTCGCGGCCGATTCGCGGGCGCCTGACGATTACCGACGGCGAACGCCTGCTCTGGTCGAAACGTATCAACACCCTGCCGGAAAGGCGCTTGCTGGTGCCGCTCAAGGCTTTCGCGCATCGCATATGCGGCGATGCAATCGTCGTCCGCATCGAAGAGGCTTCATGACATGGCAATCGTGGCAATCGACCAGGGCACGACAAGCACACGGGCTCTGGTGCTCAACGAAGACGGATCGACCCGTATTGCCCGGGCCATCGAGCACCGCCAGATCTATCCGCAATCCGGATGGGTCGAGCACGATCCGGAGGAACTGCTCGCCAATGTTATCGGCTGTGCGGAGGCCGCGCCCGGATGCGCGGCCATCGGCATCGACAATCAGGGCGAGAGCTGTCTGGCCTGGGACGCGGAGACCAAAGAAGCCGTCACGCCGGTCATCGTCTGGCAGGACACGCGGACAGAGCCTCAGATCGATCGGCTGAAGGCCGAGGGCGCCGAGGCGCTTGTGCTGGACCGGGCCGGACTGCCGCTCGATTCCTATTTCTCGGCCTCGAAGCTGGCCTGGATCCTTACGCAGGTTCCCGAGGCCGGGCGGCTGCACGCCGCTCGCCGACTGCGGCTCGGCACGACCGACGCATTTTTCCTCGATCGGCTGACCGGGCGCTTCGTCACCGACGTAACGACGGCATCGCGAACGTCCCTGATGAACCTTGGAACGCGCGCCTGGGATCCCGACCTCTGCGCCCTGTTCGGCGTTCCGCCGGAAACGTTGCCAGACATCGTGCCCTCGACCGGCGAATTCGGGACACTGACCCTGGAACAGGGCTCCGTGCCGGTCCTTGCGAGCATTGTCGATCAGCAGGCGGCGCTCTACGGCCATGGCTGTCGCCGGCCCGGCGACACCAAGGTGACGTTTGGAACGGGCGCATTCGCGCTGACGGTGACCGGGCCGAACATCCTGACGGCGCCGGAGGAGGGGTTGCTGCCGACCATTGCCTGGCAGAAATCCGGCGAAGCCCCGGTCTATGCTCTGGACGGGGGCATCTACACGGCCAGCGCCGCCGTCAATTGGGCCGAGCGGCTTGGACTGTTCGACGGCGTGTCGGATCTCGACACGCTGGCGGGGACGTCGGCGATCGAGTCCGGGCTGGTGTTCGTTCCGGCCCTTTCCGGCCTTGCCTGTCCGCATTGGGACCGGCAGGCACGCGGGGCCTGGTTCGGATTGTCGCTCGAACATGGCAGCGACGACCTGACGAAGGCCGTGCTGGAAGGCGTGGCTTTTCGTGCGGCCGAAGTGGTCGGCGCTATGCAGGTCCGCTCCGGCGCTGATGGCCCGTTGTCGATCGATGGCGGCCTGACCAACAATGCCTATTTCAACGGATTTCTTGCCGACATCCTGGAGCGCGAAATACGGGTGTCGCGGGAGCCGGAACTGACGGCGCGGGGGACGGCCGAACTGGTCGCCGATTGCCTCGGCATCGCAATCGCCAGCCCGGCGCCGAATTCGGTTCTGCGTCCTGAACAGAAGCGGCTGGGGGCCAGGAAACAGTTTGCCGAGGCGGTTCGGCTGGCGCGGGCATGGGGAGAAACCGGGCGTTCGACGCCTCGGGTCTGACCGTCACCGGTTTTTGCCGGAGCGAATTTCTGTCGATCAACTTATTGGGAACCGCACCGATCTGTCACGGGATCGCGGCAAAGCGGTTCGCTGGTGCGCGACCGGCCCGTGCCCTGCTGTCAGAAAACGGTCGTTGCGCGTGCCACCGTGTGACGCAACGCCAGACATTGCTTCGGGCTGCCACAATCGGACCCCATGTTCGCCGGTCCCGGTTCGCACAAGGAGTGAAGAACCCGCCATGACCCAGACATCGGACGTCACAATGGTCGCTTCGGCCATTCACAATCCGGCCGAACCCCGGCACTTCATGCGATTGAAACCTGTCGAGAGGCGCGTGCGCGTGTTGCGCGACGGTAACGTGATTGCCGAGACGGCGAACGCCTTGCGGGTGCTGGAAGTCGGCAAGGACATCTACGATCCGGTGCTTTACCTGCCGCCGGAAGATGTCAAAGCGCGCCTAACCAAAGTCACACGCTCGACACACTGCCCGCTTAAAGGCGATGCCAGCTATTACGATCTCGTCGACGCCGAAGGCCAGGTGCTGGTGTCCGATATTGCGTGGTCCTATGCGGACCCGCTTGAGTTCGCGGCCGATCTGTCGGGACGGATCGCCTTTTATGCAAACCACGTGACCTTTGAGGAGTCGCCTCTTTGAGCGCTCGAATACACTCCGCGCAGAAACGCAGCGCGGACCCGGCCGAACGTCTTCGTCTGTTCGGCACGGTTCGCGACCGCACCCGGGATCTCGTCTCCGGACTGGAACCGGACGATCTGATGCTGCAATCCATGGAAGACGCCAGCCCGGCGAAATGGCATCTGGCCCATACGACGTGGTTCTTTGAGGAATTCATCCTCAAGCCGCGCGTCGACGGCTATACCTCACCGGATGACCGCTTCGCCGTCCTGTTCAACTCCTATTATGTCCAGGCCGGCCCGCGGCACACGCGCTCCAAACGTGGCCTCATCTCCCGACCGGGACTTGACGCCGTCATGGCCTACCGGACCCATGTCGACGCCGCGATGGCGGATCTGATCGGCGCGGAGCGCGAGGATGCCGACGCAATCGGCGCGCTCGTTGTGCTCGGCTGTCATCACGAGATGCAGCATCAGGAATTGCTGGTGACGGATCTGTTGCACGGCCTGTCGCACAATCCGCTGCTGCCGGCCTATCGGGCGCCGGAACCCTTGCCGGTGACCGAAGAGGCGCCGCTCGACTGGATCGAAAATGCAGGCGGTCTGGTGTCGATCGGGCATTACGGCGACGATTTTGCCTTCGATTGCGAAGGCCCGCGTCATCAGGTCTTCCTGCAACCGTTCCGCATCGCCTCGCGACCGGTCACCAATCGCGATTGGATCGCGTTCATGCAAGCGGGTGGATATGCGACGCCGACACTCTGGTTGTCGGATGGCTGGGCGACCTGCGAACGCGAAGCCTGGGACGCGCCGCTCTACTGGTGGCAACAGGATGGCGAGTGGTGGACCTTTACGCTTCGGGGACCGCAACCGGTCAATCTCGATGCGCCAGTGGTGCACGTGAGCTTTTACGAGGCGGACGCCTATGCCCGTTTCGCCGGACGGCGCCTGCCGGGCGAAGCGGAATGGGAAGTGGTGGCCCGCGACCGCCCGATCCGCGGCAACTTCCTGGAAGACAACGCCTTGCGCCCGCTGCCCGGAAACGACGTCTCCGGCGCCCAGTTCTGGGGCGATGTGTGGGAGTGGACGCAAAGCCCGTACACGCCTTATCCGGGCTTCAAGGCGCCGGAAGGGGCGATCGGCGAGTACAACGGCAAGTTCATGTGCAATCAGATGGTGCTGCGTGGCGGCTCCTGCGCCACGCCGCTGGCCCAGATGCGCCCGAGCTACCGCACCTTCTTCTACCCGCATCAGCGCTGGCAGATGCTCGGACTGAGACTGGCGGACGACGCCTAAGGAGAACCTGTGACAGTATTGACCCCTGAAGCGGTGCGTCCGTCAGACGCGCCGACCCTCGATGTCGACCGAAATTTTGCGGATTCGATCCTTGCCGGCCTGACGGCGTCCCGAAAGAGCATTGAGAGCAAATGGCTCTATGACGTTGAAGGATCGAGACTTTTCGATGCGATCACGACGCTCGAGGAGTATTATCCGACCCGGGTCGAGACCGGTATCCTGGAGAGGCACGCGCCGGACCTGGCCGCCCTTTTGCCGCCCGATGCGGCGCTTGTCGAACTCGGCAGCGGGTCTAGCGTGAAGACGCGGCTGGTGCTCGACGCCCTACCGGGCTTGAGCGCCTATGTGCCGATCGATATCTCGGCTGCGCATCTCGACGGGGCGGCGCGCGCCCTTTCAGCCGACTATCCCGAGATCGACGTGCAACCGCTGGCCGCGGATTTCACGGACCGGATCGTGCTGCCGGCTGCGTTGGCGGAACGCCCGAAACTCCTGTTCTTTCCGGGATCGACGATCGGTAATTTCGATCCCGGCGGTGCGCTGGCGCTGCTCGCCAGGCTGCGTGTCCTGCCTCGGGTGACCGGCCTCGTGATCGGGTTCGACCTGATCAAGGACGAAAGTGTTCTTGTGCGCGCCTACGACGATTCGAAAGGCGTTACCGCGGCCTTCAACCTCAACCTTCTGGTTCGCATCAACCGCGAACTCGGCGCCGACTTCGATGTCGGTGCATTTCGACACGAGGCCCGCTGGAACCGTGCAGCGAACCGGATCGAAATGCATCTGGTCAGCCGGCGACCCCAGACGGTCTCCGTGCTGGGTCGGCGGATCGATTTCGCCGCCGATGAATCGATCCACACGGAAAACTCGCACAAATATTCGGTGTCAGGTTTCAGGGACTTTGCGGCCTCGGCCGGATGGCGCACCTACGCGGCCTGGATGGATGCGGAAACGCGGTTCGCGGTGTCGGTTCTTCAACCCGCCTGACCAGGGTCTCATCTGACAAAGGACGGCAGCCACAACGACAGGGCCGGTACGGCGGCGATCAGGGCAAGCCGGAACAGGTCGGCGATCCAGAAGGGCGTGACGCCGCGAAAGATCGTCGACGTGCGCACATCCGGCAAAACGCCGCGCAGCACGAATACGTTCAGGCCGACCGGCGGCGTGATCAGACTGATCTCGGTGATGACGACGACAAGGATCCCGAACCAGACCGGATCGTACCCGAGCTGGATCACCAGCGGAAAGAAGATCGGCACGGTCAAGAGGATCATCGACAGGCTTTCGAACACGCAGCCGAGCACAAGGTAGATTGCAAGGATCGCCAGAATGACCATCCAGGGCCGGTCGCTGAACTGGCCGGCAAGATCCAGCAGCGCTTGCGGAAAATCAGTCAGGTTGATGAAGTTCGCAAACAGGAGCGCGCCGATCAGAACCGTGAACAGCATCGCCGTCGTACTGGCGCTTTCCACCAGCACATCATAGAGCACCCGCCAGGTCAGGGCGCCGCGCAGAAGCGCAAAAAAGAAGGCGCCGATCGCGCCGATGCCGGCTGCTTCGGTCGGGCTGAACACCCCGCCATAGATGCCGCCCATGACAATCGCGAACAGGACGACCACACCCCAGACGCGGCTGAGCGCCTGTGCGCGCTCGCGCCATGTCCGTCGTTCGCCCGCCGGTCCGGCTTCGGGCCGGTACCAGATCACGACGCGCACGGCGAGCATGTAGAACAGCACAGCAACAAGGCCGGGCAATACGCCGGCGGCAAAAAGCTTGCCGATGCTGGTCTGGGTCAGGATACCGTAGATCACCAACAGGACGCTTGGCGGGATGAGAATGCCGAGCGTGCCGCCGGCCGCGATCGATCCCGAGGCAAGCGCGTCGTCATAGCCGTAGCGGCGCATGGACGGCATGGCGACCTTCGACATGGTCGCGGCGGTGGCGAGCGAGGACCCGCAGATCGCGCTGAACCCGCCGCAGGCGACAATGGTCGCCATGGCGAGGCCGCCGCGGCGGTGTCCGAGAAAGGCGTTGGAGGCGGTGTACAATTCCTCCGACAGGCGGGCGCGGGCAACAAAATTGCCCATCAAGACAAACAGCGGCACCACCGACAATTCGTAATTGATGGCCGCATCGAAAGCCGTCTGTCCGACATTGGCGAGCGCGCCCTGCAGCGAGCCGACCCAGACCATGCCGACAAAGCCGCACAGGATCATCACGAAGGCGATCGGAATCCGCAGAAATGCCAGCGCAAGAAGCACTGCAAGGCCGACAAGCGCTTCCGTCACCGGCGCACTCCGTAGGGTGATTTCACGACATGTCCCCACATGGCGGCAAGCGCGACCACGGCGGCAATGGCGCATAACACGGCCATTGCCGTCGAGAACGGCCACATGGGCAGCCACAATTCGTCGGTCACCTCACGGAACCGGAAATGATCGTAAGAACGGGCCGCGAGCCGCCAGGCGATGAAGCCCGTGGCGCCGGCGACGACCAGATTGACCAGGATCGCCTGGGTCCGGCGCCACCAGTTCGGGACAAGGCTATCGAAAATGTCGACGGTGACATGCCCTTCGCGCAGATTGGTGAGCGGTAGGGCGCAGAATATGATGGCCGGCATCGTGAAGGCCACGATCTCGTAAGCCGCGGGCAGGGGGCTGGCAAACAGGTATCGCCCGGCGACGTCGACGAAGGTCAGCACCATCATGAAGAACAGCATGACGCAGGCAATCAGCGACAGGAGCCGGGCTGGCGCTTCGCCCAGCCAGTAGACGAGGCCCGACCCTGACTGGGGTCGGGCCACGCGATCGCCTGCGTCGGGCGGTGCGACCATGCGCTTATTCCGCCGCGACCTTGGCCGCCTCGGCCTTGAAGAAGGCGAGGATTTCCTTGCCATCCACGCCGGCTGCTTCAGCCGCCTTGTAATACTCCTCGATGAATGCCTCGTTCAGGCGTTCCACCTCGGCGACCAGTTCCGGCGGCGCGGTGACGATGTTGTTGCCGGCGGCCTTGGCTTCTTCCAGACCCGCGGCATTGATCTTGTCCCAGCCGGCGCCGGCCAGGCGGGCAAAGGCCTCACCGGAAAACTTGTCGATGACGGCCTTGTCCTCGGGCGCGAGCGCGTCGTATTTCGCCTGGTTCATGACGAGGAAGTGGCTCGACGAATAAAGCCCGCCAGGCACGTAGGTGGAATAGGGCACCAGCGACGTGATCTTGAAGCTGCCGAGCGATTCGTAGGGAAAGGTGATGCCGTCAGCGACGCCGGTCGACAGGATCTCGTAGGATTTCGGCGCCGGTTGGCGGATCGGCACACCGCCCCAGGCTTCCACGATGGCACGCGGGATCGGACCGCCGGTCCGCATCTTCTGGCCGGCCATGTCTTCCGGCTTCATGATGTGCTTCTTGGAATGGTGGATGACGCCGGGGCCATGGGTATTCATGCCGATGAGCTGGGTGCCTTCGTAATAGCCCTTGTCGGCTAGGAACTTGTCATGGGTGCGCTGCAAAGCCACCGACGTGCCGACGGCCGTATCGCCGAGCAGCGGCAATTCGGCGAGCAGATAGGCGGCGAAGCGCTGTGGCGAATAACCGTGCACGGTGAAGCCGACATCGGCCTGTCCGGTGCGCACGGCATCCAGGTGGGCGCGCGGCGAGGCGACCGGTTTCGGCAGGCGCCGGAACTTGATGCGGCCCTCGCTTTCCGCTTCGATCCCTTCCATCCACGGAATGTAGATGGCCGTGTTGACGGGATGGGTCCAGGGCAGCCAGGACGAATAGGTCAGCGTGGTCTCGGCGCGCGCGCCAAGCCCGGAAAGTCCCATTGCAAGGATTGCAAGTGCACATGTCTTTAGCAGTCTTTTCATGTTCCCTTCCTCTTTGTCGGGCCGCCAGAGGCGGCGGGTTGTCGTCTTCACACTCTTGTTTCAGTCCCTCGTTTCAGCCAGTTAGCGGTCGTTCCTGAACTCCTTCACGATTGCCGCGATGTCGAGGCCGCCGTCGCCCTTTGCAGCGCTCGACCGCATGATGCCGAGCGCCGTTTCGGTGAGCGGCAATCGGGCCCCCAGATCGGCGCCGACACTTGCCACGACGTCAAGATCCTTGATCATGGTGTCGGTGGTACCGAGCGGTTCCTCGAAGGTGGAGGCGGCCATCCGTGGCGCAAAAATCTGGAAGGGCCGTGAGTCCGCAAAACCGCCGGCAAGCGCCTCAGTGAGCCGACTGGCATCGATGCCGGAGCGTTCGGCGTAGGCGACGGCTTCCGCGACCACAGCCATCGTGCACCCGGAAATGATCTGGTTGACGAGTTTAGTGGCCTGACCGGCACCGGTATCGCCCATATGCGTGACGCGTCCCGCGACCGCATTAAGGATCGGCCGGATACGATCGAAGGCGGCCGACGGTCCGCCGGCCATGATGGTCAGCGTGCCGGCCTCGGCACCCGGCACGCCGCCGGAAACCGGGGCATCGATCCAAAGCATGCCGTTGGCCTCTTGCAGGCGTGCGGCGAGCGTCTTCGTGACTTCGGGCGGAATGGTCGAAAAGTCGACGACAAGGCCGGCACCCGACGCGGTTGCGACGCCGTCGGAACCGAAAAGCACGGCTTCGGCGGCACGCGTGTCGGTCAGGTTGAGACAGACGATGTCCGTGGTGGCCGCCAGGGCGGCCGGGGTCTCGGCCCGTTCGGCCCCTTTTGCGATCAAGGCTTCCGCCTTGGCGATCGTGCGGTTCCAGACGGTCAGCGCATGTCCGGCCGCCAGCAATCGGGCGGCCATCGGATGGCCCATCAGTCCAAGTCCGATAAAACCGATCCGGAGCTCAGTCATCGGCCACCGGGTCCTGGGGCCATTGCATCGCGCCGGCATGGGTGACCGCTCCAAGATGGGCGGAGCCGACCTGATCGGCGTATTTCTGCAGCGCGCCGGCGAGCGGCACGGGACGGGCCGGTTTCTGCCATGCGGCGCGTCGGCGTTCCATCTCCATCGGATCGACGAGCAGGTCGAGCGTGCGGGCATCGGCGCGGGCGTCGACCCGCACGATGTCGCCGTCCTGAACCAGCGCCACCGGTCCGCCGGCGGCGGCTTCCGGCGACAGGTAGCCGATACAGAGACCCCGCGTCGCGCCGGAAAACCGGCCGTCGGTGATCAGAGCCACCTTTTCGCCCATGCCCTGGCCATAGAGCATGGCCGTGGGGCCGAGCATTTCGCGCATGCCGGGACCGCCCTTCGGCCCCTCGTTTCGGATGATAATGACGTCGCCCGCGTTGAAGCCGCCGGCGCGGATCACCGCTACGCAGGCTTCCTCGGATTCAAATACTCGTGCCGGGCCTTCATGGGTAAGCGTCTTCAGACCGGCAACTTTAATGAGCGCGCCGTCGGGCGCCAGGCTGCCCTTCAGAACGACGACACCGCCCGTCGGAGACAGCGCGTCGGCGACCGACCGGATGACCGTGCCGTCGGGCGGCGGTGCGTCGGCGACGGCTTCCGCCAGCGTCATGCCCATGACCGTCGGGGTATCGCCGTGCATGAAGCCGGCGTCGAGGAGGGCTTTGACGACAACCGCGACACCGCCGATGGCATGCACGTCCTGGGCAAAGTATTTGCCGCCGGGCTGCAGGTCGGCGATCAAGGGCGTGCGTTCGAAGACGGCGGCCACATCGTCGAGGGTGAAGCGGAGGCCCGCCTCATGCGCGATCGCAGGGATGTGCAGGGCGGCATTGGTCGAACCGCCGGTTGCCGCGACGATCGCACAGGCGTTTTCCAGGCTCTTTTGTGTGACGAGGTCGCGGGGCAGGGGCCCGCCGCGGCGCAGCACGTCCATGACCGTCAGGCCGGCCCGGCGGCCGAGAGCGCGGCGTTCCGCATTCACCGCCGGGGCCGTCGCCGAACCGGGCAGCGCAAAACCCAGGACTTCGGAGACCATGGCCATCGTGCTTGCCGTCATCTGGCCGGGACAGGCACCGATGGTCGGCATGACCTTTTCTTCCAGATCCTTCAGCGCGGCGCGTTCGAGCGTCCCGGTCTGAACGGCGCCGACGCCTTCATAGGCGTCCATGACGGAGACCATGCGCCCCTTGTAGCCGGTCGCCAGCGTCGGGCCGCCATGCAGGAAGACGGACGGGACGTTGAGGCGGGTCATGGCCATCATCATGGCGGGCAGGTTCTTGTCGCAGGCACCGTAGGCGACAAGACCGTCGTAACAATGGCCGCGCACGACGAGTTCCACCGAATCCGCAATCACCTCGCGCGAGACCAGCGAGCATTTCATGCCCTGGTGGTTCATGCTGAGACCGTCGGAAATCGAGATCGTCGTGAAGGAGCGCGGCGTGCCGTTGCCTTCCTTGACGCCGGCATAGGCGTGTTCGGCCTGTGCGGCGAGCCCGAGATTGCAGGGTGAGGTCTCCGCTTCCGTCGTCACGACCCCGATGAACGGCCGCGCCATGGCTTCGTCGTCGAGACCCATGCCGCGCATGAAGGCCCGGTGCGGCGTCCGGTCGAGCCCGTCGACGACCACCCGCGAACGCAAGCCCGCGGCGCTGAAGTCCCCTGCCATGATGTCAATTACACCCCTGTCTGTTTTCGCAGGTTAGCTTATCGGGTTATCATCGCAAGCAAAATTGGTTTGAGGAGAAGTGCATGGCGACGTCGGAGATGCCGCTCATCGGCATGATCGTTCCGCCTGCCGCCGGCGCGGTGCCGCCGGAAGCGCCGGCATTGTATCCGCAGGGCGCGCGCTTCATCGCGGAAGGGCTCGGTCTGGAACGCCTGACACCGGACGGTTACGACGCCGTCATCGACAATGTGGTCGGCGCGGCCGAACGGCTGGCCGACCGCGGGGCCGACGTCGTTGTTCTCATGGGAACGTCGCTGAGTTTCTATCGCGGCGCGGCCTTCAACCGATCGCTGATTGCCGCCATGCAGGAGGCGACCGGATTGCCGGCAACGACGATGAGTGCGGCGATAGTCGAGGCCCTGCAGGCGGTCGGGGGGCAACGCATCGCGCTTGCCACCGCCTATGTCGACGACGTCAATCGCCGGCTTGCGGATTTTCTCCGTGACGAGGGTTTCGAAATCGCCGGACTGGCCGCGCTGGAGATTGCCGACGTGGACCAGATCCTGGCCGTGTCGGAAGAGACGTTGACCGATCTGGGCGAACGGGGCGCGGCCGCAGCGCCGGATGCCGATACGCTGTTCATCTCATGCGGCGGCCTGCGCACGCTCGGGGTCACGGCGAGGCTTGAAGCGACCACCGGCCTGCCGGTGGTCTCCAGTGCTGTCGCGGGCGCGTGGAGCGCGATGCGGCTGGCCGGTCTGCCGACGCACGTTGTCGGCCGCGGGCGGTTGCTCGCGGCCTGATCGGTCTGTTTCGGAGCCGGCCGTGACGGCCGGCTCCGTGTGATTGTGACGGTCTATTTTATCTTGCGGATTTCGCCGGTCGCCAGCTTTTCGCGGTAATCGGCGACGAGCGCCTTCACCTTCGGCATCAGCAGGTACAGGCCGATGATGTTGGCGATCGCCATGGCGAAGATCATAGCATCGGAGAAATCGATCACCGGGCCGAGGCTCATCGACGAGCCGATCACCACGAAGACACAGAAGATCACCTTGAAGATGATCTCCTTGGCCTGTCCTTCACCGAACATGTAGGTCCAGGCTTTGAGGCCGTAATAGGACCAGGAAATCATGGTGGAGAAGGCGAATAAAACGGCCGCGATCGCCAGCACGTAGCCGAAGCCGGCAAAGTTCGCTTCGAAGGCCTGCGAGGTCAGGGCGATACCGGTCACGCCGGATTCCGGAACCCATGAACCGGTGATGATGATCACCAGCGACGTCATCGTACAGATCACGACCGTGTCGATGAAGGGTTCGAGAAGCGCGACATAGCCTTCGGTGACCGGGTGTTTCGTCTGGACGGCGGAGTGGGCGATCGAGGCGGAACCGATGCCGGCCTCGTTGGAAAAGGCTGCCCGCTTGAAGCCCTGGATGAGCGCACCGATCGCACCGCCGGCCACGGCCGTCGGCGCGAAGGCGCCGGTGATGATCGCGCTGACCGCTGCCGGCAGCGCATCAATGTTCATGATGATGATGATCAGGGCCGCGCCGACATAGATCACGGCCATACCGGGCACGACCTTTTCGGTGACCCGGGCGATCGACTTGATGCCGCCGATGATCACGATGCCGACGATCGCCGCCATGATCAGGCCGAACAGCCAGCCCTTGCCTTCAAAGAAGGGGATGATCGAGGAGATCTGGACGAACGACTGGTTCGCCTGGAACATGTTGCCGCCGCCGAGTGCGCCGCCGATACAGCAGATCGAAAAGAAGATGGCGAGGAACTTGCCGAGCGCCGCCTTGCCGTCTTCCGACAGGCCCTTCGAAAGGTAGTACATCGGGCCGCCGGACACGGTGCCGTCGGGATATTCGTTGCGGTATTTCACGCCGAGAATGCACTCGGTGAATTTCGAGGCCATGCCAAGCAGACCGGCCAGGATCATCCAGAACGTGGCGCCCGGTCCGCCGAGATAGACCGCGACCCCGACGCCGGCAATGTTGCCGAGGCCCACCGTGCCCGAAAGCGCGGTTGCGAGCGCCTGGAACGGCGTCACCTCGCCGGCGTCCTTCGGATCGAGATAGTCGCCGCGCACCAGTTCGATCGAGTGCCTGAAGCCGCGAAACTGGATGAAGCCGAAATAGAACGTGAAGACGAGGGCGGCGATGACCAGCCATCCGACGATCAGGGGAAAGTCGGTCCCAAAAACCGGAACCGAATAAAAGATGGTGGAAACGATCGGATTGACGATCGGCGCGACCGCGTTGCTGATCGCCTGGTCGATGCCGGATTGCTGGGCCTGGGCCAGCCCGGCAGTGAACGGCAGGAGCGCCGCTGCAGATAGGATTCGAGACAACATGAACAGGATCCTCTCCTGACAGACGTCATTTCGTCTGGGTATCGGTATGAATTAGGGAACGATCGTCACGGGGACGGGTGCCGCCTGGGCGAGCGTGATTGCCAGGGAGCCCACGAGACGCTGGGTGAAGCCGGATCCGCCGGAGCGCCCGACGATGATCTGGGCGACGCCCTTTTCCTCCGCGATCTGGCACATCAGTTCGCCGGCATGGCCGTGCCGGACCTCGGTCGTCGCGGTAATGCCGGATGCGCTCAGTTTCTGTGCGATCGGCTGGATCACAGCATTGGCCCGGTCCAGCTCCTCCTCGCGGCGTTTGTGCCGCTCGGCCAGTTCCTCTGCGGTGTGAAAGCTGAACGGCGACCATTCGAGCACGAACACAAGGAGGAGTTCGGCATTGGCCGCTTTCGCGCGGGCGGCGGCATAGTCGACCGCCCGTTGCGAATGCTCCGTTCCGTCGACCCCGACGATGTAGATTTCGGACATTTTGTTTCCCCCGAAACAAACGCCGGAACACGGACCCTGCGCTGGAAAGCGTCTGGGAAGGACTACTGGTTCAGATCATGAGTGCGGTCTGTGCGCCGACGAATGTGTCCTTCCTGCTTACCAACTTGCGGTGTCGGGCGGCTCGGCGGAGAAACGAAGGCGGCCACGGCCGCTCGGCGAATTTGCCGGGCGCGGCGAAGACTGTGCGAACGTTACGTCAACCTGGAGCGGCACCTTTGAAACGATTGGCCGTTCCGCAAATTAAGACCCTATTCGATTGCCTTGGAAAGTGATTTTTCAATTTTTTTTAGAAAACACGATTTTCGGTACTTTAGTGTCACGGAACCGTCATCAATTTTCGTACGCGCGAGGGCGGCATGCCCGCAGCGCGCAAGGAAAAACCGTCACGTCGCCGCCTCGACATGACGCAGGAGTTTTTTCAACAGGCCGGACAGCGCTTCGAGCTCCGTTGCGTTCAGCCCGGCGACGATCTGCGCCTGATTGGCAACATGATCCGGCACCGCGCGCTCGATCAGATCCCGGCCCGCTTCCGTCAGGCATACAAGCACGCCGCGGCGATCGTCCGGATTGGCGCGCCGGGCCACCAGTCCGGCCTTTTCCAGGCGGTCGAGACGGGCGGTCATGCCGCCGGACGACATCATGGTGATCTCGAACAGGTGCGTAGGCGTCATTTCGAACGGGGCGCCCGATCGGCGCAGGGCTGCCAGCACGTCGAATTCGCCGGGCTGCAGACCGTAGCGGGCAAACAGCGGTGCCTGGCGATCGCGGCTGATGACGGCTGCGGTTTCGGTCAGACGCCCCAGCATCTCCATCGGGCGCAGATCCCAATCCGGAAACTCCTGCTGCCATTGGCCGACGGCCCGGGAGGCACGGTCCTGAAAATCATCCGTCATCACTTGTCTCGACATAAAGAAACTTTATATAGAGATAAATCCTATCCCTGAACGCACCTTGCTGCAAGAGGCCCCCATGCCGCTTTTGTCCGCAAAACCCTATGCGACGTCGATTGATCTCGAGGCGCCGGCCCTGCTGGCAGCGACGGGGTCGCTGCTCGCCGTGACAATCATCATTTCACGGCTCGCCGCGGACCACGCCGCGCCGATGCTGTGGTTTCTGACCATCGTGCTCGGCGGTGCCGGGCTTTTGCTGTTTCTGCTTGCCGCCTATTCGGGCGCGGTCCGCGGTGCCTGGCGACCGCTCGCGCTCTATGGTCTCGGGGCGGGCGCTTTTCAGGCCCTGCCGAGCGCCATGGCCTATCTGTCCGTGGCGCATGTGGGAGCGGGTTATGTCTCGCTGGCCTTTGCGTTTCCGCTGCTCATCACCTACGCCCTGGCCCTCATGTTCGGCATGGAAAGGTTTGTTGGGCTGCGGGCGCTTGGCGTCGCGGTGGCGCTGGCCGGCGGCCTGCTTCTGGCGTTTGGAAAATTCGACGGACTGGACGGTGCGTCCGGCGTCGGCTGGGTGCTGGTCGCCTCCGGCATTCCGTTCATCGTCGCCGGCGGCAACCTGTTCCGCACCCGGTTCTGGCCGAGCGGCGCGCAGCCCATCCTGCTGGCAGCGCTGATGCTGCTTCTGGCTGCGGCCCTGACAGCTCCGTTCGCCGTGGGTCTGGAAGGCGGTACGGCCTGGAACCGGCTGGCGGCGACACCGATGCTGATGCTCCTGACCGGGCTCAACATCGCCGCCTTCGCCCTTCAGTTCATTGCCTATTTCCGTCTTCAATATGTCGCCGGTCCGGTCTATCTCAGTCAGATCGGTTCCGTGGCGGCTGCCGTCGGCACACCCGTTGCCGTGCTTTTGCTCGGCGAAACCCTGCCGGACGGTTTTGCGCTCGCCCTGACCCTTATCGTGGCCGGTGCTGTGCTGTTTCAGGTTGCCGGCAGAAAGGCTGGTCCCCGATCGTCATGAGCGGGGCCGGCCGAGGAGCGGCGGACACGGATTGGCGGAGGCGCGCAGGGCGCCGTCACATGAGCCAAGGCGCCTTGTTCGAACCTCTTTCGGACGGTTTGACGAAGGTGCCGAGCTTGTCCGGATTGCGCATGATGAAGATGTCGGTCGTGCGGCCCTGGCGGTCGAAGGCAAAACTGACCGCGGCAATGACCGTGCCGCCATCGGTCATCAGATATCCCCTGGTGCCGTTGATGTCGGCAGGCTGCCAGGCAAAACCCCGCCAGAATTCGCGTAACCCCTGCGTTGCAAAGCCCAGAACCTCGTCGGGACCGCTAAGCACACGACCGATTGCGGGTACGACGCCGCCGCCATCGGCATGCAATTGCACGTCCTCGCTCAAGAGCGCGGCGAGCGTATCGGCGGAGCCAGTCTCGACGGCGCTCTTGAAAGCCTTCAGAAACCGCTCCTGAACGTCCGACGGCGTCACGTGCCGCGCATGGGTCTTGCCGACATTGTGGCGGGCCCGCGACACGAGCTTGCGACAGGCGGTTTCGGAGATGTCGAGCAGTCCCGCAAGGTCGGCATAGGGCATGTCGAAGATTTCGTGCAGCAGGTAGGCGGCCCGTTCTTTCGGTGCGAGACGTTCCAACACCACCAGAAAAGCCATGGACAATGAATCAGCAAGCGCCAGACGATCGTCCGGCAACACCTGATCATCGGTTGCGACTGGTTCGGGCAGCCAGGTGCCGACATAATCCGTTCGTGATCGGCGCGCCGATTTCAGTGTGTCGAGGCAGAGCCGGGTGCAGACTGTCGTCAGCCAGGCGGCCGGCGTTTCGATCGCGGATCGGTCGGCGGCGTTCCATTTCAGATAGGTTTCCTGGACCGCATCCTCGGCGTCCGCGTAGGACCCCAACAGGCGGTAGGCGAGGCCGGTCAATCGGCTGCGCATGTCTTCGAAGGTATCGATCGCGTTCAAGGCATGGGCCTCATTTTTGTGCCAGTCGTATTGCGGAACCGGGCGCGGGCCCGGTTCCGAAACCGGGGAGTTCCTTTCAATCCTGGGAGATCTGCACGCGGTTCCACAGGTTGATCATCGCCACCAGACTGGTCAACACGCCGAGTTCGGTCTCGGAAAACTGCGCGCGGACCGTTTCGCGCAAGGCCGCGATGTCGGTCCGGCGGTCCAGTTCGGTCAGCGCCTCGGCCCATGCGAAGGCGGCGCGCTCGCGGTCGCTGAACTCCTCGACGTGGCGCCAGACGATCAATCGGTCGAGACGTTCATTCGTCTCGCCGTCGGCGCGGGCCTCCTCGGTATGCATTTTCACGCAATAGGAACATTTGTTGATCTGCGAAACACGCAGGAAAACAAGGTGTTCCAGCATCCTGTCGAAACCGTAGCGCCCGATGGCGCCATGCACCCGGGACATCGCCTGAAGGATGTCGGGGATCTCGGTTTCAAGGGTTCTCGTGTGGGAAGCGGTCATGCTGCGTCTCCGTTATGAGGGTTTGCAAGCATGACGAGCCTGGGACGCTCTATGTGACGCGGCTCCGTCGGATTTTTTTGCGGCGGAGCCACACGATCGGGCTGGCGTCAGCGAAAGACGATTTCCACACGCCGGTTCTTGGCGCGGCCCGCCGGATTGTCCTGACCGTTGATGGTGTTCGGTGCGACCGGCTCTTCCTCGCCCCAGCCTTCGGTGCGGAACTGGTCGGCGCCGAGCACGCCCTTGCCCTGGAACCACCGGCGCACGGTTTCGGCCCGGCGCTTCGACAGGTTCAGATTGTAGGCTTCCTCACCGATGGAATCGGTGAAGCCGTTGATCATGACCGGTTCTTTTTCGCGCATGTTGAGGTAGAAGGCGCATTCCTCCAGCGCCTTGCGGCCCTGGCTGTTCAGCTGATCGCTGTCGAAACCGAAGGCGGCATCGGAATCGACGATCAGGTTCTTTTTCGATTCCTGCGGCTTGTACTGGACCCGCGTCATGCGCGGCAGCGGTTCTTCGAAATCCAGGTCGATATCGAGATACAAGCGGGCATAGCGCAGCGAGCACGGGGAGCCGTCCGTCAGGATCGTGCCGCCGCCGGAAACGCCGCCACCCGGCAGCATGATGCCCGTACCGGTCATCTTGATGTAGGCGCGCACGTCGGACCAGCCCCACCAGGATTTGCGGATCGTCAGATAGGTAATGGAGTAGCCGTAGAAGACGCCGATATTGGCCGACGTGATCCGGCAATTCACGCCGTCGAACGCATCGGCGGTAACCGGTTCCCTGGTTCGGAAATAGACCCAGGACGGGTCGCCGGCACTGGCCGACAAGCCGATCGACGCACCGCCGGACGGGATGTGGAGCGTATAGCCCTTGCCGGTCTTGCGGTTCATGAGGGCAAAGACATTGTATCCGACGAACATGCCGGCAGAGGTTATGCCGGCGATCGCCCATTCGGTCGTCGCTTCGTTCTTAATGGCCATTGGGCTCTCGATTTTTGGTTGTTTGTAGTGCGGAGAAGCATGAAGTGGTTGCCGGCCGAATTCGGTAAAATCCGGGAAAAATACGAGGTGACATCCCGGATCAACGATGAACGACGTTCAACGCCTCGACCACCCGGCACGCCCGCGATAGGGTGAGGCCGCCCCTGCCGATCGATGCGCCATCGAGAGGGTAAACAATGATGCGTGTGCCCCCTGTTGCGGGCAAAAGGAGCTGAGCATGGACGGCCTTGTCGAAACGACCCCTTTCAGCTTGCGCCATCGACGCGAGGGCGGCGGCACGGCGCCGCTCAATTCCTGGGGGGCGAATTCCGATTACGGGATCATGCGCGACGTGCTGCTCGGGCCGATCGAGAATTACCGCTGGCTGCAGACGTCGTCGCTGTCGAAAAAGACCCTGCGCCGCGGCGTGCAGTTCGAGCCGGAGGTTGCGCGCCGCCAGCATGCGGAAATGGTCTCGGCCTACCGTTCGGCCGGGGTTGAGGTGCATTTTCTCAATCCCGATCCGGCCTTGCCGTACCAGGTCTATGCCCGCGACAGTTCGGTGATGACGCCGTTCGGCGCAATCATCACCAACATGGCGCAATGGTGGCGTCGCGGAGAGAACTACCGCTGTATCGAAACCTATCAGCGCCTCGGTATTCCGATCTACGACATGGTCACGGCCGGCACGTTCGAGGGCGGCGATTTCAACGTGATCGAACCGGGCGCCGTGCTGATCGGCTGGGAAGGCGAGGAGGGTCGGTCGATGCAGGAGGGCGCGAGCCAGATCGCCGGCTGGTTCGAGGCGGAAGGCTGGGAAGTACGGCTGGCCGACATCGACCCGTTTTATGTGCATATCGACCTGATGGTCGTCATGCTGGCGCCTAAGCTCGCGGCCGTGTGCCTGGCCTGTACCGATCCGACCATCGTCGACTGGTTGCGCGGCAAGGGGATCGAGATCATCGACGTGCCGTTCCAGGAAACCCTGGCGCTCGGCTGCAATGTCGTCGCACTCGGCGACGACCGGGTGCTGGTGCCGGCCGAAGCCCGCACGCTGAAAGAAAAGCTCAAGGCGCGCGGCTTCACGATCTACGACCCGGAATTGTCGATGATCACGCAAGGCGGGGGCGGCGTGCACTGCATGTGCCAGGCCTTGCGGCGCGATCCGGTCTAGCCGTCCCGCAAGGGCATGAAGAGCGGGACATGCCGCGGTTTTTAGAGCACAATGCGTGGACCGACCCGGGTCGGCATCGCGCTGCCGTCGACGCGCTCGATGCCGATATCCGCCAGATCGTCGAAACCGTCGGTGGTCTGATGGTTCATTGCGATCACCTTGAATACTACGAGAGCTCCGGCATCGACGCCGCCTCGGCGTCCCGCGCAACCTTGCCGCTCGAGGCCCGACTTGACCGGATTTTCGCGCGATTCGACGTGCCGCTCGGCACATCGAGGCCGCCGGCCGATCGCGAGATCGGCACGTGCCGCGACTACGCCGTCATGCTGTGCGGCATGCTGCGGCAGAAATCCGTGCCCGCCCGTGTGCGATGCGGTTTCGCCGCCTATTTTTCACCAGAACGGTTCGAGGATCACTGGATCTGCGAATTCCAGTCGGCGCCGGGCACGGGCTGGGTGCGTGCCGACGCCCAACTCGACCGGGAGCACAGGGCCCATCTGGGCATCGATTTCGATCCCTGCGCCGTGCCCGAAGAGATGTTCCTGACGGCCGCCGAAGCCTGGCGCAAGGTCAGGGCAGGGAGTGTGTCGGCGGAGCTCTTCGGACACGGGGAAGCGGCCGGCGAATGGTTTCTGTGGGTGAATCTCGCACGGGACTGCCTGGCGCTCGACGACGTTCCAGTCTCGCCATGGGACACATGGCGGGACTGCCAGCGGCGGGATGGTGTCCTGACCGATGCCGAAAGGCGGAGATGCGATGTCCTTGCCCGTGATATTGACACATCGGACAAGGAAACGGCGCGAGAGCCGTTCAAGCTGAAACCCTTCTGGGTCTGACAGTGACTCTGGATCGTCAGGCGTCGCTCCGGCAACCTAACGCGGCGCCTGCGAAGGCTCAGAGAATAAAATCGTCTTCGTCCAGGTTGGCCAGCGCGACAGATCTCAGTGTCAGCGTGTCCTCCGGCGTCAGCTGGAAAACCACGTCGCTGCCTTCCTGTGTTGCCGTTGCAAGCAGGTCCGCGACGAACGAAAACAGGGTGGCGTAGCCGGAAAAATCAAGCACATCGTCAGTGCCAGCACCTGCGACAAAATCCGTGATCTCGTCGTTGCCGTTGTTCAGGCCAAAGACGAACACGTCGTTGTCGGCATTGCCCGTCATGATATCATTGCCGATGTCGCTGACCAGCCTGTCCGCGCCGGTCCCGCCGACGACCAGACCGCCGGCGGAGTTTGCATCGAGCGTGTTGCCGGTATCGTTCCCGAACAGGCCGCTCGTATCGCGGATCAGCTCCACTGAACTGTTTGCAAAAATGTTCTGCCGATCGGTTTCGGAAAGGGAAAAACCAATTGCCGAAATCTCATCCGTGCCGATGCCGCCACGGATCAGAAACGCCTCGCTCCTGCTATCAACCAGAAAGGTCGTCCCCGAAGCGTTGGCCGATTCAAAACCGACGGTGGACGCAATGGTCTCCGTAAGATCCAGCGTCGCCTCGGCGGTCCGGAACGCATTGGCGCTGGAGCCTGAGAGGAACGTGGCGGTGGACACGAAGGCGGCATCGATCAGGCCGACATTGCCGGAGCCGAATAGAGAGACCTCTTCGAAACCGGTTATTGCGGCCGTGGTCAGGTCGTAGGTCTGACCGCTTCCGCCAAGCCCCAACCGATCCCTGCCATCGCCGGCGTCCCAAAGAACGGCGTCCGCCAGCGCGCCGGCATCGTCGAGGACGACGTCGTCTCTACCGTCACTGAGGCTAAGGCTGCCAATCCGCGCTCCTTCGGAAACATCGATCCGGTTGAGCACACCCGACTGGAAAACGACGCTGTCGACGAACGTATTTTCAAAGAGGCTGAGGACATTCTGCAAAGAGGCGTTCAGTTCCACGCTTCCCACCTCAGCATTGTCGACCACGAAAATCCGATTGGTCTCACCGCCTATGAACTGGACATCGATGGGTGCCGGCGTGTCGCCAAGTGTCAGGAAGGGCGTGGCGTCTTCCGAGACATTGATGACCCTAACGGCCTCAAAGCCGGTGAAGGCGGCCAGGTTGGTCAGGCTATAGTTAGCGCTGCCGTACAGAACCAGTTCGTCAAACCCGTCGCCGGCATTCAGACTATCGCCCGGGTTAAGGGTTGCCGCTGTCCCGATCACCGTCTCGTCGGCGCCTGAGAGGACGGGTGCGTCGCTACCGTCGGTCAGCACGAAGGTGTTCGGGGCGTTGAAGCCGGTCGTGAAAGTGCCGGCGGTATCGACGATCGTCTCGACCGAGGTCGTGGCAAAGATTAAATCGCGCTCGTTTTCGGAAAAGGCGAAAGCCGATGTCTCGATCGTATCTGATCCGACACCACCCTCGATCAGGAGCGCCTCCGCTCTGTCGTCGACGAGGAAAGTCGTACCCAGCACATTGGTGCTGACGAACGGCACGAGCCGGGCGTCGATCCCGGTGAGATCGAGTGTGGCATCGGCGGTCACGTAGCGGCTTGAGAAAAATCCGGTCAACTCGGTGACATCGGTCAGCGCCGCCGCATCGATCAGCGCTTGCGAGCCGGCAGCGCTGAGGGAAATGGTCTCGAAACCCGAGACGATTCCGGTCGTCAGATCAATTGTGTCGCCGCTATCAGCCAGGACGAGCGTATCGGAACCCGCGCCACCGTCCCAGGACACGGCAGAAGCGAGCACATTGAAGTTCCGGATTTCGAGTGCGTCCTCGTCGGCACCGAGATCGATCGTGCCGACGGATGCGTTCAACACCAGCTCTATCGTGTCATTCCCGGCACCGAGCGAAATGCTTGTCGCAACAGCGTTGCCGATCATGAAGATCTCGTCGCGGCCGCTCGCAGCGCCGGCGATGATCTCACCGACAATCGCATCGTCTCTTATGTTGATATCGGTGCCGCCGCCGTCTCCCAGTCTGACGGTAGAGACGGAAGACGTATCGACGAATTCCAGACTGTTAACGAAAAAAGAGGGTGCCGCCCCGAAGACGACCTCGCCGATCAGGGCGTTGCCAATGACTCGCAATTGCTTTCCGTCGCCGTTACCGAAATCGATCAGCGTTGCCTGCGCTGATCCGGACAGGGTTGCGCTGTCTCCCGTGCCTGATCCGAAGCGCGCTTCGGTTACGACGGCATTGTCCCGTAAATCCAGGATTTGCGAGTCGCCGCTTCCGAAGTCGATCAGGGTAGCCGACGCGGCACCGGTCAATGAGACGCTTTCACCAGACCCGGCGCCCAGATCGATGGTTTGCACAGAGGCGGAATCCGATAGAAATACGCTTTCTATTCCGTCGTCCCCGCCGATCCTTGCAGCATTCGTCGTACCGGTCAGATTGATCGTGTTCTCGCCAATGCCGAACAGGTCCAGACTGGCGGTGGGCCCGTCCCTCAATGTGAAGGTCGAGGCTTCATCGAAGATGATATAGGCCTCGATGGACTCGAACTCGGAGAGTTCCGCCAAGGTGTTGAAATCATATACTGTATTGTTGCCGCGCTCGTCGAAGAGACGAAGGACGTCAACGTCGTCACCCCCGATCAGAGTGTCTTCGGCATTTAGTGTGGACGTCGTACCGATTACAAAATCAGCGTTCGCCGTCAATGTCGGTGCGTCGGGTCCCGTGGTCAGCACGACGGGAGACAGGCTGATCAGATCGGAAGTGTAGGTGCCCGTCGCGTCGACGATGGTTTCGATCGAAGTCGTCCCGAAAATGGTTGCCCGCTCTGTGTCGGTCAAAGCGACTTCCGTCGCTTCCAGGCGGTCTGGACCGACTCCGCGCCGGATGTCCAATGCCGTTTCCTTGGTGTCGACCAGGAACGTCGTCCCATTTACGTTCGTGCTGCCAAGGCCGACCCCGCTTGTCGACACGGCGGTCAGGTCCAAGACGCTTTCGTTGGTACGGAACGTCGATAAGGTGCTGCCGGAGAGTTGTTGGAACCTGGAAAGCGTCTCGTTGTCTATGATCGCAACGTTGCCGGGACCGGAAATCGAGATCCGTTCAAAGCCGGTAAAATCGGATTGGGTGAGATCGACGGTCAAGTTGCCTGAGCCGCTGAGAAAGATGATATCGCGGCCGGTTCCGCCATCGACTGAGATACCGGTAGGCACGCCGGAAAAGCTGAGGAACAGTTGATCGTCGCCTTCACCCAAGTCGGCCGATGTCGGGGCGGTTACGCCGCTCCCGAGGGTCAGGACATCGGACTCCGCACCGAGAGAAATTGTGCCGATCGTTGATGCACCACGAATGGTAACATTGTCGGCACCGCTCGTTGCATCCCCGACAATGGCTCCGATCGTCGCGCCATCGATATTGATGGATGATGTGCCGCCGTCGCCGAGGTTGAGCGTGGTGATATTCGCGCCGCTTCCGATCTGCGCGGTTTTGTCGGTGCCGGTGCCGAAGGTCAATTCACCGACGGTCGCCGCATCACGGCCGACGACAAAGGTCCTGAGATCGACGTTCTGACCGTCGCCGTCGCCGAGATCGATCCGTTCCAATATGGCTGAATTCCGGATTTCGACGTCGTCAGACCCGTGGTCGCCAATGATGCGGGAGACCTGTGTCGGACCGGTTAGGCTGATAAAGAAGCGGCCCGTTCCGACCGTTTCCACTTCATCGATCTGCACATTCGGCAAAAACAGGGAGGCCAGACCCGTTTCGTCGAGATTGATCAGTGTCACGCGATCGATGTCGACGAAATCGACCGGTGCACCAATCCCCACGAATTGCGGAAATGAACTTGTGAAACTGCCCGGGCCTGTCAGGACGAGGTTCTCGAAGCCGCTGCTTCCCGTAAACAGGTCCTGCGCAGAATAGGTCGATGAATCCCCCACAATCTGGACGTTCGCACCGCTGGTCACGACGGTGTCGAGTGTCGGAGTGAGGAGGATCTCTTCGCTGTCGATCACCGTGAGGATGAAGTCGCGGTCGACAAAGGCGCCGTCCTGGTCGGTGGAACGCACCGATATCGATCGGGTTGGCGCGCTTTCGAAATCGAGCCCTGTCTCGGCAACTCGTAACTTGTCGCCGTCGATGTCGAAGAGATCGGCATCGGGGCCGAACAACGAATAGGTAAAGGTATCTTCCGTATCGGGGTCGGTGGTCGAAAAGACGCCGACGACCTTGCCCGGGATGTTCTCGTCGATGGTTGTCGAGCTGAGGTCGATCGCCGTCGGTGTGCTGTTCTGCGGAACGAAGGTCAGCGTGCGGGTCTGGTCGGGCAGGGTCCCGCCATTGCCGTCGGAGACGGTGTAGGTGAGGGTGACATCGCCGTTGAAATCGGCGGCGGGGGTGATGGTGAAGGTGCCGTCGCCGTTGTCGATCACGTCGGCGCCGTTGTCGGCGACAAGGTTTGTGACCTGCAGCAGGTCGCCGTCGACGTCGGTGAAGCCCTCCAGCAAGGTTGCCGCAGCGATTACCGCCGCGATGTCTTCAGTTCCCGGGTCAAGCGTCCCGGTCGGTGCGCCGGTCGGGTTGTCGTTGACTGGCGCGAAGCTTAGCGTGCGTGTCTGACCGGGCAGGGTGCCGCCGTTGCCGTCGGAGACAGTATAGGTCAGCGTGACATCGCCATTGAAATCGGCGGTGGGGGTGATGGTGAAGGTGCCGTCGCCGTTATCGATCACGTCGGCACCGTTGTCGGCGATAAGGTCTGTGACCTGCAGCAGGTCGCCGTCGACGTCGGTGAAACCTTCGCGCAGGGTCGCCGCAGCGATCACCGCTGCGATGTCTTCAGTTCCCGGGTCCAGCGTCCCGGTCGGTGCGCCGGTCGGGTCGTCGTTGACGGGCGTGAAGGTCAACGTGCGGCTCTGACCGGGCAGGGTTCCGCCATTGCCGTCGGAGACGGAGTAGGTGAGCGTGACATTGCCGTTGAAGTCGGCGGCGGGTGTGATCGTGAAGGTGCCGTCGCCGTTAGCGGCCACGCCTGCACCGTTGTCGGCGATGAGATCGGCGACCTCCAAAATGTCGCCGTCGATGTCGGTGAAACCCTGGAGCAGGGTTGCGGCGGCAATCACTGCGGCGACGTCTTCCGTGCCCGGGTCGAGCGTGCCGGTTGGCGTTCCAGAGGGATCGTCATTGGCCGGGGCGAAGGTCAACGTCCGGGCCTGGCCGGGCAGGGTGCCGCCGTTGCCGTCGGAGACGGTGTAGGTCAGGGTAACGTCGCCGTTGAAGTCGGCAACCGGCGTGACGGTGAACGTACCGTCGCCATTATCGGCGATATCGGCGCCGGTGTCGGCGACGAGGTCGATCACTTGCAGAGTATCGCCGTCGATGTCCGTGAATCCCTGGAGCAGCGCTGCGGCGGCAATGATCGAGGGGATGTCTTCCGTGCCCGGATCGAGCGTTCCCGTGGGGGTGCCGGTCGGATCGTCGTTGACGCCGCCGACAGTGACGGTAACGGTCGAGGTGACGATCGCGCCGTCGGCATCCACGACCGAATAACTGACCGAGGTCGTCGCGGTCTCGGTCGCGCCAAGGCTTTCGAAATCGCCATTATCGTCGAACGTCGCTGTGCCATCGGCGGCTATGACAAACAGGCCGCCATTGCTTCCGGCCACCGTCTGTCCGACGAGAGCGGCGTCGCCGTTGACCGATCCGACAAACGGGTCGCCGGCCTCCGGGTCGACCGTGTTGGCGAGCACGTTGGTCAATGTCGTGAGACCGCTCGATTCCGCAACACTTGCCGTCTCGTCGCCGTCTTCGAGCCGGTTCAGGTCACCGACCGGGCCGGCCGTCAGATCCTCATAACGTACGCCTTTGAAAACATTGCCGGAGCCGACAACGGTCAGGTTTGTTGCCGGGGGCGGCACGTCTCCGAGGAAAGCATAAAAGTCGTCCCGATCACCGCTTTGACTGCCCACTCTTTCGATTTCGATCAGGATGTAGAGATTTCCGTCCTCATCCATCAACTGGTAAAACTGTTCGGCATAAAGCCGGACGTCTTCGAACGCCGTCTCGCCGTCGATGTCGACGGTGGCAACCTGGCCGGTCAGGTCATTTCCGTATTCGTTGAAAAGCCAATCGCCGGACAGCCGTTTGTCGTTGTCGCGGATTTCGATTTCGACTCGTGCCGAGGCCGGCATCTCGATCTGATCGCCCAAACCCAGATTGTTGTCCGTCGCCCCAAGGATGTCCGATCCCAGAAGTGCCGTGAGCTCGTAACTATTGCGCCTGTTGCTGAAAGACATCTGCACACCCGCCCAAGCCTAAAGGCCACATTTTCCTTGCGGCGCGGCAAATGGCAATGGGTTACGCTGAGTAAAAATTAGGCAAATTGTGCGGCATTCGGATTTCTACTGTCTTCAAAATCAAAGCTACGGCAAATTAGCGAACTATATTAGCGTTATTCTTTAGCTGGCTGGATAAGTGTTCCTTCCCAAGAGCGCGTATACAGCAAATTGGCGAGAGCGGTTGTGTGTCCATTGGTCTGACGACTCGTGCCTTTCGGTACGGGTCTGTTTTTCGAGCGGCTCGGTCAGATGCGATCTCCGGCAAGCCTATGCAAACAGCTCCTTGAACGGACCGATGCACTTGCGAAAGCCGGCTTCGAAATCGCCGTTGCCCGGGTGATAGACGCTTTCGAGCGAAATGACACCGTCATAGCTGTCGGCCCGCATCGCGTCCGCGATCGGCTGAAACAGCGGGCCGAGTTGGCCCTTTCCTATCTCGCGCACTTCCAGGGTGGCCCGGGGTGTGTCGACCTGCACGTCCTTGATGTGGACATGGCCGAGATAGCCGTCGCGGATCTCGTCGTAGCCGTCGGGCCACGCGCGTTCGTGGCACCAGCAATTGTTGGCCGGATCCCAGAGCACTTTCAGCACGTCCTTGGCATTGAGATCGTCGATCAGCCGGCGGGCCGTGTAGTTGGAATTGACCATCGTGCCGTTGCCCGTCTCGACGACCAGGGTGAGCCCTTCGGCTCGGGCAAGCTCGACGGCCGGCGCGATCAGCGGGGGCAGGGTGTCCCACGCGCCCTTGGCGACGTTCCACTTTTCGGCGCCGTTTGCGCCCCACAGAATCTGTTCCTTTTTCGACGTCATGATGCGCACCAGCGGCGCGCCGAGCGCATGCGCCATCGCCATGACCCGTTTCAGCGCCTCCATGTGGGTCGTGTGCGCCGGGTCGCCGGGACGGCTGGCCGTCGTCAGGCCGGCAAAGACGTGCCGCGACAGGCAGGAAACGGTCTTGCCGTGGCGCGTCACCAGATCGCGGATCGTCTCGATTTCTTCCGGAGTGTGGTCACCGACTTCCTTGTCCCAAACAAATTGCAGTTCCGCATGATCGAGGTCGAATTCGTCCATCACGACAAGGGCATGGGCGAGGTCGCGGCTGATGCCGTCGCAGATCACGCCGAGTTTCATTTGCCGTCACCGGCCTTGCGGTGCAGTTCGGCGCCGACGATTTCTTCCAGGACCCTGGTGACGACCCAATTGTCGCCGTCGGGGTAGCGGGTCTTGCCGGCCTGGAAGAGCTGCATGGCGATCGAGGCCGTGTGCAACGGGACGCCGAGGTCGCGGGCCATGTCGAGGGAGATCGTCAGGTCCTTGTACATGGTGGAGATGTGACTGCCGGTGCCTTCGAACTGACGGTCGATGATGTTTTCAAGCGCCGTGCTGGAGACAACACATCCGGCGCTCGACGTGGTCACCACCTTATGCAGGACCTCGCCGCTTACGCCGGCCTTGGCGGCGAGCGCCGCCGCCTCAAAGGTTGCAGAAAAGATCGATCCGATGATCGATTGCAGGCAGGCCTTGAC